>CAZPBE010000037.1:14232-57478 GCA_964584615.1 uncultured Pirellulaceae bacterium | reverse complement strand
CACTTAAATGATTTTCGCGCGAATCGTCTGGTACGCAAGGACGCGCTTCGTCGGGCATGGCCTGTTCGCCCTTATTCAGAGAGGCGCGCCGAGCTCCGCGCGTTTTTGCCGCAGTTCCGATTCGTCTTTTTCAACCACAGAGAGCACAGAGAAAAATACGCGCTGTCCTCAATGACAAATCTGATAAAACAAAATGTCTGATGAAACACCCCCGGAGCAGTCCAATGGAACTAAACGAAGTCACTGGCCAGATTGTTGACGCTTCCATGAAAGTACACACGAAGCTTGGGCCGGGGCTATTGGAGTCGGCCTATGAAGCCTGTCTCGCCCACGAACTTCGCAAACGAGGAATGAGTGTTGTGGTGCAGTTGGCTTTGCCCGTGAAGTACGACGGCGTTGAATTGGACGCAGGTTACAGAATCGATTTACTTGTCGAGGATCGCGTTATTGTTGAGCTCAAGGCGGTGCAGAATACGACGCCATTGCATGAAGCTCAGTTGCTTTCCTATTTGAAGTTGAGCGACAAGAGAGTTGGATTGCTAATCAACTTCAATGTCGTGAGGTTGAAAGACGGCATCAAGAGAATGGCTAATTGATTGGCTTGGTTCGTGCTCAGTCTTTTTCAACCACAGAGAGCATGGAGATTCACAGAGACAATGCGCGCTATCCTCTGTGTTCCTCCGTGTCCTCTGTGGTAAATCCTTCCGCGCGTTTTTGCCGCAGTTCCGATTCGTCTTTTTCAACCACAGAGAGCACAGAGGTTCACAGAGACCAGTGCTCGCATTTTCGATCAGGTCTTCTGCGCAACATCCTGTTCATCCTGTCAAAATCCGGCTGAGCCGGTGCGGGTTGCTTTTTGGCAAAATTTACATGATGCAACATGATTTGCCATGGCTCTTCTTTTGCAAGCGCCTTTTTTGCGGAGAGGTCAGTCAAAAGAGGTCCCTTCTACTAAGAGGGCCCTTCTACTTTGTCCGTTTGCAACGAGAATATTCATGGGCGATCGGTGATTGTAAAGTGCCCAGAAAGCTAAACGGACTGAATTCAGGAGCCCGGATTGTGGAACCTTTGAAACGGACGCTTGAACCAGAAGTGATGGACACCGACGACGATGCGCGCGAATACAATCGCATGGACCACAGCGAAGTCAACGTCCGGTTTGTCGATGAGTATATTGCTTTTCTAGATTCCAACGGGAAACATTTAGGGCCGCTGGACGTTAATGAACTCGAAGAAAGTCAATCAGAAACTAACCGCATTGCGGACATCCTTGACCCTGGAACAGGAACGGCCCTGATTCCAATCGAGCTGTGTAAACGAACACCCGAAGTTCGTTTGATGGCGATCGACATGGCCGTCAGCATGTTGGACCTGGCAGTTTACAACCTTGAAGTTGCCGGCATTCGTGGTCGTGTGACACTGGCCCAAGTCGATGCGAAAGACATGGGCTACGAAGATTCGATGTTTGACTCCGTCATGTCCAACAGTATCGTGCATCATATTCCTGAACCTCAAACCGTTCTCAAAGAGATCGATCGCGTGACGCGCGCCGGAGGAGTCGTCTTCGTCCGCGACTTAATGCGTCCCGATTCTGCCGAGACCGTCGACGAAATTGTCAAAACTTATGCCGGCCAGGAATCGGACTATTCACGGCGGTTGTTTAAAGAATCACTTCACGCGTCACTTTCCATTGACGAAATCAAAGCGATGGTTGCCGATTTGGGCTACGACCCAGGCACCGTCACCGCGACTTCGGATCGACATTGGACTTGGGCAGCAGTAAAAGAGCCATTGGAAACATCGTGAAACAAATTCTCGCCATCGTAAAACCGTACTTGGTCGAGCAAGTCATTAAATCGATTGTCGGTCAGCCCGTCGAGGAAATCAGTATCCGCGAAGTCAAAGGTTATGGTCGACAAAAAAATTACCTTGAGGGCTATCTCGAGAATGAGTATTCGCTGGCGTTCGTTCCGAAAGTCGAAATCTCTGTGTGGTGCCGGGACGAAGTCGCTGAACCGATCACGCAAGCGATGGTCGCTGCATCAAGAACCGGGCGATTGGGAGATGGAAAAGTGCTGATTGTTCCCGTGCTTGAAGAGAGGTCGACGTAGCGTCGATTCAGCCGGCGAGTCAATCTTCAAGCGGGTCAAGCTGCGAAAGTGGCGTACTTGGTGCTGCCTGGTATATATGTGACGTTTTGCGAAAGCAACCGATAGATTGACTTTCGTTCCATGGCACGCCAACTTCGTTTGGATTAGAATCAAAACTCTTGGTGGTGTTGTTGCCGAAAACGCCAAACAATCTTCCTGCACGTTTGTGGATTCATTTTGATGCGTACTTTTCCGAATTTTCTATCGTTGATCATCGTCAGCGCATGTCTGTTAAGTGGTTCAGCTGTCGCAGCTCAGAGCGACACGCCTGTTGATTTCGCAAGAGACATCAAGCCCATTTTGGAAAACCACTGTATCGCTTGTCATGGTCCGACCGAGGAAGAAGACTTTCGAATCGACGTCAAAGACGAGGCTCTGAATTATGTCATCCCGGAAGACGCCGACAGCAGCGACCTGTATCTTTACCTCGTTAGTGATGACGAAAACGAGAAGATGCCTCCGGATGATGCTCACAATCCATTGACGCCAAAACAAATCTTGCTCGTCAAGAATTGGATTAACGATGGAGCCGAATGGCCTGACGACGCCGGCGAGTTTCAGGACATTCCGCTTCCTGCTGCCGGTCAAGATGAAGCGGCAGCCAACGCCGATCAACAACAGGTCCTCAACGCAGTCGGCTCGCTGCACGTCGCCGTTATTCACTTACCGATCGGACTCTTGTTAGCGGCCGGTTTGTTTGCGTTTTTCAGTCTGCGTGGCAACTTCGTCATGAGCGATTGTGCTTACTACTGTTTGTGGCTGGGAACGCTCGGCGCTATTTTAGCCTGTGCTACAGGATGGTTTTACGCACCGATGGAACGCTATGGCGTCCAAGCACTCGATGCGACGTTGCTTGATCAGGAAGATTCACTGTTCTGGCATCGTACTTCCGGCATCATTGCGACCGTCATTGCGTTGCTGCTTTCGTTGTTTGCTGCCAGCGCCCGGAATCGAGATCCGGATGATGGATTGATGTGGAAACTTGGTTTGATTCTGTTGGCTTTCGGCATTGGGTTTGTCGGCCACACCGGTGGCGAGCTGACACACGGCGAAGATCACTACAAAGATCTCAATGGACTTTATCAGTCGTTCTTCGAGCAGGAAGGCGAAGGTGCAGTGGAAGAAGCCGAGCCGATCTCCGTTCCAGAAAACGATATGCGCGACGAAGAAGCCGAATCGGGCATCGGTACGACATCCGATCCGTCCAATTAGTCACCCAGTGAACGCGTTCTTCGGTGATTAATCGGTAGGGAATCTTATCGGTATGCGATTTTTTCTTGCGAAGCGTTTAGAAGCAAATTTGGTCGGTCAAAATGGATCTCTTGTATATCGTAACCAGGCTGTGCCTGAGCCAACGCACGCTTTCGGTATTCTGTTGGGTTTGGTTGCCGTTTCACTACGACGAACCAGAAACCGATAAGCCTAGTCTCGTCGGGTCAGCTATTTCGGGTCGCTGGCAACGACTCGCCGCACCTGTCGAATTGTTTTCAGCCAGCTTGAACGCTGTGTTAACAACATCACATCGGAGTCATATCGTTCCACGGCGGCCTCAACCCGTCGCTTGCGACACGATTTCCCGGTAAATACCACATCGAATCGGTCGACCTCTGAAATCCAACCGACTGTCGCGCTAGTTCTAGGCGGTATTCTGGGGTTCTGATTATTCCGCTTCTAAGGGTTTTGCACGTTGTAGGGGCGTTAACTAAGATAAACCCTCTGAAAACAGTGGTCGGCGCCATTTCAATTGGTAGATGGAAAGCGGCCAAAAAACTTGCGTCCCCGTTGTGCGATTTTTTCAAGCGCACTGCTCCCTCCTCGGACGACGCTTACTACTTCCGATTTGTTGTCCTCGTGTCTGTCGCACATCATTGATCATTCATCACCCAGCGATGCGGACGCGACTTGCAAAATTGAGTTAAGGAAAAAAAGAATGAGTACTAGTCGCTCCGACGTAAAGCGAAAGCTTCCAAGATTTACATCATCCAACTTAAGTCGCATCCTTAGCTCCAAGCAGCGTTCGCGGACGCGAACTCAAGCGGGTTACCAATACGAAAAATTGGAACCCAAGCAGATGCTGACGGCCGACATTGGCTTGAGCTTTACAAGTATTGTCGGTGGTGTTAACAGTAACGCCAATCCACCGAACATATCTGGCGCTGTCGGTGACAATCACATTGTACAGTTCGTCAATGACGGCGTATCGATTTATGACAAAACTGATGGCAGCTTGTTGTCTTCCAGCGACTTGGAGACATTCTTTGGCAACGCTGGCACTGGCCCATTAGGGGACGGCGTCTCGCTTTCACAGCCACGAGTTGTCTACGATTCGTTTTATGATCGCTGGTATGCGATCGCAGTTGATAACACCGACCTAAACGATGACGCATTCGGTGTGCAAGGCAACGGGATTCACATTGCCGCATCCAACACTCCTGACCCAACAGGGTCCTGGAAAGGAGCGTTGTTTCAGTATGACATAGGCCGGTTTGATGCCGACGGCAACTTCGTTTTTCTGGATGAGTTTCGCGAAGTGACTCTTTCGATCGACACAATCGGTTTGTCGATTACCGGCCAAGTCTTCACGGCGACCCTATTTGGCCCCGCGCTGATTGGAACCTCGATTGCGTCGCTGCCGCAGAACGCGCTCTTTGGTGGTGCGATCGAAATGAGCCGAGCGGAAGTTATCGATCGGGCTGCACCACTGGCAGTTGGTAATCATGGACTCGAGATTCAAATTGGACTGGAAAACGTCCAGCCCGAATTGGCAGACCAGACCTCCGATTGGGGTCTGGCGATCGAAGCATTGCCAGACAACGATACTTTCCCTACAGGTATTCGCGGAAGTCAACTTTTTCTAACCGAGTTTGCCCGCCCCGGAATTCCAGACGTTCGTTTGGACTTGGCTGTTGCTGGCGTCACGCCATTGAATGTTGACGACTATCGTGAGCCAGATGTTGTTCGCCAACCAGTCGATATTATTCGTGACCGTTTTCTGACGCAGTTTAATGCGACTGTCGCTCAAGACGGTGACTTCCTCTACGCAGCTCACGCTGTCCGCGGCGACTACGATGAATTTGGAACCAATCTCGGCAATAACTCGGGACTTGGAATCAATACGGGGATTCGCTGGTACAAAATTAATACCGCGACCCAAGCGATTGTTGAACAAGGAAGCATTCAGGATACTTCTGGCCGCCTTGATTTTGTTACCCCTTCTATCTCAGTCAGCCCAACGACTGGCGCTGTTGCGATCGGTTACACTGCAACTGGACTGGATCTTTTCCCAAGCTCATACGTGAGTATTGGCGTTCCAATCGGTGGTATCGGATCAGCGATTGCATTCAATAATCCAACGCCGGTCAAGGCTGGAGAGTCGTCCTACATTGATAGCGGCAACCACTTCTGGGGACGCTATACGACGACTCTGGTTGACCCGGCTGACCCAAACACTTTTTGGACTTTCCAACAATACACCAACGCAAGCAACCAGTGGGCGGTCGAAGTCACCAGCTTTAAACCTGTTGACACTAACCCCGTCCTTACCGGTAACAACCTGGACAACGTCATTGAGTTGAATCAGGTTGGCGCCAACCTCGAAGTTGTTATTGATGGCGTGCTGACCGGAGTTTACGATGCTTCGACCATTGGGACGCTGACCATTGATGGTGGTGGTGGATTTGACCAGTTTATTGTCAATGTTCCAGATCTCGATGCACCCGGAATTGTTGGATCTTACATTCTTGTCGGTGATGGTGATGACACGATTCGCTCCAACGCGACCAGCGACACGATTTGGGTTTTCGACGGTGGTAACGGAGTCAACATCAACAGCGGTCGCGTCCTTGCCAACGGCATGGTTGAATTCTACGGTGGCTCTGGAAACGATCGATTTGAATTCCCAACATCAAACTATGCAATCTCTGTCTCTGGCGGCGGCGGTGCGGATGTATTCAACGCCGACCAAAACATCACTGGCAACTTGAATCTGTTTGGCGAAAGCGGCGACGACTCGTATCGCGTGCCCGCAAGTTCATTCAACAATGTAAATATCTCTGACAGTATTGGAGCCGAGAACGACTCGCTGGTCGCCGTCGGAACCGACGGGCAGGACTCTTTCTTTATCGATGCCACGACGATGCAAGTGAACGGAATCACCGTTCCGGTCGCTGCGGCGATTGGCCTTGGTATCGAATCGTTCGATTTCGCTGGACTTGGTGATGTTGATACGTTTGATATCAACACCACGGTTCGAGGCGTGCGATTCTTTGGCGATGGCGGCAACGACATCTTTAATGTCGAAGACGACGCTCTATCTTCAGGTTCCTCCGATCTCTTCATCAATGGAGGATTGGGGAGAAACTCATTGAATGTCACTTTCCTTGAAGCCCTGGCTTCGGTTAAAGAGACTGTTCAAGCGTCATCAATAAACAGCATCACGATTGATGGAATGACTAACGCCACCATCAATGTCACTGCGACTGGCGGATCGTTCAGCAGCGGTTCTGCAAGTTCCGGTATCCAACTCTTTGGCAGCGATGTACGCGACGATGAGTTTAACGTTCTTGCGATCACTGCAGGCGATGACTTGATCGCACATGGATTGACTGGCGACGACCGGTTCTTGCTTCGTAACACCGTTGATGGTCAAGCCGAATTCCGGGGCGGCGCAGGAGACGACTACTATTTGGCCAGCATCGATTCGATCTTTGATCTCTTGGTGACCGATTCTGTTGACAGCGAAAACGACACGTTTTATGTAAGCTTGACTTCAGGTGACGATACCATCGAAGTCAACGCCAGCGGATACGTATTCAACGGTGTCAATTACCCGTCGTCAGCCGTTAAAGATGCAGGCTTCTCAGGCATTGAGAATTTCGATATCGACGGACTCGACGGAGATGACACGTTTGATGTCACGCGAACAACGACGCCGGCGAACCTCTTTGGTTCTGGCGGCGATGACGTTTTCAACATTACCGATGCGACAGCAACTCCGCTCGGTGGATCTTCGTTGTTGATCGACGGTGGATCTGGAACGAACCAAATGTTCATCGATCGCAACGGCGCACTGGCGCTGCCGAACCCGGTAACCATGAGCACCTCCAACATCGCTGGAATGACGATTGCCGATATCGACTATCAAGCGACCGGCGGAATCTTTTCGCTGATTGAACTTTATGGTTCGAATATCGGTGGCGTGGGCGACTCTAACTACGTTGATGAAATCATCGTCAGTGGCCTCGCGGACCCAACGCTTTTGCGAATCTTCACTTTCGAAGGCGATGACATTATCACCGTTGCCGATGCGGCATTGGGCGACATCGAAATCGAAGGCGGAGATGGTTCTGACACCTACTTCATCAACGTTGATGGCGTGAAAACGCGAACGGTAACGATAACAGATATCAATTCGGGAATTGGAGTTGATAATTTTGACCCCGATATTGATGCAAGTGTCTGGGAGTCAATTGTCAATGCGACGGCGAACACTAACTTTGTTGGTAGCGATGGAAATTCACTCTACTTTGATGGCGGCGGAGCACGCAGTGCGTCAACGTTTCCATTGGATACCACTGGCGGAGGGACGATTGGCTTTGACTTGATCATCGGTGACGGTACCAATGGTGGCGAAGACGCCGACCTGGTTGAGGAAGCTGTCTTCCTTGAATACAGCATTGATGGTGTGAACTGGGTCAACCTCGAAGAGTATGGCGTGGATGATCCTGCCTATGCCTTGTTCAACCGAGTCGAAGTTGACATTCCAACGGCGGCCCGCACCACTGCCACACAGTTCCGCTGGATTCAACCCAACAACAGCGGAACAGGATTCGATCAATGGGCAATCGACAACGTTGACATTACGGTGTCGGGTTCTGCAGCCGGCGATGATCGCGTCGAAGTGATCTTTACCAACGCAGCAGACGTGATCGATATCAATGACAACGGTGTAACTTCAGCTCAGCCGTTCGGCGAAATTGCCTTGAATACGGATCGAGTGCTTTTCCACCGCGATATCGAAACGCTGGCCGCGGTTGGTCGTGACGGCGACGACATCTTCAATGTCACAGGAGTCGTTACCAACAACCTTGAGCTGCGGGGACAAGTGGGCGATGACACTTACACGATTGCTACCGATGGCAACGCGTTGAATTCGCAAATCTCGATTATCGACAGTGTTAATGCTGAAAACGATCAACTCACTCTGCTGGGAACAGCTGCAGTTGATACGTTCGTCATTAACGACGATACGATTTTCATTAACGGACAGCTTCTGGTTGATTCAAGCCTTGGGCTTGGAGAAATCACAGGTGTTGAGTCGATCAGTCTGGATGGGCGCGAAGAAGACGACATCTTCCAGATCAACTCGACCACGCGAACGGGATTCAGCTATCTCGGTTCCGAAGGTAATGACCAGTACTTCATTACCGAAACATCACCGGCTACGGTATCGCATCGAATCTTTATCGATGGCGGCATGGGCAACAACGAGATGTTTGTCAGCCGAGCAGCTGCAATCTCCGGACTCAACGGAGCTGACGCAGGCGTCGAAGTTATCGTGCAGGAGAGTCTGATTTCCGGCATGACCAACGCGGCGATTGAGTTCCAGGCAACCGATGGCGTTTTCTCGCTGATTGACTTGCAGGGTACGCTAGGCATCGACGACAAGTTCGACGATGTGTTCCGCGTCGAAGGATTGTTGCCCGAAACGCTTATGACCATTGATGCACTTGGCGCTCAGGACACAATCGAAATCAAAAACACCGCTCGCGGTGACGTGACCGTCGAAGGCGGCACAGGTGACGACACGTTTATCGTGGGACTTAACGCGGCTTTGGATCGCCGTGTTGAAATCAACGACAGCAACGCCAACCTTGGCAATGATCGAATTGAAATTCAGTTCGACGACAATGCTCAAGACCTCGAAGTCGATGGCGATATCAAATTCGGATACTTGACTTACGAGTTGGGCCTTAGCTTTGTTGACTTCGACGAGACCATTGAAACTTTGGCGCTTTATGCACTAGGTGGTGACGATCGATTTACCGTTACAAACTCAGAAACTGAATTCCTGGAATTGCACGGTGGTGCTGGCGACGACTCCTATGACGTCGGTGACATCTTTGGCAGTACACAAATTTCGATCATCGACAGTGTTGATGCTGAAAATGACTCGCTCGTGATGAATGGTACTTCTGGGGACGATGTCTTCCAAGTTGGTGAGACTTTGATTCGAATCAACGGAGTGGACGTGACCACTGCCAGCGGATCCAATATCGTCGGAATTGAGTCATTTGAATTCCGTGGCCGAGAAGGTGATGACCGATTCAACATCACATCGGCGACTCGCGGATTCACTTTCTTCGGTGACGGCGGTAACGATGAGTTCCTGATTCATGATACCGGCGCTGATGCCGGATCCGACCGAATCCACATTGATGGTGGAACGGGTCAAAACTTCCTGTCGGTCACTCGCATCGATGGATTGGCTCCAGCAGCCGTTGTCGTCAACGAGGCTGAGATCAAGGGCATGGCCAATGCAATCATTGACTATGTCGCCACGGGCGGTTCCTTCTCGTTGCCAAGCGGAGCGGTTGGTGGAATTTTGTTGACAGGTACTGAGACCGACGATGTCTTCCTCGTACAGAGTTTGCTTGCTGAGAACAGTCTGTCGATGATCGGACTTGGTGGTCGTGAGTACTTCCGGTTCGAAGTCGACGTCCTTGGTGACACGCGAGCTGATGGAGGTGAAGGAAACGACCGTTACGTTTACTTCCTTACCAACACGCTTTCTCGGACGCACTTTGTGCGTGACACAGGAGCTGGCGGAATCGATCGTGTTAACACGTTCCTTTCTGATATCAGCGATACAGTCACACTCAATGGCGAGCGAGTTCAATTGTTGGACGACGCGGTTAGCTTAGACCCCAATATCGAAACGCTGGAAATTCTCGCTGGCGAAGGACGTGACCGAATCGTAGTTAAAGAAATCAATGTCAATACAGTTCAGATTAAAGGACAGGACGGCGACGATACCTTCGTCGTTGATCGCGGTATCGGCATTGGCAACTTGATCATGATCGGTGACGACGGTGACGATGTCTTTGATATTGTCGCAACCTCCAATGTCGGATTCTTTAATGCTTGGGGCATTGCTGGTAATGACTACTTCCGAGTCGGTGAAGATTCGTATCGCGACGGAATCCTTGACGGCGGAAGTGGAAATGATTTGTATGACGTTTCGTTTGCGGACAAATCCAGACGCCACATGACAGTTCGCGATTCTGGAACCGATGCGGATGACCAGATCATTGTCCGAGCGACGACCGTTGCCTCCACGCTGGACATTCGAGCCAACGGAGTTAGCTCGGCATTCCAAACAATCGCCTCGTCACGTCGAATCGAGCGATTTACGTTGATTGGTACACAGGACAAAGACGTGTTCAGCATGTATGCCTCCCCAGCGTCAACAGCGATTATCAACACCGTTGGTGGAGATGACATCTTGAGTATCTTCGGAAACTCAGGGGCGAATACTTTGACTGCGAATCTTGGCGTTGGTGATGATGTCGGTAACGTTGTGGCCACTTTGCCGGATACGACAACGACGGTCAACACTGGAGAGAACGAAGATCTTGTTAACCTTGGCTCTGCTTTGGTCGCCGACACAGGCAACCTTGATCGGTTGCAGGGAGCCGTCACGGTCAACCTCGGTTCCGGCGACGGTGACCGATTGGTTGCCAATGATGCTGGCTCAGGTGGACCGCATGGATACGACATCAGTAGCTCTCGGATCCAAAACCGTGACAGTGTTCGAGTTCGCGATTCGTTCGCGGGCGTAAACCTCAGCGGCGCGGAATTCTTCCACGTTAGATCGAACGAGCAGTTCAATACATTCTTCGTCACACCTTCTGTTCAAACGCAGTTCTTGCTCAATGGCAACGCTCCATTGACGAACAGCTTGACGGTTCTGGGTGCGGCTGACGGACGTGAGCTAAGTCGATTTGGATTGTACAACGGACGTTACGACTTCAATACGTTCCGCTCGGTGAGCTTTGAGAACTTCCTGGTTTGATTCTCAACCTGCTGAATTGAAAACTTTTGCCCGGCTTCATTTTGAAGCCGGGCTTTTTTTGCGCTGGAGTGAATTTTCTCCGCACTGTTGTTCGCCGGATTACCAACAATCAGTGATTTTCTCGAGGTCTCCAGATTTTCTTGACGACCCACGGCGAATTCTGTAATATATCGGTACACGATGCATCGGCGACCGACCTGTTAGAAAAGCAGGCATGTCGCCAACGGGGAAATCATGGCGAAGACAGATAAATTTGAAAGTGACCTGCTGCGAGGCAGTTTGGACCTGATGGTGCTTTCGGTTCTCGACCGCGAGCCGCAATACGGCTACGTGATTCAGAAATTGATTCGCGAAGCGTCAGGCGAGAAAGTTAAATTGTCTGCAGGGACGCTCTACCCGCTATTGCACCGGCTCGAGGCGGAAAAATTGATCCGATGCCGTTGGGACGCATCGACAGGCCGTAAACGAAAATGGTACTCGTTGACTTCGGCGGGAAAGAAACGGCTTGCCCGACAGGCCAACCAGTGGAATCAATACGCGACTTGCATGGCCACACTGATGCGCGGCTACTTTCAAACGATCCCGATTGCAAAAGGATCGTAAGGAACGAAACGACAAACTGTGTATCAACAATCCAATAAATGACGCAGAACTAAATTTTTAGATAATACGGAGCCGGTTTCGAAATCAGTTTTGAAACAGACTCTACTCTTGTGGGGCAAACAACAGGAGAACCAAAGAAATGTCGAACGAAGAATTTGAGGCGTATCTCGCTCTTGTCAGCCGGTTGTTGCGGCTGAGCCCGGGTCAACGGGAGAAGATTGGAGAAGAACTCCGCGACCACCTGGAATCTCGTGTTGCGGAATTAACCGAAAGCGGAGTCGAACGGCAGTCGGCATTGATCCAAGCGGTTGAAGAGTTTGGGGACGCCAGCGTCCTGGCAGAAAATTTGAAGGCAGTTTCTAAAGTCAGCAGAAAGAGGTGGATGATGAGATTCATGACAATGTGCACCGCAGTTTTGTTTTTCATGGCAGTCTTGACGATGGCGCTGTGGCCGGAGGACTCACGATTCGGAGCACCAAGTAACATTGTGGCTCAAGAAGACGTCAACGAAGAGACAATCAACCAGGAGGAAGTTGATCTACTTGAGGCTGGCTTTGTTGCGCCAAAGCCAGCCGTTGGTGTCAAACTGTCCGATACAACGCGAGCAACAAACGACATCAAAGTCGCTCTGGCCCAGAGAATGGACCTGATGTTTGACGAATCACCTTTCGGCGATGTGAAAACGGTGCTCGAGGAAGAACTTTCGATCAATTTCGTACTTGATTCGTCCGCCATCGACGATTCACTGGAGTACGACACACCCATTTCTGTTTCGCTTCGGGACATTCCCGTCTCAGAGGGTCTCCGGTTATTGCTTAAACCCTACAACGCAACGTATTTTATTTCAGGAAACGTCATCCAGATCATTTCCAATGACGACGCAGACTCTCCTGAATACTTCCGCCGAAAGATGATTCGCGTCGGCAACCTGCTCGATTTGATCAAGCGCTTGGAAGCTGACCGAATTGGTACACCGCGATACGTCAATCAAATTGGCGGTGGGGGCGGCGGCGGTGGGGGCGGCGGTGTGTTTTGCATCCAAGGGCTCGGGGGCGGAGGTTTGGTAGGCTCAAGTGACGTTGAGCCTGCTGCTCAAACGATTGTTGGACCACATCCCAGCGCGACAAACCCCCTAACTGGTGCCCCAGTCAACGTTCCACTCGTCACGGCCGAATCGCTTTTGATTGACGCAATTCAAACGACAGTTTCGGCAGACGACTGGCAAGCGACGGGGCAAGGTGAAGCCGCATTGACTTGTGTCGGTGGTATCTTGATTCTGCATGCTAACGAATCGCTAGTCGCGGAAGTTGAAAATTTCGTTACCGATCTGGAATTTGAACTTCAATCGCAAACCGATCGATAATCGAGTTCCGGTGTTGGCTTCTTTTAACACGCTTTTCAAATCAATCCGTCGTGTGTCATAAGGACGCGCGGCGGATTTTTTAGCCTTTCGTTGTGTGAAGGGACAACTTCCGGTTAATCAAGTGTCAAAAGAGTTACTTCGAATACCGATTTTTTGTTAATCATCCCTTCATGAAAATTGTGATTCCTGGCGGCACCGGTCACGTGGGGCAAATGCTTTGTGAAAAGCTTACTGCCATGGGACATCATGTCGTCGTCTTGAGCCGGTCACCCCGCGCCGACGACCCAAACTCGATCCAGTGGGATGGCAAAACCATTGGCCAGTGGGCCAACAGTTTGGACGGTTCCGATGTAGTGATCAACCTGGCGGGCCGAACCGTCAATTGTCGATACAACGCGACCAATCGAAAACAAATGATGGACTCGCGGGTCGATTCAACTCGCGTGGTCGGCCAAGCAATCGCTCAATGCGAAAACCCGCCGCAAGTCTGGTTGCAGATGAGTACGGCGACGATTTACGACCACCGACTCGACGCGGGCAACGATGAAGAGAGTGGATGGATCGGTGCAGACAAGACGGACTATCCGGAAAGCTGGAAACTGAGTGTCGAGATTGCCAAAGCTTGGGAACGCGAACAGGAAGTCGCCGACACACCTGCGACGCGAAAAGTTGCCTTGCGAACGGCGATGGTAATGAGCCCGATCAAGGGTAGTATTTTTGGAGTACTGTCGAATCTTGTTCGATTGCGATTGGGCGGATCGATCGCAAGCGGAAACCAATATGTCTCCTGGATCCATGAAGCGGACTTCGTTGCCGCGATCTTCCATTTGATCAACGATGAGACGTTCACCGGCCCCGTCAATCTCGCTTCCCCCAACCCGCTTCCGCAAAAAGATTTCACGTCGCACATGCGAAACGCGATGAACGTCTCGGTTGGATTGCCGGCCACGAAATGGATGGCAACGATCGGAGCCGTGGTCATGCAGACGGAGACGGAGCTGATTTTGAAAAGTCGCCGAGTGGTACCGGGGCGACTACTGGCAAGCGGATTCGAGTTTCAGTTTCCTGAATGGAACGCTGCCGTTAAAGAACTGACATCGAGGATGGGCTGACCCGTGCTCCGGCAAGCCGTTGCGATGCAAGCGACTCGTAGGGGCTCTGTCCCTTACCCCATTCTGTAATCCGTATCAAAGTTCGCCACGGCCTCAAAATCGGAACTCACCGTCTCAATTCTCGCGATTGGTGGCGGTTTGACTCGGTAATCCGTTGACCAACTGGGGGGCGATGTTTAGAATTCGAACCTTGATCACAACGTTCATTTTGGCGAACTTTTCGACTTCGGCGTGGTCATATCTACAATATGGTGGATGTAGCTCAATTGGTTAGAGCACTGGATTGTGATTCCAGAGGTTGCGGGTTCGAGTCCCGTTATTCACCCTTCGATCAAAGCCGCACTTTCCGGCTTTTTTCGTATCAACGCATTGGCTGCATCGCGATTTGCAATCCATTGAAGTTGCTCGAAATAGCAGGCTTTCTAGTAACCTGCTTTCCCATGTGCTTTCCCATGTGCTTTCCCAAAACAACTGATGCCCGTTGACCAGTTGGAAGCGATGGCAGTTTCTCGACGCTTGGCGCTGTGTCGTTAGTATTCAGGTGAGTGTAGATGTTGGCTGTAAGATCAACTTTTGAGTGCCGGGCCAATTCTTTTGCAGTCGCCAACGGAACACCTGCCCTAGCTAAGTTCGTGATGAATTGATGCCTCAAAGCATGAAAGTCAAAGTCTCTTCCATCAATTGAGTAGGCAATGCCCGCCGGCTCAAGATCGATCCGCATCATCGTTGCTGCGCTTCGATACCATGCACCTGGCCAAATCGCCCCACGCGGTCGGTCTTCAAGGTAGTTTTGTATCCGCATTGCTAGGTCAGCCCGCATCGGAAGGACGGCCAGTTCACCGACACAGCCTCCAACGCCCCGATGTTTTCCAATTCCCAAGGTTTCAACCGTATTGTCGAAAACTTGTTGGTAAGTTTTACAAAAAACCCAATTGAGGATCTTCGTTTGTGGGCCACGAATTGAAGCCAGCCGATCGAATTTTTGGGGTGGCTCGGCGGCGCATCTACAATGAATAATCACGCAGAGGCTCGCTGGGCACCGCAAACAGCTTAAAATCCGAACCATCCCCTGAACTACCGTGTCATTGTCAATAATCTAAGCGGTTGATTCAAAACTCACTTGTTGCGACTACTCTATGTCGCAATACTTAGATTTGAACCCTTTCGATCCGCAAACAAATTCAAGGAATTACCGAAGCGTGCAGTCTGAATCGACTTCATCCAAACCAATCGATGAATTTCCCAACTTACCGGACGCTCCGATTGTTGAAGCAATCATTTCTTGGAATACGCCAACATGTCAGATAGACAATGTGCGCAACGAACTGGAACGCCGCTTCCCTGATTTTGAGATTTCACAGCATCAGACGCTCGGCAGCGCTACGCTGCCAACGGGAGATCATCCGCAGAACCTTCGTTTGGAAAAGAAGGAATCAGATTCCCTAAAGTACGTCTGTTTATTTCATCACACCGGTGTAGTGTTTAGTGAACTTGCTCCGTATCGAGATTGGGCGAGTTTTGAATCAGAGGCTCTCAGATTCTGGGAAGCTTATGCCGAGTTGTGTCAGCCTGTAGAAGTGGCCAAACTATTGGTGCGATACATTTCACAAATAAAGGTCGATAAGGATTCACCTGTTGAAGACTTCATTGAAATCGAAACATGCCCCCTCGATTCTTTAAAAAGTGAGGGTGTTCGTCGCAACTTTTTTTATCAAAACGATTCATACAATCTAAATGACAACTACGAAGCGGTGCTTACCCGAGCGCTTAAGCACGAAGACTCCACTAGTGGACTATTTGTCGATATAACAATACAAAACACCGAAAGCATTACGGACTATTCCTCATTGAGCCAAGAGCTGCAGACGCTGCGTTACTGGAAAAACAAAATCTTTTTTACAGTAATGAAAAACCCGATTGAAAATTTTGGGGGACAAAACCTATGACTATATTGACCCGAAAAACCCTTAGCGGCTTTAGCATTGCTGCGGAAACAATACAACGTATCGATGACGACGAACGAAAGCGACGAAGTGAATCAGTAACGTTTTCGGACCACCCTCTACACGATCAACTAATTGATGTGTTTGGAGAATGTTCAGAACCAAATTGGGATGGCGTTTCTGCGCAGGCAGTGACTCAGCAAACACTGATGATTGCATTCAATTTGTTGCGGTTGATGCCCAAAAGGTTTAGAAACCCGACCGTTGCCGGAGAAAGCGATGGTCACGTTTCATTCGAGTGGTATGTTAGCCCTCGCCGCATTTTGAACCTTAGTATTAGTCCCGAGGGAAAGTTGCATTGGGCGGCTCTTATTGGAAGCGAAGACCCGCGAGGATCATGTCAATTTTATGATGAGATTCCAAAGACGCTTGAATACTTGTTGGGGCGAGTTTGCCGTAAATGATCGATCCGGAAAATGTACCACCGGTTGACGACCAAGAAATTCTCGCGCGATTTGTTTTGTCTAGTCGTTTGTTCCGTGCCGACAGTACGGTGAAGCCCGGCCTTTTTCTTCCATTCAAATACGTTTCGCTATCCGTGAATCGGTACTTGGACTCGGACGCGCGCGAGCTAAATGAAGTAGGTAAAGCGATTGCCAAAAGTAGAGGAAAGTCCTTTTTCGGAAGGTCGGAAATCAAAGCTCTGAATTGCAGAACAATCCAACTGGAGGTAGAGACCGCACCGTTGTTGGACAACGCAAATCATGCAAACGTGATCGGTTTCCCAGCGGAAAAAGAAGATCAAATGTCGTTAGCACAGAAACTTGCGGCGTCTGCAAGTCCGTTAATCCGCCCACCAAAAAATGGTCAAGCCTGAAAATCGCAAAAATTGCTGACCCCATCGCTGACCCACGTTGTTTAACATTGGCGATCGCTCGAAAACCACTGCCTCAAAGCCACATTCGATGATAGATTGTGATTCCAGAGGTTGGGGGTTCGAGCCCCCTCATTCACCCTTATTCATCGTTCAGCTTCGCTGAGCTTTGAAACGATGAAGCGGCCGGTTGATGAGAACCGGTCGCTTTTTTTGCGCTTCGACTTACGCGTCGACTTGCGCTTCGATTTTGGTCGTTACCTGACATTTCGTATGTTCCTTCGCGCAGGTGGTCGGGATCCTCCTGCCGGAAGGAACACTGAAGCAGGTTCAACTCAAAAAAGTCCGCTAGTTTATTTGTTTCGGTTTCAAACTTCGAATTGCCGCGATCAGCAACAAAATCAAGGACGGCAAGACCAGCAACGGAATGATGACAATTGCCATTAATTTAGCCCCGACGATTTGTCGTATTCGAGAAAAGTGATCAGGTGTTACGTCGGGATAAGCCGTTAACGCCGAGCGGATTACGAAATTTTCGCCGATGTCAAGCAACGCGAAAAAAACGATCAGCAACACCAGCCAACGAAATCGACCTTGTGACCAATGAAACTTGCTCGTTGCATACCAAAAGAGCGCGGTGATTCCTATCGTTTGCAAAATAGCGAATACTAAATCCGTCCAGAAGTGAGTTCGATAGAGCTGCCTTCCAGATTCGCCAAAATTTTCCAGCGCTGCCACGCCCTCTTCGTCACTAAAGTCTGAGTGCATATCGAAAAAGATTGCACTCGGCCATGAGTCGAGCATTGAAGCAGGTCCGAGTTGGAAAATTAGAGCGCTACCAACGATCCAGAGGAGGACCACTGCCAGAACTATTTTTCCGTTTTCAAACAAGCGCATTTTGGTTGCAGTGATCTTTGTGAATCACTATTCCTCTTTGACCTGCGACCTCATGTACGCCATCAGATCCAGGATATCTTCGCGATTCAAAGTATCGAGCAAACCTTTTGGCATCATTGAAACGTCAGACGGCTTCATCGCTTCAATTTCTTTGACTTTGATTTTTGTGATGAGATCCGGATTGATCATGTCCGTGTGTAACCAATATTCGTCACCCGCCAAATTCATGACGCGACCAACATGCGTTGTACCGTCTTCCATTTGAAAAATGGTTGCCATGTATTGATCCGAGATGGCTTTGCTGGGATCAACGATTGTCTCCAACAAATCCTTTGCATTAAATCGATGCCCTGCAGTCGTCAAGTCAGGACCGATGTGTCCCCCCTGCCCTGAGATTCGGTGGCACTTGTAACAACTGGCCAGCGCAAACATCTTCTTGCCGTTTTCCAAATCCCGCGATGCCAGCTCAGACTCTTCGATCGGCATGACTTCGTCCACCGTCCAGGCTTTCACAACGGGGCGAGCCTTCAAGTCAGCGTAGGGATCTTTAGCCGTTGGTTCAACGTCGAGGATCGGCTGCAGCGCGGCCTTTTCTGACTCTGATAAATTGGTGATCGCTTGTTCGCGAATATTTTTCAAGTAGCCACTAAAAGAATGGCCGCCCAAAAAGTTTGCTGAATCGATAAACGACTGGAAGTACTTTTCATGAAGCTCTTGCGTCCAACCGGTTTTGGCCGCACTCAAGCACAACGAGTAAGCGACTTTTTGTTCCTGAGTTTGTGAGTCGACCAAGATCTCGACGGTCTTTGCGACAGCGTCTTCCGAGCCAGCAGCAATCAAGAGTCGCGACAATTCGCGGTTCAATTCGTCGTCTTGGGTTACCGCGTCGAGTCCGGCCCGAACCGGAAATTGACTTTCCAGTTTTAAGATTGATTTTTTGGTCGATTCGGTTGCATCGCCAAGTCGCTCTGGCACCAGTAGCAAGCCATAATTTCGGAGCAAGTGCAGTCTTTGCGAGTGAGTTAGCGATTCCCATTTCAACTGCTCAAGAGCCCCGACAACAGATTCTTGATCTCCCTCAGAACCAGAGCGAATCAAAGCCAGTGTCGACTCCAATACTATCTGTGGATCTGTTTCCGAGGCTACTTTTTGGCGCCAACGATCGACCGGCATGTGCTCAAGCCCGATACGCGCGGCATAACGAATGAATCGGTCATCATCACTGAGGCTGGGCCACAAACTGTCGACACTGATCGATTCGCGCGTCTCTGCATTGTGGGCTTTTTCCAATTCATGCCGTCGTGCAAACTCAGCGGGCAACTCGGCAACAGGTGCAGGATCTGTCGACTCGTCGCCGATGTAACTGACTTTGTAAAGCGCTGATTGACTTCGACGGCCTCCAATCAAAAAGTACATTGCTCCGTCGGTCTTGTTGATCGTCAGATCGGTTACGGGCAATGCGTTGGAATAACAAAACCGTTCCTGAGTCGCTGAGTACGATGAACCTTGAGGCGTAAGCGTTACCGAATAGATAATGCCGTAGCTCCAATCAGAAATGAACAGACTGTTTTGATACTCCGCTGGAAATTTGGCGCCCGTTCCAAACGTGATTCCTGTCGGACTTCCGGTGCCGATATTAAGCGTCGCAGGAATGCTGTCCGGATAATACGCCGGCCACTTGCCCGAACCATTTCGCCAGCCAAACTCTCCACCGCTAACAACGTGGCAAACTCGAGTCGGTCGATACCATGGCAAGCCAACATCCCATTCCATATCCGCGTCATAGGTAAAAAGTTCACCTTGGGGAGAGAATGCGATATCGTACTCGTTGCGAAACCCGCTGCAGATCAATTCGAACTGTTTTCCATCAGGGTCGGTTTTGCAAATCCAGCCACCTGGAGCCATCTTGTCGGACGCGTGCCCATTCGCATCGGGCAATCGAGGGATGACTTGGTCTTCACCCCAATGGCGCGGTACTCGGCTCAGTTCCGGATTCGGGATCTTGGTCATGTTCCCGGCGCAAAGATAAAGAGATTTTTTGTCGGGACCGAGAATCACCGCGTGTGGACCGTGTTCGTTGGCTCCGTCAAGTTCTCGCAATAACTCTACATCGTCGAACTGGTCGTCGCCGTCTTTATCTTTGACACGAAAAAATCCAGCGGGCATTCCATCGCCTTTGTGAGCGACAACGTAAAGGCTATCGAAGGCGCACAACAGTCCTTGAGCTCGACCAATTTTTACATTGATGGGCTCGATTTTGATTTCGCTTTCTGCTGTCGGCAATGTGACTCGGTAAAGGCCCCCGTATTGCGAGGACGTAATCAAACGCCCCTGTGGATCGGTCGTGATCGAAACCCACGAGCCTTGTTCTTCGGGTACCGTATACAACAAATCAGCTTGAAAGCCTTCGGCCACCTTCAAATCGACCGGGGCGCCAGCAACCTGTGCCGCACAATCGCTTGCGGTCATCAGCAATCCACCGAGCAAACAAAAGCTCAGCGAAAAACAAAGCAGCGGGATGCCAGCGAATGGTTTGGAAACCGAGATTGCAAAACGCAGTAAATTCATTAGCCGCATAGCCGCTCCTGGTGTTGATGTAGATCCAAATTTTGAATACCAAATTGCGAATGTCGCAAATTTTACGAAAAACAAAAATTGGGTTGGCTGAAAATCTCAAACCTTGGACAATGTAAGTTTGAATGAGAAAGGATCGAATGTCCACCGCGCAGAATAAAGCATTAGCAGATTTTACGACCCTCAAGAACCGGGGCGTGTTATTTCATGCGATGCGCGCTGCGGGAGAGCTTGGGATTTTGGCGTCATTGGCGACCGGCCAGAAAACGGCTCAGCAATTGGTCGATGAACATTCACTTAATCTTGATGCGCTCTACCAATTACTTGATGTATTGATCGAATCAGAACTCGTCGAACGATATCAGGAAGATTATGCCCTCTCACCGTTAGGGCAACTTATTCCGCCCATGTTTCAAGATTTCGGCGACAACCATTTACGGCATCTGGCGGACTACGTAAGAACAGGCAATCCAATCGAGGACAATCGATTCCGTCTCGAACAAGCCTCAACCGAATGGACTTTGACGCCAGTCGCGCTGGACATGGTTCAAGCGCTCGACGTTGGCAAGTCACGACGCGGTTTGCGCGTGTTGGAAATTGCGTGCGGCTCTGGTGTGCTTGGTGTGACAATCGCACATCGCGATCCAAATTCTAAAGTCACGTTGATGGATATTGACGCCGAACTTGAACGCGCTCGAACAACAGCCGAAAACGTCGGTATCTCGAACCAGATAAACTGGATCGTTTCGAACCCACATGAGTCACTGGATCGATTAAAAGACGAAGACGCCTACGACCTGGTCGTGGTTGGAAACTTGATGCATCATCTTCCTGCCGAAAAGAGCAAGTCGTTCATCGAAACCGTTTTTGGGTTGCTTAAACCGGAAGGCGAACTTGCCATCGTTGATGTGTTCCCCGGACAGGAGAAAGGCCAATTTAACTTGGCCGTGTTCAGTCTTGAACTTGGGTTGCGTTCGCCAGGTGCGTTGCGCGATCCACGTGATCTGCGAACCGAGTTGCAGGAAGTTGGATTTCGACAAATTCAATATGCTCAGTTGCCTTCTGAGCCGCATGTTTATGGACTGGTGTTGGCAACAAGATAACTGGAGTCTTTATGCGACCTGTGGTAGGCGTCGTTTTTTTAATCGCCGCTTTGATTGCGATCGTTCTTTCGATTATCGCGTATGGCAATATGTCGACATTGCTCGATCCAGAGAACGCGAATTTAAGCATGGATGACTATCCAGTTTTCCAACTGTATGCCGGCGACTTGCTTGCCGCAGCTGACGAAGGCAATATTGATGTGGCGAAATTGGCGAGTCAATTACAACGGCGAATCGCCACTGTCGGGCTAGCCAGCATCCTGATGATTGCAATCGCGGTCTTGCTGATATTTCCCGGATCCGGAAAGCCGTCGGTCGATGAGCACGACTTGGAACGTACGTGATTTGGAGGTGAAACCGGCTTTAGTTATTGCGGAAGTGCGGTGCCGAAGTTGCAAACGCACCGTTGCTTTTGTCTTGCTCATTTTCAAAGTCGACCAATTCATCAATCAGCAATTGAGTGTCGCTTTGAGCTTTCTCGATCCACAACATGCGGGCCGATTTCGGCAAACCCAATGAATCAAATCGATCGGCTGGAAAACAGCCGAGCACACTTGAGCCAATGCGACTGTTTAAAGCCGGGTTCGCTGAATAGGCTGAACGATACTTCTTCATCTCCGTTCCAAACGAAGCCATCAACAACTGCTGACGCTTGAGAAAGTCCGGCCCTTTATGAAGTCGTTGCTCGTTGTGAAAGTCAGCTACCCGATTCACATCGAATGCGAATATTTTGGAAGTCGGAAGATTTGGAACCTGAGCCAGAAACAAGTCTGTCCAACGCTCGATTTTTCGACGCAGTATGTTGAGCCGGTCAAAAACCGTTTCGTTGTCGGCTTGACCTTTGAGCAACAGCCGAATGGCTCTGTTTTTCGCTTCGATGTGACTTACATGAATCGAGTGAGACAACCCATGAAGCTCATCGGTTCCTTGATACCAATCGTGGGTCAACACGGATGCAGAGAAAACACGAGTCATGAATTCCGAGACCAGAATTTCCTGGACGACCGTTTCAATGGCTGGCCATGGATCATGAAAGGGCGACGGATCGCGAAGGTCTTCATCGAACAGCTTGAGTGCGGTAGTCCAGCTACTCAATCGAGTTTTTGATGCGATCCAATAATCGTTGGCAATTAGAGGAGGTTGTTCCGATGCACCAAAGATAAGTGTTTCGGAATATACCGCGGTCCAGCTTCCGATTTCGGCGAGTTGACTAGCGTGCATGTTTGGAGTCTCAAATAAGTTTGTTTGTTGATCGTTTGATTTGAGACTCAATTGCAATGCCAATGCCAAACAGAGTTTTTCATCTCCAAGTCGGCAATTTGCGGCGTTTTGCAAAAAACACTCGAAAAGGGCCGTTGCATTTTGTCATCATGCGGTCGAATTACAACATTGCGATGTTAAATATCACCAAAATAGCCGCTCGGAACTGCACTCAAATGGGTCGTCTATTCCGATTGGATAACGTGGCGTCCGCAGACGATCGACAACACATTCGACCCGAGAGATCCAATCGTGTGCCGAACGTAAGTAGGTGGCTGTAGGCCGTTGGCGGGTGATTGCCGACAATCGTCTTTGTTCACGAAAATTCCCAAAAACCTGCTGTTTCTCTGAGAGATTGCGTCCCCAGAATTGAAATAGAAGTGAGACAAGATTCACTTTCAGCTCTGGAGAAAACAGATGAGACTTTTTGTAATGCGATCCAAGCCGTCTTGGTTCGCACTAGGCGCATTTGGCGCATTTGCTTTATTGGCTTCGTTCACGGCACCAGTTCAGGCGCAGACGTGGAACGGAAGCGTAGACAACGATTGGTTTGAGGCTGGAAACTGGACGGGTGGCGTTCCGAACTCCGTGACTTCGGATGCGGACATTGGGCCAGGCGGAACGGTCGAATTTTCTGGCAACGTTTCGATCAACTCGCTGACCAACGCGGCTACATCCGAACTGACCGTCAACGCCGGTTCAAATTTTGATTTCGGTGGAACGGCGACAACGACGCTTAACAATGCCGGATCCATTTTTACGCACTCAAACTCTGATTTTCAGCTTAGCGGTCAAGTCAACAATAGTGGCTTGATTAACGCGGAAGCCGGCGGGGCAAATGCTGATTTGGAAGTTCGCGCAGGTGGAGCAACACTTGATGGAGGAGGAACGATAACGCTGTCAACAACCGGGACTGCCAGTTCGAGAATCAACGGTGCTTCGGGTGCGATGCTGACGATTGTTGACCAGCGAATCGAAGGCGCAGGTAATATCGGAGCGAACTTACTTGAAATTCACAATCAGGCAAACGGAATAATTGTCGCCAACCAAAGTGGAGAGACTCTTAGAATTGACACTACGGGTACGGCAAATTCCAACGCTGGGGCATTGCGTGCTTTCGATGGCGGCATTCTCGAAATCATCGGTTCCGTGTTTGACAACACGGGCGGAACCATCGAAGCGAGAGACGCATCGGAAGTTGAATTGCTGAACTCTACGATCTCAAATGGAACGCTTTCGACCATGGGAAGCGGTGTTGTCAGCAGCGCGGCTGGATCTAATACATTCCTTAACGACGTGACAAACACGGGAACCTACGTTGGCAAATTCAATTCCGATACCGGAATCTCAGGTACGATTACCAACACTGGATCGATCACCATGACATCTGCCGGGACTAACGCTGACCTGGAAGTTCAAGCAGGCGGGGCGACATTAACGGGTGGAGGAACGGTCACACTGACAACGGCCGGAGCGGCCGCGTCTCGGATTAATGGTGCCAGTGGAAGTGTTCTGACGATTGCCGATCAAACGATTGAAGGTGAAGGCAATATCGGATCCAACCTACTTGAAATTGAAAACCAGTCGGGAAGCTTGATCACTGCCAACGTATCAGGAAAAACACTGACCGTTGATACGAATAGTGCTGGAGGCGTCAATACAGGGCAAATGCAAGCTGAGAACGGTGGCTTGCTGAACATCAATGGTTCCGTTCTTGATAACGACGGCGGGACGATTGAAGCCCAGACAGGCTCTGAAGTCGAACTGACAAACTCAACGATTGCAGGCGGAACGCTTACCACGTCGGGCTCTGGAGTTGTTTCCACTGCCGCTGGTTCGAATACATTTCTTGAAGACGTTACAAACGAAGGAACCTTCGTTGGGAAATTCAATTCGGATACTGGAATCTCCGGAACGATTACCAACTCTGGATCAATGACTATGACATCTGCCGGGACTAACGCTGACTTGGAAGTTCAAACAGGCGGCGCAACGCTAGATGGTGGTGGTACTGTTACCCTTACCACTACTGGAGCTGCGGTCTCAAGAATTAACGGCGTCTCGGGGCAAACCCTGACGATTGCCGATCAAACAATTGAAGGTGAAGGCGAAATTGGTTCCAACCTCCTTAACATCGACAATCAGGCGAATGGGCTTATCGATGCCAACGTTGCCGTTAGAGAACTAAAGGTCGACACTCAAGGATCGGCTGGTGGAATCAACTCGGGCACAATGCGTGCGTCCAACGGTGGAGTCCTCGATATCAGCGGTTCGTCATTTGACAACTCAGGGGGAACCATTGAAGCACTTGCGGGTTCAGAAGTTGAGTTAACCAACTCGACGATTGAGAACGGCTTATTGACGACGTCGGCTGATGGCCTGATCCGCTCAGTGGCAGGGACGAACAACTTCCTGAAAGACCTTACGAATACAGGGACGATTCAAGCGGATCTAAATTCTGATACAGGTATTGAAGGGACGATCGACAATCAGGGAATGATCAACATTGTCTCCGCCGGCCAAAATGCTGACCTGGAAGTTCAATCGTCTGGCGCAACATTGACGGGTGGTGGTACTGTTGAGCTTTCAACAAACGGGGCCGCGATTTCCAGAGTTAACGGTACGTCGGGTTCGACTTTGGTGATTGACGATCAAACGATTCAAGGTTCTGGAAACATCGGGCAGAATTTACTTGCCATTGATGTCCGGGGCGCTGGAATCGTGCACGCACTCCATGCTGGCCAGGTGCTGACGGTTGATGCGGTCGGCACAGCGGGCGATTTGATCAACAATGGTTTGTTCACTGCCAGTAACGGCGCAACGTTGAATGTCGTGGGCGACTTCGACAACGATGGAATTATAGACGCCCAATCGGGAAGTTTCGTAACCGCGACGAGCAGCTTGATCAGCGATGGCTTGATCAAAGGAAGCGGTACGATTGACTCTGGAACGTTCATCAGCAGTAACGGAATCATTGCGCCCGGGAATTCTATCGGCACATTGACTTTCGATGCCGACACGGTTTTCGGAACTGGCAATGAGCTGCAGATCGAGATCGCAGGGTTGGCCATCCATGATGTTCTCGATATTAACGGAACAGCAGATTTGGATGGATTTCTCAATCTTGAATTACTTTCCGGTTACCTGCCTTCTGCGACCGATGTGTTCACCGTGATGAATTCCGCATCGTCATCGAGCCTCACTGGTTCTTTCTCAAATGTCAGCAACGGCGGCACGTTGCTGACGTCTGATGGAAGCGGATCGTTCACCGTCAACTATGTTGGTGGTACCGTTCAGCTTTCCAATTTCTCAAGCTCAGCGGTTCCCGAGCCTGGTTCGCTCATCCTTGTGGGCGGGCTGTTGGTTGGGCTGACTGTGAAAAGAAGGCGAAGCGTTTGAAGAACCGTGTTAATCTTTGATTTCCAGCTTTGTTTTGTGAGCCTGCTTTAGCGATGAGCTGAAGCGGGCTTTTTTCGTGGTCGCGCGAACCTTGACCCTACCTGTCTCTCTATCCGGCAACTCAACTGCCCGTCGGGATTACATATCGATGATGGTCCTAAGGTAGCGATGTCGGGCGACCGACTAGTGAAACAGCAGAGTCTCTTGCAGACAAAGCCGTGTGTCCACTGCCGTGTAAGTCGCTTCGTTTTTCGAACGGCGGATCGGTAAGGACGACGTCTCGGCAACTACTTCGTTGAGTTTACTTAACTTTGATACATGATCGACTGCCGTTGTGGAGTACATGATTCCCAATCCGTAGGTCGTGGGTTCGAGTCCCACCAGCGTTACTTGTCTTTTTGACGCTGTAGCTCAGTTGGATAGAGCAACGTTATCTGCAACACAAACTTCGTTGATCATTTTTTTAAATCAGATTTCAATACTTGCGCCCAATCGGTTTGGCCGTTCATTGAAATCCAAAAACTAAATCGGACTGCCGACTTGGAGTACATGGTAAAGGCTGTCACGCCGAGCGAGTTCGAGTCTCGCGAAACGCGTTCTCACGAATGCGTGGATAGCTCTTGGTTACTTTTCGTCCGATTACTTTTTTGATTCGACTGCCGGTACGGATTACATCACCACGAAAGTTGCTCTGTACTCAAAACTTCGTCGAATCTTCTTTTTTTGGAGGTTGAACATGGCTAATAAGACTATTTTCTCAAGCAAATTTAGCAACTTTATTCGCACGAACACCGTTAACAAGGCAGGTGGATCTGCTTATCAACTTCCTGCCAAGCATGCGTTGGCTCAGTTGACAACAACAGGTTGTTTCAACAACACATTCTATGCGCGCGGAAAAGACCAACTGGATGAGATCCAGAAGTTGGTTGACCAGATCGATGACAACGAGTTTCTAGCTCGATTGGCGATTTACGCACGTCAGCGCGCTTTCATGAAGGACATGCCGGCGGCGATTTTGGTAATTCTGTCTTCGCGTGACACTGAATTAACGCACAAGATCTTTGATCGCGTCGTCGACAACGGTCGCATGCTTCGAACGGTTTTCCAAATGGTTCGCAGCGGTCAATTCGGTCGACAAAGCCTGTCATCCAGCTTCCAGCGCGCATTCCAGCGCTGGCTGAATGAAGCTTCGGTTGGCAAACTTTTGTCAGCGTCGATTGGAAACGATCCCAGCCTGCGTGATGTGATGCGCCTGGCGCGACCGAAGCCTTCCGATAACTCGCGGCGTGCGCTGTTCGGTTGGTTGACTGGTAAAGAAGTCGACAAGTGGGCTCCGGCCTCGGCCGACGATTTGCCACGCTCAATTTCCCTACTGAATGCTTATCGGTCTGCCGAATCGGCAGAGGCTCAAGCCACCATCGTAAGTAATCTCAACGTACGTTGGGACTTGTTGGCCGATGCGGCAAAGGGTCCGCTCGTCTGGAAAGCGATTGCTCGCCAGATGGGACTGCAAGCGCTGCGTATGAACTTGAACACGTTGATGCGTCACGATGTATTTGCGGACAAGTCGATGATCGATGAAGTTGCATCGCGGCTTGTTAATGCTGACGAGATCAAACGATCGAAGCAGTTTCCGTATCAATATTTCGCGGCGTACTTGAACGCAGATCCTGCTATTCCTCAGAAAATCAAGTCGGCATTGCACGATGCTGCGGAGATCGCATGTGGAAACGTTCCGGAATTGCCTGGACCCGTTGTGATTGGTTTGGATACATCGGGATCGATGAATTCGCCAGCCACAGGCTACCGTCGTGGCGCCCGGAGCAAGATGCGTTGTGTGGACGTTGCGGCTTTGTTCGCAGCAGCCATTTTGCGACGCAACCCTGACAGCGTTGTGATCCCGTTTGATACCAAGGCTTACAAAGTCAAAGTTGATCCGGGAGATACGATTTTGAGTCTGTCGTCACAGCTGTCGAAATACGGCGGTGGAGGAACCAATTGTTCGCTTCCAATCGCGGAAGCGAATCGCGGACAACTCTCCAAGCGCCCGTTTGCCGGAATCATTCTGGTCAGCGACAACGAAAGTTGGGTAGGCCGCGGTCGTCGGAGTGCTACCGGCGTGCTGACTCATTGGAATCAGTTCGCCAAACGACAACGGAAATTGTTTGTTGGAACTGGTGTCGATCCAAAGTTGGTTTGCATCGATATCCAACCGTATGGCAACACTCAAGCTCCCGACCGCAAGGATATCCTGAACGTCGGTGGCTTTAGCGACGCTGTGTTCAAAGTTGTCAGCGACTTCATGTCTAACGATGAAAGTCGTTTTGTAACTGAAATCGAATCGATTGAGTTGTAAGCCTACGCGACTCATTCGAGGCGATAGCAAGAAGGTCCGGTGTTCGCGCCGGATCTTTTTTTTGGACTGGCGATAAGTCAAAAACCGATCAGAGCATTTATAAATTTGATGTGAGCGACGTTTTTCCTGCACGTTGTTTTCTTCTGAGATACAATCGGGGCACAAAATGAAATTTGAATGGGTAGCGGTAACATGCATAAAATTTTTGGCATTGAGGCGTTAAAATTCTTGCTGGCAGTGGCGATGATATGGCCAGTTGCGTATCTGAGCCTTCCTGCTGCGTGGGCACAAGACAATCCACAAGAAGAACCATCAGACGAAGAGGCTTCAAGCAAACCGTCATCAAGCTTTGAGTTTGAGAGCGTGACCAAACGCTGGAAGAATCTCAGGAAACCTTATGCGGTGGTTGCGACAAAAGACTCCAAGCAGCTCTATTTCTCCGCTTATGAAAATGGTGGCATCGGAATATTCCAACGCGATAAGGAAACTGGAACGATTGCCAACGAAGCGGTACTCGACGTCGAACAGGGAATGATATGTTTGGACTTGAGTGCTGACGAGACTCGCGCCGTCGGTTGCTCTTACACAAACGGTTTGCATTTGTTCGATCGAAACGCAGAAGACGGCAATTTGACAGAGCTTTTTCATTTTGAAATCGATCACGAAGATGAAGATGAAGAGAGTCTTTCTCGTCCGATTTCACTGGCGATGTCGCCAGATGGTCGATTCGTGTACGTGGTCGATGAATTGCGCAGCGCTTTGTTCGTTTACCAAGTCACCAAAGAAAACGAGCTGGTGTTTGTGCAACAACACAATGGAATTGATGGTTGCCTCCGTCGTGCAAGATTAATCGCGACGGACTCAACCGGTGAAAAACTGTTCGTGACTGGAAATGAAAAAGGAGCGCTGGCGGTTTTTGATCGCGACCCCAAAGCCGGACACGTCCGCATGTTGAGCTATGCGATCGACGGAGAAAACGGCGTTTCCAAATTAGGGGGTGCCCATGGTGTTGCGCTCAGCCACGACGATCGATTCGTGTATGTTGTTTGCGGTCGGTTTGAAGGCGATCAGTCCATCTGTGTTTTTGAATTG
Organism: uncultured Pirellulaceae bacterium; assembly: GCA_964584615.1. GTDB lineage: Bacteria > Planctomycetota > Planctomycetia > Pirellulales > Pirellulaceae > Mariniblastus. The sequence goes on along the minus strand of CAZPBE010000037.1, from coordinate 27,679 downwards.
CAGCAAGACGATGGTGCATTAAATTTGGTCCAGGAGTGGGAACCGACCGCTGCGAATCCATTTTCAGGCGGAAGTCACATTGGCGTTTCGCCAGATGGCAGGCATGTTGTCGCAACCGCTTGGGAGACCAAAAACATCGCTCATTTTCTTCGTGACCCCAAAACTGGAAAGATCAAATTTCACGAGTTTTGTTTGTTCAACGGAAAAGTCAAAGTTGGGCAGACCACTCAGCCCTACTTTTCGCCCGACGGAAAATTTTTCTACCTCGGCAGCGCATCTGGCAACGTACTGACCTATAAAAACTGAGTCTCGAGTTACGATTGAAAAACTGACTTCAAATAGCGAACCAATGTCGCAGCATGCGCCAGTCGAGTTCCAGCACGGCCCCGATGCATTGACTCATCAACGGGAAACTTCCTGGCGGCAAAAAAATCACCCAGCTGAGAAAACTCTTTCTTGGGGTCGTGGTTGATCGATTTTAAAATCTCGTGATCAGGTATTCGAGCACCCGCCTGTTCCAATAGTCGAATTGTGCCTTCGTTGTGAACCACCAACAAGTCGTCTTCCTGCAGAAACGAATTCCAGTTCTCCCGAAACGTTTCGACCGATACTGCGTCTGCAAAATCAGATTCCGCCAACTCCATGTGACCCAAGAACTTTTGCGCGATCGGAAACTGACTTTCAATCGTCTGGACAAATGTATCACCATCTCCATTGGTTGATAAACGTCTCGCAACCCAGTAGACCGGTGGCAGCGTGGACGCCAATTTTTTCTTTTGATTTAGACTGCTCCACCCCTCGTCCCGTCGATATTCCACCGGCGTAGCTTCTCCGTAGGCGACGACGATATTGCTAAGATCACCCAGCAAAGATGTAGGCACATTCAGATTGGCTTTCTTGGGTTTGGGCGTCCCGTCTCCATAACTGGCATTCGGATGCGACAACTGTTGTTCAACCATTTTGTTGAACGCACCAAGCAATGCGTCGGTGCCCTGCGTTTCAGGTTCCAGTTGCTGCAGTGCCTGAACCGTGGCTTCCAATGTCGATAGAGACGTATCCGTCGGCTCAAGTCGAATCCGATATTGTCCCGGCGTCGAGGGAGCCAGTTTGTACTGCGGCAATTTTTGCAACTGGGGAATGTCTCGAAAGAGCGTCTTGGCATGGTGCCATGTGCCATCAAGAATGACGAGTTGTTCCGGACGCTGATCCGGTCTGAGTTCCGTCAACAACTGTGAGTCTTTGCCCGGATAAAGCAGGCCAGCGCCGAGCGAAATCGGTAATGGGGAATCGGCGAATCGCTCGTTGCGATCAAAAATTAAACGACATCGATCCAGCGACTGAGAGACGATTCGCGCCGTATTGAACGGATGCGACCGCTCACGCTGGTGTTGCAGAATCAATATATCGGTTTGATTCTTGACGCGCGGAATCGAATCGCAAAAGCAAATTTCGATCGGTCGATAGCATCCGTAGCAGCGTTCACGGTAAACGCCATCTTCCAGTTTACGATCGCGTTTCTGAATTTTCGTCCGTTTTCTGCTCACACTATTTCGATTCTGTTTTCGAAAACAGTCGCTCTCGCAAATACGAATAAGCTAGCGCCTGCATGTAAGCTCGCTGTTTATTGTTGGCAGCACCACCGTGACCACCTTCAATATTTTCATAGTAGCTCACGTCGTGTCCCTGCGATTCCATCAATGCCATCATCTTCCTGGCATGTCCAGGATGAACGCGGTCGTCGCGAGTCGATGTCATAAACAGGACGGACGGATACTTGGTCGACTCATCAATATTCTGATACGGAGAAAACGTTTTGATGAATTCCCAATCGCCTGCATCCGGATTTCCATACTCAGCCATCCAGCTCGCACCGGCAAGCAACAGATGATATCGACGCATATCAAGAAGCGGCACCTGACAAACGGCCGCGTCAAACAGCTCGGGATAAAGTGCGACCATGTTGCCAACCAGCAAGCCACCATTGGATCCGCCTTGAATGCCCAACCGTTCCTTGCTCGTGACTCCTCGCTTGATCAAATCCTCTCCGACGGCCGCGAAATCCTCATAGGCTTTCAGGCGATTCTCTTTTAACGCTGCTTGATGCCAACGCGGACCGTACTCTCCACCGCCGCGAATGTTGGCAACAACATAGACGCCGCCCTGACTGGTCCAGGCTCGCCCAACGCTGGCGCTGTAACTGGGTGTCAATGAAATTTCAAAACCACCGTAACCGTAAAGCAACGTTGGGTTAGATCCATCAAGTTTGATCTCCTGGCTTCCAACCATGAAGTACGGAATCTTGGTGCCGTCTTTACTGGTGGCAAAATGCTGCTCAACCTTCAGTCCAGCGGCGTCATACAGCGGAGTCAATTGCTTAAGCTGCTCAGGATCGGCGCCAATTTCTGAACCATAGAATAACGTTGTTGGATTGAGATAGTCGCTGGATGTCATCCAAAACGCGTTTGAGTAATCCGCATCGACTGGCCGCACGCTAACGGTCCCAATGGAAGGAGCACCCTTCAATGGTTCACGTTTCCATTCACTCCCGTCAGGCGTCAACACGTAAATTCGATTCTTGACATCTTCCAACACATTGAGAATCACATGGTCTTTCATGGCAGAGAATCCGGCCAGCGAGGTCTGGTCTGTTGGTTCAAACAGAACGTCAAATTCTCTTTTGCCGGCCATGAATTCGTCAAAGTTCGTAACCAACAGCGATCCGGCGGCATACTTTTTCTCGCCCGAATCCCAAGGCTTGCGCAGTTCCAGCATCAAGTACTGCTTAAACACACTTTTGTTCGCACTGTTTGGCGCGTCAACTTTGGTGAGCTGACCATCGTCGCTACGTAGATAGAGTTCGTCGTTATAAAAAGCAATTGTGCGGCTGACGAAGTTGCGTTCAAAGCCTGGAGAATCGTCGTGCATCGCGGCGATGTACATATCATCCTTGGTTCCCTCGTAGACAACTTCTGCGTTTTCAAAGTTCGAACCACGACGCCAGAGTTTCGCGATTCGCGGGTATCCCGACTTGGTCATGGTGTCATCGCCGAAATCAGTAAAAACAAACACGGAGTCTTTGTCGATCCAACTGATTCCTCCCTTGGCTTCTGCCCGCGTAAAAGCGTCGGTCGTCACAAATTCCTTTTTGATCAAATCGAACTCACGACTGACCGTCGCGTCGGCTCCGCCGCGCGAAAGACTTAAAAGTGCGCGATCGTAACTGGGACGCAAAATGGTTGAACCTTTCCAAACCCAGTTTTCGTCTTCCGCTTCCGCCAGCGCGTCGAGATCGAGAACCGTTTCCCACTGAGGGTCTTCTTTTCGATATTCTTCCAATGAAGTCCGGCGCCAAATCCCACGCGTATGGTCTTTGTCTCGCCAGAAGTTGTAATAGTGATCACCGGACTTGGAGACGAACGGAATTCGTTCATCGGAGTCAAGGATTTTCAACAGATCATCGTTCAGTTTCGTGAACTGTTCGGTCGACTCAAAGTGTGTTTGCGTTTTTTCATTGCGCTTGCGAACCCAATCGAGCGCGTCTTCGCCTTCGACTTCTTCCAACCATAGGTGAGGATCTTCCTGTTCGGTGACGTCGGAAACTTTGGTTTCCTTTTTTTCAGAATCCGTTTGAGCCATAGCGGGTGAAACAACCAATAGTGAAATCAAAACAACGTAAAGGGAGCGAAGCATCATGGGAATTCAATTCGAACTGGAGACATGAAATACGACCGAACGAGTCGCTTCATGTTATTCGAGCCAAGAGGACGGCACAAGCAATTGCGTGGAAGCGCCGCCCTGGTGACCGTCAAAAGAGGGTGACTCGGAACTTCGCCAACAGGCAATCGCAAATACTCGCAATTACAAAAGATCGTTGAGCGTGCTCCACTCAACATCGTTGCGGGTATGAATCCGCTTGACGAGTTCGACAGCGTCCGGACGAGCGGCCAGCAGTCGAAAAGCGACAGCGGCGAGAGACAGGTTTTCGCCTTCAAAGCAAAGCACCATGTTACCGCTGGTTCCATGAATCGCCTTGTTTTCAACGTGGAAGTTGTTGGCAACAAGGTCGGGAATCCGGTTGCCAGTCGAATACTTCGGCAATCCTATCAACATACGCGACTCCCCTCCGCAATCGCTTGCGTTGGGCTTCGCACCTTTGATTTTCGAATTCAACCATTGAATTAACTGTTCGGGAGCGACACCATTTTTTTCAATCACATCTTCGATTGAAATTTTCTCGTAAGCGTCAGCCAGAATTCTCTGAGCCATTGTTCGAATTTCATTGGGGAGTTTTCTTTGCCAACAAGAAGACTCTGTCAACGCAGGTTCGAAACCGCCCATGTCCTTGATCAAAGATTCATAGATCTGGACTTCCAGCTTTTTGATTTGGTTATCCACGTCTTGATGAATACTCAAACTAAGAAGTTGGTCCATATCCAGGAAGTCCGCGTCAAAAGCCGGGAGTGTTTCTTCGTAGGCGAACTCCGTCATGACGAAGTCCAGGCTTCTGCGCAAGTTGGTGGCGGTGACTTTCGCTGACTCAAGACTGCTAGCAAGCACGCGCAAGAACAATCGCGAATAGCGCAAGACAAACTCTGAGCGTCGTACGCTACACAAACTGTTGATCGCTTCGCTCAACATTTGCAGCGAGTTATCATTCAGCTTTGATTCATTGCAGATCTGGTTGATGTATTTGATGGCTTGCGCTGTTTGCTGTTCCAGTTCTTGCATTTGCGCGGCCATGGCATCGGACCAGTCAATAAATCGCCGTCTGGTACCATCGACGGTCGCGTTAACATCACTAATGCAAATCGTGTTCCCGTCGAGCAACACGTTGATGTCTTCGTTTAGCGAGGCTCCATCCTTAATGGCCTCACTCGTAATTAGCTCTTCAATTGAAACACAAAGCTTAGGTTCTTCGAATGAAGAGTCTATTCGACTCTGTGGTCGACCGTAAAACGAGTCCAATTTCTCGACAAGACGGACAATCAAATTCTCTGGATTCGACTTCACAAGCTCGACGACTTGATCCTTTTGTTCTTCCAGATTCGTTTCCGAAAGTGAATCAGTAATGCCGTCCATACTTTGCAAGATCGTATCTTTTGACAAATTGTGTTTTCGCAAAAGACGGTCGGTCGCACCATCACTATCGAATGGGTTTGCCGGGTCACCATTGATCCAACGATTAATCAATCCGGATCCCAAGCGGTTGATTGCCCTTGTTCCGGACTCTTCCGTACCAGGTCCGGTAACCGACAAGCCAAATGTTCGCAATGCGAAGTGGTCGATCTCTTCCTTCTCGAACTTGTGACACGCGTCAAAAAATGCGCTGCAAGTCGACATTGACGATAACGAAATATACTCGGCGACTTCGTTTAATCTCATGTTCAATTGAGACTGGTTAAGGTCGTGCCCAAGCTCGGCAAAGTAAGTATGCTCAAACGGCGGAACATCATCGAATTCAGGAATTCCTAACGAATCATCGCCAGGATAGCCGTTGTCATTGAAGTGACGCATCTCTGTCAAAAACGCAAACGCGTTTGCAGCCGACAAGCCTGGATCACGATTTCGTTGATAGCTCGAATGCAGCAACATGCCGTGGAGGCCTGAGCTGTCCATGCCGTTTTCGGCAAGCAACAGTCGAATCGTATATGCCAAATCCAAAACCATTCCGCTGCCGATACCGCCGCTGATCGACGACACCAAATAGATGCGAGGTTTCTGCACTTCGCCCGGGGAGATCCCAAGTGCGTCCGACGTTTTGGCCAGGTTTTCTGGCTTGGCCAATTCTTTGACTGCAGTATCAAGGCGCTCGCAGATCGCCTCAAAATGGTCGGCGAAAACCAAACGTCCCAAAGGCCGAAGCCCCTCTGTTTGAAGTGTTCGCGGAACATTGTAGATCCAGCGTCTGCCCAACCATTTGAGGTTTTGCGTTTTCGCTCGATAGTCTTCTGCTTTGCGAACCGGTGTCGAGATGATCTCACTCGATTCAATCGAGTTGTCACCTCTCATCGTCAATTGTGTCAAATCGTTTCGATCTGAATCGATACAGATCAGTTGAACGGCTGGAACGTTGTACACCGAACCCAAACGGGAGTTCAGACTCGATTTGATTTTTTGTGTGATCTTATTCGCGGTCGAACCCACGCTGACAATTAACGTCGGACGACAAACGGCTTCGCTTTCATCGCAAACAGGCGGACCGATAGTCGCAATTTCGTTTGGCTGAAAGGGTAAGCCGCCGGAAACCATTTCGGTAACGTCGCGTAAAATGGAATCCCCATCACCGACGATCGCTGTTTTGAGATCCGTTTTATCCGTCTCTCGTATGGTCGAGGCACGTTTGAGTGCCTTACGGACAGTCCGACGCTGCATTTGCAAGTCGGCAACCATTTCGACACAACTCAAATAACGGACGCCCGGGTCTTTGGAAAGCGCACGAGCGATTGCAGCTTGGTCGCTGCGCGGAAGCGGACGCAAGTTTGGCTTTCCGTGCATGTGCTGCGCCGCAAGCTGGGCTGGCGTCGTACCTGGAAACGGACGAACGCCCGTCAACATTTCTTGATACACAATAGCCAAAGAATATTGATCGCTTTTGGGAGAGGGTTGGCCGTCGAAAAGTTCGGGAGCCGCATACGCAGGAGTCATACCCTGCATCAAAGACTGCGATTCAGCGCGAAGATCCTTCATCAAACCGAAGTCGGCGACTTTCACGTGACCGCTGACAACCAACAGGTTTTCCGGTTTCACATCGAGATGTTGCAACGAAAATTCGGAAGCAAGATAGTCCAATGCATCTGCAGTGTTGCTGATGAACTTCAACAAATCGTCACGCGGAATTCCGGGCTCGCCTTTGGTTGCGTATTCGTTAAACAGATCCGCCAGACTTTTGTCAGCCAACTCGCTGACAACGATAAGCTGTCCTTCAAAAACTTCGATCCGCTCAAGGGACAATAGAAACGGGTGTCGTACCGTTTTGACACGATCCAGCGCTTTCAATTCAGCCTGGGCGCGCTTTTCATCGTGAAAACCGTAAACGATCTTCAGCGCTTTTTTCATCCCTCCGGGAGCTGTTGCCGACCAGACTTCGCCGAATCCGCCTGCGCCGATCCGCTCATCGAGAGTGTAGCCAAGAATTTCTTGAGCGTGATGAATTGGTTTTGAGGTCACGATTGGTGCCCTCCAGTGGGCAAAACTCATAGGGGTAAGTAAAAAAGGGATCGGTCAGTCGAATTCACGGCCGATCTGGAAAATGCAAACCCAGTTTGATTCCACGGCTTGCGGCAGGGGACTTTTGGCCAACCCTTAGCTAACTCCTTTAGCCAGAGTCTTGGGGCCATCATTGTCTATCAGTACCGTAAAGTAACTCTTGACCACACGGTCGAAATATTCTTTGCGGAGTTCCAATGGAAGTTCGTTGTAAACACAAAAGCTGCGAATCTGATTCAACAAATCACGTGGATGGCAACGACGAAGGCGCCGATCTGCCTCCACGAAGTGCTTTTCAATCAGATATTTGACAGCCTCTTCGTCGTATTCACACTGAAAACGTTCGCAGTAAATTTGGAACAGAAATTGGAACTCTGCGGGTGACGGATCACCGATTTCGATTTTGTATGGAATTCGGCGAAGGAAGGCTTCATCAACCAACTGCGATGGCTCAAGGTTGGTTGAAAAAATGATCAATTGTTCAAAAGGCACCTGGATCTTTTTACCGGTTGATAGTTTGAGAAAGTCGATTCGGCTTTCCAGGGGAACAATCCAGCGATTCAGCAGCTCTTGAGGTTCGATGCGTTGACGACCAAAGTCATCCACCAGCAAACATCCGCAATTGCTTTTCATCTGCAAGGATGCTTCGCTAACGTTGCTGTTAGGATCGTGGCGGATCTCAAGAGAGTCCATCGTCAGCTCACCGCCAACGACAACTGTGGGTCGACGAATTTTCACCCAACGTCGGTCGTATGTCGCTGCGCTGAGCAACGTGTCTGTGTCATTGGCTGACTGCTTGTGGTAGGCAGCATCGAATAGCTTAATGATCTGACCATCTTCAAAGATGGTATACGGGATCCAGATTTCCTGGCCAAAGCATTGTGTAATTCGCTGTGCGAGAGTCGACTTACCGTTGCCGGGCTCGCCGTACAGAAACAGCCCTGCGCCCGAGTTGATCGCCGGACCCAGGCTCTCAAATAGCGTTTCGTTGATCGAGATGTCGCGAAACGCATTGCGAAGCTGAGCTCGCTTTGGTGATTCAGCTCGAATCGTCTGAGCTTCAGCGCTGAGCACATAGTCCATTAGCGGAACCGGTGCCGGTCCAACGTAGGAACATGCTTGACTGAGAACCATGGCCTTTTCTCGACCTTCCTCAGTTAACGAGTAGTTGTAATCATTAAGAGGTGCTGAGCCTTGATGAACGATCATGCGGCGGGATCGCAAATGCTGATAAATCGGCTCGACCACAGGAAATGGTAAGCACAGATCATTTGCAATCTGGCGACCACTGCTAACTCCCACAATGGCCAACCGCTTGATCAACAGCGATTCCACGAGCGAGACTGGCAATCCAATATCACTCATCGCCGATGGTTCGGACGGGCGAAACGCTTCGTCCGCCATAATCGTCGCCAACAAGCTGCTACTAAGCGATGAATTTGAAGTTGCGCTGGACATGCTGAGACTCTTAAAGTTACGTGGGCATTTCTCTGCCCTTCGAGAGCTTCGACTGGAATGCCCGATCGATGGCTAACATTTTTGTCCTGACCTAAAATAGCGGACCTTAGATCACTAGTCGTCGGCATTAATCAGCACTACTGTTGAGCGAGGATTCTCCAGCTGAAACAACAGTTATTCTCACACTTGGACCGGTTCAAACGTTGCAAAAGTCACAAACCGACTGACCACCCATAGAGCCGTTATTTTGGGGGTGCCGATGCGTCAAAATCCCTACATTCGTATCGATGATTCGCGTGAAAAAGGAATTTGTTTCCTCTAGCCGTTATTGGAAAGCTAAATACCTAGGTGCCAACCGTGGCACTCAAAACCTTTTAGTAGTCCTTTGATGAACAATCCAATGAGTGAAAACAACTCAATTCCCACTGTCCCGCAAAACGACGACACCGTTGCCCAATGGTTTTTATCGGGACAAGTTGACGAAAGCCAACCACTGCGCCAGTTCCCGATCCACAATCTCTTTACGATTGGACGGAAATCTGACTGCACACTTTGTTTGCCTGTCGGCTGTATCTCCAAAAATCACGCTGAAATCGAAGTCAATGCCAATGGCGCGCTTGTTTTGCGTGATTTAGGTAGTACGAATGGAACCTACATCAATGGCGAGCCATTGAAAGGCGAAGCCCTCGTTAAAGACAACGATATTATTCAATTCGCCACAATCGTTTTTCGTGTCGGTTCGGCCCAAGTTGCGTCGGAATGCCATACGATCAAAGAAGACGTTTGCGATCAAGCTTTAGCGATGATTCAATTCGAGCGACTGATTAGCGACGGCGGACTTTACCCACACTTTCAGCCAATCGTAACCTTGTCGGATCAAAAGCGAATCGGTTACGAAGTCCTTGGCCGCAGCCGCTTGTTCGGTCTACAGTCGCCTCACGAAATGTTCACCGCCGCTTCTCAGTTGAATCTGGAAGCTCAATTAAGCGAAGCGTTTCGCCAACGGGGCGTTGAAATTGGAACCGCATTCGGTTCTGAGTCAAACCTGTTCGTCAACACCCATCCTCGCGAACTGGATCGAACAGAACTTTACGAATCACTTCGTATCCTTCGCGAATCCTCTCCAGAGCAAATGATTACTTTGGAGATCCACGAAGGTGCGTCGACAAACATGTCGATGATGAGAGAGCTTTGTGCAGTGCTCAAAGACCTCAACATTAAACTTGCTTTCGACGACTTCGGTGTCGGTAGAGCTCGCTTGGTGGAGCTTGGCGAAGTTCGCCCGGACTTCTTGAAGTTCGACATGAAACTGACAAAGAACATCGAGCATGCTCCTGTTCGACGCCAGGAATTGGTGGCTTTGTTTGCGACGATGGTCAACAATCTGGGTATCCAGACGTTGGCTGAAGGTGTCGAAACGAAAGAATGCCATGACATTCTTGTCGAAATGGGTTTCCAGCTTGGACAGGGATTTTACTACGGTCGCCCGTCTCCCATTTCAAAGTACGTTAGCGAAGGCCGAGCCAATAACGATACCAACTTCGCCACGCCCCAACCCGCTTCGACTGACACAGCGCTGCCAGGCAGCGGCAGTTAGTGAGTGATCGATAGTCGGTCGAATCCACCCCTGATGAAAAGCGACAGAACAGGTCGCGACGATTCGACTGCAAATCGCCAGATTCCCGCGTTTTTGACTGCTCAACCTCGGCCAATTGGTCGATCAAGTAGTTAAAAGTTCGACATTCCCCGGTTTTTCTCGGGGAATTGGCTTAGCGCCAACCAAGCGTTTTGCTAAGATTTCGAGCTTCGATCATTTGATTTGTTGAGACGTTAAGGTCCTGAAATGGCAAAAAGCAATAAGAAACTAGAAGTCGTTCATCTCGTCTGTGATGAAACAGGTGACTACAACTACACGCTTCGTCGCAAAGGCGGAGGCGAAAAGCTGAAAGTTAAAAAATATTCTCCTCGCTTGCGAAAGCATACGATGCACACCGAAAAGAAAAAGTAATCTCGCGATATCTCGCGTACTTTTGACTCAACCCAAGCCTCGCTGTTCCAGCGGGGCTTTGTTGTGCGCTAATGTTCGCCGCCTTGAACGGAATCTCCTTCGAGTTCAAACGTTGAATTCAGATGTTCTATTTTGACTGGCTTTTGATCAATAGTTTTTCGAACTTGAGTTTCAACGGTGACTCATCCCATCCAGGCGGGATCGTTTTTATGTACTGCAGCAGTTTATTGGCTTCCGGCTTGTTGCCTGACTCAATCAACAACTCAGCCACATTGTATTTCGCTTGAAACCACAACGAAGTCTGCGGCTTCGACCGGGCTGCAATTTTTCGCCATTGCGAAATCGCTTTCGCCTGCGACTCCGCCCGCTCATCAAGGCGTAGCGTCCGCGCGAAAGGCACGATAATCGAGCCATCGTTGGGATGCTGTTTTACCAGCGACTCAAACAAATCAATTGATTCGGGATATCGCTCCAAGCGACCCAGCGTTTTGGCTCGTTCCAGTTGCCAACGCAGTTTCGCCGACTCGATGGACTCGGACAATTGTCGATCGACGACCTCCAATTTGATTTTCATCAGCGACTTGATCTGCTTCTGCCCTGCCCTTTCGGCCAATCGATCAATCGTGGAAACCAGCTCCTTCGCCAACCCGTTTGATGTGGACTGGGTCTGACCAAACGATTCATCTGCCTGGCTTTCGCCACCGACTTCGCTGGCGTATGCGATCGCCAACCAGTGCCGAACCGTCGCCTGTATCTCGTCTTCCAAATCAACTTGCTCAAGCACTCCGTTTAGCCGAGCAATCGTCAAATCCGCTCGCTCCAAATCGTAGCTCAGCTCCAATTGGGCCAAGGCATTGGCCACATGGGCTCTCGCATTGGCATTCGAAATACTCGATTCAACGTCATCGGCAGACATCGCGGCAACGAAGGCAGCCTTAAAGGGTTCGGCCACTGATTTCGCTGCCGACCGTAATGGTTTGCGCACCGATACATCGACCTCGTTCAGTTCAGCCGCCGCGCAGCGACTTGCATTTCCAACCCCTTCGCCGAACCTTGAATCCGCTGGATTGATTTTCAAATAAGTTTCAACTGCTGATCGCCATTGAGACTGCGATTGATATTGCGCGGCCAACCAAAACCGAGCTTGATCGACCGTCTTGGAATTTGGCCATGTGTTTACGTGCAGTTCCAATTGCTTGACAAACTCTTTTTTAAACGCATCAGATTCGCTCGAATCCGCCTGGTTCGTCTTCGATTTAGCGCGCTGGCCCATTTGCCAACAACCTCTCAAATGGACTGACGGCGACATCGTTACCGTAGGGTTTGCGATTGATGTTTCGACCAAAATTTTTGCAGCGTCTCCAAACTTCTGTTGTTGCTCCAGAATTTCTCCGGCCCGATATGCGTACACGACTCCCTGTTCCGATTGATTGATCGCAAACGATTGCGAAGACGCACGAAGATAACCCTTGATCGCATCGTCAAGATTTCCTTTTCTTTTGGCTTGATCCGCGATCCGGCCGATCATGTCAACTTCCGTTTCGGACGCCGTCGTCGGACCGTCGTTACCGATTGAATTTCCTGAGGCTGCAACGCCCGTCGCCGAGTCGCCAATCAACACGAGCTCGGCACGGCGATGCCAATAACCTCCGTGTCGCTGCGATATATCTTTGGTAAGCGCTGATGCCGTTTGTAACCATTTTTCTTTCTCTTGGTCGATCGTGTTGCCAACCAATCCCATCAGTAATCTCAGACGAGCGATTTCTAACTCGGGCGAGCGGCTTGCAAACGATTTTGACATGTCCCACATCTTGGTCAGCATCGCTGTATCGCTGGACTTCAAGGCCAATAAAGCCTGTTGTTCGAACAACGACTGTTTGATCTCAACCGGTGTTTCATCACGCTGAATCGAGTTGGCAAGCGTGACCGCCTGAGGGTATTGGCCCAACAGACGCAAGCAGGCGATCTCATCGACTTTGGTTTGCCACCACAAAAACTTTGCATCCGATGTTTCGCGCTGGACTTCGCTCAGACGACGAAGGACTTCGTTCAAGGCGGCAATCCGGTTAAGCTCATCGTCTTCTGGATAAAGTTGAGCAGCGATCAAATTCGCCGTCGCCAGTTGATATTTGACGTTGGATCCAAGCGTCTGAAGTTGTTCTTGACCGATCGCTTCAGGTGGAACCGCTTGATTTCTCTGAGACTCGAATTGCTTTTGCGCCGCGATTTCGAGCTTGGTGAATATCGCGCGCGCTTCAGCCAGCGTGCTGATCGCGGTTTCCTGCGCTGTTGGTGCTGACATTTCTGCGGCGATTTCCTGTTGCAACAATTTCGCACGCGCGAGCTTACTCATTGCCAACTGAGTTTTGATCAACATCATTCGCGGATGCTGCGGAAACTCTTTTTCAAACTGAACAACAATGGAATCGACTTGTCCCCATTGAGATGCTCGGCCCGCCGTTGGAGAAACAACTGCCCTGGCCGTCTGCGTCCGAATTCGCTCGTTCGCAATCTCGACTTGATCGACGGCAGACAAGTTTTTGGTTTGCATTTTTTCCAAACAAAACTTTTCTGCCAACTCAAATAGCCTTCGCCGCCGCAAACCGGCAACCAGTTTTTTATCTGACTCATCAAACTGATCTGCCGCAACGGTCGTTTGAACTCTTCCTGCCAACGCAGTTCGTTGAATATTCCAACCGGGTTCAGTGATAACACCGCATAGCACCAGCGAGACGATGAACCCGAAATTTCTCGATGTAAAATTTCTCGATGTAA
>CAZPBE010000037.1:0-14132 GCA_964584615.1 uncultured Pirellulaceae bacterium | reverse complement strand
AAATTTCTCGATGTAAAATTTCTCGATGTAATAGGCAAGTTCATTTACATGTCGGGGAGTTATTGCGTTTGATTAACAGCAAAGGAGACTTTTTCGAATCCACTCAACTTTGCTGCATCGTAAGACTGGATCACAAACTCGACGGGTACGACGGGTTGTGGGTGCAAGATCACCGTTGTCTGTCCGTTGATCGCGGAGATTGCTTTTAGCTTCTCCTGCACCGTTTCGATATTTGGAATTTGCGAATCGTTGATTGACCAACTCGGCGTGTTCCCGTCCCAGGCAACTTTCACAACGATATCGTCAAAGTCCTTCTCAGGTTCCGGTTCTACATCAACAGGGTCGGTCCCGACTTGCGAAGACATCTCGCTGGGCAAAACCTGTTCGACAATTTGAAAGCTGGCTGTCCAAACGAAAAAAACCAACAGCAAAAATACGACATCGATCATCGGTGTCATCGCTGAATCGATGTCAGTACTGGCTCCGCGCTGAACCAAAGGGCTGGAGCGTTTCATGGTTGCGCCTCGCGATAGACAGCATACGTTACGTTCCAAACTCCCGACTTTGTACACGCGAGCATGATGGGTTCGACAGCCGAGTACGGTGCCGCACGGCTCGAGCGAATTCGAACTTCAATGTTGGGCCCTTCTTTTTCTTTCACCAAATCCAATGTCGGTTTAAGTTGCGATTCGTCGATCGGTCGACCAGAAACCCACAACGTGCCGTCTGATTTCACATTGATGGTGACCCGAGGTGTTTCCAGATCGGTGTCGTCATTGCTCGATGCAGCCGTCGGCAATTCCAGCTCGACTTGCGTTTCCTGTTTTGCAAGATGGCTACTGACGAGAAAGAAAATGATCAGTAGAAACACAACATCGATCATCGGCGTCATATTGAAGCCGTATTTTCGATTCGGTTTGTACTGTGGGATCTGCATGGGTTAGCTCTTTTTCGCTTTCCGCCGCAACGGAGAAAACACGTGCTGCGCCATGTAAGCGGCTTCGGCGACGAACTGATCGATCCGGTTTCTAAAAATGGCAAACGCGCCGATTGATGGAATCGCGACAATCAATCCGCCGACGGTTGTTACCAGAGCTTGATAGATTCCTTCGGCCAACTGCGGCGCACTGGCGGTGCCCTGAGTGGAAGCCACGTTTTGAAAAGCCAGAATCATCCCGATGACGGTTCCCAGCAGACCCACCATCGGCGCGATGTTGCCGATCACCGATAAGTACTCAATCTTGCGAAACAGACGAGCCGATTGTTCGGCCAGCGCGTCTTCGAGTGATTTCTCAACAGCTCCCCAACCGAATTCCAGTTCTGAAATTCCATGCATAAGCACGAACGAAAGAAAACTTGGACGAGCCTGACAAGCCTGCTTTGCGGCTTCAACATCGCCCGTCATCAAACATTGGCGAACTTGATCGCTCAGTCCTTCGGGCATTAAATCGCCGCGCCGAATGGTCATCAGATGATCGAATATCAAGTAAGCCGAAAAAATCGACAGCGCGAGCAGGACCATGATCATGATCAATCCGACAGGCCCACCCGAAAAGATTACCTGAAAGAAACCGCTTGGCGCAGCCGCCGCTGCATCCTGCGCAAGCAATCCAGTCACGCACAGCGCGCCCATTGAATGAGTTGCCGGCAGACATTGTGGCTCATTTGGCCCAGACTGTATCACCAAAATTCTCCTTGAGTTCGTTCTTCAAGATGGCTTCCTCCTGATCGCGGTTTGTATTGTGCATCAAAGCCGCTGTTTGATACAACGCCGCTGCTGACAACGAACGCTGTTCAGGATAAAGAATCGGGATTCTCATAAAATTTATTGCTGCTTTGTCGGTCAATTGAGCTCGCCGTTGTGCTTCAGCGACGACGTACCAGGGCCCTGCTCGCAAATTTGACGGCAGAGTTTCCAGTTTTTTGATCCAGACATCGATTTGTTTTTCGGTAGCCGACAAACCTCGGCCGCGCCAAAGCTGGGCGGCGGCCAAGCCAGAAATTTTTGGGTCGAAGTCTTTCGCCAGTTTTTCAAGTTTTGCGATAGCCTGTTTTTTTGTGATCCCTTGCAACAACCAACTGGCGCCGACCAATTGCAAGGTCGGTTCGCTTGTCTCGATCCACGTTTCGGCAAGTGCCGTCAAGTTCGAGCTGCCCGCCGTTGACGCCCACTTCATCGGCGCAAGATAAAGAAACCGTGTTTGAGCATCCTCGCGAACGATCTCTTCAAATCGATTCGCCGCTACACCATACGATTCAATGGCCAAAGCGCACTCGACAATTTTTGCGCGAATTGCATTCTTCGCCCACGGACGGTTTTCAGATTCAAACGCCGTCTGGAATTTTTTCATCGCCGGCGCGAATTGATCGACCTTCATCAACTCGACTGCCGCGAGATACTCCGGACTCCAGCTGGTTTGGATTCTTACGATCTTGTCGTTGTCGATCTCTTTGACCCCTAACGACGACTTCAGAGAAAGGGACTGACCTTTCCAATCAACGATCGTTCCTTTTTTATTGGCTTCTTTCTCGCCACCTTTGAGCTGCACCACAACAACGTCCTGGGCGGCTGACAAACTCAAGCCGGTGAAGAGAACGGCCCAACACACAACTGCGGCAAAAACAGAATTTAACTTTTTCATATTGATCATTTGAGCCTCAACGAATCGAGGTCTTTGAACAGGTAATTGCCTCCGGTTTCTTCGGCGAGTTTGCGAAGCGATTGATCGACTCCCTGCCTACGGCCGAATTCAATCGTGTTGATTACCGTCGCCGCACGGTTGGCGCGACTGAGCGCGGCCAGCTCTGCGCGGGTGAATCCACCTTCGGCATCGGTCAACATAAAGATCACATCCGGAGCCAACGACAAAGCATATTTGACCGCGTTAACATGATCAGTACTCGCATCACCATTAACGTTTTGCACGAACCGTTTCGCGCTTTCTTTTACATCATCAGACGCGAAATACATTTTTGGTTCGCCATCGAAGTTAAAAACTTTCGTCCGATTATTGTAAAACACGATCTGAAATTGATGCGCCTGCGTCAGCGAGTCGAGGCTTTGTAGCAACTCTTGTCGCGCTGCCAACAAAGGGCGTCGCCCAAAGTCTTCCATGCTTTTTGAACGATCGAACAGATAAACAAAACGTGTACCGGTTCCTTTAATGCCGAAGACTTCGGTGGTGACTTTTCCGCCGACCTCAACATTGGTTTGAGAATCATTGATTACAGCTTCCATGTTTGGCGCTCCACGATCAAGCGATTCAGCCAGCGACTCACCTGCTCCGGTGACACTTGATTCGCTTACTTCTAATCCCGGAAACTCTGGTGGAAGCTGCGATTCGGCCACGATTGGTGGCGCGCTGTCAGCGACTTCCGATGGCGACTCGGCGTGGTCAACCTGGCCTTCGCTCAAGTACTCGGTCGCCAACTCAGTTGAATCAACCAGCACAATTCCACCGCTGCGATTTTCGACGTCACTGCTTCCGTTTTGAAACGAGCTCATCAGCCAAAACAGCAGTAACAGAATAGCGACATGCAGAAATGCCGACAGCAACCAGGCTGGGATTCGCCGATCGCGCACCGGTGCGCCGGAAAGCTGGCCGTCCTGAAAAGAAACAGGAGGCGTGTTCACTGGGCTGGTTTGACTCAAGTCGATGCCTCGTTTGCAGGTTCGCCGTGGATGCCCCATTATCGGCGGTCCCGCCTTTTCATCATAGATCGGACTTCTCTTGGAGTCGAATTTGACTTCGTTGCCGATTCCGTGAAACCGTTTCAACCGTGACACATTCGGTCACCGGTTTCTCCCGCTTACCAAAACCGACCGCGTTTTACCGCATTTCATGCCAGCAAGACAAATTTCGGAAGAATCTTTTTTGTTCGGACCAACCGTGTCACTCGCGCGGCCAATCATGTCTTCAGACAAACGCTGACAAGTTTGAGTGCGAGTACGCACAAGATCGTCAGCGGCATCAAAAGGATTCGACATGATTAAACCACTGAATACACCACAACTTTCTGCCGTGCGACCGCGAGTTGGACTACAGCGAGTGTCCGATTTGATTCCTCGGTTGATCAAGATGTATGAAATGCAAGCCGAGTTGGTCAGTCGTGAAGTCAAAAAAGAAGTCGCCGAACGCGAGGCGGCGGAAATGAGCTCACGCGAATTCGAGCAACCATTGGTTCCGGCTGACACATTGGCTCGTTCGATGAATCCCGTCGGATCAACCGAACAAGCTACTTTTGGTTGGTACGAGTAATCACCAAAGACGATCGACCAAAGCGATAGTCGGTCGCTGCTGGAAATATAAAATCGTTTTGTTTCGCCGCAAATCGATCAAGGATGACGAAATCTGAAGTGTTGGCGATGGACGTCATTGGAGTCCGAAAGGACTTGAAGCTCCGCACTTCAGATTTCTGTTTCTAACTCCTGGGCAAGAACGTAGGCGAAAAGTAGCCAAAGAACTCTACCTGACCCCACTGGGGTCAAAGCGATTAGCCGGCGGTCGAGCGCAGCGATACCGTCGGTATGCAATCAAGTAATCACGGCGACCCAGAAAGGGTCGTAGCAACATCTTTGGCGGCCGCAAACGCAAATGCTGCGACCCCTTCCGGGTCGGGTGAGTCGCAATCTTATTCCGGTGGTGATCGCTGCGCTCAAACCGCCGGCTACTAGCTGTAACTCCTTCGGAGTATTCTAAAGTAAGTGCCATAGGGCTACAGGCTGACGCCACATTCGTGGCTACTAAAATGTTGGAGCCCAACGATTGGCCACGTTTCCTAAACTGGCCGCCTCGCCGGCGTGTAAAGACAACAGTCCTTGGGGCAGACATCATGGTTGGGAGGCATGTTGCCGACCGCAAGTTTTTCCGTACCATCGGTTCGCTCAAGAATTAATTCGCGAATCATCTTCACGAAGTCTGGGTGAACTCCAACCGATTTAGATCGAACCATGTTGATTCCCAGCTCATCACAAAGCTCTTTGGCTTCGGTATCGAGATCGAACAACACTTCCATGTGATCGGACACGAACCCAACGGGATGCATCACGATGTCTTTGATGTCGGCCGACTTTTTCAAATCCCCGATGTAGTCACAGACATCAGGCTCCAGCCAGGGTTGCGTTGGCGGACCGCTACGACTTTGATAAACCAGCTCCCATTGGTACGGCCCTACGCACTCCATGATCAGTCGACATGCCTCCATCAGCTGTGTCGAATACTTGCAATGGTCGGCCATCGAATTCGGAATGCTGTGAGCCGTAAACACAAAACGAATATCCGATTTTCGAGACTCGTCGATCTGCTCAAACGCGTCCATGACCCGCTCGACAGAAGCTTTGATGTAGGAAGGGTGGTTGAAAAACATCCGCAGTTTATGAACTTCAGGAGCACCTTCGCCGATCGAAGCCTGTGCGTCTGCAATGTTCTCGCGGTATTGCCGACATCCGCTGTAACAGCTGAATGCAGATGTGAAAAACGAAAGCGCGCACTTGATTCCGTCGTCTTTCATTTTCCGCAGCGTGTCAGGGATCATCGGATGCCAATTCCGATTCCCCCAATAAACGGGAAGATCAATCTCATGACTAGCAAGCTCTTGCTTAATCGCAGCAATCAATTCGCGATTCTGCGCATTGATCGGACTGACGCCGTCGAAGTGTTGGTAGTGCTCGGCAACTTCCAGCATCCGCTCGTGCGGTACATTTTTGCCACGCAAGACGTTTTCCAAAAACGGCATCACGTCGTCTGGTCCTTCTGGACCACCAAAAGAAATCACCAACAAGGCATCGTATTTTTTGTCGTTCATCAAGTCGTTTAAAACAGAGGAATTTCGATAGTTTTTAAATGGTCCGTCGTTGAGACGTTAGTTTGTCGCATCGGGCGCAGTGGATGGGGCGGACGTAAGGGCTTCGATAACGTATTCCGGAGTCAGCACTGCGTACGGAGGTGCATCGGCAGGGAATCGGCAAACGGCGACACGAAAATTTCCGCCACCCACTGTCGCGTTCGCATTGTCCGTCACCACAAATTCATACTCAACCATTTTTCCATCAACGTTTATCAGTTGTAGCTCGATCGTCACCAACTCGTCGAAGGACAACGGCTTGTTCATCGTGACATTTGCAGACAGTCGCGGAAAGCCCATCAGACCTTTTTCATCCGACAAGATAACTGACAATCCTCGACTGCGAAGAAATTCGTATTCGGTCTCCTCCAACAATCGAACAAAAGCCGAAGTGTGAATCAACTCGCTGGCATCAGTGTCCACAAATCGAATCCGCCGGTCCATCCGGAATCGGGCGATGATTGGTTTTGTTGGTTGCGTTTCAGGCATTGAGTTGGATTCGAAACCGAAGGTCGGAGATGGGATTGTGAAATTTAGGGTTCGGGTCTTGGACGTTCAAATTTTCATCTAAACTAAAAGTCTCAAAATGTTCTCTTAGGCACGCGACAATTTCGACCTTCGACTTCCGACCTCCAACTCGAATTCCTTTATGAAACCGTCAGACAACCATTGGCACAACAGGGCAGCTTGGGATCGACTGGCGAAAAACCAGGATCGGTTGGCGAAACCTGCGCGGGATATAGATTTTGCTGACCCACTGGCTTCTGTCGATGGGCCAGGCTGGCTGGGCGGTGATATCCGCGGCCAGCGTGTCTTGTGTCTTGCAGCTGGCGGCGGACGACAAGGCCCGATTTACGCAGCCGCCGGAGCAACGGTCACGGTCGTTGATCTTAGCCCCGCAATGTTGGAACTTGATCGTCAAGTCGCAACCGAACGAAACATTGATCTGAAAACCATCGAAGCTTCGATGGATGACTTGTCGATGCTGAGCAACGCGTCTTTCGACATTATCATTCATCCCGTGAGCACTTGCTACGTCCCTGACTTGCGACAGGTCTACACAGAAGTCGCGCGGCTGTTGGTCGAAGGCGGGATTTACATCAGCCAGCACAAACAGCCGGCAAGCCTTCAAGCCAACATCGAATCGGAACATGGGGCTTATCGGTTGCAACATCGCTACTACGACAAATCACCTTTGCCGCCATCGCCGCAGCCGAACTTTATTCGCGAAGACGGTACGCTCGAATACGTCCATCGGTGGGAAGAATTGTTGGGCGAAATGTGTCGAGCAGGTTTGGTGATCGAAGACCTGACCGAGCCGCTTCACGCGAAAGCCGACGCAACCTCGGGAAGTTTTGCACATCGGTGCCAATTCGTCGCGCCATACGTGAGAGTGAAAGCTCGCAAGCGTGGTAACCAGCCAACGGCGTCGGTGCCAAATAAAAACAGCTTGTTGTTAAGCTAACAAAGCTGCTTAGCCAATGAAGTTGTTTCGCGGCACAGGAGCCTGAACAATTGGTCAGCGACATTACTCGAAGACGCAACCCAAGTACGTCCCGATTGCCGAGCGGGACTTGCCTATTCTTTCAATGGTTTGAAACAAAAACGAAACAACGAACGACTTTGCAAAAGCTTTACCAAAAAACCAAAGATAAGAGCAACGACGAAACGGAGTGCCTGCTCACCATGCTCATGTTCCTTCTGGCAGAAGGAACCTACTTAAGCTGATCCTAAGCCAGTTTCTCGCGCGCCAAGAAAATCTAAGTGCGCCGAACGTTATTGAAGATGATCAAAAATTTGAGGCTAAATCGAAATTTGATTTTACTGGAAATCAGTTCGCCTCCACTTTCTCAAAGAACGGGCATTATGCTGGTTGTTGTTGCGACAGGCAATGAAACGACCCAAGTCCGACCGACAGGTTTCTCGACGGCAGCGGAACCATTCTCCGGTTTGCAAACAACGGCTCCAAAGTCTTGAGGGCGATCTCGTCTTCGGGAACATCGAATTGCGGAACCAACAAACTGTTGTTGGTCATCAAAAAATTGCAGTAGCTGGCCGGCATCAGCCGACCAAAAAACTCAAATAGATCGGGCAGCAACAACGGAACGAGTTTGCAATCCGGAAGTTGCCTGGCAAGTGCGACTCGATTTTGCTCAAGCGCCGCACGTCTTGGATCATTATCGCTGGCAGTCCACGCATAAACAACACATTGATCGCTGGTAAACCGAGCGATCTGGTCGATGTGTCCATCCGTGTCATCGCCTTCGATGCCTTCGCCAGGAAGCCAGACAATCCGTTTCGCGCCGAGCAACAACTTAAGCTGAGTTTCAAATTCTGTTTTGGAAACATCTGGATTGCGATTTGGGTTTAGTCCGCACGAATCGGTCGTTAACAGATCGCCGCTCTCGTTAATTTCGATTGCACCACCTTCAAAACACAATTCGCCCGGAACGTTTTTGATCTGCAAATGTTGGGCGACACGCGAAGCAACCTGTTGATCTGCGTCAAACGGAGGGTACTTACCGCCCCACGCGTTGTATTGCCAATCAATGGATGCCAATTCACCGCTTGCTCGATCGATCACGAAAGTGGGGGCATAATCTCGCGCCCAAGCGTCGTTGGTGCGGATTTCTACAAAGTTGATTTCGTTGAGAGAATCAACGGATTCAGTTTTCTTCTTGATCGCTGACCGTGCCGCATCAATGCAGGAGCTTCCCGCCATCACGTTGACGGGTTGGTCTTTCGCGACTGCAACAACGAAGTTAATGAATTCGTTTTGGGCGGCAAGCAAATTGTCCGGCCACGTTTCTTCATTGTGGGGCCAGCTAACCCAAGTCGCCGATTGTGGTTCCCATTCAGCCGGCATTTGGAAACGGGTAGAAGTTTGGTTTTCGTTCATCGAGTTACAATTAAAAAAACATCTACTTCAAAAACCGTTCCGTGATTCCGCCATAAGCATCAACACGTCGATCGCGCAGGAAGGGCCAATGCGTACGGGCCGTTTCGATTAACGACATATCAAGTTCGACAACGAGCGTTGCGGGGCCTGATTCGTCGGCTTGTTGGAGCAAGTTTCCATAAGGATCGACGACAAAGCTGTTGCCCCAAAACTCGATATTGTCTTCCATGCCCACTCGGTTGGGCGCTACCAGATAAACTCCGTTCGCAATCGCGTGAGATCGCATCATGATTTGCCACGCTGCTAGTTGGCTGGCGCCGTAAGCTTCCTTCTCGGGAGCTTGCCATCCGATTGCGGTTGGGTACACGAGAATTTCGGCGCCGCTGAGCGCGGTCAATCTGGCGGCCTCGGGGAACCACTGGTCCCAACAGATGCAGACGCCTACTTTGCCGACCGAAGTTTCAAAGCACTTGAATCCAAGGTCACCGGGAGTAAAGTAGAATTTTTCATAGAAAAATGGATCGTCAGGAATGTGCATTTTCCGGTAGATTCCCAGGATCGAGCCATCCGATTCGATCACAACAGCTGAATTGTGAAATAGCCCTGCGGCTCGCCTTTCAAACAGTCCAGCAACCACCACGACTCCATTTTCTTTGGCTGCCTCACGTATCTTGTCGGTTGTAGGGCCGGGAATTGCCTCCGCCAGCTTAAATTGATCGTGATCTTCTGATTGACAGAAATACAAACTACCGAACAATTCCTGAAGGCAAATCAACTGAGCGCCACCGTCGGCCGCTTTTTTGATTTCAGCAATCGTCCGCTCAATATTGTCATCCACATTGGCTGTGCAATTAAGCTGGACGGCGGCAACACGAATCGAAGTTGGATTAGAATTCATCTTGTTGATCTTCGATTTTAATTACAAGCAACGATTGTTCCTACGCCTCCAGAGTTGCCTCACAAACCTGGATGCTCAATTTGGATAGCATCATAAACAATGATTACCAAACCACCATACGGATTGTTTGTCACGGGAACAGACACCGAAGTCGGCAAGACTTACGTCGCATCACTGATTGCCGAATCGCTTGTTAAGGCTGGCTATAAGGTTGGTGTCTACAAACCAATATCCAGCGATTGTGTTGCTGATGGAAACAACGTCATCGCCGAAGACGCAGTGGCGTTATGGGAAGCCGCCGGTCGTCCGTTGACGCTGGAAGATGTTTGCCCACAGAGATTTCTCAAACCGATCGCGCCGCATCTGGCAGCCCGCGACGAAGGAAAGGAACTCGATCCTGCACTCGCTCGATCTGGACTTTCCGTTTGGCAGGACGAGTGTGACATCGTCGTCGTTGAAGGCGCCGGCGGTTTGATGTCGCCGATAAGCGATGATGAATTTATCGCTGATCTTGCTTATGACTTTGGCTATCCGGCGGTTGTTGTTGGCGTCAATTGCTGTGGCGCGATCAATCAAACGTTGCAGACATTGGTCACGGCAGCCTGTTTCCGCGACGGCATCACCGTGGGTGGAGTCGTGTTAAATGATTCGCAAAGTTTCGACGGAGATCAAAGCCGCGATACCAACGAGCGCGAAATCACCTTGCGAGCGACGGTACCGTTCCTTGGCCGCGTATTCCATCAAGCCGAAAAGTTTGATCGCGAAATCGACTGGATGGCTATCGCCAAACAAACATCCATCGAGATGGCAAAGTAACTGACGCGCAAAGTCGGTCGCATCATTCAAACCAAAAAAGACTCGGGTAGGTCCCGAGTCTTTTGGTTTTCTTTAGCAACAGTTTTCTGTAGCAGCAGTATTTGGACTACCTGCGGAGAGTTCCACTCGTTGGGGGCAACAACGGCTGCATTGAGCGGTATTGCGCTTCGACAGGCCGCAGCGGGGAGTACCCATCGACCACAGATTGTTCTGCGCTGGTTTGACGAACATTGGAATTCATATCGTAGCCTGCTTGCCGATATGCTCGAGCAACTCGTTGTTGCTCCATGTGCTGCTGCGCCAGCTTTGATTGTTCCATTTGTTGTTGCTGCTCGACTTGCCGAAGGTTCATTGAATACAGCTGAGCCTCCAACAGTTGGACTTGTCGACGCAATCGAGCCACTTCGGCGTCCTGTTTTGGCATCGGCGACGCTTGCTGAGCTCGATAGGAGACTTGCTGTGGTAACGAAGCTGCGCTCAAAGGTAATTTTCGCTCAGGTGAACGAAGCGTGATTCGTTGTCGCGGTGGGTTCCGTTCGTCAAGTGTTTCTTGTGCAAACTGTTCCAGCAGTTCAAGCGTTCGATCCATGTTCACGTGGGTGGCTTGCATCAATCGCATCTGTTGATAATTGCGATCAAGATTCTGGTAGATCGGCGCCATCCATTGCTGGACTTGCTTGTTAGATTGCATTGCTGTTGATGATTGACTGACGATATTTCGATAGCTCAATAATTCATTCGCGTAGCGGGCTTTCATCTTTTCGAAACGCGTGTCCATCTTAAGTTCTGTATTTCGAACTGCCATCTTGAGAGCTGCCTCGATCGCAAACTTGCATGAATGCTCATCCACATCAGGCGACGTGATGCTGGACGCCAAAAGCTCAGCCATATCTGCACAGTACTGGTTCATCGAAAGAGAGCTTACCATTGGCTCTGGCGGATCGTTCATCGAATTTTGATTGCTGGCGACCATCGTATCCATCTTCGGGCAATCCGCATGTGGAGGAATCGAATCGGTCGCGAGAACATCGAACGAACAGGCCAATGGTACTTCTGCAGAGCTTTGAAGGCAGCTTGAGCGACAGGCATTGCAGGATTTGTCTGAGCAAACTTCATCGGAGTTGCTGTCCGGACAACAATCGCAAATCAGACAGGTGCCGGCCGTCTCCATTGCCAGCCGCGATGCTGCGCAAGCCGTGACTGATCTCGCTTTTCCTGCCTCGGTATCATCGACCAGAGTATTCGATTCGACGCCTCGATGCGTCTCGCCGACGATCGATCGAGTTTGAGCCATTGCCGTCGAAATATTCAACAAGCCAACAACGACAAAACCCAAAACAAAGTAGTTAAACACAGAAAAAGAATTCGATTTCATCCTTGTCATCATCAGCTCCTGATCAAAATGCGGGAACGTGCCATCGTGGCACTGGCTATGTGATAACCCATTGGCCCGGTTTTCGACAATATGAATCTGCCCTCACCATCATTCCTGAGGACCATTGACCGAATGGAACAGAGATTGGCCTGCTAAGTCGCAGAATTGATAACCCCAGAATGGGTAACCCTTTAGCGATGACATCACTCGGTGATGAATCGCACCAACTCGAAAACAAGCCAAATTCGCAGTGGAATCCGCGATCGTGTTGAGTTAAATTTTTCCAATCATCGAAACAAGATTTGGAAAATAGTATTCGAAGGATCAATCAAAACTGCTATCATTTGAAGCAATCGATCCGCATGGCAATCGAAATGAATTGGATTGCCAGTACTAGTCCAACTTGAAGACGGTTCACCTTCCCGCCGATTCTTTGAGCATGATTCGATAACGATCCTCCCAAGATTCGAAAGGCCACGTATGACACAGCAACTTTCGCCTGATTTACTGACGATGATTCGTTGCCCTGTAACTCAGTCCAACTTGGTTGAAGTCAGTCCTGAACGGGTTGTCGAACTCAATGCTAAAATCAAAGGCCGAAAACTGGTCAACCGAATCGGGCAACTAGTCGACCGCCCCCTTGATGGAGGCCTGGTCAACGAACAAGGGACTCTGTTGATGCCAGTGCGAAGCGGAATCGTAACACTGATCGCGGACGAAGCCATTCTGCTCGACGACTAATGGCTTGGCTTAAACCATCTGGTCTCTACACCACACTGGCTTGTTTTCAAAAAATACAACATGGCCGAAAAGACGATCTTCAAAAAAATCATTGATGGCGAAATTCCCGCCAACATCGTTTATGAAGACGATTTGTGCTTGGCGTTTCACGATGTGAGCCCCGCTGCTCCGACCCACGTGTTGCTGATTCCAAAAAAGGAAATCGAAAACGTCGCCAACTTGAGCCCCGAAGATCAAGCGCTGGCGGGTCACTTGCTGTTGACGGTCAACAAAGTCGCACAAGCGTTGAATCTGGAAAACGGCTATCGAGTTGTTGCTAACTGTGGACATGAAGGCGGCCAATCGGTCGACCACTTGCATTTACACATTCTCGCCGGCCGGGCGCTGAAATGGCCGCCAGGTTAATCGCCAAAACGTGCTAATTACTCTTCGTCTTTGACCGCCAGAGGGCCAACGCGATCGGAGTTTTCGAGCCCTTCGCCACCGAATGCAATGCCCCAGATTTCAACTGAGTCCCAGTTGTTCCATTCATTGGTCAAAGTAATTTCCACGACTTCGCCTGGCTGCAACGGCTTCTTGAATTTCTCGTCATGCTGGAACCGTTTTCGTTTAAACGTTCTGGTAAAGCAGATGACTTCGAACGTGATCGATGACAAATCATGACCAGAAAGGTTCTCAAGTTCAATATCGAGGAACAACTTATCACCAACCACGTCGCTGGCGTCGGCAAGTAAGGCTTGGACGACAGAATGTTGGCAGCCGAGAAAACGAATGCAAGGCGATTTCAACATGGGCCGATCAGGAACGACCTCTCCAGCGGCGCCATCATCGGCAGCGGCTACCTCTGGAAGAGGTTCTTCGATTTCTTCAACTCGCTCAACTTGAGGCATTGCAAACCCATCGAGACCGTCGTCAATCTGCGATTTGTTCTTTTTGATCGTGTACCAAAAGATAAATCCGCCCACAAGCAATACGCACAGTGTCGCGAGGAAGACCATAACGTACAGATCGCGCTCCGATGTACTAGCCTTGGATTGATTCGTGTAAGTCCGCTGGACTATTTTCTTGGCGCCCGGTTTAACGATTCGGTTCGGCGTCCATTCAGGAATCAACTCCGTTTCAATCTGTGACTCGGAACGGGATGGCGACTGTGACTGCGAATCAAACACATTCGCTGTTTCGGTCAATGAACCATTAATCGTGTTGGTCGGAATCGGAGGCTGAATCCCTGACGGCTGGCTGTTGGAAGATAAATTTCCGCTTCGCGAAATGCCCGAATTGCTCTGACTAGAACGATTGGGAACGGCCTTTACGATGCGCATTTTCGTTTCGCAAAACGGGCAGGAAGCAACTTTCTTTGCTTCGTCCGCACGGACAGTTAGGCTCCCACCGCAGGGGCAAGAGAATCTGATATAGGCTTCTGAGTCACCAGGCACGTCTTCGCTCGCAATTGGAAGTAGTAGGCGAGTTGATGGACTGAACGTCAGTGTTCGGGATCAACCAATGTGAATAGTCTGCAAATTAGATCTTCCTGAGAATTCCATCCTTATATTATTAGA
>CAZPBE010000036.1:0-61260 GCA_964584615.1 uncultured Pirellulaceae bacterium | reverse complement strand
ACTAGTGGTTGTCACGATAGCTAGGTTGTGTTTATCTATTCGAAATCGAGAGTTCGTAGTACCGCCTTCAGGCGGATCAAATGCGCGTCTGCCTTAATCAGTGGCTACGCCAACTCGTCAATCAATCCGTTGGAGTCAGAGAACTCGTCAACCGGCGCACCAACACGCTCAAGCATGGAACGATAAAGATTCGTCAACGGCGTTTTGGCTCGCACGCGAATGTGTCGACCGGTTTGAATCGTTCCGCCGCCACCGCCGAACATGCAAATTGGCAAATTCGAGTGGTTGTGGCGATTTCCATCCGCAATTCCACTTCCGTACAGGACCATGCAATTGTCAAGCAACGTGCCGTTGCCCTCTGGTATACTCGACAGTCGTTTTAATAAATGAGCCGCCAAGCTCATGTGATACTGATTGATCTTGCTGATGCTGGCTTGCTTGGCCTGGTTGCCGCCATGATGCGAAATATTGTGATGCCCATCTTTGATCGCCAGATTTTTGTAACTTCGATTGCTGCCGGCATTGGCAAACATGAAACTTGCGACCCGAGTCGAATCCGTTTGGAATGCCAACGTCATCATGTCGAACAATAATCGGACGTGCTCTGCATAGTCACGAGGCACGCCGACAGGCCGAGGGAAGTCCGGAACATCTTCTTCGCGTTTGTCTAGTTTTTCGGTTGATTGAAGTCGTCGCTCGATATCGCGAACCGCGTACAGGTATTCGTCCAGTTTACGTTTGTCTTGGATGCCAAGATCCTGGCTGAGGATTTTGGCTTCCTGGCGAACAAAGTCGAGGACGCTTTTGCGATCGCGATCTCGTTTGGCCAACGAGCGTGTGTCGACAGCTTTGGCTTCGTTGGATTCGAACAATCGATCAAAAACTGCCGCCGGATTGATTTCTTTGGCCAGCGGAGAACGCTCGGTTCGCCACGAGATGTTCGATGTATACAAACAGCTGTAACCCGTATCGCAAGTTCCCGCTGGAGCGCTTTCTTCAGTGCCCAGTTCAAGCGATTTAAGCCTTGTTAGTTTTCCAATTCGTTCGGCGGCAACTTGATCGACCGACTGTCCGTTTCGAATATCAGAACCGTTGGTCTTTTTTGGGTGAGCTCCAGTCAAGAAAGAAGCCACCGAACGAGCGTGGTCGCCGCCGCCATCGCCGTGGGCTTTCGCTCCGTTGAGCGCCAATCCGGTGATCACGTTCATTTGATCTTTGAATTCGGCGACCGGTTTCATGATCGATCGCATTTCGTAATTTTTTTCCTCGGGTCCTTTCGGCGTCCAGTCTTGCATGTGCATTCCATTGGGTACATACAAAAACGCCATGCGAACCGTTGGGCCGGTTGCGGACTTGCGAACGATATTTGAAGTCGCCGTGGTGATCATCGGTTTGGCGGTGGCCATCGCATCGAGCCAAGGAAGGGCAACCATCGCGCCGGCAGCACCACGTAACATTGTTCTGCGTGAAATTTGTTTACTCATGTTTCTGTCCACAAAAGATTGTGTTTATTCTTCATCCGACGTGTCGGGCATTCCAAATCGTTTTCGAAACGGCTCGCTTTCACAAACCGCAATCACCAAGGCGGAAAAACGATTGTCTTCGGCTTGAACTTCTGAAATTATTTTGTCCAACGTGCACTCATCAAAGTATTCTAGTCCGCGACCGATCGCGTAAATCAACATCTTCTCGGTCATGCAGCGAATGTATTGCTTTCGCATCCCGGTTCGAACGGTTAACTGCAATTCATCAGCGCCAAAGAAAGTCGTTCCATCAGGAAGTTCTCCTTTGGAGTCAATGAAGCCGGCTTCATCCTTTTCTCGCCAACGCCCGACTGGGTCAAAGTTTTCCAATGCGAATCCAAGCTCATCCATCACCTTGTGGCAAACCGCACAATTCGGATCAGCCCGATGTTGTTCCATCCGCTGACGAAGCGTGCCACTCAGGTCGGCTTGATCTTCCAGTTGCATCGCATCAGGATCTGGTGGCGGAGGCTCTTCGCCTAGCAGGTTTTCCATGATCCACTTTCCCCGTTTGACTGGCGAAGTACGATTGGGATTCGATGTGAGTGTCAGAATACTGGCGTGCGTAAGTAACCCTTTTCGTTTGGTTACATCCGAGCTGACTTTTTTGAACTTCTTGCCACTGACTCCCGGTACGCCGTAATGTTTCGCGAGCCGTTCGTTTAGATACGTGAAATCTGTTTTCAACAAATCGGTTAACTGGGCGTCGCTTTGGATTAGCTCTTGAATGACCAGCTTGGTTTCAATCGTCATGTCATTTCGTAGCTGAGCGTTGACTCCTGGAAACAATTCTGGATCAGGCTGCATCCGCTTAAGTGAGCGAAGTTGCAACCACTGGGCAGCGAAATTTTGAACCAGCGCTGACGAGCGTTTGTCTTTGAGCATTCGTTTGACTTGGGCGCGAAAGACTTCTTGTTGTTTCAGTTTTCCTTGAGAGGCCAGCCCAAACAGCTCTCGATCCGGCATTGAGCTCCAAAGAAAATACGAGAGGCTGGTCGCCAACTCAAAGTCTGTCAGTTCACGCGATTGTCCGGGAGCGACGGGCGATTCGATCTTGTACAGGAAGTGCGGTGAAATCAGAACCGCTTGGATCTGCAAACGAATCGCTTGCTCGAACGAGTCTCCATTTTCACGAGCCGCATCGTAGAGCGCCATCAGTCGCTTGCCTTCGTCCTGGGTGGCACGGCGACGAAATGCCCGCGACGCAAACATGCTGATGGCTTTGGCCGAAGCGGTACGCTGAGCCTTGGGGTTGTCCTCGGGCGGTGAACCAATGATCGCTTGATAGGATTTTGATTTCTTTCCGATCGGGCCCTCAAGTCGCACGCCGCCCAAATGTAAATTGCGGTCTTGCTGGTTCTTGCCGTTGCGCGCCGGAACATAGTAATCATTAAGAAAAGAAATGTTGACGTTTGTCTTGCCGGTCTTGTTCAGAGGCGTCTCGAAAACAAACTCTCCGAATTTGTCGGCATCGTTTTTAACTTTGAAGAGTTTTCGATGTTTGCCGTTGAAGTCGATTGCCATTCGCACCGGTTCATCGCCGGCCTGGTCCCCGCCTGCCAGAATAAAGATCCGATAAGTTCCCTTTTCGAACAAGTTAAGTGATGCCGAAACGGTTCCATTGGAAGACACCGTTCGCCGGTTATTGTGAAAGCCGCCTCCACCGCTTCCTTCAAACTTGCTGGCTGTCAACGTTTTTTGTAGTTCATATTCGTTAGCGTTTTCGATGGCTTGTCGGCTGATCGTTTCAGCTGCTTTGAGGTACTTTTCCATCAAAATAGGTGACGTCGAAAGAACGTCGGCGATATTGTCAAATCCGTAGCCAACATCGTCGGCGGGGAAGTTTCCTTCTGTCTTGTATTCAACGCCAACGAGATCGCGAATGGTGTTGCGATACTCAGTCCGGTTAAGCCGTCGGATCGTAACGCGTCCTGGATTGATCGTCGTGCAGTCGACGCTGTTAAGCAATTTGTCCAGCCACGCCATCACGGCCGCGTGGTTTTCATCGCTGAAAGGTTCGGAGTCTTCTGGTGGCATCTCTTTGGCGGCGACACGCAACAGAACTTTTTTCCATTTCTTGCGACCAGACAGCAATTGGTCCAACGATTGGTAGGGCTCAAGATTCAAATCGGCGTCTGCGTCATCGCCCCAATGACAATCGCCGCAAGACTCTTCAATCATCGGGCGAATTGAATCGAGGTACTCTCGTTGCATGGCCCGCAGAGGATCATCAGAATCCTGAGCAGAGGCAGGTGCAGCGGTGACGAAACAGCATCCCAGTACTATCGTTGCTGCGAGCGCCAACGTTGCTGCAGTCGTCAATCCGTTTTCAATCGCATTGCGAGCAAACGTGGCGATAGCATTTCTTTCGAAGGATTTAATAGAGGACTTTGGATGTCGCAAAGAGTTTTGCATGCAGGATTCAACGTTTATCAAAAGTTTCAACGGTTTTGTTCAGACTTAACACTGAAACATAACGCATAAAGCGACTGCGCGAGTGGCAAGTTTATTGGGAAGCGGCAATGTTCTATTCTAACTTTTCACAAACGATCGTCGTAACGAACGGACCGTTTAGTTAGTTGAGTAACGTCGAATTGTTGTTGCCGATTCCCCCCATCTAGATTGGTTGTCCAAGAATTGAGCTTGAAAACGTGTCCGATTTGATGGCTGAACCCTCACCAAGTCGTCGTTCTGACGATGTATTACCCGTAAATCCGCCTTATTTTTTGGTAATCTGGGGGCTTAAGCCAAAAAAACTCGGGGGTTTTCGGTATTTTTCAAGCAAAATAGCCGTATCCGAGCGTTTTAGGTCGCATGCTGTCTTGAAATATCAGACCAACGCGGTCTAATTTTCGCGTTCCGTAAGGATACGACACTAAATACCCCGGTTTTTACCGACTCAATTCCAACTCCCCGACATTGGAGGACACCTCATGGCAGCTAAAGCCGTTAAAGCAAAGTCACCGACTAAATCAGAGATCATGAACAACATCGCAGAAACGACAGGACTTTCTAAAAAAGAAGTCGCTGGAGTTTTTGAATCATTGACAGCAGAAATCGAAGCACAAATCGGTAAGAAAGGCGGCGAATTCACAATTCCTGGTCTTTGCAAAATCGTTTGCCAACACAAGCCTGCTATGCCAAAACGCGAAGTTCGCAATCCTGGTACTGGCGAAATGGTTTGGGCAAAGCCAAAGCCAGCACGTAAAGTCGTAAAGATTCGTGCCCTTAAAGGTCTTAAAGACATGGTTGCGTAAGCTTGTCGACCAGCTTCAATTCGAGGCTGGACACAAGGTCACAAAACAAAACAAAAAAGCCGTGGTGTCATCTGACATCGCGGCTTTTTTTTTGTCTATCATTAGCGTCGCTCGACCGACGAATGTTTCAAAAGTTGAAATTAAGTTACGCATTCGTTAGCTTGATCTTCGA
This sequence comes from uncultured Pirellulaceae bacterium, assembly GCA_964584615.1. Taxonomy (GTDB): domain Bacteria; phylum Planctomycetota; class Planctomycetia; order Pirellulales; family Pirellulaceae; genus Mariniblastus. The sequence goes on along the minus strand of CAZPBE010000036.1, from coordinate 56,308 downwards.
AGCTTAGATCTTTCGGAGTTTAAGCGAGTTCCATCACTTCACCGAACCATCGAAACATGCCATGAAAAAAGTCACTAACGAAAATTCTGGTTCGCACCGACGCACCGGAATGACGTACATGATCACGCCTGAAGAAATCAAGCAGTACCATGAATTCGGTTACATCGTCCTGAACGACTTTTTGACCGAAGAAGAAATGGCGCCGATCGATCCTTGGTTTGAACACTTCGTCCACGGCAAGCAACCGGATATGGGTAAGGACTTTTGTGACATGAGTCAGCCTTATGGAACTCCGATGGAAGAGTTTCGCTTGGTCAACGCGATGTTGCCGAGTAAGTACCGACCGGAACTGGCCAATAACTCTTTTTCCCAAATTGCATTACAGGCGGCGAACCAGCTTTATTCTGGCACGGCGGTGATGGACTACGAGCAGTTTTTGGCCAAGAAGCCTCAGCAGGACGAGGCCGAGTTTGCCATGCATCAGGATCTTGGCTACTGGCCAAAGACACCGAACACTTGGACTGCGACGTTTTCGTTGGCGTTGAGCGATTCGGAATTGGTCAACGGATGTCTGCAAGTCGTCCCTGGTTCCAATAAAGAGCCTGAGCTACGAGCTCATCGCCCCAAGGACGCAGGCGATGGTGAGAGTGTTAGCCGTGATGAGTCGCATACGTTGGTGATCGAATCAAAGCCCAACGACGAAATCGTTTATTTGCCGGTCAAACGTGGAAGCGTTACCGTTCACGATGAGCGAATCGTACACGGATCAGGCGGAAACACGTCGGGTGAATGGCGTAAGACCTACGTCATGGCGTTCCGCGACGAAGAGACGGTGAAGCAAGAGCGGGCCATGGGGTTCACGCATTCGCACAATGATGAAGTGAACTGGGACGAGATCATTCATTGAACCTGGATCTCGCGGTCTCATCGTTTGGGCCGGCGTTGCCAAAAAAGGCCAGCAATCGAAATTGCTGGCCTTGTTCGTGGCTTCTCTTGACCGTCTCTACTATTTTTCTTTCAATGACCGGCCAAGCCAGTCGAAGAAGACACGGTGCCAGACGACACCATTTTGCGGGCTCATCACCCAGTGCCCTTCGTTGGGGAAGTACAAGAAACGAGACGGGACTTCATTCACTTGAGCGACCGTGAACGCTTCCATGCCTTGTGTTACCGGAACACGGAAATCTTTTTCGCCATGAATGACCAGTAACGGAGTGTCCCAGCTTTTCGCAAACCGGTGCGGAGAGAACTGGTCGTATTCTTTCTTAACCTCGTCGCTTTTCCAATAAGGTCCGCCAAGATCCCAATTCACGAAGAACAACTCTTCGGTTGAACCGTACATCGATTCAAGATTGTAAACGCCACAGTGAGCGACCATCGTGGCAAAACGATCTTCATGATTGCCCATCAGCCAATAGACGGTGTATCCGCCAAAGCTTGCTCCGATTGCTCCACAGCGATCTTTGTCGATGTAAGGTTCGGCTCGCAGCGAGTCCGTTGCCGAGAGAATGTCCTTCATGGCTTGGCCACCCCAATCGCCACTGATCTGATCGTTCCAAGCTCGGCCGAATCCAGGAAGTCCACGACGGTTGGGTGCGACAATAATGTAATCGCCATGCGACGCCATTAAGTGGAAGTTCCAGCGATACGAAAACCACTGTCCAATCTGACCTTGAGGTCCGCCTTGGCAATAAGTCACCAGCGGATACTTTTTGGTTTTGTCGAATCCTGGAGGATAAATGACCCAGCATTGAATCTTCTCGCCATCGGTGGCTTCGACGAATCGCTCTTCGATCGTTGGTAGCTCCAGGCTCTCGTAGATCTCGCCGTTAACATTGGTGATGTCTTTGGATGAACTATCCTCCAGCGTGATCGTGGCGAACTCTTTGGGACGTAACATGTCCATCTTGGTTGCCAACGCAGTCTTGCCGTCGGGCATGACATCGATGACCGACCAGTTGAATCGGCCTTTGCTGATTTGTTTCAATCCTGACAAGCCTGACTTTGATTTCATCGCTTCGGCAACATTGATTTTGAAAATCTGATCGGTACCGCGATACTGCGAGTTGAAGTAAACATCACTTGAGTCAGGAGACCAGTGAATGCCGTTCGCGTTTTGGTCCAATCCAGCGGTAATCTCGCCCATCTCTCCAGAAGCTCGGTCGAACAGCATGATGCGGTTTCGATCTGATTCGAAACTTGCACGTTCCATGGATTGGAAGCCAAGATATTTTCCGTCGGGAGAATAGCTCGGTTCCATGTCGTAGCCCGGCATGTTTTCTGTCAGGTTCTTTGCGGGTGCACTTCCGTCCGCCGGAACAATGTAAACATTTGAATCGGTCGACTCCGCCCACTTCGGATCGTCTTTCAGCGTATAAGCGATCTCTTTGCCATCGGGCGACCAATTGAATTGCTCTGATCCACCAAACGGCGGGACGGGGCAATCCGCTTTAACGTCTTCCATCAAGTCAACAGCATCGCCTGCTTTGCCGTTTTCAATTTTCGCAGTGTGCAGGTGCGAATACTTGAAGTCATGCCAAGCGTTCCAGTGACGGTACATCAGCCCATCGATGATACGTGCGTCGGCATCGGGAAGGTCCTCGAAAATATCGTTAACGGTATCGTCGAGTTTGATGTCGAGCGTGAAAGCGAGCTGGTCTCCGGCAGGCGAAACTTTCAAGTTCGCGATTCCGTCTTCGATGTCCGTGACTTGATTGAGCGATTTCGATTCCGGGTCGATGGTCCAGCATTGGTTGGAAGGGTCGGCAGCGTCTTTGTCTTCACCTTCATCTGCGTCGTCACTTTCCTCGCTTGAATCTTCATCTTCTTCTGGCGAAGGTTCAGTCCCTTCGAAAAACACAATCGACTTTCCGTCAACCGTTCGCCATTGTAGCGAACCGATGGACGGCCAGGCTTCCAGTAAAGTCGACTCAGAATCGTCGTCTAACTTCAACAGTACCAGAGACGAAGTCCCTTTGTTTTTATCCAGCTTGTAACGCCGGACGGTGTAAGCGACATGGGTACCATCAGGGGAAGCAGTGGCTTCACCGACGCGACCAAGCTTCCAGAGCAGTTTGGGCGACATGCGCGTCGCGGGCTCGGAGGATGCATCTTCAGACTCGCCTGATTTTACATCGTCGGCTTCAGCCGTTGCTGTTTGAGCGTAGGCGGTTTGAGCCGGCTGGGAAGTCAATGTTCCCAGCAAGAAGGCCAACGAAAGGATTGCAAATATCCAAGAAGTGCGCGTCAAATTCATGTTAGTCGCCTGTTGATTCAAGAGTCGTGTTGTGCGTTAAAAATTGGATCCACTTGTCGGTCAAGAGTTGGCCTCGATTTAGTTCCAACGTTGTACAACCTCAGCAAACAGCTGGAGAGCCCCTCCAATATAGAGAGCGCCAACGGTCTTGCAATGGTTTGGTGACGGTTCAGAACATCACATTGGTTTGGGTTTTTATGGGATTCACGGTTGTTAATTGGTTTTTCGTTCGCACTTTTGTAGAATCCGAATTTCATGCGAACGATTCGGCTTGTTTGAAACTCAACAATCGTGAAAACTGGTTGTGTTACGCTGGCGTGAACTAAGTCGATCAAATAAGTCCAAGCGCACCGTAGAAACTGGAGCATTCATGCGATTTTCAATTCCCTTTGTCGTCGTGACTTGTGCGGTAGTCCTTTTGTCTACGCAAGTGACGTTGGCCAAACAAGCTGAACAGCCGGATGATGAGCGAACGTATCTTGTTGACTCGTCGCATACTTCGATCGTGTTCGCCGTTAGCCACCTTGGGCTTAGCTATACCTATGGCCGATTCAACGATTGTGAAGGCACGATTGTGCTTAACGAAAAAATGCCTGAGTCAAGCCGGTTCGACTTCGAGATTGATGTCGATTCGATTGATACCAATGAGCCAACTCGCGACAAACACTTGAAGGGCCCGGACTTTTTTAACGTCGGGCAGTTTCCGACGATCAAGTTTCAATCGTTGCGCGTTGAAAAATCAAGTCAGCCTTACGAAGAGCTCGGGGTCACGAAACAGAAAACGGTCTACAACGCGCTCGGTAGCATGAACATGCACGGTGTGTCTAAGGAGATTTCGATCCCGTTGCAGTTGATCGCAATTGGTCGTGGGCCGGCCGGTAAAGAGCGTTGCGGTTTCTATTCCAAGTTTGTTGTCAAGCGGTCCGATTTTGGGATGGACGCTATGGCGAATATGGTTGGTGATTCCATTGCTGTGACTTTCAGTTTTGAGGCGATCAAGAAAGAAAAAGACAAAACTGCGAACTTGGGCGACGCTCCTGGAATTGGCGTCCAGCTTCGACCAAACACCGCGACTGATGTTCAGTTGAAATCCGATGAGAATCAAGTACCTGAAATCGAAGAAGAGGAACCAAGTTCACCTTTCGATGTTTTCGGAGAAGATGGATAGCAGTTGGTCGAAGGTTAGCAGTTGGTCAAAAACATGGACGCCGGTATGACCAATTCTGCTGAACAGACATAAATTGAAACTCAAGGAGGAGTCGTGAACGCGAACGAAACGACCAACACCAGTGGCCAACCAAAACCCATTAGTGGATGGTTGATTGGCGTGCTGAAAATTGCCGCCGTTTACAATATCGTAGCCGGTCTTTCGATGATGATTTTTTATCACGAAGGATTTAAGGCGCTTGGCATCGCAAAGACTGACTTCAATCTTCCCATTCAATTGGTTGGCTGTCTGGTAGCGATTTTTGGAATCGGTTACTGGATCGTCGCCAAGAACCCGATCGAAAATCGGAACGTGTTGTTGTTGGGTTTCTTGAGCAAGTTGCTTGGGCCATTGCTGGCTATTGTTTACATCGTCAAAGGCGTGTTGCCCGTCGAGATGTTGGCAGTACTTTTCTTCGCCGACACGGTTTATTTGTTGCCGTTTTGGATGACGTATCGTCGCGCTTGCGAGTTGGCTCAATGGAATCAGCGGGATTCAAATGTTGAATCAGGCATGCATGTTGATTCAAGCTCTCTTAAGGCAGACTTTGATTCAACGACGAAGAGTTTTGAGCAACCACTTCGGAAGACCGGATAGAGTCTTCAAGGCTGACTTGCTCACAATTTTTGATTTCTTCGCATCATTAGCGGATCGAATAAGCTGGTATTTTTCGAAAAGCGAAAAATAACCATTGGAATTTTCATAGCGCATTGTCAAAATAGCTTCAACGGATTAGCAGTTACCGCCATTCATTTTCATTTGTAGAGGCCCCCATGAGTCATCTCAAGATCGCCAGCTTTATGCTTGTCGCAAGCTTAATGATGTTTGTATTTCAAATCGACGACGTAAACGCTCAGCGAAGACGTGGAGGAAAGCTTCAGGGTCCACCGCCGAGCGCCCCTTCAGGTGATGAAGAGGATGCAGACGAGAAGCAAGACAATGCAGCATCGGGAGCAAACGCACGCAACGGCGGACCTGGCGGACGAGGTCCCGCTGGACGTGGTGCTGCGAACAACAACCGTGGTGCGAGCAATCGTGGTCCAAGTAACCGAGGCGGCAACAACGGCGGTAACGCGGGATTCAACAATCCGATTCTTGCTTTGTTCGATGCGGACAACAACGGCGAATTGTCTCTTGCGGAAATGGATGCTGCGTCACGGATCTTGCGTGAAATGGATACCAACAATGACCGTCGACTTTCCGGCAATGAAATCGCATTGGATAGCGGTAACCAAGGCAACAACAATTTCGACAATAATCGAAACGACGGTCGAGCAGACAACCGTGGTGGTGGGCGTGGAAACCCTCAAGCCAACCGAGGCGGTGGTGCTGGACCAGGCGCAGGCCAGGGCGGAGGGTTTAGCGGCTACGGTGCCGACGGCAGACCTGACGCGGGTGGCAATCGAGCTCCATCTCGCGGTAACGGCGGTGGCGTGTCGCGTTAGTTGAAGATCAACACGCGTACCAAGACAAATGAACTCGGGTCCTGTGATCCGAGTTTTTTAGTGCGCTACCTGTGTGGACAAGGCTCGCTCGCCTGACGCCTGGCCTGTGACTTAGGGCCAATTTCTTTCTGGTAAGCGTCCATTTTCAATGTTATTGGGAGAATGCCGAGTTTGCTTTCTAAACGACAGCAAGCTTGGTGTTGGCTGATTTGCAAACTTTTGCTACTTAAAATTAGCGGCGGTTTGCGATCTGCCTGCTGTTTAAGATTGCCTAAGAGAATTCCCACCGGCTTCCTCCAACTTTCACTTCTTCTTATGAATATCTACGTCACGATTTTGTTAACCAGTTCCATTGCTGGATTGACGACCGCGATTACTTGGTTGATCATGCGTCGGTTTTCTTCTACTACCAAAGGCGCTTGGTCATTGGCGATTGCGATTGGCTACGGTGTAGGACATGTCGGCTATCTCGCTTCTGCTGCGGTTGCTCCGGAGCTGGAACTTTCAGTCGCCGTAACTCAATGGGCGAACCAGATTCCCGGCTTTTTCTCCGCCGTCATCTGGCCGACGGAAGTCTTAAATTGGCTGCCGATTGGAGTTTTGTTGGCAGGATTGGTCAGTGCCAACTCGGCAGTGTTTCCGTTTGATCGCAGCATTACGATTTTTGGCGCCGCGTTGGTTTCATTTTGGTTGGGCCTTCAACTTATTGGTGGCGTGTCGACAATGCAGGGCAACTGGTTTTCGGTTGGCCACGGAGGTCGGATCGCGATTGGAACGCTCACGTTGCTGCTTTGTTGGATGTCGCTGCAAAACTCGATTCAAGGCAAATCGCGCAAGGTTTGGATTGGATGCGTGACGGTTCTCTCGATCAGCGTGGTCGGTGTGCTGGCCCTCACGGGAAGTCGCTCATTGTTCGTGCTTGGCTCTGTTTTGCTCGGCGCTATGTTGGGCGGGATAGGAGCCAGTCTGTTGAGATCCGCCGGCACAGACAATATACGATTTTCCGGCGCGGTGATTTCTTGCATCTGCGTAAGCTTGCTATTGGTGGCTTGGTGGTCCGGGATTTCCTGGTATCCAATCGCGTTTTTAATCCCAGGATTCTTGTTTGTTAACAGTTGGCTACCGTCAGCGTTGAGTAGTCAGAAAAAACGGGCTTCGATGGCCGTAGGATGTTCGCTGGCATCGCTCTGCGTTGCAGCGCTGGTTCGCTACGGCGTCATCTAGTATTCTTCTATATCAGCTTGAAATTCAGTTAGGCAACATTAGCCGTTTGGGCGTTAGCCCCGGTTTTCTCAGCTCAACCGTGGCTAACGCCAAAACGGCTAATCGAAAATTTAGCTGACACGGAATACTGGTTGGATAACGTGCAGCGGACAGCGCCCACTCTTTGTCCTTCTGGCTTTCTATTCGAAAGTTTTCGTCAATTCGTCCAGAACGGTTTGCTCTGAAGCGCTGACTTTGTTGCCCAGCCCTAGAAATCCGCCAGCTGCTTCGGCAACTTTCGTTGCGCGATTAATGACACTGGATTTCAATTGTCCCAAGGATGGACCGTCAAGACTTTCTTTAACGGCTCCAACATAACTTTTCCAACTGTCAAGCAAGTCACTCTCAGGCTTGTTTGCCAGCCAGTTTTCCAAAATCGAATAAGCTGGAGTCGATCGTTCAATTCCTGACTCGACGGCTGCTTTCAAGATAGCCGTTTTCTCTGCATCTTGAATCACGCCATCTGACCAGGCAACGACGACCAACGGAATCAGAGAAACAGATGTCAACGTCTCTGGCGTGATATTGATTTTTGCAAGTGCGGCAAGGACTGCGTCATCTTCAATTCCAGTCACGGATTTCAGCTTCGAAGTCGCGTCGTCGCCTCCCAGATCGGCTTTCAGTTTTTCAAGGAGTGCTTTGTCTCTCTCTGCGAAGAAGGCGTTCTCCATAGATTTTCCGCGATTGTTAATTTCGTCCATCGATCTAAAAACTCCGTTGACTTCTGTAAATACTGAGTGGCTCTAAATTGTGCACAACGCATGATTGACATGAAGAATCCAAGTCGTGAATCCCGCCATGACAACCTAATCGCTAGGCTTTTATGCTATTCGAGTAGGGAATTCGCGGGTAGGGGAGGATGGTCAACTGTCTAAATGGCTTGTTGGGGAATAAGGATTCATTTCCGCGGAATATTTCCAGTTCAACAAAATTGCGTGGCATTTTTTAGTTGTCGGAATAAAATCCGTGAACGAAATGTAGCATTGGTCGCTGTGGTGAAGCAAAATATTGCTGTGAAATTGCCAGTGGCAACGGCCTACCAATCGATGGACTCTGCCGGATTACCGTATCTAGAGGGCCGCGAGTGGCACATTCCGTTCTGTGATGCGGCTATCATAGCGACTACTTCGGTACCTCGAATGGGTTGATGACCTTACCAGGCTGCCAGACAACTTTGATAAACTTACTTGATTAACTAGTGGCAAACATGCATTTCCTTGCAACACGATGCATTTTCGTTGGCGTCCTCGCGGCGGCTTGCGCTTTCGTGGACGTCGGGCTTTCGACAGCCAAAACCAACACGCCTGTTTCAACGGTAACACAACCAGTTTCCGATTCGACGACCGAGCTTCATGCTGCGGTGCAACGAATGAACCGGTGGCTCGGCACGGGAGCCAAGGCAGAAGGCTGGAGACGATATCTGTTGCTTAATGTGCTTGACTCACAGGCAGCCAAAGGTTGGCATGCGGATATCGAAACGCTTAAGGAATTGGAAGCAAGATTTTCTCGCGACACTGACGGGCTGGATCATCCGGCATTTTTAGATGTTCGAAATGCGATTCGAAATCAAATCAACCAGTTGTCGCGGTTACGCTTTCCAGGTTGGACGGATCTTCAATCTGCAACTCGGGATTCGCTCGGCAAATATCGACGAACGTCGATCAGCAAATTGGAATACGATCGAGACGTTGCCAAGTATGAACTTCAATTGTTGAAGAAGTTTTACCGTAGCACGATGCCAAGTCGAAAACGCGCTTTGATATTTGTAGAGCTGGAACTGGACGAAGCAATAGCGTTCCTGGACGAAGTTCAGTTTGAGTTGCCCCCGGAAGTATCTGCGGGAAAGATCGAGTCGTTGATTCGCGACCAAAGACAGAGCATCGACGAAGTGCAGGACAAAATTGATGCACTTCCGGTCGAAGAAAGCGAGAGGCCGTCACCAGATGATGATGACGACGAACCTTCTGCTCTTGATGCTCTCGATGCCCCAGTGCTGCCTGATTCCGTTCCTCCGCAGCCCGACACCGATTCGGATACGTTGGAAGAGCTGGAACAGCGCATGAGTTCTCTGAAAGATCGCGTCGAAGAGCTGCTTGAGCGGAGGAGTCAAATTCTCAAAGTCGATACGCCGCGACTAAAACGTCGTTTGGCGTCAGCCCGTCGCTTGCGAGAGATTCATCGCAACTTTGTCCAAGTCGGAAAAAAGCAGTTTGATCCGTATTTTGTTTCAGCAGCAAACGCGTTCGACAAATTTTACTTCTATTTTCGTTACGGAACCGATGACAACCTTCAAGAAGACTTTCTCAGAAAGCTGATGGAGTTGGAGAAATTGGTTCCAAGCCTACAAGATCCGAGCGACCGGCAATCACACGTAAGGATCGGCGAGCTGTTGGAGTGGCTGGAAGTCAGAAACCAGGTTCCCGAACTGACGGCAGCGATTCGGGCGCAACACTCGCATCCCAATTTGTACCTTTCGATTTCATCCAACTTGATCAGTGCTGTCGGACCGCAACAGGAATCTGCTCGACGGGCTGTCGCGGAAGACATTTTTGGTCGGTTCGTCAGAGGCGAAGCCTTCACGCATACCAATGTGAATGTTGATTTGTTGCCTGACCCCAATCAGGTCCATGCGAGCATCCATTTGACTGGCTCCGTTAGCTCGAGAACTTATGTTCGTCAGCGCTCTCTGCGAATCAATGCGACCAGTAGTGGGCAGCTTGAAGGTCGGCGATCCGTTTATGCCAACTTCAACGGATTGCTTGCTGGTGACCCGTCGGTAGCGGCTGATTTGGCGTCGCAGCTGCAGGACTTGCAAGGGTTCGGATCGCAGTTTGACTTTGTCAACAAAATCGCTCGCAAGCAATTTGATTCGGAGTCTGGGCGTAGTTCTGCAGAAGCATCCCGCCGCGCTGAGAAAGAGCTTTCGGAAAGGTTCAATTCTGAAACCGATGATGCTATCGATCAAGGCAGAGACGGTTTGAAGAACGCGAAGCAATCACAAAAAGAATTCTTGAACGAGTTTGCGGAGAAAACGGACGGCTTTGGAGCCGACGCCGAACCAACTCGTCGGGAGCGGGCTACGAGTCGCGAGAAGACGACGTCATTTTTTCTGCCTCGATTGTTTATGCATTCGGATTATGACCGAATTGAAGTCGTCGCCAATAAAGATCTAAGTTACCGCTTGGCTGCCATCAATCCGCCAACCGAGCATCAAAGCGGGAGCGATGTTCAGTTGCGATTGCACGAGTCGATGATTTCAAATTATCTCGATTTGATTTTCTCCGGCAAGACTTTCACTCGCAGTGAATTGGCTGAGAAAGTCAAAGAGTTGACTGGCGATGTGCCGGATATGTTTAAGGAGCAGGTTGATGAGGACGGTGAAGTTATTCCCGAATTTGTAATCACGCTTGCTCAGTCTCGACCGATTCAAGTTACATTTGATGACAACAAACTCGGAGTCACTATTAATGCCACCAGGTTTGAGCAAGGCGAGCGAGGCATCGATGTGCCATTGGTGATTGACCTGAAGATGAAAGTCGTCAATGAAAACGGTAAGTTGAAGGTCAAAACTGATGGCCTTCCATCGATCAAAATATCTGAAGAGGATGATCCTTCCTTTGAGTCCGTTGCTTTTCTGGCGATCCTCGAGAAACGGATAGCCAAAGGTGCGGAGGAAGCCGAAAAGAAAGGAGCTCAGGCCGGAGAGTTGCCGCCTAATCTGCTTCCAAAATTTGAAGACAATGGGAACGCGCAAATTCTTGCATCATTGCAGTTAGGCTTGTTTAAGCTGGATGACGGCTGGCTGTATGTTGGTTGGAACTTGGGTGGCGGAATGGTAGAGACGCCCGCGATCTGGACGGAGCAAATCATCAATCAGTACGATGGCATATACACGCCGATCGAAGCACCTTTGGAAACCGACGGTTCAGAATCAACAACGATTCTCGTTGAGCCACCGACAGATGTCGTGGAACCTGTCTCGATACTAAGCGGCTCCGTGATTTCCGGTTCAGAAAATCCAGTTGACTGATCGGTCGTCCGTTCTAGTTGGCCGCAATCAACTTGTAGATTTCAAATGCGCAGTGCTCCAATTTGTCTCGCACTTCGGATGCCGATTCGCCAGACGCCATTAGGCTCAAGATCGGAGCGCCCGCAGCGATCAAAGATTGTGGCACAGGGACGTCCGCGATAGACGTAGCTTTCGCATCGACGTCAAAAGACATCGGAAACATGTCAATCACGGATTCCGGGAACACAAACGCTTGGTCGTGTCCGTTGAACAGAACGGCTTTCCCGAAAACTATTTGGGCTTTGTTGGAATTCTCTGGGAGGGAGATGATTTGGCTTGGGGTTCCGGCGATTGCTGCTAAATGGAGATCCACAATGTTTAACCTGTCACCGAACTCAGCTCGTTGAATGATCTCAGTCGAGGCCGTAAACCTGGGATTGATGTCGACTGGATAAACGCCATTCGCGTTATGAATGAAGTCGACACCAAAGACTCCTCGCAATCCGAAACGGCTTGCAATGGATTGGCCAATCGCATCGACATTGGATTGATGCTCGGGAGTCAGTTGATAGCCACTTACCGAACCGCAATACTGAAACGGACTGGCAATGCAAAACGATTCGCCGACCAGTTGTTGCGTGACGCCCAGTGTGCTGACATTACATTCTGATTCTGCGAACGAACTACAATAGAGCGCCGAGATCGGTGTTCCAGATAAGCGTTTTTGGAATACCGTACCGGCCGGCAATCGTAGAGCCAAGGTTGATCGATCAACAAGCTTGACGGATTGTCCGCCGCAACCGTTGAGTGATTTATGAATAAATTCTTCGAATGGGTCGTCGGTTTCGTCATGTCGAGACCAGAATTCGTCTTCCGACAGGAACAGTTCAAAGGATGAAATTCCCGTTTCTGTTTTTAGTTGATTGAAACATTGGTTGATCTTACCTGGATCGCCAAGCTCGCTCATTGACTCAACAGAAACAGATCGCAACGCGCCTGTTTGACTCAAGGCATCAAGAAGTCCGCTTCGCCGTTCGACTCCTCCTGTAATCAAGAACTCTGTCCCGTCTTCGAAACCAGTGATGGGTTGCCCAGACTGTGATTCTTCCGAAAGTTGCTGGAGATCAAAAACAAACGAGGAGTCCGATTGTTGGGAACGGTTGCAAATCAAACGGGTGTCCCGATCGCCAAACAGGTCGACGACTTGGCAGCGGTAGCCTGCTTTCTCAGCGATTTCGGCGATCTGCCGTCCGCTGGCTCCAACGATGGTGATCAATTTTGTTGATTTAGTATTCAAGGTTGTGATTAAGTTTTCTCGGGATTGTCACGTCCTTGTGAATGCCCGTGGGCTCTGATAACTTATTCGTCAGAGCGGTGTATGATCGCGACAAACAAAATATCAAGACCATTCGAATGAAAAACTAGGAGCAGATTATGTCGATGTATATCGGTGAAGCACTGGACGGAGACGGAAACGAAATCGCACACATCGATCTAATGATTGGAAGCAAAGACGGCCCTGTCGGCGTGGCGTTTGCCAACGCACTTTCAACTCAGTCGGAAGGTCATTCTAATCTGCTTGCTGTTTTGTCGCCAAACGTCGCCGTAAAACCTTCGACCGTGATGGTAACGAAAGTCACGATCAAAGGAATGAAGCAAGCCGTCCAGATGTTTGGCCCTGCTCAGGCTGCTGTTGCTAAAGCGGTTGCTGATTCGGTTGCCGACGGAGTGATCCCGAAAGATCAAGCCGAGTCATTGGTTTGCGTGTGCGGCGTCTTCATTCATCCAGAAGCCGAAGACAACAAGAAGATCCACGATTACAACTACAAAGCGACAAAGATGGCGATTGCCAATGCGATGAAGAGCAGCCCGTCAGTCGATGAAATGATTGCTCAGAAAGACGAAGTTTCTCATCCGTTCAAAGGGTTTGATGCTTAAGCTTCGGAGCCTCGGTTTCAAAATTTTCCCGCACGATTTGTGCGGGTTTTTTTATGGGCTTGGTTAATGTCAAAGAAAAATATCCTGGTTCAAATTGATCCAGATCAATCGGCAAGCGTATTTGATTCGGTCGTCGCGATCGATTCTGGAGTGGATCATTTGCTGGTCAAAGATTCAGTATCCGTCCCGGAAGTGACTTCGATTGTTCACGGTGCGATTTTTACGCGTGGAGCGGACGATCTGAAAAACACGGCGCTCTTTTTCGGTGGAAGCGATGTGCAACAAACCGAAAAACTGGTTGAACAAGCCAAGAAGAGTTTTTTTGGGCCGATGAGAGTTTCGATGATGTCGGATCCCAATGGGAGCAATACGACGGCAGCAGCAGCCGTTTTGTGCGCCGGTCAACATATCGATTGGAATGAGAAAACTGTCACGATTCTTGCGGCGACTGGACCCGTCGGTGAAAGGATTGCCACGATTCTGGGCAATCAGTCAGTTAGTGGGCTGACGGTTCGAGTTTGCTCGAGAAAACTTTTGCGAGCAACTACCGTCGTCGAGAGACTCAAGTCGAGTTTCGTCGGTGTCAATTTCGAAACGGTTCAGACTCGCGAATCAGACGATTCATTGGCTGCCGTTCAAGGTGCGGATGTTGTGTTTGCGGCAGGAGCTGCCGGTGTCGAGTTGCTTCCTTTCGCTTGGCAGTCGATGGATTCAAAGCCGTCCGTGGTGATTGACTTGAACGCTGTGCCCCCTGCCGGTGTTGCCGGCATCGAAGTCACTGATAAAGGTCGCACACTCGACGGTGGATCGATTTGCTATGGAGCGATTGGCGTTGGTGGTTTGAAAATGAAAATCCACCGCCAATGTGTTGCCGCGCTTTTCGAGTCGAACGAGAAAGTGCTCGAGATCAACGAAATTTTCGAAGTCGGGAAATCGCTCGTTGGATGATTCGACGGTCTTCGCTCTTCTAACATTTTGTGTTGAATGAAACTGTCTACTGTTGAAATAGACTTCAGCTGGTGGATTCTTCCCCAGTTGATACCGGTTATTCCAGTTGGGGACCTTGGGAATGCTTCCCGAGTCGAATGAATCCAAGGAAATTCTTCGGTTTTGGTCCGCAGTACCTATAATGGAATCGAATTTTGTCCACCATTGGTTCGTTTTTTTCTGGCTGTTTCGATGTTTAAAAAGTTATTAGTTTGCGCAGTCGGTTTGGCTTCCGGCGTTGCAGTTGCTTCGTTTTCGTTAGACGCACTTAGCGGTATATTCCCAAAAGGATCTTCGGAAGAGGTTGTGCAAGAAGAAAGTGCCGATCCTTCCGCGATTTTGGCTGCGGACGAACCTGAGCCCGTTGTGCGGCAGTTGGATTTGTATGGCTCGTCATTGCAACTCAGTGATGACCCCAAACCGGAGCTTGCTGAATCAATTGATCTTGCTGAATCAACGGTCATTGCCGCGGCAGAGCCGTCGACGAAAGTTGTTGTGTCGGACGACAATGAAAAGCTAAGCGTTAGTGAAAAGCTTCCTATCGTTACGACGAAAGTGGTCCCGCCGCAAAAGAAAACGACGACATCCAGGAACATCATCAAGAATGAAACTGTCAAAACTCCGTCTAAATCGAAGACAGCAAAATCCAACGTCACGAGCTCCGGGAATTTGGCTTCAACCAAGTCGAATTCGGTTGTGAAAAAGAAGAAACTCGTGCCAAAAAAATCAGTTGTTAAACAAACGACTCCAACAAAAGAAGTAAAATCCCAGTCAGTGAAAACTGAATCTGCAAAACTCCCAGGCAAACCCAACCGAGTTGCGAAAACCAAATCGATGAAAGTTGATCCAGTGCTTGAACGATATTCCAAAGAATCATTTACTGGTGAAAATGGAAAAGCGTTGAGTTACCGTTTGCTTCAGCCGAAGTACTTTGACTCCAAGAAAAAGTATCCGCTGGTTGTGCTTCTTCACGGCGCCGGTGAGCGTGGTGACGACAACGAGTCTCAATTGGTTCACGGTGCAAAAGGTTTCGCGAGCGAAGAAAACAGTCGCAAGAATCCGTGCTTTGTACTTGTGCCTCAATGCCCCAAAGACCAGCAGTGGGTTGATGCCGACTGGACCAAACTCAGTCATGTCACGACTGACGAGCCAACCGAATCAATGACGTTGGTGATAGGCGCGATCGATCAGCTTGTTCGGCAGCAGCCAATTGATTCAAATCGAATTTATGTGACGGGGCTTTCCATGGGTGGATTCGGCACATTTGACTTGATCTCTCGTCGGCCCAACATGTTTGCGGCTGGAGCTCCGCTTTGCGGCGGTGGCGACGTCTCACCTGAAATAACAAAGCGTTTAAGTCGTGTGCCACTTTGGGTTGTTCACGGTGATCAGGATCAAGCCGTCAATGTTGAACGGTCTCGCCAGATGGTGGAAGCCATTCGTGATGCGGGCGGTGAACCAAAGTATGACGAGGTTGCAGGAGCCGGGCATGATGTTTGGACCGATACTTTTGCGAATCCAGATTTTTTCGATTGGATGTTTGCACAGAATCTCAAACCTCGTGTTGAGTCGGTCAAAAAGACTTCTGGGAATTCAGCTTCTAATGTCGTAGCGTCGAAAGCCGAACCGAAACCTAAAGCTCCAAGAGTTGAAGCGCCAAATCCTAAAACGCCAAAAGTTGATGTTGCGAAGACCAATGAAGCGGCGAAGGCCGAAGTTGCGAAAGCTGAAGTGCGAAAAGACGACAATCCAAAAATTGCAACGAAATCAATCGTGGAAAAACCAAAAACTCCAATCGCACCTAAACCGGAAGTTGTAGAAAAATCAAAAGCTCCAAATACGCCCAAATCGGAAGTCGCTGTCATCCCAAAGACTGGCGTCAAGCAAGATAAAAAGCTAAAAGAAACTTCTGGTCGAGTCATCAGTGATGCAACGAATGCGATTGGAACTGAGGCTGTTGCCAAGATCGGCGAGGATATTGAACCTGGTTCATTGGCCGCTCATTTCGTAGAGGATACGAAAGCTGAAAATGAAAAATCAAAGAAGGAGTCAAAGGGCTCCGAGAAAACTGTCTCCGATCTGGCAGTGAAGAAAACGAAACCGGAGCCCGCTGAATCAGGTCCATCTGAATCAGTGCCGGTGGTTGATTTGAATGAACTCAAAATCGAAGACCTGCAAGGCAATTGGTCTGCCGTTGTCGCTCGCTACAAGGGCAAGGCGTTGTCTGAAGCTCAACTCGGTAAGATGAACTTCGAGTTTAAGGACGACTTGCTGACGATCTCTCAAAACGGGAAACGACAGAATGGTATGATCGAACTCGGCTTGGTTGTGAAAGCGGGAGTCGTTAATGCACGCATGATAGATTTTGTCGCACCAAAAAAGAACTCGCCGAGCATCAAAGGCCTTTGTTACTTTGAAGAAGACAAATTCGTGATCTTGCTTCACCCTCCTGGATCGCCACGGCCCGCCACGTTCGAGAATGTCGATAGAGGTCGATTGTTGGTGCTCCAGCGCAATACCGATTAACGCACGCCATTGATATTAGACGAGGGTTCGCGTTCACCACTCTACGATTGCTGCCTTTTTGCCGCCAAACGATATCGGTGCAATTGATTATTAAGAATTTGCTGGGCCACTTTTCTTAAATACTGACTTACCTCTTCGTTCTTCATTAGCTCGGCCAACATCAATGGTGAATATTCGTTGTCATCCCGGTCGTTGGTAAAGCAACTTGCTGCGATTAAGGTTTTGACGATTTCAAGATCCCCAGTCATTGCCGCAAAATGCAGCGGACATCGTCCGTCTTCGATTGGCGAAAATCTATCTGCACCAACGTGAACCAGCTCTTGGACCAAGTCAGCCTTTTCTTCCAAAATTGCTGCCTTCAGCGCGAGCTGATCATTCACGTTACCAAGCTGACCAATGAATGTCTGAAGACTTTCCGAACGCTTCATTTTTGAGTCCAGGAAATCAACAGCCTTTTGTTGGTTCCGCAACGCCGCGATCATGATTGGCGTGTACTGACCTTCATCGCACGCGAACAGGTCGCCGTCTTGGGCAACCATTAGCCGTAGGATGTCGACGTATCCTTGTGATGCAGCAACATGGATTGGCGTCCTCCCGAGATCGCCAGAAACATTGAGATTGATTCCAAGTTCAATCAGTTCTTTCGCGAGCTCAAGCTGTTGACTCCAAAGTGCAACATGAAGAGCATTTTCGTCTGAGTAGTTCAGGGTATCAAAATTGGAAAAGTCACATTCGAATTGTTCAGAAATATCTGACAAGAACTCGACCAACTCAGCTGAGCGCTCACGTGTCATCGGTGGTTACTTTCGCTTACATTAAACGCGAACCCGGTTGGCGAATCAATGGGTCATCGCGTAAGTCACGATGTTGATCCCCAGCGGATACGCAAATGGCTCTGAGTACTTCTCGAAATACCCTCGGTCAACGCCTTCGCGTTCCCAGCCGTCACCCAAGTCGGTATTGTGACAGATGAACGACATCATCCGTCCGTTGTCATCGTAGATAGCGCGGTAATGAGCCAGGTCTGCATCCCAGCGCTCAGTCGCTTGTCCGCTCATGTAATGATGAATGCTTGGGATGATAGGCTTCTGTTTCAAGTCGTAGACGATATGGAAAATCTCATGCTCCAACGGGACATCCTGTGCTTCACGATCCGGGAAAACTCGTTTCATCTCGTTACGAAAATTCTCCCATTCGTCTTCGCCCCAAAAGTCATCCACCATCAAGAATCCGCCTTTGAGTAGATACTCACGTAAGGCGACGACTTCCTCTTCACGGAATCGTAGTCCACCCGGTTCGACGATGTAAATGAAAGGATATTTGAAAAGCGATTCGTCGGTTAAACGGATAACCTTCCCGTCCGGGTCGACCTCAAGCGATGTCAGCTCTTTCAAACGAAAAGACAGGTTCAGGTCGGCGTCTGGATAATCGGTGCGCCACTTTCCGCCTCGTCGTCCCCAACCGCCACGGCGACCCCCATAGGCAGAGTCGTATTCGATCCGCACGAACGTGAACAGGTCATGCTCGAAATTTTGATTCTTTTCCCACTGGGGGACTCCACCGCGATTGTTCGATTCAAAACGGCGCTGATAACCCCGACGACCATAATCTTGTACGAGTGCCACACTCGCAGTCGCAGACAACAGGAGACTGGCGATCAAAAGCCATTTGAATTTCAAGAGTTCAATCACGTTGCCTTCTATTCGACGATGGGTGGGCTATCAAAGGACCACTTCCTGACATCTTATTCAATCAGAGATCGTATCACCAGCAGAAGACACGATTCGTGTGATCGCCCAGGAACTCCGTAGAAATTTCTAGGCCCGAAAGTCCCGCAGTCACCGACTCAAAACGAAAAATGATCTGGAATCAGCCCGCCGCTAGTCCAAGACTTTACCACCGTCGGATTGTCGGGATCAAAGCAGACGACTTCGATTTTATCGCCAAACTCAACGATGAACTGTCGGCACGCACCGCAAGGTGACGCCAGCGGAGCGGCAGCGACTGCGATGGCCGGAAACGTTTGAAACCCTTCTGAGACGGCTTTGCAGATCGCAGTTCGTTCGGCGCAAATCGCCAGGCCATAAGAAGCGTTCTCAACATTGCAGCCGGTAAAGATTTTCTCTTCACCATCCGAAACCGCCAATAACGCAGCGCCAACGAAGAAGTTCGAATACGGAGCGTACGCTTTCGTTCTCGCGGTAGTCGCAGCGTCGATCAAAAGTTGTTGAGTCTTTGCGTCCATGAAATGTTCTTACGGCTTGCCTTGCGGAGGGGCATGATTCGCAGCTGATTGAACTTCCACGTTCTCAACGGTCGCTTTCTTGTCGGACGACGAATTTCCACCCGTCAAATTTTCAATCCCGATTTTGTCGATAAACTCATCGGTGGATTTGAAAACGCCGGTAAAATTGATGGCGTCTTGGACGGTTTCTTGACCTGGCCGGAAGACCGCGAAATACGGAATCGCCGCGCTTTCATTACCAAGCTCTCTTAACAGCGAATTAACGTCAGGAGCTTCATCTGTTTTGTCAGCTTTGATAACGACAATGTCGTTATCTTCGACCAGTTTCTTCATCGCCTTGGTGTTCAGAGCGAACCGCTCTGTAAATTTGCACGTCGGTCACCAATCAGCCGTAAAATCGACCAACACGGTTTTGCCGCTCGCCAAGTGTTTGTCCAGCGACTCACGGCTGTATTTTTGATAATCCAACTCGTTCGATGAGAGCAAGACGAAGAATGAAAAGTAAACGCCGAGCCCTGCAACGATCAATCCTGCTGCCCAGCCTTTGGTGCGATCGCCGAAGGGAGCCGTCAACGGAACACGGCCAATCAACCAACAGCCTACGGCAAAGAAAAGCAGCAGACACAATACCGACATGTTAAACTTGTACGGGATCGCTCCAAGCAAAAAGATGCAGGTGGCGAGCATCACGAATCCCATCAACTGCTTAAACGTTTCCATCCAAGGACCGGGCTTGGGGAGGAAGCCAGCTAGTTTCGGAAACGCGCCGATGACGAGATACGGAAGTGCCATTCCCAGACCCAGCGCAAAGAACACTAAATAAGTGACCGATGGTGGTTGAGCGATCGCCCAAACCACGGCTGGAATCAACAGTGGTCCACTACATGGGGTTGCCAATAAAGTTGTAATAACGCCTTTGAAAAACTGGCCTGAATAACCATCTTTTTGGTCAAGCCCACCATTTCCAACCAAGCCCGGGATCGGGATTTCCCAGATTCCGAAAAAGCTTAGTCCGAACACAAAGATCACTCCGATCATTGCGACCTTGAAATTGGTGCTCTCATAGATTTGACCCCAGCCGAGATTGAACACAACTGCGAGTGTGGCCAGGATCATAAACACCGCAAGCATTCCCAGCACAAACACGAAGTTGAGCATAAACACTTTGCGTGGATTTTTGCCGGCTTGGTGAACAAACGACATGATCTTCAAACCGATCACGGGCAATACGCAAGGCATGAAGTTCAAAATGAATCCGGCAAGAAACGCCAGCGGCAACACTGCAAACAAAGAGTAGCCGGCAAATTCGCCTTCGTTTTTCTTGCTTGTTTGATCACCGAGATCAGCGTTGGCTTTTTCAGATTGCTCTTTGACAGAGTTGTAGGCTTGCGGACCTGGTTCAGCAAACTCTGCGAATTGAACAGATTCGAATTCGCCTTCGATTGGTTTTCCAATTGGCACTGTGGCTTCAAACGTAACACCTGTTGGAGCATCGCAACCTTCGTCGGTGCAGGTTTGCAAACCCATCACTCCACCAAGTTTGTAATTCTCTTCCTCAGCATCAGCCGGGATTTCGATGTTGATCGACCATGTCGCTGGCTCTCGGTGAATAAAGTAGTCTTCGTCTTTCTTTAGTTCACTATCGGTCAGGGATTTTGCTGGTGAAACTTTCCAACCGTTGGTTTTCGTTAAAGCCAACCGTGTCGCACCGGCAGCAGATTCGTCATCCAACGCATACACAAAGTGATCGCCTTGCGGTTCGGCCGAAATCTCCAGTACAACAGACTCGCCTGGTTTGATTGGCCCGTCTCCGTCAACTCGTTTCAATTTGCCCACCAACAATGCGTGCGCATTTGCTACCTGGTGTTTCGCATTGATGGCCGGCGCAGCAATATTGCCTTCGTTGACGGCGACGATGTCGATGCCATCAATCGGTACACAAGTACCGCCTTGGTCCATGGGCAAGCACCTTTGACCGGCGTAGCGAATTTCGACTTTAACGGTACTTGCGTCGATACCGTCAGCCAGTTTGATGGGAGCCGACCATTTTACGGTGCCCTCGTGTTCCTCTGACGGAACATCGAAGAACTCCGATTCGACCAAATGCGGATCGACATTGGCGGCAAACTTACCTGTAACTTCAAACTGGTCCGAAGCTTTTACATCAAGGGACGAAGCGACAGGCCCTCCCTCTTTTTGGGTGATTGAAAAGATGTGCCATGGTTCTTCGATTTGCGCAGTGACTTCCAAAACGCCTTCACGCGAATCGGCTTTCATCTTGAATCCCGCCGTAATCTTTAGCGGGTCGCCATCTCCAACAGCCGGGCCAGTGCCGAATCCAGATAAAGGCGAGCTAAATGGAGTTCCGTCTTGAACGGGGCACGCTGGAACAAGGCAAGCGGCGGCAGAGCCGATCGAAGACAAAAACAAAATGCAAACGGCAAAAATAAACGCAAGTTTCGCCGACATCAATTCAATGACCGGAATACCGAAACCACGATTTTGTTGAACTTGAATTGACATGGGTAAGCGAAAGGAATTTAGTCTAATTGATTAAGCAGAGTTCTTTTCCAGGTTCCAAACATCCTCATTCGAGTCGAAGCGCCGTCTGCAAAACGGCCTCCGTTTCATCGAAATTGAATGGTGAACCCAGATAACTATTCTGACGGTCCAAACGAGGTGAACCATACCAACAAGTCGGAAAAATCACCATATTAATCGACTTTTTCACGAATGGATCACCTATCCCATCCAAGTCCGAAACATGCCAAGAAAATAGCTAACTGACCAATGTGTGATCAATATTTGCGGCAATCCACCTGAAAAAGTCTGAACATCCACACAATAACGCCCCTCTTGCTCGATCACAGTCATCAAGGGACAACTAATCAGCGATAAATAACCCGGGTTTTCCGTAAATCGAAGGACCGACCCTAACGGTATTACAAATCAGGAATGCAATCAGACAATGCTCAACAATGTTCCAATTCTAACGCACAAGCACGGCGACTTGACGATTGAGGGCTACTCTCGTGCTGCCGTGCAAAGCTATTGGCGGATTCCTGAATTAAAACTTGGCTTCGATCTCGGAGCGCATCCGTGGGACTTCATGGGCACGCCGACGTGGCTGATCAGCCACTCCCATCTTGATCATATTGCTGCGCTTCCATTGTACATCGCCCGCCGGCGATTGATGAAAATGAGCAAGCCAAAAATTTACTTGCCAGCCTATTTGTGTGGCCCCGTTCGCAAGATGCTTAACTCCTTTGAAGCACTTGACCGCGGACGATTGCCATGCGAATTGATCGGAGTTGTTGCCGGAGATGAAGTTGAATTGTCGCGCGAGCTGGTACTCAAAGTTCTACGGACGCAGCACACAGTGACGAGTGTTGGATACGTCATCTTCGAACGACGGAACAAGTTGAAGCCTGAGTATCGTGAGTTGAGCGGAGAGCAGATTCGCGATTTGCGCGTTGGCGGTACGGAGATCAGCGAAGAAATTCGCGTTCCGATTGTCGGCTACACGGGTGACACGTCACCGGAAGGCCTGGACCAAAATCCGTTGTTTTACGAAACGAAAATTCTAATCACGGAAATGACGTTTATCGCGCCGGAACATCGCAAGCATTTGATTCACAAGAACGGTCATATGCACTTGGACGACTTCGCCGAACGACAGGACAAATTTAAAAACGAGCTGGTGATTGCTGGTCATTTCAGTACTCGCTATTCTCGACGACAAGCAGAAAAAGTCGTTCGCGAGCGATTGCCAGATATGTTGGGCGATCGTTTGAAAGTCTGGGTCTGAACAGGCCAAGCCGATGAATGAATCTGAATCTAGTGACCCGCGGGAATCGTTCCAACCGAAATCGTTATCTTCGAAATCGGGGCCACCAAAGTCATTGCCGATGATGCCAACGTCGGAGCCTACACCTGCCGATGTGGTGAAGGATACTGGCAACATCCTCGACGGTGTTGGAAAGATCATTCCGCGCTCCGCCTACATCCACATTCCGTTTTGTCGTCATCGATGCGGTTACTGCAATTTTGCGCTCGTTGCTGATCGTGATTACTTGATCGACAAATATCTAGACGCATTGGCGATTGAGCTGAGTTGGTTGCCCACAAGCTATGAGTTGGAGACGTTGTTCTTTGGCGGAGGCACGCCAAGTCATTTAAGCCAATCGCAACTTGAGCGTTTGGCAGAGATTGTTGCGACTCGTTTTACTTTAGCCGACGACGCGGAAGTCTCTGCCGAATGCAATCCAAACGATATCGACGAGCCGACGGTTGCGGGTTTGCAAGCCAATGGTGTCAACCGGATCAGCCTTGGTGTTCAATCGTTCCAATCCAGGAAACTGGCAACGCTTGAACGCGATCATAATGCTGCACAGGTCGAGAGAGCTTTTTCGACAGCCCAGTCGGTGTTCGGAAACGTTTCGATGGATTTGATCTTCGCCGCGCCGAACGAAACAGTTGAGCAGTGGATCGCTGATTTGGATTCGGCGATCGCGCTTTCGCCCAACCATCTTTCGGCGTACGAGTTGACGTTTGAGAAAGGGACTCAGTTTTGGAATCGGCTGAACAAAGGAACGCTGTTGCAAGCCCACGAAGATGTTCGTGCGCAAATGTATGAAGCCACAATGGATCGGTGCGAAGCCGTCGGGCTAGAGCAATACGAAGTTTCGAGTTTTGCCAGGTCGAATTTCCAGTGTCGTCACAACAAAACGTATTGGAATGGAGCTCCTTACTTCGCGTTTGGTCCGGGCGCGTCTCGGTTCCTCAACGGTGTTCGCCAAACGAGTCATGGAAGCACGATGGCTTATTTGAAAGCCGTTTTGGCTCAACGCTCACCTGTTGCCGACGTTGAACGCTTGGAGCCGGTCGCCGCGGCCAAGGAGCGATTGGCGTTTGGACTGCGCATTGTTGAGGGAGTCGACTGTTCAAATTTCGAATCGCAAACGGGTTTCACTGTGGTCGAACTTTTGGGTGGTTCGGCAGAGATGCTGCAGCAACATCATTTGATCATGTTTGTTGATGGATGTTGCCGTCTTACAAGAGCCGGTCGAATGATGGCCGATGGTGTGGCTGCCGAGATTTTGAAATAAGTCTCTGTTGGAATACGAGTTTGAGCAAATCGCTCCACGAACTATTCGCCCACGCACTATTCGCTCCATCCAGATTTTTTCCAGGGAACATCAACGCCGTGATCAATCCGCAACCTCAAACTTAACTGAGCCGCATGGTGTTGCAAGTGACGAATGTTGTAGACATGAACTTCACCAGTGTTCGACGGGATCCAACTAAAACCTGACGGAGCTGCGATCGAAGACTCAGTAAACTCGCTTACAACTTTCCTGGCTTTTTCACGGCAATGTTGCAAATACGAATCGATGAATTCCCGTTGGTAAGTTTTCTCCGGCGCTCGGTCTTCCCATTCTTCATAGCCCGCAAAAACTTCAGCATGTTGAAGATGAAACGGTTGAGACTCGATCGCCTCGGGGTTGGGGCCAAGATAAAGATCGGTAAAAAACAAGCCGTGAAAAACTGACTGGCAAAACTTGTGATTGCAAACGGGGGCATGCCAAGCGTCATCCGGACAACGCTCTATGCAAGTCGCCAACGTTTTCAATGCAGCTTCGTATTGGTTGCCAATCAGTGTTTTAAAGATCTCTACCATTTCGATTTTCCATTCAAAAGAAGCTGGAATATTTTACAAAGAGGCGTTCGCATTCTGGCTCTAAATTACTGCGGATCGCCTGAGTCATCAACGAAGTCGTCTTCTTTTGAATTGGGTTCAACGCCCGGGTTTTCTTTTGCAAACTTGATCGCCTCGATTTTCTGGCGGACGACAATCAAGTTCTCTTGCGCATTCAGGCAAACATCCTGGAAATCTGGCTTAGCGGCGAACTCGATCGCGACCCGTTCAAGCAAATTTTCAGCAGTGATTAAATCGTCGATTGATTCCGCCGTTTGGGTTGCGAGAACCATTTCAGCGACCATCGTTTTGTCAGTCGGCATGTCAACTTCGGCGGCCAGGATTTGTAGTCGCGCCATCGATTCATAATAAACATGACGTTCGTCGCCCGATGGAGAAGTTTTTCCAACAAGTCTTTTGAAAATAGATAACGCTTCCTGTTTTCGGCCATCGAGTTGAGCCAGCACCCCTTCTACGAAAGCTCTGACGTTTTCAGGTTGAGCCGGATAGGTGATTCCGTCTTCGGCAACTTGAACCAGAATCTTTCGTTTGCATTTGAAGTAATAGTCTTCAGCTTCGTCTGCCAGTTCGGTGTCTTCGAGTTTCATCATTTTGTTAAGCTGGACTGCCGCGTCTCGCCAGCGATCCGGATCACGCGAATTGACATCGGCTTTGGCTTCGGTCAACAGCGTTTGGTTGCTCGGTGGAATCGCCATCCAAATCAGTAGCGCGATAATCACAGCAAGACTAGCCACTTGAAAAATGACACTTTGATAAAACGGCGCTGATGGTTCTCTTTGCTTGTCTTCTTTCTTGCCCAACAAACGTTTGGCTTCGGTTTTGTCCTCTCCTGCGGTAAGCGGATTGAACGTGCCTGTCAGCTGCGAGACTGCTGACTTTTTCGTGGTATCAATTTTCTTGATTTCTTTGAGTGCGTAAACAATTGCTTTCGCTGTGTGAGGTCTTTCACGGGCAGTCGGATTCAGCATTTGCGTCACGATTTTGTCCAGCCAGATTGGACAATTCATGATGTGTGTGGCAACAGAAGGAACCGGCGCGTTCATTTTATTTCGCGTCATGCGGCCCATCGTGTCGGGCTCATACGGAAGTTTGCCCGTCAACATTTCAAAGAGAATGACGCCTAGCGAATAAAAGTCAGATTTTGAGGTAGCGCCTTCGGTGTATTGTTCCGGAGCCATGTAGGCAGCAATATCCAGCTCGCGCCGTCCTGTCGCGTCCCAGCGACGTTTTCTGGCTCGGTTCAACCGGACGTCGGAAACTTTGACTTTGTTGTCCGCCGTGACAATGATTTTGTCGGGAGTCAGCTTGGAGTGGATCAGTTCGTTTCGATGCAGGTAATCCAATAGACGCGCAACCTGGATTCCGATCTCGACGACCAGATCAGGCATCAGTTTTCCGCGCCGTGAAAGAATGGCGGAAAGCGATTCGCCGTCAATCAATTCGGAAGCAAAGAAGACTTTATCTTCTTCAACGCCAGCCCCGTAAACTTTGACGAGATTTTTATGTTTAAGCTTTTGAAGTTCAGCAACTTCGCGTTGGATTTTGTCGAGTGCCATGCTCCACTCAACCGTTGGCGGCAACGTGATGAACTTTATGGCAACATCCTTGTCCTGCTCGATTTGCTTGGCATGATAGACCTGCTGACGTCGGTTTGTACCGAGTCTTTTGAGGATCATGAAAGGACCGACTTGCGTGTTTTCCACGTGGATCTCGAACGGGTTGAAAGTGGCTCGGCTCAACGGTCCAACACCATCGCTGTTGATGGTGAAGGAAAGCCGCCAGTTCCATTTTACGCGAACAATTTTCCATGAGAATGATTTCCTGCCAAGAATTGCCCAACGAATGAGATTTCGAAGCAGGAATTGGTAGTTTGAACCGACCAATTGGAAAAGTCAGCCGTCAGCGACAGGCAAAATTGACATCAGCCAATCATCGCCACGACATTTTCGCGCGTGACCGGATCGATAATGCCACGCTCGGTGATGATCGCCTTGATCAATTCAGCGGGCGTCACATCGAAAGCCGGATTGTAAACATCGACGCCGTCGGGAGCCGTTTGGCGGCCGAACCCGTGTGTGACTTCGGCGGGGTTTCTCAGTTCGATCGGAATCTCTTCACCGGTTGTGATGGACAAGTCAAACGTTGAACTTGGTGCAGCAATGTAAAATGGAATGTTGTGAGCTTTAGCCAGTACAGCGATTGAATACGTGCCGATCTTGTTCGCCGAATCCCCATTGGCTGCGATTCGGTCCGCGCCGGTGACAACCGCCTGAACTTTCTTCTCACGCATGACTTGCGCCGCCATCGAATCGCAAATTAAAGTCGCCTTGATGTCACGCTGCATCAACTCCCACGCGGTTAGTCGCGCGCCTTGCAACAAAGGACGTGTCTCATCAACGAACACGTGTAGCGATTGGCCTTGATCCTGCGCCGTAAAAAATACGCTTAGTGCTGTACCGTATTCGGCCGTCGCCAATCCGCCAGCGTTGCAATGGGTAAGAACACCTTCGACATCAGTTAGCAAACTTGCTCCGTGCCTGCCAATCTCGTGGCACATTGCACGATCTTCTTCGTGGATCGCTTTTGCTTCATCAAGCAATTTCGTGCGAACGTCGGCTAACGAAGCTTTGGGAAATGTTGCATCGAATGACTTTTTCATTCGCTCGATGGCCCAAAACAGATTGACTGCCGTTGGCCGGCTCGTGGCAAGATAGTCAACGACTTCGAAAAACCGAGTCTTGAAAGCTTCATTGTCGTCGTCGCCAACCTTTTGCAGCCCAACCAGCGTCCCGTAGGCTGCCGCGATTCCAATTGCCGGCGCTCCGCGAACTCGCAACATTTTGATTGCCTCCCAGACGGTCTCCACATCTTTGCAGTCGATGGTCTGCATCTCATTGGGCAGCAATGTTTGATCGATCAAACGAAGAAAGCCCGTCGATTCTTCGACCCATTCAATCGTTTCCGGTCGGTTGGTAGTTTGCGTCATTCTTGTTTGTAATTGGTTAAAAGTAAAATTGTTGTTCGCGTAACATCGATGAGTCGATGATTGAAATTCTAATGTGCATCAGCGGTTTGAGCTTCCATTCGATCGGCGCCGATCAATTTTTTCGCCATTGGACCGACAGTCAATCCTTGAATGATGATCGAAAATACGACCACCCCGTAAGTCACGGTCAAGAATTGGCTTCTACACTCTTCAGGCAGCATTAGCGCCAAGGCAATTGAAATTCCCCCACGAAGTCCGCCCCATGTCATGATGGTGGTCGTATGCGGGACGAAGTCAAGCTTTTTGGCAAAGAACCGAACGGGCAACAGCAGTGAGATAAATCGGCATGCCAAAACAATCAAGATCGAGGCTCCGGTCGCGATCAGCAACGGTTGATTGACTTCCAGAATCAAGATTTCAAACCCAATCAACACAAACAGAATTGCATTGAGCATGATGTCCATCAGCTCCCAAAACTTGTCGACATACATTTCCGTTTGTTGCGACATGGCTGTTCCGCGAACCGTGTCGTTGCCGACAACCAAGCCCGCGACCACCATCGCCAATGGGGCCGAAACATGCAGCGCGGCCGCCAATGCGCTTCCGCCAACGACGCACGCCAGCGTGATCATGACTTCAATTTCATACTCGTCGATAGATCTCAACAAGTAGAAAGTTCCAAAGCCCAGGATCAAACCCAGCAAGACGCCGCCAAGGACTTCGACGCCAAAGAGTTTTACAACACTGATAAAGGTAGTTCCGCCCTGTTGCGCGTGGTTATGATTCTCCCTCAAGTCATTTCCTGGATCGCCCTCATCGGCGTGATCATCGTCGGTATGCTCATCATCGATGTGCGCCTCAGCCACTTGCGCACTCGCAAACTGGTTGGCATGGGCTGAAACCACATGCGGCGGTTCCGATTGTCGTTCTTGGCGTTCTTGGCGCTCAATAGCGGATGGGTGATGTGTGGCATGTTGGTGGCCCGGAGTTTGCCCGCCGGTCGCAATGTGAAACAGCGTAATGAACACGACGACACCGACGCCATCATTGAACAAGGATTCGCCAACAATTTTTGTTTCCAGAATTTTGGGCACACCTGCTTTTTTCAAAATGCCCAGGACCGCGATAGGATCGGTCGGCGAAATCAATGAACCAAAAAGCAAACAATAAATATATTGGGTTGGCAGTCCAATCTGTGCAAACACAAAGTAAACGATGGTGCCGACAAGAAACGTCGAAACCAGAACGCCAACGGTCGAGAAAACTAACACCGGCCAACGTTGCAGGCGAAGTTGATCAAAGTTCGTATGCATCGCGCCGGCGAACAGGAGGAAAGCCAACATGACGTCCAGCAGCACCTGCTCGAACGGAATGCTTTGAATCAACGTCCGAGCTTTTACAATAAAGAAGTCGGTGAAATTCGTGCTCGCGAACAGCAGTCCTGTGAAGACGATCGCAATAATCATCAGCCCGATCGAGTTGGGCAGTTTCAGGACTCGAACGTTGACGTATCCGAAAAGCGCGGAAAGCGTAATGACGATCGCGGTAATTTGAAAGAAGTCCATTTTTCAAGTCGCTAAAATTTCGAAACGCTCTCATCATCTTGCACAACGATTGCGCAAAATTGCAGCCGAGATTTTAGCGGTTTGAGAGGAATGGACAACGAGAGGGACTTAATCCATTCGACATCGATTGCATTTACTGGAGATTAACTGAACAAATCCCAAATCGGTTCCGCTCCATCGGTAACCGTGAAAGGGCGCAGCGATGGCGACATGACTTTCTTTTTCAAATCGATTCCCAACGCATGTGCGATCGTGGCATTGAATTCAGGAACCGTAACAAGATTGTCAACGACCTCGCGGCCCTCATCGTCCGTTTCGCCATGCTTGTAGCCTCCATCAATTCCTGCTCCCGCCATCAAACCTGAAAACGCTTGGGGATAGTGGTTGCGGCCAAGATTTCGCTCGGTCTGAATCGTGGGTGAACGTCCAAATTCAGTTGCCAGAACAACGAGCGTAGAATCCAGCAACCCGCGTGAGTCCAGGTCTTCAAGCAGTGCGGCCAAGCCTTGATCAAGAATCGCACCTTTCTCTTTTACTTTTTCAAAGTTATCACCGTGCGTGTCCCAGCCACCATCCTGAACTTCGACAAAGCGGACTCCATTTTCAACCATGCGCCGAGCAAGCAAACAGCCTTGCCCGAATTTGTTGTTGCCATACTTCTCACGCGTGGCTTGGTCTTCTTTCGAAAGATCAAACGTCTCCAGGTCTTTGCTTTTCATCAACGAAACGGCTTCGTCATACATCGACGCGTAAGCTCTCGCTTGTTTGGTGTCGTAAGTTGCGGCGAACTGTTTGTTCATTCGCTTTAACCGAGCCATTCGCTTTTTGAATCTGCTTTCATCAACTCCATTGGCGAGGCTGCTATTCTGCAAGCCAGCGTCCGGGTTGCCGATCGGCAAAGCCGCAAACTTGCTTTCCAGAAATCCACCACCAAGTCCGTTACTGTTGCCGCCAATTTTTACGTTCGCCGGCAAAGTTTTGTTGGTCTTGCCAAGATGGTAGGCAGCCCATGCTCCCATGTCCGGGTGCCGAATGGTTCCGCGAAGCGTATAGCTGGTATGCATGTAGTACTGGCCTTGAGCATGCGCGCCCTGCGTCGAGTTCAACGAGTTTACCACCGCGACGTTGTGCATTTGCTTGGCAAGGTTTGGGAAGTACTCGCTGATCTGAATTCCTTTAGCCGATGTCTCAATCGATTCAACTGGACCTTGTGTTTCAGCACCCGGCTTGGTGTCAAACGTGTCGAGATGGCTCATGCCGCCACTCATGAACAAATAGATCACTGATTTGGCTTTGCCGCCGCTGGCACTTTTGTCTTTGGGCGCGTTGAGGACCGAACCCTGAACCATGTTGGGCGCCATGATTGACATCGTGCTCAGGCCAAGCATTGATTTCGCAGCACCGCTTACGAACTGACGACGCGAAACGGGGGCAAGTTTTCGGGCAGAGTTTTTCATGTTGAAACCTGGTTTTGATTTAAGGCAGAATGAAAAATGTGGAATCCAAAAGTTAGTAGTTACCGGACGAAAATAAACTCATTTGAGTTAGCCAGTGTCCAGATCAAATCGGTGTAAGCTTCCTTTTTGTCTTCACTAAATTCAGACAGCCAGTCTCGCCGTTCTCTTGGAGTCGGGTGGCGATTGAGCATCGTCAGGAAAATTGTGTCGACAACGTCGGGACCTTCTTCAATGCTCAGAACGTTTTGCATCATGACTGAATTTTGATCACGTCCAATTTTGCTATCGATAAAACCATTCATCATCATCAGTACCTGGGTGACTGCAGGATCAGAATTTGCGTTGTCAATTTGCTCTCGGTCCGATTGACCGAACTCGCGAAGGAAATGTCCTGCTGGTGCAGGTGAAGTCAGCTCGGAAGCTCTCACGTAACGATCGCCTCTGCTACTTTTTCGCATGTCAGAAACGAATTGGGCCCGTTCGATCGTGATCTCCTTAACCCGATCCATGTCGCCCTTCCTTCGTGCGGCTGCGATCTTCTTGTTGAATTGCTTGATCGCACGAGCGGCTTTTCTCTTTTGTTCTCTCTCTGATTTGCTTTGTTGGTTGCTCATCATGGAACCACCATCGCGCATGTTCTTTTTGCCGCTATTGATTCGTTGATCCACATAGTCAATCAACTCGGTCAATGACATGTCTTTTGTCTTTTCATAAATGTCAGCGACGCTTTGATCACCCATGTATCGAAAGCTCGGTCGAGTCTGTTCTCGACGCACGTCAAGATTATCAACGGCCAGCCCGAGCATCGAGTCCCAAATTTGTTCGGCGGACATCCGACGCATGATGGGGCCATTGAAATTGTATTTGTGTGGTTCAGTAATGTCTGACTGCGTTACCTTCGACTGATAAGTTCTTGTGTTGTAAAGCACTCGCAAGAATTGTTTCATGTCGTAGTCGAGGTCGATCATGACTTCTGCAAGAAAGTCCATCAGTTCAGGGTTCGACGCGACCGTTGAGTCTTCGAACACATCAATCGGTTCGACCAGCCCCAGACCGAAGACTTGTTTCCACAGTCGGTTCGAAACAACTTTTGCGAATCGCGGGTTGGATGGCTCGGTCAGCCAGTTGGCAAACGCTTCTCTCGATCCAACCGGCGTCGCCCCTGGGATTTGTTGCGACTGTTTTCTTTTCTTTCTCGCCTTTCTCTGTTTTGATTTAGGCGGTTTTGCGTCAACGATCGTCTTGCCCTCGAACATCGTTTTCGCAGTAACGATGTCACCTTCTTTTCCATCTTCGCCCAGAAACCCTTCCGGAAGTCTGGCCAGTCCCGTTCCGCTTCCCTTAACGCCGCTGTTGAGCGTGCGTACAAAGTTTCTCACGACTGCGTAAAGCCGGTCATCTTTTCCTGAATCGTCTTTTTCGCGTTGGATTTTTCGTAGTTCGCTTTGGTACTTACGTCGAAGATCGTCGTTTCGGTAATCC
Source organism: uncultured Pirellulaceae bacterium (assembly GCA_964584615.1). GTDB lineage: Bacteria > Planctomycetota > Planctomycetia > Pirellulales > Pirellulaceae > Mariniblastus. Next base: position 24,223 of record CAZPBE010000036.1, on the reverse strand, counting down.
ATTCCCCCAGTGAACGCGACCATTTCGAAGTACTGTCGTTGCGTCCATTTATCGAAAGGGTGGTCGTGGCACTGCGCACACTCAAGCCTCGTTCCGAGAAAAATTCGAATCGTGTTCGACATGTTGTCTTCGGGCATGTTGAGATCACGAAGGTAATAGCCAACGGCTCCGTTGCCACGCTGCATCACCGGTCCGCTTGATGTAATCAACTCACGGACAAACTTGTCGTACGGTTTGTTCGTTTCCAACGAGTCTTTGACAAAGTCGATGTATGGCTGCCCAACTGAATTGTTGATTCGGGTCTTGGTGCGAAGTGTGTCCGCCCAGAAGTTGAATTGGCGACTGGTGTAGCCATACGAGTCGAGCAAGTCGTCAATCAAGTCTTGTCGTTTGGTTTTGCTTTCTGAGGCAAGAAACGATTGAGTCTCTTCGAGATTTGGAATCCTTCCGATGGCATCAAGGTAAATTCTGCGAAGGAAAATTTCGTCGTCGATTTTCTCGTTGCGCTTTTCCTTGTTTGTCTTAAGCTGCTTTTCTACCAGCTCGTCAACTTGATTACTGTACTCAACAATTTTGTTCCACTCGATGGACTTAATCGACGCGTAAGACGAATCGGCGGCTGGTTCTGAGATAGCATCATTGGCCGGAGTGATTGTCAGATCGTTTCCGATGACCTCGCTTGAACCGAGCGCCAACAGAAATCCGATCAGGCCGGCCAGCGCGCAACTGACAATTGGAAAGAGTGTGTTAAGTTGGTCTCGAGATTGAGAGTTCGTTCCCATAGTCTTTTCTCGGTTGGTTTGTACGAATCGCATTGGGATCAGTTGAAGTTGGATCAGCTGAAAGTTAACCACTGCACAACATGATGCTTCGCGGCGGCCATTTATTTTGATTGTGTTGTTGTTTTTTTGAAACGGGAAAGCGTTACAAACGATCTAAATGTCGCGGCCAAAATCGCGCGTTTTTCGGTGAAATTGGGGAATCCTATGGAATCATGCGAAAAACCGGCAAAAATGGGGCGTTCACTGTGAAGTTGCCGCAGTTTTGAATAATGATTCGGCAAGTTAACAACCTTTCAAATAAAATTGATAGTAGAGGTTTTTCGAGGCAAAGTCGCGGCTTAGCGCCAATCCTGTCCACATCGATCGGACGAAGCTCCGCCTTCATTGTTGGCGGCCGGCTTGCTTTTTGAAGTCTTGACAATGCCACCTTTGGAATTCAATCCATTCGTTTGAAACAACTTGATCCTATGAAACGCAAAAACAAAAGACGACGCCGGAATTCAAAACCAAGCCTTTCTTTTGCTCGGCTTGAGCCCAGACAACTTCTCGCTGGCGATATCGTGGCGAATCTTGTCACCAACGGTGACTTTTCCACGTTCACCACGCAGACGTCTCCATTGTTTTCGCAGGATGATGTCGCGGGTTGGAATGCAGCGAACGACGCTGACGGACAACAGTTGGCTTTGTTTACATTCAACATCGACAACGGAACAGCTTTAAAGCTCGATTCAACCGATCAACACGACGACCGCATCTTTCAAGATATTGATACCGAGAGCGGTTCGAGTTACCTGTTGTCGTTTGAAGTCAAAGGTCAAACCCCGTCAGAGAGTTCAACGGTCGCTGACGATGTCGAAGTCTTTTGGGATGGCCAAAGCGTTGGTACCTTTCAATCGAATTTCTTCTGGCAAAATTTTACGATCCAGGTTGACGGAGCCGCGACGGATCTTTCACGGTTGGAGTTTCGCGAAGTCGTCACTTCGGAAAATCCCTTCGGAGATAGTGTTGGCGTTTTGATTGACAACGTGTGCGTATTCGAAGTCGAAGCAATCACAGTAGAAAACGGAAGCTTTGAAAGTTCCACAGGCGATGGGCCATTCTTTACCAACGGAAACGTGGACGGTTGGAACGCGATCGCAAGAGAGGGTGAAGCACGTTTGATCAAACTTCAAGGGGCTTCGGATGCTGCAACGGTTCCCGACGGAGCTCAGTTCTTTAATCTCGACACAACTGGCACCCACCTCGATCATGTGTACAACGATATTGATACAAGTGTTTCGCGTGACTACTACGTTGTCTTTGATATGCGGGCTGACGGGCCTCAAGATGAGAACCCGGATCAACTTCGAGTTCGGTGGAAGGCGTCCGGTGTGGATGTAAGCAGCGACCAATGGGTTGGAACCTTTCAAGGGAACGAAAACTGGCAAACATACGGCGTGTATGTGGAATCGGCTGGTGAACTCTCGCGACTAGAATTTCGTGAACCGGGAGGCCTGTCTGGTGATGGCTCTGGACCACTCATCGATAACGTTCGTGTCTTTGAAGTCGTTGGGAACAACGTTTCTGTGAACGATCTCAAAGTTGATGTCAATGGCGCAGCCGATGCAACGGAACGCGGCTCGGCCGAATACATGTTGGGCTCAACTAGCCAACTACTGACTCCGTTGATTGAGCTTAGCCACGATTCCAATGACGAGTTGACGTCGGCGACAGTTCAGATTGTTAATTCGGCAGATTCGACGGGTGAATCGTTGTCGGTTAATGTCGGTAGTACCGGCCTGACGGCAGACTTTATCGCCAGTACCGGCGCGTTGACGATTTCTGGAGCCGCAACGGTGAATCAATACCAGGACGTTTTGCGTACGCTTCGCTATCGAAACGTTTCCAATGGAATTGATACGACGCCGCGTGAGATTTCAATCGTGATTACTGACAGTAGCATCGATGGCAGCGACAACACCAGCATCGCCGGCTTTGTCGATATGACTTTCGAGTCAAACCAACTTGCGCTGGCAGCGATCAGCGATGTGACTGTAGAGTCGGGATCTCCTCTGTGGGTTCCGCTTTCGTTAGACAACTTGGCTGACGGGCCGGTGACTTTCACGGCCGAAGTGGGGGATGCCAGTTTGGCGACTCCGTTCTTTGCAGACGGTCAGAGTTTGAGGGTTTCGGTTGATGCACCAGATGCTGTAACCAACGGGGTCGCTTCTCCGATTTCGGGTGATTTGGTATTCCAGTTGTTCGAAGACCTTGCTCCCCGCCCGACGGAGCGTGTGATCAGTTTGGCCAATAGTGGATTCTACGATGGTGTTGAATTCCATCGAATCTCTCCGGGATTCGTCATCCAAGGTGGTGATCCGACCGCTTCGGGGAGTGGTGGATCGACGCTCGGCGACTTCGACGATCAGTTCAACGTCGACTTGCAACATAATCAAGCAGGACTATTGTCGTTTGCCAAATCAACGGATGATACGAACGATTCGCAGTTCTTTATTACTAGCACCGACACCCGGTCGCTTGATTTTAACCACTCTATTTTTGGCGTCTTGACTGAAGGCGAGGAATTGCGTCAAGCCATCGCAGCGGTCGACACAACCGCGAACCCAAATTTGCCGGTCGACTTAGAGCAGGAATATCCGATTGGTGGAATCACCATGACTAACGTCGAAGCATTCGACGATAATCAGAACTCCGCGCTCTTGGTGAGAGTTCCTGAAGGAGCAATCGGGTCGACGACGATGACTGTAACGGCGACAGATTTATCTGGAAATTCAGTTTCTCAAACGTTTACCGTCAACATTGCTCCTCCAACGAATGCGTTTTCAAATGCGAATCCGTTTCTCGAGGATATTCCCACAATTAACGCCATCAACAATGTCGAACGGACGTTTCAATTGAGTGCATTGGACGTAGAAGATGACGATGTTGTCTTCCTGGACAAAGAAGCGATCGACGCGATTAACGCCCTGATCTCGGACCCGCGTCTACTCGTCCGATTCCCGACTGGCGTCGTGCTGGGTCATGATTCGTTTGAATACTCGGTCGATGGATCAACGGGCTTGGTGACGCTGACTCCAGGGCCTGGCGGAGTCTCGCCAGAAGTCGTGAATATCGTGGTGGCTGTTGCTCCTGCAGGTCAAGGAGTGGATAGCCGAAATATCGACTTCCAGATTGTCCCAATCAACATCAGCAATGGGCTCAGTGCATTTGATCCCAATTAACTAGCGCGTATTTCAAAGCTGACTTGGCGTAGGGCCGGTTCCTGCCGGCCGCGGTTTTTACGGGATTTGGTCGGTTGGAACCGGCCCTCCAATGGGTTTTGAAATGCTCTCTAAAGTGGACAATTCTTGGCGACGCGGAGTCTTCTTGCTAGTCAGCGCGTCAATTTCCACTGTATCACGCCCCGCCGGTTGCTGGAAATAGACCAATCCGAAGACGATCGCCGCCCAGACTGCAATCAACAGGATTTGGTTAATCAAATACAATACAGGTGACGATTTTTTGAAGACATCTTCTGTTCTTGATTGACGACGGTTGTAAACTTCAATTCAAAATTGAGCTCGAACAAAGGCATTCAATGTCACTCTGGCACCAAAGAAATTTAATCCTGAATCCTTACCCACGAGGTTTTCATCTTATTACCAGCGAAGTCCTTGACGCAATTCCTGAGCTGGAGAGCTACCACGTTGGAATGCTGCAAGTCTTCATTCAACACACTTCGGCAAGCCTCACGATTAATGAGAACGCCGATCCCGACGTACGCGTTGATATGGAAACGGCCATTAATTTAATCAGCCCCGAGTCGATGCCATTTGTTCACACATGCGAAGGCCTGGACGATATGCCGGCCCACGTGAAGTCGTCTCTGTTTGGAAGCCAGCTAATGATTCCCGTTTCGCAAGGCCGCCTTGCGTTGGGGACGTGGCAAGGGATCTACTTGTGCGAGCATCGCAATCGCGGTGGCTCGCGTCGACTTGTGCTAACGATGATGGGGCGATAAGTCAGTACCATAATGGCAGTCGACACAACAACCGAGTTTGTTCAAGTTCGCGGCGCACGCACACATTGCTTAAAAAATATCGATCTCGATATTCCGCGCAATCAGTTCGTCGTCATTACAGGCAAAAGCGGTTCCGGCAAAAGTTCGCTTGCCTACGATACGATTTTTGCCGAAGGCCAACGTCAATACTTTGAAAGCCTGTCGACGTATTCGCGCCAGTTTTTTTCCCAGCTGCCACAAGCTGACGTCGACGAAATTCAAGGCCTTCCGCCGACCGTTTGCCTTGATCAGCAATCGGGAACCGGTAACCCGCGAAGCACTGTTGGAACGGTAACCGAAATTTACGACTTTCTGCGAGTGCTGATGTCACGTGCTGGACAAGTCCATTGTTATCAGTGCGACGAACCGATCCGACAGCAATCGGCGACAGAAATTCGCAACGCCTTAAGCGGACTTCCTGAAACGACACGCATGATGATCCTTGCGCCGATTGTCGACTCAAGAGTCGGAGCACACGAAGACGCCTTGAAAAAAATTCGACGTGAGCGACTTGTCCGCGTTCGCATTGACGGCAAAGTCTACGACATCGAGGAAGTTCCCGTTCTCGAACCGAACCAGCCCCATTCGATCGACGCTGTTATTGATCGGGTGATCATCCGACCGGGAATGGAAGAGCGTTTGCAAAAAGCGGTCGATGTTGCCGCAACGATGAGCGAAGGCAACGTCATCGCCAGTTATGTGACACCAGAACAGCAAGAGGAATCGCCAACTGCGAAAACAGATTTGAGCCAATGGCAGGAACGACTTTATAGCACCCGATATGCGTGCACAAAATGCGATATTCATTATTCCGAAGTCGAACCTCGCAGTTTTAGTTTCAATAGTCCGCACGGAGCGTGTACCGACTGTACCGGACTTGGCGTCCAATTGAGTTTTGATCCAAACTTGATCGTTGATCGTACGAAGAGTCTGTCGACCGGCGCAGTTTTAATCTGGGAGAATTTCACAGCGTCATCACTAAAGCAATCGCTGAAAGAGTTGCAGCCAATACTCAAACAACTGGGAGCCGACGCCGATCAGCCTCTCGATAGCCTCAGTGAAGAAAGCTGGAACACGTTCTTGAGAAGCAGAGACAAAGCGGCTCCCGGATTGCTGTCGTTGGTCGAAAAAGAATATTCGACAACAGAAAACGATGAGCGGTACGATGAGCTGGCCAGCTTGGAGCAGGATCTTCCGTGCGAAAGTTGTCAGGGTTCACGAGTTAATCCCAAAGCCAACTCGGTGTTCTTCAGTGGAAAAAATGTGCAACAGATCGTCGATATGCCAATCGATCAAGTCACGCAGTTTTTCGAAAACGTTTTAGATGATCTCAATCAGTTTGACGAAATCGGACAAGCCGTTGTCACGCCACTGTTGACCGAAATATTGAAGCGGTTGAACTTTCTCCTCAACGTCGGTGTCAATTATTTGACGCTTGGACGTGGCGCTGACACGCTCAGCGGTGGCGAGTTTCAGCGAGTTCGACTTGGTTCTTCCATTGGCTCAGGCTTAACCAACGTCTGCTACATTCTCGATGAACCATCGATTGGATTGCACTCGGTTGATAACCAACGTTTGATCGATTCGCTTCGAGATTTGCAAGCCAATGGGAATTCACTGATCGTCGTTGAGCATGACGATGCCATGATTCGACAATCCGATCATGTGATTGATATGGGGCCGGGCGTCGGTCAAGCTGGCGGCAGTATTGTGGCTCAGGGAAGTCCTGCCTCGTTGTCAAAAGATGTTGACAGTCTCACGGCTCAATATCTAAACGGTGAAATCGAAATTCCCGTCCCAGCAACTCGACGAGAACTCGATCTTCATCACTCGGTCAAGATTTTCGGCGCGTCCGGTTTCAATCTTAAGAGCATCGACGTCGAGATTCCGCTGGGTGGTTTCGTATGTATCACGGGGGTGAGCGGTTCCGGCAAAAGCACTTTGATCAACCGAACGTTGGCTCCGGCATTGCGACACCGATTGGGTTTGATGGCGAACTACCCTGCCCTTCACGACTCAATTGAGGGGTTGGAGAAAGTCGATTCTTTTGTTTTCATCGACCAACGTCCGATTGGCCGCTCATCAAAAAGTTGTCCGGCAACATTCAGCGGAGTGTTTGATGAGTTCCGGAAATGTTTTGCAGCGACACGTACAGCGAAACAGCGAGGTTACGGCATCGGTAGATTTAGCTTCAATTCATCTTCGGGTCGTTGCGGTGCATGTAAGGGCCACGGAACAAAGCGGATCAAGATGAACTTCATGCCAGACTTGTTCGTCGAATGCGAAATGTGTCGTGGACGTCGATTCAACGTGCAAACGTTGCAGGCTCGATTTGGTGAATTGTCGATTGCCGATGCGCTGGAACTGTCAATTGACGAAGCACTAGATCGGTTTGATGGCTTCAGTCGGATTAAGCAAAAGCTGGAAACCATGTCGAGCGTTGGGCTGGGCTACCTCAAATTGGGTCAGTCGGCGACAACATTGTCTGGTGGGGAAGCCCAACGTTTGAAGTTGGCGAGGGAGTTGTCGCGCACTACCGAAGGGCACGCGCTCTATGTGCTTGACGAGCCGACGACTGGTTTGCATTTTCAAGATGTTAAAGAACTGTTGGCCGTACTGCATCGGATCGCCAGCAATGGAAATAGCGTGTTTGTCATTGAACATCATCTCGACGTGATCAAGACAGCCGATTGGGTGATCGATCTTGGTCCCGGCGGCGGCGTGCAAGGTGGCGAGGTTGTCGCGACCGGTACACCGGAGCATGTGGCGAATGTCGAAGGTTCGTTGACCGGTCAGTTTTTGAAACCGCTGTTATCGCGATAGATTTATTGGCCGAACATCGTGCGGCAATCGATTGTTTTTTGCTACATTGCTGTCTCGTTCTGGGTAGAATTTAAGGGGTGCCACGGCGAGCTTCTGCAGTTAGATGGCCTGTGCATTCTCCTGATGGACATTTCAAATACGCGTTACTAGTGAGACGATTTTCCATGCTGTTCGATTCTAAATTCAGTACGTTGAATTCAAAATTATTTTTCGCTGGGCGCCGGTTGGCGCTTTTGGCCGTTCTCGGATTTGTTGCGAGCAGCGCAGAGTTCGGATTGGCGCAACAGGATGCTCCAGCGTTGGTTCCAGCTTCACCAGCTGCAGGTAAAGTAGCTAGTAAAGATGCTGATGATGACGACGAGGAAAAGAAAGAGCGAAAGAAGGGCGAAGTCGTTGTCGAAACGGTCGTTGAGGGATTGAACAATCCGTTCGCAGTGGCGATTCAACCTGAAACAGGACACGTGTTTGTCTCTGAAAGCGGCGCTGGTCGAGTGATTCGTGTTGTGAAGAAAAAGATCGATCCGGTGATCACCGATTTTCCGCTTGGAGAATTCCACAACGCGCAGGCGGGACCGCTAGGGTTGCTTTTCTTCAGCAAAGATTTACTTGCTGTCGGTGGAGCTGGTCAGTCGGCGGGTGAGGAAACGATCGCGACTTACAAGGTTCCCGAGTTCGTGAAAAAGAAAAAGAAGAAGAAAGACGAAGAAGACGCTGCTGCAGAAGGTGAAGCCAAAGAGGGCGAAGACGAAGGCGACGAATCGAAAGAGAAGGAAGGTGACGAAAAAGAAAGTGAAGAGGAAGTTTCAGACGAAGAGAAAGAAGCGGAGGGCGATGACGAGGACGGCGAGAAGAAAGAAGGCGAGAAGAAAGAAGGCGAAGAAGCAGAAGGTGAGGAGGCGGAGGGTGAGGAAGCGGCGAAGCCAGGCGAGCCGATCACGGCGGACAAACATGAAGATGATCCGCTGAAGATGACGAAATCTGATGAGGGTGCGGCGGGAGAGAATTTCGCACACATGATCAAAAAGCACACCACTGTTTTTATTGTCGCCGACAGCGATCCTGAAAAAGGATGGGTTGCGACAGCGAAGGCGACCGAAGAAGGAAAGCTTTCAAAATTGGCTCATACGATTCCGACGGTTGAGTTGAGCGGGTACGCATCGCCAAGTTGTCTGGCGATCAGCCCCGAAGGAAAACACTTGGTCGTTTCGCAAATGGGTGATGCCGATGAGTCCGCTGATTCCCAGTTGACTTTCTACAGTCTCAAAGGCAAGCTGCTGCAGAACTTCGAAATTCCGCTTCACGATATTAGCGCGTTCGCTTACAGCCCGCAACGAAAGCATCTTTTTGCTGCCGACATCAGCCGCAAGGATCCGAGCAAAGGTGCTTTGGTCAAGTTGATCGGAGCTGGCGAGAAATGCACCGTCAAAGAGATTCAGAAAATGGAAGGCGTCACGTCGATGGCTTTCAACGACAGTGGCGATTTGTATGTAACCGTTCTGGGAGACCCAGCAAAAGCTGCGGCAGGAACTCCAAACGGGAAACTGTTGTTGATCAAAGGGCTTGATGAAACGCCCGAACCGGAAGAAGAAGATTGAGTCTGGGCTGATAAACTGAGAGATAACCAATTACAATCTGAGTATGGAACATCTGGTTAAAGTTGGATTGATGGGTTTGGTCGGTCGCTATCGCGCACTCGACCTGAACGCCTACCCGAGAGCGGCAAAAGTTATTTGTCGAACGGGTCGCGGACTTGAAGTCGGCGAAGTCCTCTGTCCGGTCGATGCTGAATCGGAATTAGATGCTCCAAGCCAATCCGACGGCGAACTGTTACGCCAGGTTGGCCATGAAGACGAGTTGATTCTTGAACGGCTTGAACGATATCGCGATCGAGCTTACACCGCGTGTTCACAACTGCTTGTTGAAAGAAGACTTCCCGGCACGTTAGTTGATGTTGAACATCTCTTTGACGGCGAGTCTTTGTTTTTCTATTTCCTTGGCGACGTTGACCCGCGGGTTGAAAAATTGACCAATGAGTTGGCGGCAACGTACGAACGAAAAGTTCGCTTCAAGAAGTTTGCCGAAACACTGGCTCAGGGATGCGGCCCGGAATGTGGAACGGGCGTAAGTTGCGGTTCAAGCGGCGGATGCGGAACTTGTGCGCTCAGCGGCGGATGCGGAAGCAAGAAGTAATCGAGCCCATCAATCTGCGAGCCCAAAACATTTGATGCTAGGTTCTAGCACCCCTCTCCCAAAAATTCGGATGGGGTTTGATGACATCGAAAAGCATAATTGTCCGAATTTTTGGGAGGGGGGAGATTCCAATTTTTCCCAAGCCCTTAGCTCAAGCTGGTTGCCTCTTGTCGCTCAGCAAGTGAATCAGAAACTGCTCCGCCGCTTTTCCAATTTCTGGACAACTGGACTTTCTTGGACCGGCGACATTAAGCACGGCGACGTTGTTTTTTGTGATCCATTGGTGAGCCTCTTCGATGGCTTTGGCGATTTCAGATTCGGTCCAGGTCTCGAAATCTTCCAAATCAAGACACAGCAACGGACGGCCCATCGATTCAGCCAACCGGCTAGTTAGCGCCGTTCCTTTGGACATGGCTTGGTGATAAAGGATCAAAGTCCCATCGGAATGGACGACGTTCTTCTCAGTTCGAATCCGATACTTTTGACTGTCGGTCTCTTGTAGTTGATACGAATCCGGGATGGTGCCGTCTTCGGCCAGTCTCCCCTGCGGACACCAGCCGCCGTGCGGAATGCCAAGGTAAATCGCTACATCCAATGCGGCGCGATCAACGCCCGTTTGGCCGCCAGAGACAATTCGAGTTGGCTTAGAAAAAGAATTCACTCGGCAAGCGCAGTTAGCAAGACGTTGGTTTGGAAATCGCGTTACAGTCAGAACTCTATTCTAACGGCATTTCCAAACGAATTCCGCCTCTCAAGGGAGTCAAATGATTGACGTTTCCGCCAAGCCGCACTTCGTTCATTTGCCATAGTTCGGCATACCGAGAGGCTTGTCCCAGCCGCTGTCGGGCGATTTCAAAAAGTGTGTCGCCAGGCTGAGTTTCATAGATCTGCCCTACATCTTGATCCGCGATCACTGGCTGATGCTCAGTGGGTTGGCGATGCGCGTTTCCGTGAGCCAGTGGGTCGCTCTCAAGCTTATTGGTCATTGCGGCTACCGTATCTCGTGGGCAAAGCCCTGGCCAAAGCTTGATCAAGTCTTTCTTTTGCGGAATAGCAAGTTCCAGCCCGACGCTCAACGCATCAAAGTTTTCAATGTTCGATTCGTTAAACTTGTGGAGTGCTCGAAAAAAGCGTCCGTCTCCGTAGCACTTTTGAGCGATTGACCACAGATCATCGTTGGCTTCGACGCGATAAATGGTTCGTCCATCGCGCTCAATAAGTGCCGCGAAAACTCTCGGTTCCAAGGTTCCCTGATTCGAGTGAAACTCTGTTTCTTTGATTGGAATTTCAAGGGAAGTTATGGGCTGGAACCCGATTAATGTGTCTTCCGTTTTTGAGTGGGCGGTACGCTCTTCGGTCGCTTCGGCGAAAGGTTTTGGTTGCTCGATGATGATCGGTTCAGCGATTTCTTCTTCGGCCGTGATGATTTCCGCTTTGAACTCGTTGGTAATTGGTTCTGTTTCGGCAGCGGAAAACGATGGACGCAATGGCCTCACGGACAAAAGTCCGGCGGTTGGACTGGTCGTTGGCTCGTTGTTCTGCTCTTCAGGCTGGCGTGCTGGAACACGTTGAGGCAGCATTTTGAACGGTTCGTTGGCCACGAAAGCGTCTTCGAGGTTTTCCTGTTCAAGTTTTGAACTTCCAAGTTTTGAACTTCCAATAGGCTTGGCTTCAATCGTTCCAGCAAGGGGTGTGAATGGTTTAGGTTTTGTTCCAATGCTAAAACCGGATTCTGTTTCAGGCTTTGCAACTATCGGGTTTGGTGTCGGTGGTTCAGGAAATGGTCGTCTTGCATCCAAGGATTGGAAATCATTGTTGGCATTGGCCGTTTTGACTTCACTAAATGGGTCGTCTTTTGGTGAAACGTTGGCAACCGGTTGACTGAACGAACCGTCAATTCCTGTTGGAAAACCATCCAGTGGAGCATTTGAATTGGCTGGTGAAACGTTCGGATCGCGGATCAATTCCGCGTTCGAGTTTGGTTTCGGTTTCGAATTCGCTGCCAGAATTGATTCGGCGAGTGAATTGGCTTTGTTAAGACTTGCTGCCGCGGCACTCATTTGGTCGGCAGTATCGACGAACGCGTTCGTTAGCGGATTGTTCGTTAGCGGATTGTTCGTTAGCGGATTGTTCGTTAGTGGTTTGTCTGTGCTTCTTGCTGGATCGGAAGTGAACGCTGATGGAACGACTTTGGGCTGTGACGAGTCGAGACTGGCGATTGCAGAATCGAGAGCGACAATCGGATCTTTCTTCGGTGTAAGCTCGCGCACTGATCCAGCTGAATTACGCGATCTGTCGAATCGTTCACCCGGCCAAACCATCTCTGCGACCGGCGCGTTGCGAACACTTTCGGGCAATTCATTATCCCAGTGCATAATTCGGTAGTAGCCAACCCAAACGAGAATTGCAATCAGCACAGCAACGACCGACAGCCCGATTTGGGACTCGCGGACGATTTGCTGATTTGAGTTTGGACGAAATGGATCGCGCATAATGAAAGCTTAGCCGGTCTATCGAGGCGTGTTTGTCTCGACTTATACATAGATCGGCGAATTTTCGAAATGGCGAATCTGGAAGTTTTGGCGAACCAGGATAAGCAGAGGAGTCCGTCAAACTCGAACGTTATGCTTGCACTGCTTTTATGTCTCGGATCGCAATTTTGGCGGCATCGAGTTTTGGATCCATTTTCAACGCTTTTTCGTAAGCTTGAAGTGCTTCCGGAAATTGTGATTGGCTGCGAAAGCAATGTCCCAGTCCGAGCTGTGCCAATTCGATTGAGCCTTGCTGACATTCGTCACTGTCAGCAAACGTTTGTTGAGCCGACTCGATTTCGCCGCGAGATAATTGCAGTGTTCCAAGAAAGAAAAAACCGGTGGCGTCGGTTGGATCAAGTTCGATTTGTTTACGATACTTCGATTCCGCCAAGTCGTATTCGCCTTTGGCTTGATGCAAATTTCCAATCATCCCGTAGATCACATCGGGAACTTCGCCTTTCTCTTCCGCAAGTTTGATCGCGGCTGCGAAACAGGTGTGCGCTTGGTTGTATTGACGAAGTTCAACGAGGGCGGTGCACTTGTCCAGCAACGCACGGAGGCTGGTTGGATCGCTTTCCAAATACTTGTCAGCCAATTTCAACGTTGTCGCGTGATGACCGGAGTCACTTGCAGTGATCAGGGATTGGCGAAGCGTTTTTAGTTGGGCTTTGTTAAGTTTTGTGGCCATGTCTCAGTCGCGACGGAGGTTGGGCTGATTTCGAATCAACAGAGATAGCCGAGGAGTGTAAATGTGTCAATCACCTCGGATGGTGAGTTGATTACTTTGTCGCGCGAGGCAGTTCGAGTTTGTAATCGGACAACAAATCGTTGGCACGGTCGTAGACTTCTGATCTTGTCGCCTTCATCCAGGGAAGAATTTGTTCGTCAAGCGTATCGAGACCGATCCTGGCAAGGACTTTATTGATTCGCATCACGGTGCCTTCATCCGTAGAGTAGTCAAACAGGTATCTCATTCTCAGCCCCCGTTCGATTTCCGGTACCAATTCGTTAGTCTGTTTCGTGGCGAATAAATTGATGGCTGCCTGGACTTGCTCTGCATCAACGGAAGCGACTTGTTGATAGTATCGTTCAAGTTGACCTGGAAAATTTTGATGCAGAAACGCATCCAGAAAAAGCTCGATCACGACATGGCCGACGAAGCCGGTTCGCATTGTGCGTTCGTTGCCATAGAGCTCACGAATCTGAACCGCGTACTTTAAGCTCAGTTCATGAAACGAAGGCGTATTGTGAAACCAAGCATCGTCACGATGATGGTTTACGATGCCGTTCGCGACCGAAGAAACGATCGGATCGGTATGGTCGCAAAACGGAGTGGCTTTCTTTTCACGCACTCGGCATTTCCGATCGGCTGCCGTCAACCAATCGGGAATGCAGCATCCGACAGCCACGTAGGGGTCGTCTAGATGCGGAAGCGCGTGCGCGAAACTATTCATGTCAGACCTGCATTATTAAGCAGCGAGTGTACCGGATTCAAGTTCTTTGATAAGACTTGGTTCCAGGTTTAACGCGCTGGCAAGTTGCTCAAGGTAAGCTTGCTCGGATTCGCTTTGATGATTAACGATGACCATGGAAGCCAGATACAACTCGACAGCCATTTCTGGTGAGTCGGACATCGCCGCAATCAAACTTGCGTCCAACGGTTTCTGAATTTCTTCAAACAGGATGTCTGTCGCAGAGGCTTCAAGCCCAAACGCTTTGATTTGATCCATGATGGCTTGACGTTCATCCGCATCAATCGTGCCATCGGCTTTCGCAGCCGCGATCATAGCGCGTAAGATCGAAAGTGATCGGTCAGCTGCGGCCTGGCCTTCAAGATTAATGATCGAATACTTTTCGTTGGCTTCCAGTCCCTGTTGCTCTTGCCAGTTTTTGTAAGCCTTGTAGCCAACGGTGCCCAACGCGGCCAAGCCGCCTATTTTGATCGCTGGAGAAAGTACTTTGCGTCCAGATTTCGTTCCGACTAACAATGCCAACAGTCCTCCAACGGCAGCGCCAGCGCCGAGTTTCTTGAGCATTTCATCGCGTTCGGGACCCGCCTCAGGAAAGTTGTAATTTTCCGTGGCATAGTCCATTCCTTGGTTAGCAAGCTCGCTTCCTTTCTCAATGCCTTGAGCCGCAAGGTCTTTACCTTGCTCTGCCAATTCACGACCAGAAGCTAAAAGTTTGTCCAGTAATTCTTGCGTATTCATAACGACTCCGTAATGTTGTTTTGGGGCGTAGGTCAAATCGACCTTTGCGTGACTTATGCGTCATACCATTTTATGACTTCAACCGATGCTGCCTACGGTGCGAAAAAAAGGATCGGAATTTTGTTGATAGATTGCTGTAAATTGGTTGCTTGCGTTTCGAACCCGAAAGTTTTTTTCTTCGATGACACTTGCGCCACACAAGTTTGTTGTCTCGTTTTTAGTCGATTGCTAAAACGGGATTATCCAATCATCCAGATCAAAAACGAAACCGGTGCCGCGAAAACCATCGAATCAATAACGTCCAGGATCCCTCCCAGTCCCGGCATCCAGCTGCTTGAATCTTTACAATCGGCGTCTCGTTTGAGCAACGATTCCGCCAAGTCGCCGATCATTCCGACAATCGTTACGGTGACGCCGTAAAGCAAAAACCACCACCATGGCTTGGGCACTTCGACGTTGCAAATGTAGGGGGCGACAAGAAAGATGACGATCGCAGCGGCAAAGCAACCTCCAACGGGAGCCGCAAGTGAGCCTTCGATTGTTTTGTTTGGGCTGAGATAAGGCGCAACCTTGCGCGAACCAAACGACTTTCCTGCGAAGTAAGCAAACGAGTCGGACATCTTTACAGTCGCAATCAGCAATACGATCGCTACGATGCCAAGGTGATTGTTATCTTGAATCAAGCGGTGTGGCAAAATGAATCCGAACAGCATGGCGACATAAACGAAAGCGAATGTGCTTCGTGAGATACGCTCGGCAACCGCGCCTGTCGGTTGGCCCTCGGTCCCTTTGAACTTCCACATTTCGTATCCGCAAGAGATCAGCGTCGCCGCGATCACTCCCGCCAACGTCCAGCCAAATTTTCCGATCGGACAATCGGCCGGATAGTCAGTCCAAAGTACCGGAACGCTGGCAAGCGAGATCATCACGACGGTGGCCGTCTGCAAGATCCAGCTGGGTTGAGCGTTGCACTTGTTCCACAACCGCGAAAACTCGTCGGCGGCTGCGGCGCTGACGAAGATCGCTAAAGCGCAAAGTAACAATCCTGGTCGGCCCAAAGACTCAGGTGTACCGAATCCGAAGTCGAATCGGAGCAACAAGATCATGAACGTGATCAGGACAGCTGCAGCAGCGAGTCGTCGACCTAACAAGTTGACTCCTGATCTAATTCTGGTGATCCATTGTTCGGAGCTTTGCCGTTCGCCTTGTTTTTGTTCAGCCCACCAAAACGACGCGAACGTTTGGAGAAATCCCGGATCGCATCACACAAGTCAGTTTCGGAAAACTCAGGCCACATTTTTTCAGTGACCCACATTTCTGCATAGCTGATTTGCCAAAGCAGGTAATTGCTGATACGCATTTCACCCGCCGTTCGAATCAACAAATCAGGATCCGACATGCCGGCGGTGTATAAGTGATCTGAAACGAGTTGTTCATCGATCGAATCGACGGCAAGTTGTCCGTTTGCGACTTCGCTGCCAATCTTTCTAATCGCATCAACGATTTCCGCGCGGCCACCATAGTTGATCGCCAGACAAACACAGCTGCCTGTATTGGACGCGGTCATTTCCAAGCTCTTGTCCATCTCTTTTTGAACGTCTTTGGGAATGCGATCACGGCGACCAATGATTTTTAAAACAATGTTGTTCTTTAACATCGTTTCTCGTTCTTGAATCATGTACTGTTGCAACAAGTGCATCAGAAACTCAAGCTCTTCCGTTGGTCGTTTCCAGTTCTCACTCGACAAACAATACAACGTAAGCTGCTCAATCCCCAAACGGCTACAAGCTTCGGTGATTTTACGAACCGTTTCTGCACCTCGTTCATGACCACGAATTCGAGGTAGCGACTGTCGCTGCGCCCAGCGTCCATTGCCATCCATAATCATGGCGATGTGTCGCGGCCGTTTTTCAACGGGGACTTCGGCAAGCAGCTTTGTTTCGTATTCGTTTGACGGCATGGATTGGCAATTGAAAGTGGGACAATGGACGACGTAATACGTTCGATCCAAGCCCTTTTTTAGCAGACGGCTCACCGATTAGGAATACAGACAGACATTCGAGCACCGAATTCAGTTGAATTGCGGCGTCTTTCACGAGTCATCGACACGGCTGATTTCAATTCAAACAAAGAAAGCCCGCTACCGACAAACGGTAACGAGCTTTTGTGTATCATTCTGAACTCTGGTAATTCGGTTGCTTAACGGCTCTTCTTTCGTCGTCGTCCGCTGCTGCGACTGCTTCGCGAGGCAGTCCGATTCTTGGCTTCTTTGAAGTGCCATTTGGGGTTCAAAAAGTTGGAACTCATCAGTCGGTTTTTTCCGCAACACTGGCACTTGTACGGGCCAACAAACTTGATCAAACCGAATGTCATTCCGGTGACAAAGGAGTACAGCCAAGACCCGCGAAACGCAACGAAATGGCCCTCAGGTCGGTTGCAATGAAAACAGAACATCCACTTTCGGCGCTTACGTCGACTTCCGCTGCCACCATGATCACCAGTTTCGTCAGGAACTACGTCGGGCGATTTCGGCATCGGAGGTGGCAAAGCCATTGACGACGGATCAGTATCCGGGGCGTCAAAATGTGTTGTGTGATCGTCATTCATTTCCGCGCTCGACTAGATAGGTGGGACAGAGATGGTTGATTGGGGCTGAAGGGCAAAAACCAAAAGTTGATCGAACTTGTCCGTTCTAATTAATTTGAGTTCTTGGTTAAAAGGCGGGAAGTGAATTCCAACAGCACCCTCAATTCTCGTCTATCCGCTCGAAATGTCAAATAAACCAACACCCACGAACAGCCATTTCAACGATAAATGCGCGAAATACGTACCCGCCGCGTATGGGACATGTTGACTATTCCGATTGGCATAAGAATTACGGCTAAGAACTTTCGTGGGTTGTTCCCAGACAAACTAACTTCAAACGGAAAAAATTGCTTAAGGCAAATGCAAAAATTGTTTAAAGCAAATTACGCAATACGGTTTGAAGGATTCCGCCATTCCGGTAGTAGTCCATTTCCACGGGGGTATCGATTCTTACAACTGCGTCAAACGATGTTTCTTTTCCATCGTCTGATTTAGCAACCACTTTTATTGTTGATCGTGGCTGTAAGTCATCACCAAGGTCCGCGATGTCAAAAGCTTCTTTCCCCGTAAGACCAAGATCCTGCCATGATTTTCCGTCAGCGAATTCAAGCGGCAAGATTCCCATTCCAACCAGGTTGCTGCGGTGGATCCGTTCGTAAGTTGCTGCGATGACCGCTTTAATTCCAAGCATCATCGTTCCCTTAGCCGCCCAGTCGCGGCTACTTCCGGTTCCGTATTCGGTTCCGGCAAGCACGATCAGTGGAGTCCCTTCAGCTTGGTACTTCATCGAAGCCTCATAGATCGAAGTCACTTCGCCGGATGGAATGTGTGTCGTCCAGCCGCCTTCGGTACCAGGCGCTAATTGATTGCGAATTCGAATGTTGGCGAACGTTCCGCGAACCATCACGCGATCGTTCCCGCGTCGAGAACCAAAGCTATTAAACTCGCGAGGTCCGACGCCGCTTTCTTGAAGGAATCGACCTGCAGGTCCGTCTTTGGCGATCGCACCCGCTGGAGAGATGTGATCCGTCGTGATGGAATTTCCAAGTAATGCGAGGCAGCGAGCACCCGTGATCGGCGCGATCGGATTGACTTTTGGAGTCACGTCGGCCAGGAACGGTGGCTCTTGAATGTAAGTACTCTCGTCTTGCCACTCATACAAATCGCCATCGCCGACTTTGATGTTGTTCCAGGTTTCATTGGAATCAAATGCATTACCGTATTGATTCTGGAACATGTCAGGCGAAAGACTCGCGTTGATCACTTCGGCGACTTCTTCGTGCGTTGGCCAAACGTCTTTGAGGAAGACTTCTTTTCCGTCGGTGCCTTCGCCGATCGGTTCGTTGGTCAAGTCGATATCCGTCGTGCCAGCCAACGCATAAGCGACAACCAACGGCGGGCTGGCAAGGTAGTTGGCTTTGGTCATCGGGTTGATGCGGCCTTCGAAGTTTCGGTTACCACTACTAACCGATGACGCCACCAATTCACCTGCTGTGATCGCAGCCGAAACGGGCTCAGGAAGTGGACCGCTGTTTCCGATACACGAGGTGCAACCATATCCGACGGTGTGGAATCCAAGTTTTTCAAACGACTCCGTCAGTCCCGACTTGTCGAGGTATTCAGTAACGACTCTCGAACCCGGGGCGAGACTTGTTTTTACGTGTTGCGGAACAGCAAGTCCCGCCGCTGCGGCTTTCTTGGCCAGCAAACCGGCGGCAACCATCACTGATGGATTACTGGTGTTGGTGCAACTTGTAATCGCAGCAATCACAACAGACCCGTGCTTGATCATCGACGAGTGGCCGTTGTTTTCAACTTTCGCTTCTGAAGCCAAAGCTGAATCTTCAAGTCCAAAACCGCTGTGGCCGACCGGTGCAGAAAGCGACTTGTTGAATTCTTCTTTCATCGAAGACAAGGCAATACGATCTTGCGGACGCTTCGGACCGGCCAACGACGGCTCAATCGTGCTGAGGTCCAGTTTCAAAGTCCGAGTGTATTCGATCTTGGCCGTACCGTCGCAGAACAAGCCTTGAGCTTTTGTGTACGCTTTAACGGTTGCGACTTCTTCTTCTGTCCGTCCGGTACGGCGAAGGTATTCCAGAGTTTCGCCGTCGATCGGGAAGAATCCCATCGTTGCGCCATACTCAGGCGCCATGTTCGCGATCGTCGCGCGATCGGCCAGCGACATGTTTGCGACGCCATCGCCAAAGAACTCAACGAACTTGCCAACAACGCCGGCAGCACGAAGTTGCTGAGTCGCGGTCAGCACCATGTCTGTCGCAGTCGCACCGGCAGGAAGCTTGCCAACCATCTCGAAACCGATGACTTCCGGCAACAACATGTAAATCGGCTGGCCAAGCATCGCGGCTTCGGCTTCGATACCGCCAACGCCCCAACCCAAAACGCCAAGTCCATTGATCATCGTCGTGTGACTGTCAGTTCCAACAAGCGTGTCAGGAACCGCCACCGGACCGTGCTCGTCTTCGCGAACGAAAACACACTTGGCCAAAAACTCGAGGTTGACTTGGTGAACGATTCCAACATTGGGTGGCACAACGCGGAAGTTGTCGAACGCTTTTTGGCCCCAGCGAAGAAACTCGTAACGCTCACGGTTACGCTTGAATTCAAGCTCAACGTTCGCTGCCAATGCCGCGCGGCTGCCGAACTGATCGACTTGAACGGAGTGATCGATGACCAGATCAACTGGGATCAGAGGATTGATCAGCTTAGGATCGCCACCAAGACGCCCCATCGCGCTTCGCATCGCGGCGAGATCGACAACGGCAGGTACGCCGGTAAAGTCTTGCAGTACAACACGAGAAGGTTTGTAAGGGATTTCAAGTTTGGCTGGCGAAGCCGCATTCCAATTGGCGAGCGCTTCGACGTCTTCTTTCATGACGGTTTTGCCGTCACAGTTTCGCAGCACCGATTCGAGCAAAACCCGAATCGAGTAAGGCAGTTTGTCAACGTGGCCAATCCCCTGCTCTGTCAGCGCAGCCAACCGGTATATGCCAATCTCTTTTCCATTGACATCAAACGTAGACCGGGCCTTAAAAACATCACTCATTGCGAAACCTCAGTAAGGATTTTCTTGCAGATTCGCCACGACAATCGGGCCGTAGGTTGGCTGAATCGCAAGGATTAACTTAATAATTGCAGGCGTATTGTCAGATTTTAGCGCCTGTAAGTCAACGGGAGACGCGAATGTTGCAGTAATTGGCGTCTGAGCTTTGACGACTCTTGCGTGGCGCCCGCGGCACGGCTTAGAGAGCTCCCCAAACCTTCTTTTAAACGCGAGTCAAAATGGATTTTACTTTGACTCAGTCAAGTAAAGCATTTGGTTGTCGTGGATGTCGATCGCTTCGACGATTTTAAAATGTCGTTCAATCACCTTCGCCCATTGGTCAAAGCCGCGCCGATTGACGTGTAGCTCTTGACCGGTTCCCGTCGACTCTCCGTTATGAATCGAGAACGCTTGTCGTTTCACTTGTCGCATGTTTGTGAACAAGCCTTCGACTTGATGGTCGTAAAGATGCTCAATACAGTCCACACAGACAGCGGACTTGAACCGATTCATTTTTTCGATCGGTTTGGTGATGTCTCCTACCATCATCTCAGGATGTTTTTCAATTTGATCGATCCCTTCGGCTTGCAATCCCATCTTACGTAAATGTTCAACCGTCTGGCCGCGACCACAACCCAAATCGATGACCGGCCCGATCAGCCAGTCTTTATAAATCGGCAACAAGCGTACGCCGGGACAGCGGCCTTCACTTGCGTCTCCGTACCAAGGATTCTCATCGTAAATCTTCTGATACAGCTCTTTTGATTCCGCCGGATGACCGGGAACTATCTCTGACGATTGCGAGTTCGCTGTGGCTTGATCGTTTCTAGCTTGATTGTTGCTGGTTCCAAACAAGGCATCACCGTGAAGCGAACGCTGTTTCCAAATTGAAAACTGTTGACGGTGCCCATCGTAAACAGCTCGGTCAGGGTTTGTCTTCGAGATCCACCAGTCTGGCGACTTCACCGTTCGGTGCAAGTTGTCACCGTTGATGTCGACCGAACCCGCCTCCCGGCAGGAAACCGATCCGAAAAATGTTCCGCCGGGTCGGACGACTCGATTGATTTCGCTGAGCGCCTTGTCGATATCGGCTTCGTCCAGATGCTCAAGTACGTCGAAGCAAGTAACCAGTGAAAAGAAGTTGTCTTCGAACGGCAGCTCCAAGCAAGAGGAAACGAGGATCCGGTCGTCGAGTCCTTGAAGCCCCGCCAATCGTGTTTTGGCTTTGGTGATTGATTGGTCACTGACGTCGATGCCGAAGGGACGTAAGTTAAATGTTGGCCCAAGTAAATGTTGAACGACGAACCCAACACCGCAGCCAATATCGAGCGAACGACCGAAAAGTCCGCTTAGTTGCGAAGTCGATTCTGTGACATTGCGAAGTCCCGGCGAGTTCTCGGCCAGATTATAGTTCGCGTTCTTGCTAACAATGTCGTTATAGATAGCTTGATAGTCAGGCATTTTTATCAATGCGGTTTGTTTTCAATTCGGAATGCAGTGCAGGATGTTAGACGTTTTGTAAGTTGGGAGTGGGTATTGGTCAAGATGAGAGTTGGAGCCGGAAAGACGCGATCATCCGTTTCAAAGCCACGCGAAAGCCCCGGCTTCACCTTTTTTGAATGTTAGTTTCTCGATGAGGAGCCATCAGCATCCTGATGGCAGTAGACAACTACACCCGATTGCATTTTACCGGTGGCTATGAGGCCTTCATTGGATTCAGTTCGTCGTTTTGTTGTTTGTCGGATTCCCAAATCCAAATAAGAATTTGCCAAAGTCAGCTCGCCTGCTGTAGATGATTGCGATATTCAATAAAGCCAGAATCAAGGACACTGGCCAGTTGCGATGATCCAGGAATAGATGGTAAGCACAGATGTTTACGACCACTGGTGTTATAAGCAGCAATCCGGCATTGGCAAATCGAGGAATCAGAAGTAGCGAACCACCTATGACTTCGATGCCTTTGACTAGGTAGATGTAGCCGCTGTCGACGAGCAGTTTCATGAAGTCATGAAATTCCGGAACAGGAATAAAGTTCACAAAACCGTTCAGCCCAAAAACGATCATCGCTAGACCCAGCAGTACCCTGGCGCAAGTCAGTATCCCTATCGAAAATTTAGAGTACACAGCAAACCCATCGAAGGATAACGTCAATAATCACCAAACCGGAACCAGCGACTAGCCCTTTCTAAATCACGCGAAAGTCCGGCTTCGCGTACATCACATTGTTATCCTGCCTATGAAGCGCCTACCATTTCCAGTTTTTTTTCTTGTGTTTTTCGTTGAGAGAGTCTTGTACAAACTCACGAAATTCGTCGTGATTCCCAAACCTTTTACTTGGGTCGTCACTCCACACACCATTGTTGCTGTACAGCTCCCTGCCAATCTCGAAATAAGCATCGGCACTGTCGCATTCTAAGATTGATAGGCATTCATGTGCAAGAATGCAAAGTCTGTTTCCTTTGTGTATAGTCGACACCGTTGGTTCGTAATGGTGTTTCGCGAACCAAAGGTTCGAGACGGCAATGCATAGTTCGCGCCGAAAATTGGTACGAGTTTCGGTAGGGTGTGAACGGTGGAGCCTCGCGAGTTGGATTGTTGTTTCCACAGTGTTGTCTACCGCTAAAGCGTTTCCCCAATGATTTGCCAGCTCCTTGGATTGTTGCAAATCTTCTTCGTGCTGACTGGCCATTTCCGCGACCAATCTCTTGTTGCGAGTGTGGTCGATCATCCACCCAAGTATGGTGCCAGCCAGCGCGACAAACAGGAACATTGTTGAAAGGTTGAATTTAATCGAGGCTCCCTGGCATGATAACGTCCGTGATCACCGAGACGCGACGAAAAGTGTAAATTTGAGTGGAGCGGATGATAAAATTGCGAAGCAATCTTCCGCGTAACGATTCTCCGATCCGCTCGGCTACGCGGCTTCGGTTCAACGTATTGTTATCCTGTGTTTACCACGGCGGCGTGTCAATTGGTAAACCCTCTTTTTGCAATATCTGATCAAAAATCGATTTGGCAGCATTTGATACCTTTGCATTGTAGACCTTCTGCCCATTTCGATAAATCGTCAATGGTCCGCATTCAAAGCAAACGATTAGCTCAATCTGATCACCATGGTGATCGATACGAATTCCATGGCGAGGCCAATAACATCGAGCATTTTCGATTAGGTTTTTGCCGACTGATTTATCAAGCGAGTCGATCATTAGCTCGCCGATATTGTGATTTTTGATTTTGATCGATCCCAGCGATTCGAAACCGTGAAATATTTCGCCATCTGGATTTGCTGGTGGATGCACTGGCGATAGTGATAAGAACTCAAATTCGGAATTCCGGACCGCGTCGTGAACGAAGTTAGGGATATTTCGGTTTGGAAACCAGACTTTGAATTGTTTCAGGCCGAACCAAATCAGCAAGCAGCCCGAGAGCAAGGCCACGATTATCGACGTTGTGGATTTGTTTGCCATGGGTTAAGCAGGATAACGTCCACGTTAACCGAGACGCGATGAAAAGTGTAAATTTGAGTGGAGCGGATGATAAAATTGCGAAGCAATCATCCGTGGAACGATGCACCAATCCGCTCTCGGTTCGCGGCTTCGGTTCAACGTATTGTTATCTGGCGATTCTGTTCGGTCAACATACTAGTAGCTGGACCATTGAACCAGTGTTTTCCATTCCTCGTCATTGTTTAGGAAGGACAAGAACAACTCTTTCAGAAGTGAAGGATCTTCAATTGGCTCCGAAGGAAACACTTGATGCACTCCTTCTTCGTCAACATATCGGCATTCGCAGACTAGTTGAAAGTCATCCACCGACTGTGTGGATCCTGACGCTCGCAATTGTGGATTGCCGCCGACAGCTGCAAGAATGACCTGTGGAACGTAGAAATCGTTTTCGCCTTCGTATCTGCCTGCCGTTACCCAGTCGAGTTTTGCCAATTCCTTAGAGGGTATTTCAAAACCTGTAGTGGACTTCGCCAGAAGTCCCAGCTCGCT
>CAZPBE010000035.1:0-61654 GCA_964584615.1 uncultured Pirellulaceae bacterium | reverse complement strand
CTTGCGGTAGTGTCGTTCGAGTTCTTCGCCGTCGCGCTGCAGCAAGCTGGCCCAATCGAGACCTTCGGGCACGCCGATCTTTTTGTTGTACGGAGGCTTCGACTGCTCGTCGGCCATTTTCAGAAAGAGCAGAAACGTGATCTGCTCGGTGTAAGCCATGTAGGAAAGCCTATCATCGCGCAGGACATGCGCAAAGTTCCAAGCTTTGTCGACGATCTTTTTGGTGTTAGGCAATGTTTGTCTAAGTCGCCGTTGTGGTGGTGGCCGTGGTCAGCATCGTCATGGTATTCGTCCTCACCACCGTCGTCGCCACCTTCATCGTTGTCGTCGGCGAAAGCGCGCTCGACGGCAGCGCGCTCGGCGTTGTTTGCAGCGGTGCGTTCACCACCTTGGCGCGAGGGACGGGGTCGGCCGGAGCCGTCGCGATTCCGGATTCCTCTGGAATCGGGATAGAAAGTGCCGTTTCTCCGGTGTTTTTCGCATCGTCGATTTCCGGATTCTTCCGGAATGCGAGTCGGCTATTCGTCCAATGCCTCAAAAAGTGCTGTAGCATTTTGAAAGGCCGCTTGCTGTTCTTGCTCTCGATTGGCTCCGTTTTCTGCGGCGACCAACGCAGCATTCACGGGTCCGACAGAATCGAGAGTCCTAAACTTGTCTCTTAGAATCTGCAATGCGCGCGCCCCGAGACCACCCTGTAATATCGGTTTAAGATTTCCCGCGAGTGCTTCGATTGAAGGTTCGTAGTGCTGCAATACAAACGCGATGTCATATGCATCTTTTTCCTTGTTGCGTTCATCCAGCGCGAAGGCCTTGATTAGAAGAAATGCTTCTGGCGATACGATTCTTGCATGAACTACGTTATCTGAACCGTTTGGCATCTTTCCTTCTATGGTGATTTCCTCGCAGTTTTCAAATGCTAGGTCTACGCCACGAAGTGAGTTGATCTTCAAAGCATCGACCATGATGGCACGTGTTTTGTCACCGTCCGTTACATACTCGCCACTTATTAGATCGACCTTTACTGGTTCGGGCGCATCGGGAACTTCTCTGATGAAACGGGTTGGGGCGGTCGAATGAACGTAGTTGCTTTCCGTAAGCCGGTTCAGAATTGAGCTATAGACATCTTCCCCAACTGCGTTCGGGCCAATCGCGAGGTCAACATCCAACGAACCGATGTGCTTCTTGTCAGGATACGTCAAATCCGGCACCCATCCACCGACGATGACAATGTCGTCTTTGAACGCACCCAAGACGTTCATTACTTCGATAAGGACCGCGCGGGCCGCATCTTGCTGTTTCATGGGAGTTGCAACGATTCAAATAATGGGACTAGATGTTTTTCAAATACTGCATCAGCAGCCTCTTCACTTCGCCCCGACATTTGCTTGAGATCGAGCCACGTTTGAAGAGGTGAAGTCTGTAGCGGTGCGCCGATTTGATCGGCGAAAACGCTCGAATCATAAGGACTCAGGAACACAAGGTTATGTCCGGTTTCAACCGGACGCGCACCGCATTCCTCTTTCAATGATATCAGTGCGCGCTCTGTTATCGCGCTCGAACGTACGTAGAAGTTCGCGACGTTGTAGCGAACTTCCGGAGACTGACGCCATGCTGCCGACATTCTTGCCAAAGCATACTGATGGTTGTTGTTACGGCACCACTTCGCAATCTTTTTTTCGATAGCCTCAACTTCGCCACGCACAAAGAACTTTGCCGATTCTTCTACTGCGGGATAGTTCTTTGCCCACGCCTCAAGCAACTCTCGCGGATTCTTTAGTGTCAGCAGTTGATTCTCTTCTTTCGCATAGCTTTGATAAAGCAATGCGTGCTTTACCTTGGAAGCAAGCCCCATACTTACGTCGACATTTGGATGCTCGGCGAGTTCGCTGACCTGCCACCGACGGCTGGGCTCGGACAACATCGCACGAATAATCCTGCTTGATTTTGGTGAGAAAACATTCGTCGGCGGAGGCGAAGAGGATTCGACCAACTTCGTCTTGAATCCTTTGCGATGCAGCAATAGCCCGAGTCGTTTATTGGCAATAAGGCAGTTGCCCGAATGATCCAAAAACGAGATGTCGTGGTTTCGTGCGATCTCTGCGACCCGTTCTGAAATAGTTGGAGCAATAAACACGAAGGTTGTTTTTCCTCGTGGTGATTTTTCTGACGCGATTCTCTCAAACAGATCGTCAGCGATCTGTGGCGTCACCCGTTCGCGCGATTTGACGTTGAAGCGGAACTCGGTTCCGGTTCCCGGTTGGCGGACAAGGATATCGACGTGTTCTGGTGAGTCAGAATCCGTCGACACATCGAATTCCCCCATGTCCGCGAATAGCTCGCGGAAAAGTGCGGAAATCAGGTTTTCGTACTCAGAATTTTCAGGCATGTTTCACTAGATTGGCATGTTTCACTACGTAGTGAATATAGCACGTAGAGTGAAACAGGCAAGCTTTTAACGTGTTTTCTACACCTGCTGAGCACTTAGTTTGTCAAATAGTGCCGCAAAATCCTGCTGGAGCAGAGAGGGGTGGTCAGAAAGAACGACCTCCAAAACCTCCTTATTGAACGAATCGCCCTGAAAGCTATTTAACTCAGGAAACGCGCTGCGATAGCGAACTTCGAGTCCATCTGGCACCTTCTTTTCATCTTCTCCATCCTCGGCTTTTGGTTTCTTGTCGTGCTTATGGCCTTTCAATTTCAAGAACCACTGTGGCAATTTGATTGTGAAACCTTGCAGGTACTTGCAGTCAATGAGTTCAACCTCGGCGTCCGTGTCTCTCTTCAGTTTGGCCAAGATTGCATCCGTCATTGCTTGAATTTGGTGCTGGCCGAGTGTGGGAAGAGTGGCCGCAGTCGTTAACGGCGGTAGTCCCAAATCCTCTGGCTTGGTTCTTACCGACGGACCGCGATCCTTTCGCACACCTCCGAGTAGCAGAACGCCAACGAGAACCGGGTCAAGCAAATAGCTTTCAATGCTATATCGCTTGTCCTTACCATTTACAAATACTCGATCATTGCCGCCATTTTTGCCGTCCCAGTCGATAACACCTAGAACAGTCCCAACATCGTTTTTCTTGAAATATGCGACATGCTGTTTCACAAGTTCGCAATCGCCGAACGCAGTACCACCTGACGACTGAAATGAAAGTGTCACGTCACTGATCGGCAACTCATGCAGCTGGCGATAACGCAGTAGCGCGTTGTAGAGTTTTTCGTAATACTCGACATCGTATCGACTCTCAACAAATACCTGACGGCGGTTTTCATACGAAACACCTAGCGTGGGTACACCATCAGTGAGTAGCCGCAACGCAGCTTCTTTGTCAATTTTCTCAAGTCGTTTGCGTGTACCTGACTTGCTTAGCTTGTATAAGGAATCTTCAGGCGCCATCGCAACGGTGCTTGGCGAGTGGGTCGTGAGAATGACGCCAACTCCTTTCTTGTCGACAATTTCTTTTTCCAGCACAGAAATGAGATAGGAAGTCATTGAGGGATGAAGTGGCGCGTCTATCTCATCGAGTAGTAGTAGCTGGGGAAGTGTCTCCGTTGAGTCGGTCTCCGGCGCATAAGACAGGTTTGTTGCAAGTGACAAGATGATTTTCTCACCCGATGAAAGTTCGTGTAGCTAAACTGTTTTCTGGGTAGCGTTGTCAGTTAACTGCGCATGAAACGTTCCACCGTACTGGACGGAAGGCTTATTGATCCTAAATCGCAATCCTGCCGATTCGAGAATGCTATTGGTAAAGTCCCATGGGTATTGCCCATGCAGTTCTTGAAACTCCCCGTCGCTTAAACCACCCGCGTTGTGGTCAAGCTTTTCACTGTCGGCGCAACGTAACAAGTTCTCTCGCATTTCAGCGGCGTACCGCGAGAACCATCTAGAGAATGAACGCTGGAAGGGATCAACCTGCACTTCGACTGGGTAGTGAGCCCAAAACTGTTCCCTTGAAATCACGGCAAGAGAAACCGGCGCGTTGGCTTCGATTTGAAGCAGTAGGTTTTGAAACGTCACGCCAACGCCTTCAAGACTCTTTAACAACTTGTCTTGCCCGCTTATTTACGACTTAGCGCCTTCATCGCTAACCCGTTTACCAATAGTGATTCCATTGCTACCGCCACCGATCGGAAATAGGATTGCTCTCACGTCGCTTGCATCACAATCCAAACGGATTGAAATGTCTTCATACGTAAACATCATCGTTTTATCAGGCTCTTCTTGGGCGTTGATGTGTTCCTGGATCTGGCAAGCAAGTGCCTTTTGAAATTCGTATTTTGCCAGCTTTTTTAAGTCATTACCGCGGTACGGATCTAGGGAAATAACAAATGGAAATTGTGGCATCGGACCGTCCTGGAAGCTGAAGTAAAGAAATCAATTCTCCACGATTGAACGAGCAATAACAACTCTCAGCTGGCGAAACATGTTCAAGCCGGTAGTCTCGATCAAGCCGGGTCGTAACTGACTAGGGTTTCGATGTGCCATCGATTGCTTAGGCTCGCTGAGTCTGTTGATTGAGAAGCGATACAACGTGTTTCAAAAAGCGAAGGAACAATACTTGTGCCTCAATGGCCAAGTAGGCGATTAACATTCCAGGCACCCACACGATCAAGAGCGCAAAAATAATGCGACTCCACGCCGCTGCCGAATTGCTGTTTGCAGTCGAGTACGCAATGCTACCTGCGATACTGAACGAGTAGCCAAGCAGAAAAACGATGAATAGAAACCAACAGCATACGCGAACCATGTAGATAAACGTGTCACACATTTTGACGAATTTTTCTGGCGAGTCAGTGTTTCCAGAAAGTTTCGAAACGAGGCTGGGTTGTTTCGGCTTTTCTGCAGCAGCCTTTCTTCGCTCAGCTTTCCTGGCATTATGTTCAGCTTTGCGTTGAGCCTTCGCTTGAGCCGAAGCATCTTTCGCATCCTGTTTTCTCTTGGCGCGTATTTTCTCGGCGGTTTCGATGACTTTGGGAATAAGCGATTCTGCCGTGTACCAGTCTCGCTTGTTCTCCGGTCGAACTTTCGTGTTGGGCTTTAGATTTCGATCGACGGCTTGTTCGAGAAGCTGTTGGGGGGTGAACGGACCCGAAACAGTGTTTGTAAATTCGTTAAGAATGAAGTAATTCATCGTTTGTCCGAAAAGAATTGATGAGGCTCAATCAAA
The DNA here is from genome assembly GCA_964584615.1 of uncultured Pirellulaceae bacterium. Taxonomy (GTDB): domain Bacteria; phylum Planctomycetota; class Planctomycetia; order Pirellulales; family Pirellulaceae; genus Mariniblastus. The sequence continues at coordinate 56,492 of CAZPBE010000035.1, read as the reverse complement.
CTATCCGGCGACGAACCAGCAATCAATGTAGGGAACGGAAAAAGGCAAAGGGAATCGCTTTTTCTTTCAACTGTATTTCTAGTCTGCAAAAAGCCGACCACCGCCGCCACGGTTTGCAGTCCGCAACAGCGCCAATCGGCAAAGTATTATTTAAGTTGTGAACCGAGACTTTGAAGCCTCGATTTCGGCATAGCTCGCTTCGGTAGTCCGTTTTTGCGTATGGCCTAAGACTTGTTGGGCAGTTTCAAGACCACTTTCTTTTCTGGCCAGCGTCGCCGCAACGTGACGCAACTGGCTTGGTGTCCAGCAATGTTGAGATTCCCATTCCTTAATTGCTTTGTCGTCGGCATCGTCGGGAACTGGAAATGCACGAAGAGAAGCGCGACGAACCGCGTTTCGGTATGCACTTGTTGAATAGCTGGGCGCAAAGTTTCGTTGCCTGTTCGCTTTTGCTCGGCTCGATTTATTGTAGCCGGGGCGATTGCCTTGATTCACTGGCGTTGCACGATCGGCTTGGCGCTGCTTTTGATGCTGTTGGTACGATTCAGCCGGACAGAAACAAAACGCTTGGTGATCGCGCAGAAGAAACGGAGCGAGCAGTTCTTGCCCAACAGGGCCAATCGCGATCGTTCTGGTTTTTGCCAGTCTGCTTTTCTTGTGTTGGTTCTTATGGGATGCGGGCCTATAAAGCCAAACGTCTGCGGATCGGTCGATGTCGCATGGACGGAGCTGAGAGACTTCGCTAGGCCGCATTCCAGTCAGTTGCTGCAGCTCAACCATTGTTGCCACGGTCGGCGTCAATTGCTTGATCGTCGCCGTGACAATGGCTTATCGACTGGCAGCACGTCGTCAGTTTCCTTAGCCTGGCTTCGCCCTTCGATCAAATTGCCAACTTCTTTCAATCGCCAGTACCATTCAAACGGAATCGACTCCATTTTGCCGGCATGCTTGAACATCGCGCGGACGTGAAACATGTACTTGTTGATTGTGGTACGAGCCAACTTGGCGTTGATGAAAGTTTGCCGAAACGAATGATAGCGAACCGGGCCAAACTCGTTGGCCAGCATGGATCCATAAAGCGATCGCAGCTTGCGAAGCGTCAATCAAACCAAGGGCCATTCTGATGTCGGCTTGCCGTTTTTCCGATAGTAGGACTTTGCGTGTTCAACAGCAAGTTCGCTGATAGTCAGGTTGTCGGCTGAAACTGATTTCGCGACTACGTTGGTGTGTGGAGTGCCTGAGTTCCATACAAAGGTTTCAAAAGAGTGGAGCTAAGGGGGCTCGAACCCCTGACCTTTTGGCTGCCAGCCAAACGCTCTCCCAGCTGAGCTATAGCCCCTTTTTGAATGTCCTTCGAGGTGTCCAAATTATCAATCACCGCCCTGAATGTCAATGAAGACAAACGTTCGGACGGGATTTACCGAGAGAAGGTTCGGTTTCGTCCCGACTTCGATTGGTTGAACCACCTGATAGATCCAGTTGCCTTCGCCAAACTGCTTGATGAGCTTCTCGTCCAGCTTGTCATGAGCTTCCTCCTCCAAGCTTTTTCATCCATCCATTCTTCATCCTGCTGATCCTTCTTTCTTTAGCTGATCCATTCGTCATCCTGCTGATCCTTCTTTCTTCAGCTGATCCATCTTCATGCGGCGGCAAGCGGCTAGCAACCTTGGTGATAGTATCGCGCTTCTCTCCTCCGGTAACCGTTCAAACGCTTTGCGCGGCGTGAAGTGATAGCAGAACGGACATCAGGGGACAGGTCTGAATGTCAAATTATATCAATTATACGAATCATGCCGAAAATACTAATGGTTCCGATCATTCCATGTCGATGGATTCTTCCACGTATACAACTTTTGCGGGCAATCATTGCGCTGCATTTGTTGGATTTATAGACCGAAAGATCGCGTCGGGATTCGTCTCGGGAGACAATCGATGAAGAAAAAATTGAGCTTAGTCTGCGTTGCCCTGGCATTTTGTGCCGCCATCGTTGCAGACGCTCAGTTGGTGCAAGGCCAGGTTCCAGGGTTGGGAGACCAAGTCCAGGAACCGGGAACGTTCCGACGAGTCGCATCGGATATCAATATTGGAGCGCCAGGACGAGTCTGGTTAGAAACCAATCTTGCTGACGCTGGTCTAGGCTATCAGGGTTCTTATGTCACGCTCGGTGGTAAGACCCGTTTGTTCGAAGATTACTTCGACGGTCGTTGGTTGGGAGAAGCCCGGGTCCATCATTCACTTGAAGACGGTGGAGGATTTTTTGCCAACATCGGAATTGAAAGAGTGTTCACGCTTGAATCAGCTGGAGCGAACATCGTGTTCGGCGGATTCTACGATTTCGACGGCGACGAACAAGGAAGTTTTGCACACACGTTCAGCCAAGTCGGTGTCAACGCAGCAATCAAAACAAAAAATTGGGACTTGGTCGGAAACGGATATTTCCCAGTCGGTGTGACTGATCATGAAACCGATTGTTTCTTTGGCAACAACCTGTTGACGCAGTTTGGAATTGACAGTGCCCTGCAGGGATTTGACGTTACACTTCGCCTGCGACCTAAACAACTTGCTTTCGCCAACGGTACATTGGATGTTGGTGGTTACGGATACAATTCAGACCTGGTCAGATTCTTTGGCGGTGGCCGTCTGGCACTTGGTTTCCAGACAAAACGCGGCATCATGGTCGGTGGCGAAATCAATCACGACGATCGTTTTGGAACGACCGGTGTGATTAGTCTCGGCTACGTCTTTGGCGCTCAAGGTGCTCGCGGCGACGATCATAGCATGCTGGCACGTGACTTTGAGTCAACGCTTCGCAACGATCATATCGTTCGGTTTAATCAAGGCGTTGTGCTGGCAATCGATCCAGATACGGGAGCTGCCTACAACGTCGTTCATGTTGATAACACACGAGACCCAGCCGACAGTGACGGTTCGTTTGAAAGTCCGTTTGCTACGCTTGCAGACGCGGAAGCCGCCAGTGGAGTTGGCGACATCATTTTCGTCGCTGCCGGAAGCGGTCGACGAGGACTCGATACGGGTATCGAACTGCAGAACGACCAGTTCCTTTTGGCCGCTGGCGCCGAGCACATCATTCCGTTGGCAGGCGGAACCGGTTTACGACTGTGTAACGATATCGGTGGACCATCACCAGTCCTTTCCAATCCGGGCGGATCAGCTGTTGTTCGACTGGCTGACAACAACGTCGTCAGTGGTGTGACCATTGACGCGACAGGAGCTTCGAACGGTATCGTGGGTAACTCGGTCAATACCGGAACCATTGAGAACACGTCCGTTTCTGGTGCGATCAACAATGGTGTTGCTCTTACCAACATCTCGGGAGATTGGAACTTCACCGGTAACAACTTCAGCGAGAACGGTATCAATGGTCTGTTTGTTAACGGTGCCATTGATCCGACGTCGAACTTCTACCTTGAAGACAACATTGCTGACAACAACGGGTTCGATGGAATTCACTTTGTAAACTTTGAAGCTGAAAGCCTGCGGTTTCTCCGCAACCAAACCAACGGCAACGGTCGTCACGGACTGTTCCTCGAAAACTACCTGACGATGTTTGGCGATATTGATATCATCGGACACACAGCCGACGCCAACGGAGGCATTGGAATTTACGTCCGAAACGGTGACGGTGACCTCGACATCCTGAATTCACAAGTCACCAACAACCTTCAGGGTGGAATTCGAGTTGAGGGGTGGACGAATAAAGATCCTGACCAAGACACGGTTATTGGTAACACAGAAGGTGGAACCAGCAATATCTTTGGTAACGGCGTCGCTGGTGGCGGCAACCTTGAGTTCGTCCTCAACGGAACTGGGCTTCGACAAGACATCCTGGTCACGGGTCAATCTCTTGATAACGGCGGCCGAGGCGTGTTCGTCGATGTGACCGGAACTGACACCGTGATGAACATTGATATCATCGATAATCTCTCGATCAGTAATAACTTGTCCGATGGTATTCGCATGCTCGCCAACGACGGAGCTGTGATCAATACGCGGATCGGAAACACCGAGGGAACGTTCGCGCTGCAAATGATTGACAACGTTAACGCTGCCGGTGCAGGTATCTTCCTGGCTGCCGACGGTGCACTTGGATTGGATCCAGCAACGATCAACGCAACAATCGACAACGTTCGCATCACGACACCTGCGACCACAGTTAACGCGGGCGGTATCGAAGTTGTCTCGACTAACAACGCACTTACCAACGTCGTTATCAATAACGTTGACATCGACCAACCTTCGTTAACTGGAGCCACAACACGAAACGGCGGCGATGGAAGTGAAGGTATTAGGTTGAACTACGATAACGAAGGCAACCCGGGTGTTAACACCGCTTTAGTTTCGAACGTCGATATTCATTCCGACGAAGGTATCGAAATCAATACGGGAACCAATACAAGCTCAGACATTGTGATTATCGACTCTGAGATTCGACCATCGGGACAAGCGGCTGACGAGACGGTTACGATGGGCAACAATGGTCCGTTCGTTGACTTCTTTGGTGACAATGGAATCACCGTTACAACCAATGGAGCGGGCACCGCGGCAATCGACAATCTGACACGATTGAGAATTCAAAACGTGTTGGTTCGTGACTTTGCTTTCGACGGAATCAATGTTCAGACCTTTGGCGATTCGAACTTACTGTTGTATCTGACCAACAACCGAATCATCAACAATGGTGCTGGTATCAACAACGATGATGACAACGATCAGGTTTACAACGAGAACCCTCTGAGCAACATTGAAGATCCGTTGAACCTGATCTTCCACGACGGAATTGACATTGAAGCCTTTGGTCAGAGCTTTATCTCGACACGAATCATCAACAATCTATTCCAGGAAAACTTCGAGCGTGGTCTGGCAATCAATACTTTCCAGCAAGCTCAAATCAACGTGGAGATGATCAACAATACGTTTGAAGGAAACGATCGCGGTCAGGATGTTGACAACATTGTTCCTTTGACCGGGCAGTTGACCGCCGTCGCGATTCCTTTGGATGATGATGGAATCAATGACTTCGAAGTGATCAACAATGACGAGTTGTTTGTTCGCCCTTACGAGTCACCGTTCGTCACGGACATCGATGGTGCACTACCAGTTGATGCCAACGGTAACTTTATCTTGATCAGCGTATTGCAAGGTATCCCGAATGGAGCGGCAAATATCTGTCTCGACATGTCAAACAATGTGTTTGAGCTAGGGCCGGACTTGCAAAACTTCGCAACACCGCCAGCCGACTTTACACTCGGACTCGATGGAGCCACAAACGGATTCATCGGAGGCTTTGGGCTTACCCCACAAACGTATGGTATCTGTGATGGGCTGATTTCGGCCGAAGAGTTGTTCTTCGAGAACAACGGATTCGATTCTGCGGATCACTAATGGTGTCCTGATCGAAAGTATCTAAGTTCGAAGGCATCGAAGTTCGCTGATTGCAATTGGCAGACTTAATTGAGATTCACAAGACTCAGGTTTCGGCCTGAGTCTTTTTTTGATCCCGATCCTATTGCGGCCGCTCGAAGGTCCATTTGTAAAGCTCGAACCCCAGAAACTGTTGTAAAAACCGGCTTACATCTGCGCTGACGCATGGAGATTTCCCTGCTATCCTCCATTCCTATTTCCGCTACTGTTTTTGAATAAGGCTCTTGTTTCGTTGAAGATTCTGCAAGTCATTTCTGGTCGCAATGTTAATGGCGCGCTGACCTATTGCAAGTTCCTTTCGGAACACCAGTCAGCAACGGGTCACGACGTAACCATTTTGTGTCGCGACGGGTGTTGGCTGGAGGAGGTCGGTGTCGAAGGAGTTCGATTTCGAATCAACGAGTTGGAACGCAAGCCAGGTGAAATTGCCAGAATCGCAGCCTGGTTGAAAGCGAAAAAGTATGACCTTATTCACACGCACATGAGTCGTGGGCACGCATTTGGCGTATTGTTGAAAATGGTGTCGGGGATTCCTGTCATCGCGACGGCACACAACCGATCATTTCAACTGCATTGGAAGTTAAATGACTACGTGATTGCTAACTCGCAAGCCACCTATGACTATCAGCGTAAAGTCAATCGGGTTGCCAGTGATCGAATGGAAGTCATTCATTGCTTTACCGAGATGGAGCGATTCGAATCGGTGACCCATCGTGAAGTGCGACGCATTGGTCGGCAGCTAAAACTATCAGGCGATGAGTTCTTGGTCGGTTGCATTGGAGACGTCGTCGCGCGCAAGGGACATATTTATTTGTTCAAAGCCCTCGAGCAGGTTATCGAAGCTGTGCCTGAGTTTAAGCTCATTCTGGTTGGCCGATTCAATCGCAAAGAACCTTACGTCAAAAAGCTTCGAACGTTGATTCTGAAGAAGCAACTAATGCATCGCGTTAAGTGGGTGGGGTTGCGAACCAATGTTGAAGACTACATGACGGCGTTTGATTTGCTGGTGGTTCCTTCGATCGAAGAACCTCTTGGCTTGGTCGCGATGGAATCGTTGGCTGCCGGTACGCCAGTAGTCGCGTCTCGAACGGGTGGGCTTCCGGAAATCGTTGAGCACAACAAGAACGGCTTGCTGGTCCCGCCAAAAGATCCAAAGGCGCTGGCTAACGCGATCATTGAAATGGCTCGTGACGAAAGTCGTCGCCAAGAAATGGGCCAGTTTGGGAAAGCGAAAATTAGGTCGACTTTCCAACCGCACGAACTTGCTCAACGCGTCGAGGCGGTCTACGAAAAAGTGGTTTATCGCCACGCGAAGAAAGCGGCTTAACTTACTTTTGATAAATGCAATCGGTAAGGCGCTCCTCTTTAGTCGGTAGAATGGAAAGCTGACATTGCGCGTTGAATGTCATCGGAAACGGTAAGTCAATGACAACGACATTTGGTAGACTTGTACAGCCGGAGTTCCTTTAGCTGTATAGACGAAAGTCAACCAATGCGTTCTATCTCGATTTCGAATATTGTCGTTGCCGTTTTTTTAGCGCTGGTTTTCTTTGCCTGGCGGCCAGTCAACCTTGTTGCTCTTGAGGCGCCCGGTCTCGCCAACTCGCCCAACGTTGTTGTGTTCTTCATTGACGACTTGGGGTATACGGATCTCGGATGTTATGGATCAACGTTTTATGAAACGCCGAATGTCGATTCGTTGGCGAAGCATGGTGTGAGGATGACAAGTTTTTACTCGGCCAATCCGGTGTGTTCGCCGACCAGAGCGGCGTTGATGACAGGCAAGGCGCCGCAGCGGGTTGGCGTGACTCAATGGTTGAGCCAGCCGAGCGAATTCTGTTTGCCGGAAACGGAGACGACGATCGGCGAAGCGTTTCAAGCGGCTGGATATCGAACGGGCTATCTCGGCAAGTGGCATCTTGGCGATCGACCTGAATGCCACCCTACCAAACATGGATTCGAATTTTCCGCAGGTGTGAATCGTGCCGGCAGCCCAGCTAGTTATTTCTTTCCGTATAAACGCAAGGTTACGAAACGTGATACGGAAGGGTTCCATTCGGTTCCGGATTTCGAAGACGGAAAAGAAGGAGATTACTTGACCGATCGTCTTACCGACCGAGCGATCGCGTTTATCGAGAATTCAGAGAAGCAGGACAAGCAAGAAACGTCGAAACCATTCTTTCTGCTCTTTGGTCACTATGCCGTTCACACGCCGATCCAATCACCTCCCAACTTGGTTGAAAAGTATCAAGCCAAACGTGAAAGCACTTTTACGGATACAAACACTTTGGTTCTAGCTCATCTGTTCAATTCGGGATCGCGCGCCCGTCAAGATGATCCTGCCTATGCAGCGATGATCGAAAATCTGGATACCAACGTTGGGCGAGTTGTCGATAAACTTACCGAGCTGGAATTGTTGGAGGACACGATTATCGTTTTTACTTCCGACAATGGCGGGCTTTCAACGTTGGGGCTTGGGCGATCAGGTCCGACAAGTTGTTTGCCTTTGCGAGCTGGAAAAGGGTGGACTTACGAAGGTGGGATCCGGATTCCAACGATTGTTTCCTGGAAAGGAAAACTTGACGTAGGTGAAACTTCTGCACCAGGAATCACGATGGATATCTACCCGACGTTGATTGAGTTGGCCGGGCTGTCGCCACAAACTGAGCAATGCGTCGATGGAAAGTCGTTGGCAAGTTTTATCAAAGATGTTTCCAAGTCAGACAACAATCGGTTTTTGGCTTGGACTTATCCGCACCATCATGGATCGAACCATCGACCTTCCCAGGCCGCGCGGCAAGGTGATTGGAAGCTGGTTCGGCACATTGATGAACAGACTCAACCTGAAGATCGAATCGAACTTTACAACCTCGCCGATGACATTGGCGAATCCAAAAATGTTGCTGATCAGAACCTAGAGGAAGTGCAGAATCTGGTTGAGCAGTTGGATGGTTGGTTGAAGGCGACGAAGGAATAGTTCGGAAGTCGGAATTTGTGACATTCTGTAGCCGTAGGTCGATGAACTTCCGCTCCCCGAATTCCAATTTCAACTAGCCCTTTGGGGCTTGTTTTTGTACGATTCAGCAACCCAAAAGTACGAAATTGATTTTCAGGAAACACGATGGAAGCGGGAATTGTCGGACTGCCGAATGTTGGCAAAAGCACTTTGTTTAATGCACTTACGTTGTCGCAGGCTGCGGCGAGCGAGAACTATCCGTTTTGCACCATCGAGCCGAACGAGGGAATCGTCAGTGTTCCGGATGATCGTCTGGAACGAATTACAAAATACATCACGCCACAAAAAGTCATTCCAGCATCGTTAAAACTGGTTGACATTGCCGGGATCGTCAAAGGCGCCAGCGAAGGCGAGGGTCTGGGCAATAAATTCCTCAGTCACATTCGCCAGGTGGATGCGATCCTGCAAGTCGTCCGTTGCTTCGAAGACGAAGACGTCATTCATGTCAGTGGGCAAGTCGATCCGCTGGCGGATATTGAAACGATCGAATTGGAACTGATGCTGGCCGATATCGAGTCGCTGCAAAATGGATTGGAGAAAGCCAAGCGAACGGCAAGGTCCGGTGACAAGGAAGCAGTTTTGCGCGTCGAAGTCATCGAGAAATGTTTGAAGCATCTCGAAAGCGAAACGCCATTGCGTAGCCTCGATTTGAACGAAGCCGAGAAAAAGTCAATCAGCAGTTTCGGTTTGCTCACGGCCAAACCAATTCTATATGTCACGAATGTTGCCGAAGATGACTTGGAGGGAAAGTCTCCGCTAGTGGCAAAAGTTCGCGAGCATGCAAAGAAAGTCGGCGCAGGCGTCGCTACGGTCTGCGCAAAAATCGAAGCCGAATTGTCTGAACTTGAATCTGATGATCGATCAGAGATGTTGGATGCATTGGGATTAGCAGAACCGGCGCTCAATGTATTGGCAAGAGAAGCTTACGCAACGCTGGGATTGCAAAGCTATTTTACAGCGGGCGAAAAAGAAGTTCGCGCGTGGACCATCCCGGTAGGAACCCTTGCTCCGCAAGCCGCCGGCGTCATTCACACTGACTTTGAAAAGTCATTTATCCGAGTCAACGTCTATACGTTGCAGGATTTGGAAGAGTTGGAATCGGAAGCTCAGATCAAACAGGCGGGTAAGCTTCGCGTTGAAGGCAAAGCTTACGAAGTCCAAGATGGCGACATTTGCCACTTCTTGTGCAATTGACGATTGGCTTCCACATCTCAAAACTGCTTCTCTCGATTCGATCGAAACGCCCCCGCAACTTGAACCTTCGCGTTGAGGGAAAAGCTTACGAAGTCCAAGATGGCGACATTCTTGTCACTTCTTGAGCAATTGATTGCGCCAACCAAACGACCGCTGGCTGGGTATTCATCCGCCCCGCTATCACAAACGTCGACAACGACTATCGACGACGTCGAATAGTCAAACCCAAGCCGATCAAGCTCATGATCGCCAATGATGACGGTTCAGGAACTGAAATTGCGTGAATGAAAATGTTGTCCATGTAAGTCGGTGTGCCTCCGCCACCACTGGTATTTAAACCAGCGACAATTTGAAGCGAACCGCCAGCAACGTCCGCTGCTGTTACGGTGTGAGTCAGTGTAAACGTTTCGTGGAATCCAGGCGTGTAAGGTGTGCCACCGTTGTTGCTTCCGTCCAGGGCGTCAGGCAAAAATACCGATGAACCGACGAGCCCGTTTCCAAAATCAAGCCCGAGGCTTGCACTGGAAGTTGTCGTTGAAGCTCCAGCCAAAGCACCTTGAGCGTTGACATCGAATGAATACTCGATCGTGTCGCCAACTTGAATCGCGTAGCCATTAGTTCCCAGCAAGTTGATCGAAGTAAATGTGATCGTTGCGTCTTCCTGCGCGAAAGCCGCGACGCCGCCCATGGCTGGATCGCTGAGGTGCGATGCAGAAATGGTGTCGAACCGAGTGCCTGAGTTGGCACCGGGTCGCGATAATATGCCCGAATTCGTTACGCCAGTTCGCGTGATGTTTTGCCAGGCGCCAAAGCCAGTGGTTGTGCTGTCAGTCAACGAGCTGCCTGTATAACGCGACTCGAATGAACCATCGTTGGTCGTTGGATCCATCAGGATGATGTCACCAAACGATGAGCAGGACATTGACAAGACTATTGCGATTGAGAGTACTAGAGTTTTCATCGATAGCTCGCATTGAAGAGGGTCGGGATGGAGACGAATTGTTTCGTTAAAATCATTGTTTCTGAATCATTTTTGCTACGTCACCTAACGCAACCTCAAATGATAACCGCAACCTCAAATGATAACCCGAAATTTTGTGCAGAACCGGAAGAGAATACTCAGTTTGACAAACAGTTTACTTGGGTGGGCGGGTTACATGAAAGATTCTGATGATTCCGGATTCGTTCGCTCCCGACCAGTTAGCTAGGAACGCGAATTCTCTGGCCGAGAATTGGCGCGAAGGCAGTTGAAACTTCGCAGCCTGACGCTCGTCTTGATTGCTGATTCGAAGCGGCTTCAGGATTGGCATGCAGCATGGCTTGTATCGCCGCCAGCCGGGACAAGGATCACCGAGCCGGTACGCGCAAGCCTGGCTTTGCGTGCATCGTATTGCTATCCCGCATTTGAGCGGCGATTCATGTTTCTAAGATGGCAAAGGCTCAAAAAGCCAATCGGAACAAACACGGCTGTTGCTGCGATTCGCTGTAGAATTCCGTGACCGTTGTTGAGTAGTTCTTGAAACCACGCGAATTCGATTTCGAAGCCGACAAAAAGACGTTGCAAAAGACCACTCATAATAGGTACCAAAGCCAAAAGAACAGCCGTGACTTGGATGCGGGCAGCATCCGCTGCGAATCAGTACGACCGCGCAAAAAAGCCCGCGAGCATGATACTCGCGGGCTTTGTGTTTTAAACAGTCAGCGGACGATCAATTAGTCCCACCACCACTGGCCATCAGCCAAATCGTTGAACTTGATCGAGTCTTTGACTTCGTCGATCTCGCCTGATGAATCAGTCTGAACGTTGTTCGAGTTCAAAGCGATTCGAGGTTGAATGTTCACGCCACCACCGATTGGTGTCATGAAGTAGTTTCCTTTCCAAACCGCGTTAAGCACAGGCTCAACTTTGGTGGGAGCGGTGTAACGCTCAACAGGAGCAATGGACTCGTCGCCAAACGTGCTCATTTCCCAACCCGATTTCTGGTAGATGTCCATCTTTTGGATGAACGCGGCAACGATCGTCATGTCGATGCAGTTGCGAAGCTCACCATACAGAGTCGATTTTTCAGCAAGTTTGTCGTACTGTTTCGTGAACGAATTGGTGAAAGCTCGGCTGGCTGGGTTCACGCCGCCCGTGTTGCGGCGAACACCGTTTGCGGCAACGCTTTCGTCTGCACCGACAAGTTTAACGCCTGATCCAGAAAGCTGCATCGCGTTTTCGTCTGCAGAGATCGTGACGCAGTCGTAGTTTGGCTGGAAGAACCAACGCTGTAGCGAGCTTTTGGCGACCGAAGTCGGGCTGGCTTTCTCGATGAAGCTCGTGATGCGAACGGGCGGGTTTTCAACACCGATTCCGATAAGCTTCATGTTGTAATCTGCTTCGACCAAAACTTGAGCGAAGTGAGTCTTTGGTGAAACACCAGTGATCGTCACGTCTTGCTTACCAAGTGCTTTGTAAAATGCTTCCGCTGCAGCAGGTGCCTGGTTCGCATGGCGGAAATTTGCTGCCACGCGACGATAAGTCTCTGCGAATTTGGTTAGGCCTTCTTGAGTTGGATCGATTGAACAAGAGATCAATTTGGCTTGTCGGCCATCGGGGCCAAATGCACGCAGAGCAACAACAAGGTCTTCAAGTTGCAACGTTGCTTGTCCCGTTTTGGTTCCAACGACTCGTTCGTTTCCATTAACGAAATATCCTTCAGCTGGGCCCGCGATCACAATGTCGTTCGTCTCTGGATAGAAGAATACGTGAGTGATGCGTGTCAATCCGGCGAGATACTGAATGTCCGCAGGAACTGGCTCTCCGGCATCGAGAAGTTTTTTAACTTCGGCTTCGCAGCGATTTAGAGAAATTTTGCGAAGCGGGCTGATCTTGTTCAGGTCGCGGTTGAGTGATCGTTCAGCTTGTTCCCAACGTTGTCGAGTTAACTGACCCGATTGGTCAATGACTCCTCGTGTGCGAAACACGCCTTCGGCGTCAATTTCTACACCACCGGTTGAAGGTTGGTTGCCTCCGTCTTGACCTCCAGCGCCGCCTCCGGCACCACCACCAGCACCGCCGCCGCCTCCAACACCTCCGCCGCCACCAACTCCTTGTGCATCAAGTGATGCAGGAAGCATGATTAATGCGGCTAACAAAACGAGTGTGATTTTCAATGATCGCCCAAGCATATTTTTCTCCGATCAGTCGCCTGATAAGCACGCATAAATATTTGTGCAGTTTCTGTGTCTCGCGTACCACGGCAGACTGTTGCGTGGAAAGCCCCTAATTAGTTTTAATCAACTTACCCAATATTAATTGCGACATCCCGTACAAGCAAGAAATTCTCGGGTTTTGCCGATTCAAATGCCGTCGACCCCAAGCGACCGAAAATGCCGGTTTTACGGGATGTTCTCCGTCGCAACCGGTGAAACACGGGTAATGTATCCATGACCGCGCCAAGTTGTCGCTTGATTAGGCCAGTTGTCGGTTGATAAACGGGGTGTTCAGTTGTCTTTCGACAGATCGACACCCATTTCTTTCATCAGCATCTTCATATCGTTCCAAACGTGAACTTTGGCTCGTTCGTTCCTAAGAAGATAAGCCGGATGGTATGTCACCATGACCCGACTGGACCGGTATTGATGAAATTTCTGGCGCAGACGCCCCAATGATTGGGTCGATTTGAGCAAGGTCTTCGCCGCGACGCTGCCCAAACAACAGATGAACTCAGGCTGGAGGACTTCCAACTGTCGCTCCGCATAATTCCAGCAATTGCCAAGCTCTACTTCGGTCGGGTTTCGATTTCCCGGTGGCCGACATTTCACGGTATTCAAGATATAGACTTCGTCACGATCGATCTTGGACGCAACCAGGATTTTATCCAACAGCTTTCCAGCAGCCCCCACAAACGGAATGCCGGTTCGATCCTCATCCGCTCCTGGACCTTCGCCAATGAATACCAATCGAGTGTTCGGGTTTCCCACTCCAAAGACGGTATGTGCTCGGTGGGTGCAAAGTTCTGGACATTGGGTGCAAGATTGAACTTCTTCGGAAATGACGGTCAAAGCGCTTTCGCGTTGGTCGGCCGGGATCGAACCTGGATAGGGTGAATCGGATGAAACTTCGCCTGACCGGTTGGTCGACGTTGACGGTTGCGAAGAAAGCTCCGTTTCAAGAGACGCAGGACTTTTGGGAGTCGCAGGACTTTTGGAAGTTGCCGAACTTTCGGCGGGCGGCGGCGAACTTTTTACCGAGCTCGCCGTCTGACTCTGGGCTGCATCGCTCGAAGGCGAAACCGACTTGGAACTGGCCGACTCAGGCTCGGAAGATTCCTCAAACGAGAATTCGTACTCCCCTGCACTGGCAGACAAATCTGTCACGCCCGCACGCGCCAGCGAGATCAATTGCTGCCGCAACAGCTTCTGCACGTCGATGGTTGATTCGTCTTTTGACATTCGCTAATTCAATTTTCGATTGCTGATTTCGCCAAGACGGTTGATTCGACAAAGGTGTTGTAAGCAAGGATTTCTGGCCAATTCGCGGATTCACGTCGATTCGCCCGTTTTCATTCTCCGCTAAAGTACCTTAATCAGTTAACATTTGAAGGGTCCCGTCGCAGACTCTGTTGAAAATCCTCACATGTGGGGCGCGAGAATCTGCCAAATTTGTTTTCGTCGAAAAACGGTTCGTTGTTCTTTCGTGCGATTCTTCTCTGGACATTCCCACAAACAATTTTGAGTAGCGTTACGTCATGGCATTGCCACAAGTCTCCATCGTTGGGCGCCCCAACGTCGGAAAATCCAGCATCTTCAATTGGCTCGTCGGTCGCCGTTTGGCAATCGTTGACGATATGGCTGGTGTTACGCGCGATCGGATGAAGCATCTTATCGAAGTCAAAGATCGTTACTTCGAAGTCGTCGACACCGGAGGGATCGGAATCAACGACGTTGATGAGCTGGACGAAGAGATCGAACAGCAAATTGAGCTCGGGATTCAAGGCGCCGACCTGTTGGTGTTCGTTGTCGATGCCAAAGATGGGATCACCGGGTTGGACGAAAGAGTTGCCAAGCGATTACGCGCGACAGACAAGCCTGTTTTGTTGGTCGCCAATAAATGTGACGGCGAAAACTGGGAAGTCCAAGCTAACGACTTTTTTCGATTTGGATTTGGCGAACCGATTGTCTGCAGTGCGAAAAATAATCGCCATAAGTCAAATCTGTTGGACGGGATTCTGGAACACATTCCCAGCCAGCAAGAAATTGACCAAAGAGAAACCGAAAGACCGGAGATGAAGTTCGTCATCGTCGGTCGACGCAACGTTGGTAAAAGTACATTTATCAACACGATTGTTGACGATGAACGAATGATCGTTAGTGAAGTTGCCGGAACGACTCGCGATAGTGTTGATGTGCGGTTTGAGATCGACAGCAAAACAATGGTCGCGATCGATACGCCGGGACTGCGTCGTGGAAAAAGCGTGCGGACCGATATCGACTTCTATGGGACCCATCGAGCTCATCGTTCGATCCGCCACGCCGACGTTGTATTGATGATGTTTGATGGAAGCAAGCGGATCAGCAAAGTCGATCGGCAGTTGTGCGGTTACATCGAACAAAACTACAAGCCATCCATTTTTGTGGTCAACAAATGGGACTTGATGGCTGAGCATCAGCCGACCAAGATCTGGGTGGACTATCTTCGCCACAATTTTTCTACGATGTGGAATTGCCCGATCGCTTTTATTACCGGGCAAACGGGTCAAAATTGTAAGCGGCTGCTGAACCATGCACAGATGTTGTTCAAGCAATCTCGTTCTCGCGTGGGAACGCCCAAGCTGAATCGCATCATCAAAGAAGCTTTGATTCGGCATCCGCCTCCCATGGCATCCAACAAGCGTCGACCAAAAATTTATTACGCGGCGCAAATTGGAATCAGTCCGCCGACGATCATGCTCAAATGCAGCAACCCGGATGCGTTCGCCAAAACCTACAAAAAATATATCCTGGGCGTGTTGCGGGATTCGTTGGACTTTGGCGAAGTTCCCATTCGCGTTGTGATGGAGAAACGAAGTTCGTCCGATCCGGATCAGGAGCTGACGGGTTAGCGGCGTTAAGCTGTTCGATCCGACTTTGTTTTCGAGGCTTAATGCTTCACGCTTGCGGACTGTTGTGCGACTCGACACAATAGTTCCAAGGAAGATGCATTCTGGATTCCCGACGAGGATCCACGACCGACAACCATCCAATTCGAGTACTCATCTTGCGTCAGAATTCAACGGCACAGAAACCGGAGGAGCAAGCTGGGATTCTTGACACGTCTCTACGCGTGACGACGCCCGAAAAAGTTTCTTTTCAATATCAGGTGGTGGGTCCGTTTCGTCGCGTGATTGCTTACTTTCTGGACTGCGTCATTACCGTTGTTTTCTTTATTGGCGTGACGGTCACTTTTAACAGGATTGTCATGGCGATGATGCCGTTGCTGGCGTGGCTTGGCCTCGACGAGATTGTGAACGCGCTGGTGGGTGTTGCGGCCGGCCTGAGGTTCGTGCTTCTGTTCATTACGTTTTGGTTTTACGGCGCGATCATGGAGACGTACTTCAATGGCCAAACGATTGGGAAGAGAATATTGAAGTATCGTGTGCTGTCCAAAGACGGCCATTCGATTGACGGTGTTCAAGCTGTGCTGCGAAACTTTTTCCGCGTGTTGGACTTGATGCCGGTGGCCCCCATTCCTTTCATGGCAGAATTTTTTGATGTCGATTCCGTTGGTTCTTTGCCAACTTGTTTGTTCGGGCTGATTTGTATGTCTCTCAGTCCAAGATTTCAGCGAATCGGTGATTTGGTTGCCGGTACGATGGTCGTGATCGAAGAAAGAAAATGGACGCCTGAGTTGGCCAAGTTTGACGACGCACGTGTTGCAAAATTGGCTGAGGAGATCCCGTCTGGGTTCCAGGTTTCTCGCAGCATGTCTCGCGCATTGGCAGATTTCGTTGAGCAGCGTCAGTACTTGCCTTACTTGCGGGCCAGCGAAATTGCATCCCATTTGGCGCGCCCGTTGGTCAGCA
Organism: uncultured Pirellulaceae bacterium; assembly: GCA_964584615.1. Lineage (GTDB taxonomy): Bacteria > Planctomycetota > Planctomycetia > Pirellulales > Pirellulaceae > Mariniblastus. Next base: position 39,794 of record CAZPBE010000035.1, on the reverse strand, counting down.
AGTTTGGGATGCCAGAAGATACCGATCACGATTTACTGCTTTGTTCACTTTACTACAAAACCTTCATGCAATTTCAGGCGGGCGAACCAGACGTTGAGCAATCGATTTCGATGCCTCAAGCCGATGTCGAGCAAGCGTCGTTGGTACCACCTGAAGGAGAGGCCGTCTCGTGAAAGTCGCAACGCTGATTGAGAAAAGACAACCCTTGTGGCGCGAGCTGGAAAGCTTGTGCGATGAGTTTGGTCGTAAAGTCGTGGGAAAAATTCCCGCGGATAAAGTCGAGAAATTTTCCACGTTGTATCGTGCTGCGTGCGCTGATCTGGCGCTGGCGGAGTCGTATCAGCTTCCACCGAACACCATTGACTACTTGCACCGGTTGGTCGCCCGCGCGCACAACCAACTTTATCGCAGCCGGAAATTCGATCGCAGTGCTTGGTACAAAAAAATCTTTATCGATACGCCGAAGTTGATCTTCAATGATCCGTGCGTCCATATCGCAACGGTTCTGTTCTGGGGTCTGTTTCTGGCGGCGGCCTATCTTGCTTATAACGATTCCGTTTGGCCTGGATTTGCTGAAGACGTTGCTGATCAAGAGGTGTTGGACAACATGACAGACATGTACTCTTCGTTTGAGGATTTCGGATTTGGAACCAATTCTGCGCGGACAGGTGCCTATGTTTTGAACAATCCAACGATTGGTTTGTTTTGTTTTGTCACGATGTTGTTTGTGTTGCCGGGATTGGTGACGCTTTCATACAATGCGATTTTTCTAGGAACGGTTTTCGGGTACATGTTTCGCCCTGATGCCGCAGAAGCAGGAATTAATTTCAAATCGTTTGTCACCGCTCATGGACCGTTTGAACTGACCGCGGTGGTGCTGTGTGGCGGCGCTGGGCTCAAGATCGGATTGAGTTGGATGATGACCAACGGGCTAAGCCGAAAAGATTCGTTGATTCGAACGGCTCGTGAAGCGTTGCCGATCGCGATGTGCGCGGTAGTGCTCTTCATTCTAGCGGCCTTGATCGAGGGCTTTGTTTCACCGATGACCGAAAGATACATGCCGTGGGCGGTCAAAGGTGGGGTCGCTGTGCTCTCCAGTGCGATGCTGATGTTTTACTTTGTCGTCCTTGGCTATCCGCGCGGTGACGAAGAGGAAGAAATCGAAGAACCATGGAGGGGTCATGAGATTTGACAAAACCTTCATCGCTATTCGAGAACGCAGCTCTTTGGAATTGCTTGACCTTACAATCCATGTCATTCGATATCACTTCCGCGCGATCGCCACACTGGCAGCCATTGGTATCTTGCCGTGGTTGTTAATCGACGGGTTGTTAACCTGGTGGATGGTTTCACGAGACTTTTATCAAGATTACGTAATGTATTTTTACGTATCGATGGGTTTGCTGGTGATCTCACAAGCTCAGATTGGGACCACGTTTGTGACGCACTATTTGGGGCAAGCGATGTTTGTTGGCCGGCCTGGCATCATGGCTTCGTTCTTCAGCGTTTTCAAAAGCAATCGAGGTAAGCGCAAAGGTAAGTTCAGCATTCCGTTTTTTTTCCTGTGGATCCACTTGGTCATTCGATTGGTGTTGCCAGTGGTTTTGATCGCAATGATGCTGACGCCTGAAACGAGAGGGCACGACGTGACTTCGGTGTTGGTGCTGATATCGTTTTTTATTGCGGCCGGCTTGTTGATTCGCAGCGCGCGCCCGTTCGTATCAGAAATGTTGCTTCTGGAGCGGACGCCAAGGAGATCAACAAATCCGAATGAGATCGATTTTCGAACTCGCTCCAAGTCATTGCACAGTTCGGCGTCGTCGGATTCGGTGATACGATTGATGCTTGCGTTTGTCATCTCGATTTCGATGACGTTTACTTTTTACTCGGCGTTTTGCTTGTTCGATAAAGTTTTGCATTTGCAAGGCAACGCGATGCAGGACATGAACTTTATCTATTGGCCAATTGCTTTATGGCTAACAGCCACCGTGGTCGCCGTCTTCCGTTTTCTGGCTTACATCGATACGCGAATTCGACTGGAGGGATGGGCAGTGGAGCTGAGAATGCGTGCCGAAGCGCTAAATTTGTCAGGTCGCGATCAACACCTCGATTTTGGACAGCGGAACGTGGGTGCGGGTGTCCAACGAACGGCGCTTTAGGAGAACGATCACAAAAGACATATGCCTGATTTGAACAAGAATTCGAAAGACATGAAAACGCAATACTACATTGTCAAACGAGATCGGTTATCGACGATGGGGCACGATTTTGTGTCCCAATTGCATCGCACGTTCGTTGGATTGGTTTGTTTCGTTGTGCTCATGCTGATTTCGGTTGTCGTGTTGAATGTCTCAATTGCAAAAGCCAGCGGTGCGGTCCAAGATCACAGCGTGAGTCAACCGGATGCCGCATTTGATGAGGCGATCACGAAATCGTCTTTACCCTGGTACGATCCGGAAACTGACGGGATTCGAACTCCTGAGATACCGGATCGTAGTCCAAGCGGATTGGAAGATCGACATAATGTGCCGGAGGCAACCGTTACCAAGCCGGCAGGACCGAAGGCAGGACCGCCAAGCGCTGATGGGGCGCTGGGGGTGGCCAGCATAATCGTCTTGATACTCGGGGCGATCTTATTGGCAGCCGTCATTACCGGATTGATCTTCGCGTTTTTGAAAATTGAATCAGGCGACAGCGGAGGATCCAAACACCGGAAAAGGACGTCCATTGAAGATCATATTTCTCGCTTGCCGTTTGAAGTTGAACAAACGACTGGCGATTTCGCGACCGAGGCTCAGGCCGCGTATCAGTCTGGAGATTACCGCAAGGCGATTATCTACCTGTATGGCGACGTGTTGGTAACGCTGGATCGCGAAAGTTTGATTCGGCTGCAAAAAGGAAAAACGAATCGACAGTACTTTCGTGAAGTTCGCCGTCATCGGGAGTTGTCGGGTTTCTTTCTGAACATCATGACGGCGTTTGAAGATGTCTTTTTCGGACAACACGATGTTGATCGACAGCGTGTTGATGAGTGCTTTGGTCAGTGGGGAAAATTTCATGACGATGTGAAAGCGATTGCGGCGAAGAAATTTGCTCAGCAAGCGGCCGCTGAACAGACACGCAGCAAGCCGATTGTCGGAGGAACGCCGTCATGAGCATGATGCTAACGCAATTTCGTTTAATGATCGTCGCGCTGATGCTTTGTGTTGTCTCGGTCGGTTGCGGTCTAGAGGAGAAAGGTATTCCGAAAACCGGGTACGGAAAAACTGGAGACAGTCTCAACGGGACAAAGGTTTTTGCACAACTGTTGCGCGAGCGTGGTCATTACGTTGGCCATCGCACTAGAATTTCTCCGCGTCTACATCGATTCGATACGATCGTCTGGTTTCCCGATCGAGATCGCTCTCCCAAGGTCGAGTCGGTGATCTGGCTCGAGGATTGGTTGGCGGAAGACGGACGAACACTCGTCATCGTTGGGCGAGGCTATCAAGCTGACCTTGATTATTGGACGCAGATGGTTTCCATGACTGAGGGGCCTACGCAAGAAAAATCGCGTCGCCATCGAGCGGAGGCCATGATTTCGGGCAGACGATCTGAATCAATGTTCGCCGGGTTGAACGATGATGATGTCGATGGGCTTTGGTATGAAGAAGAAGTCCATGACTTAACTTCGACGAATGAGTTTACAGGACCTTGGTCGGTCGGTATTGACGCTTCCAAAACGACGATCGAATGTCGAAAATTGTTCTCGCCGCCGACAACCCTCAATGATCCCGACATCGTTGATGAACACGAATTCACAATGTGGGGCTTTCGAAGTTTTGACTTGGAGACGAAAGTGCTGTTGGCAGTCGATGATGAACCGTTTGCGTTTCAAATCGATGCCGATGATGTTGACAGTAAGCTCATCGTGGTTAGCAATGCGTCGTTTCTGCTTAACTATCCGCTGTTAATTCCAGAAAACAGAAAGTTGGCGATGCGTGTCGCCGAGCAATGCGATGGCGATGTCGTGTTCCTGGAGACGGGGCGAATGGGCGCAGCGATTAGTACGGGCGAGGACAATCATGGTACTTGGGCCTGGATTACGAAAAAGCCAATGAACTATCTTGTTCCGCATTTGCTAATGTGGGGCATTCTGTTTTGCTTCGTCTACTTTCCAATCTTCGGTCGGCCAAAACGGCTTAATTTTTCACCAGAAAAGAAATTTAAGAACCACGTCAATGCGGTCGGTGAGATGTTGCGAAAATCGGGAGATCAAACGTGGGCGAAAAACAAGATCGCTGAGTTTCAAAAAATTGCTGGTCGTAGAAAGAAGTAGACATTCACAGGCGATTCAAACGGGTTGCAAATCGTAAACGAACTAAATCCAAAATCAATTCAATCAAGTCAAATTTATGAGTAGTAATGAAGCCGGGATGACAATCGAATTTGAGTGTCAAAGTTGCCAATCTCGATTGAAGGTTCCGCAAACGCTGGTTGGCAAGCAAGCCAAATGCCCAAAGTGCGCAGCGGTTTTAGTTGTCCCCGCAGAGTCGATGGGTGTTCCGGTCGAATCGGTGTCGCCGGCGACTGTCGTTCCAACACCGTCGTCTCAGCAGTCGATTGGCGATTCGATTCCTGAACCCCAGGCTGACCGTTCCAGTTCCCGACAACCTGTCGTTGGTCAAGAGACAGAAACTCGCAAGTTGTATGAGCGGATTTGCGAGGAGGTCAGTAAAGTCTTCGTCGGCCAGGAAGAATTGGTTGAAGGAACATTGGTTTCACTTTTTTCTGGCGGCCACGTGTTGATTGAAAGCGTGCCGGGGCTTGGCAAGACGCTTTTTGTTCGCTCGTTGGGCAAGATTCTTGGTTGTAGCTTTGGTCGGATTCAGTTTACGGCCGACTTGATGCCATCGGACATTACAGGTGCTCCGGTTTTCGATATGAAGACACAGGAGTTTGAGTTCAGGCCTGGTCCGGTGTTTACGCAACTACTGTTGGCGGATGAGATCAACCGCTCGCCCGCCAAAACGCATGCGGCGTTGTTGGAGATCATGCAGGAGAAGCGAGTGACGGTCGATGGCCAAACTCATAAACTTGATTTGCCGTTCCTTGTCGTGGCGACGCAGAACCCGATCGAGTCGGAAGGAACTTACAATTTGCCCGAAGCTCAACTCGACCGGTTCATGTTCAAGCTCAAAGCTGACTATCCAACTGAAGAGCAAGAGTCGCAAATCTTGATGATGCACGGCGGACAAGCGGATGTAAACAATGTGCTGGAAGATCAACTGGAACAGGTGACTTCGCCGGAAGAGATTTTGAAGGTCTCTCAAGAAAGCAGCAAAGTTCGAGTCGAACCGGTGTTGGTCAACTATATCAACAAGATCGTTCGACTAACCCGCAACTGGCCGGACTTTTATATGGGCGCTTCGCCGCGAGCGGGCATCGGTTTGATTCAAGGCGCGCGGACGTTGGCTGCGTTTTATGGACGTGATTACGCGGTGCCAGATGATGTGGTTCAGATTGCCCTCCCGGCGTTGCGACATCGTGTGATGTTGACCGCCGAGGCCGAAGTCGAAGGACAGAACGTTGACGACTTGTTGCGTGAATTGATCAGGCGAGTCGAAGTTCCGCGAGTTAAGTAGCCGATCCAACAAACCTAAACCTATACCTAGACTAAATGCAATCCATTCTCGATTTCCTTTTGCAACGCCCGTTCGTGCTGCTGCTTTTGTTAGCGCTGCCGTTCTTGTTGCTTGCGCGATTGCGCGGAATTTATCCGAGCCCTCGGTTGCTGTTCTGGTTTAGTTTGATCGTGGCGGTTTCTACTTTGATGGTTCGTTTTCCAGTGGTGGCTTGGGCCGTTTTGGTATTGGACGTAATTTTCCTGGTTGTGATTGCGATCGATTGTTTTACCATCGTTGCAAAGAAGCGTTTCACCGCAACCCGCAGTGTTGGCCGAGTCGCTTCGCTTGGCAAACCACAAAATGTATCCGTGGAACTGAACAATGGTTCGAATTTTGGATGCAACCTGACGGCCAAGGATGATCTGCCTCAGATTTTCACCGCCGAACCAGCCGAGTTTCCTGTAACGATCGATGGCAAAAGTCGAACACGTTTTGACTATCGGTTTACAAGCAATCGCCGTGGTAATTACTTGATGCAGTGTCTGCATCTCGCCGTTCGCAGCAAGCTCACGTTGTGGCAAGCGTTTTACAAAATACCGGTCGACTCATCGATCCACATCTATCCCGATATGCGGCAGATTGCGGAGTACGATTTATTGGCTCGGACGAACCGCCTCAGCCTCGTTGGTGTACGTCGGACAAGACGAATTGGTCAAGACAACGAATTCGAGCGACTGCGCGACTATTCTTCTGACGACAACTACAAGCACATTGATTGGCGGACCACGGCGCGACGTAGAAAGTTAACCGTCCGCGACTTTCAGGCAAACCAGAGTCAGCGGATTATTTTCATGGTCGATTGCGGACGGATGATGACCGGCAAGTCGGGAAAATTCTCGTTGCTCGACCATGCCGTTAACGCAATGCTGATGCTCAGTTACGTTGCACTTCGGCAAGGCGATTCAGTCGGACTGCTTTGCTTTAGCGATGGCGTTCATAGTTTTACGCCACCGAGAAATGGTGTTAATCACATTAACCGTTTGCTGAATGCAACGTTTGATCAGAGTGCGCACTACGTTGAATCCCGGTACGACGATGCGTTCATCTATTTGCAAAAGAATTGTCCCAAGCGATCGCTGGTCGTCTTGTTGACCAACGTGATTGATGAAGTCAATGCGCATCAGGTGTTGCAGTACACCAGCCAGTTGACGGGACGGCACTTGCCTTTGTGCATGTTGGTCAAAGACCATGACTTGTTTGAGATGGTCGAACAATATGACGAGAATCCATCCGACGAGTCGTTGTACACGGCAGCCGCGTCGGCGAACATTTTGACGTGGCGCAAACAGGTGATCACAGATCTAAAACGTCAAGGAGTGTTGGCGGTCGATACGTTTCCAGAAAAGATGACGGCGCAGCTGATCAACGAGTATCTTGAAATCAAAGCCCGACATCTGTTGTAGTTCGGCAATCAATCGTCCGAGACCGAAATCTTGAAGTTCAGCGGCATGTGATCGCTGCCTCCGCCCTTGCCGATATAGCGATCGTGGACGTGAATTTTCGGTGACACGAAAGCGTGGTCAATTGGAATTTTTAATGCGGAAATCTGATTGTGCCAGGAAGCTTGATACCCAAAACCGCGTCGGCTGTCCCGCAGTCCAGTTTCTTGAATCAGGTCGCTAATGAATGGCGACCACGGCGTGCAGTTGAAGTCACCCAGTAACACGGTCGGCTCAGGCGACTCGTTCGCAATGTCCGCGATTTCTTGCAACTGAACGTTTCTCAAATTAGCGCGATGCTGATTCGTCGGCGAGAACAAATGAACGGCCAACAATCGAACCCGCTTCCCGTCAACGGTTAGCTTGGCCTCGATCATTGGACAATCAGTTTTCTCTTTCAACAATTGGATGACGCGGCTTTCATCGATTGGGATCTTGCTCAAGATCGCAATGCCGTACCCGTGCCATCGAGGAACCAGAACTTGATGTGGGTAAACGTTTTTCGAGCCATCAAATACATCGGCCCATTCGTTAGCGAACTCAATCAAGGTAACGACATCCGGATCGTTGTTGCGAATCATCTTCAGCGCCGTTTCAAACTCCGTGTTGATGCCAAGCAAGTTAAACGACATGACATGGATTTGAGTTTTTCCTGATTGCGGTTGAGCAGCTGGAATGTAAGGCATCAACAAAGCGGTACTTGACCAGATGGTCGCAATGGCCAGCGGGATGGCCAGCCATTTTCGTTTAACAAGGTAAGACACCGCGCAGGCGAATAGAAGCGCGACAAACAAATACAAACGAAGATGTCCAAGCAGTTCCGCAAGAAAGAAATGTCGTCCCAGTAACGAAAACAAAAACACCAGAATCAGAATCGTTGTTCCCAGAAAATAGAATCGCCGTGTCCAAGTTCGGAGAAGCGTTTTTATTGCAACTGGAGTTTGCTTGGAAGCGTTTTCCTTTTCGGCATTACCTGCGCTAGGTTTGCCAGAGTCGGGATCGTCGGAGTCGGCGTTTTCGATAGTGGAAGCCATGTAGTCTTGAACGTGTTTCTTAAATGTGACCGGCAAGCCGCCTGCCCGTTTTCATCATCGTAGCCACGAAGATGGCGGCCGCAGATAGCCGTGGGCGAAAGCCTATGGTTTGCGTTTGTAAGTAGAGTCAGAAGCCCTGAAGGGGCGACAGCATGGTTTCCATCTATCGCCGCCACTACCTTCTGTCGCTCATTCGGAGCTTCATTCTGTTTTGCTGATGTTCCCATCGGCTTACGCCGACGGCTAGCAGCTGACGCCGCATTCGCGGCTTTCGGGCACCGACATTAGTATCGATAGTCACCGCTGTTTCGTTTGTCGATGTTACGCCGACGGCCGATCAAAATTCGGAAATGCTTCAACTCTTTTCCGCGTTGTACAAATACGGGTTAAGCGCCGGATCGTTATACATTTTGAACTGTCGATAAGTCCGATGTCGTTTGCGTCCGGAAAAAATGTCTTCCAGCAATTCCTGTAGCGAATTGCCAAGTTCACTTTGTTGCAACCGGCAGATCGCAATTTTGTGTTGGACCGACTCGCGATGCGAGTCTTCGACGTCGTTTCGTTGCAACTGTTCGTCGAGATGATAAAGCCGCAGCGACATGATGGACAAGCGATCGATCACCGATCCAGGTGTTTCCGTGTTGAGTTTGGCGTCTTCCGCCAATTCGATGTCGCGAGCTTCGACCTTTTCCGTGATGCAATCGTCGACACGTTCGATCCAGTCGTTTCGTTGTTGATTGTACTTGTCAATCTTCCGCTTCACCGAAGCGATCTCTGTGTCACCGACTTCGGGGCTTCGCGCGATGTCTTCTTCGTGCCACAACAAATAATTGAACTGATGTTGAGTGCAAACCGATTGCAGGAAATCGGAATAGGGATTGTCGACCGGTTCCCGATGCCAACGCTCGACAGTATCGGTTTGTAGTTGAATGACTTCGTTGACTTTGATCATGGTTCTCAATCCGTTGACGCCAATTTGTTTAGCGGCAAAGGGTCGCGATTTAGCGAGACCAAATGCCGGCTGATGTTGGTTAAGTTATCGAGATTACGATTTTGCAACAAGAAAGAAATCAACGAACGGTTCACTGGAGAATTGCTGATCGCTGCAGGTGATGGGTCGACGTTCCGCTTGTATATCGCCGATCACCCCGTAAAACGCCGGGTGGTCGAGTTGCTTTGGCCTGCCCGTTATCGTGGAATTACCCCTCAAGGCGTCAATTTTCACTTAATATATTGACAGTTTTTCAATAATTGGCCCGTTCGAAGCATCATTCAATCGCGAGTTCTCGCCATAATTTAATGTCACTCGAATTTAATTGGGGCGGAGCGTTCTGATGAGATGCAAAGACCATATGCTGAGTCGCCGAAACCTGCTGACGGTGGGAGCCATCGGTGGACTTGGGTTGTCGCTGACTGATTTTTTCAAAATCAAATCGGCGCATGCAGATCAAAAACATTATGAAAGCAAAGAAGGGACGGCCAAATCGGTCATCTTCATCTTTTTGCCAGGCGGCATCGCTCAGCAAGAATCATTCGATCCCAAGCCCTACGCACCGCTTGAGTATCGCGGCCCACTGGGCAGCATCGATACAAAATTGACTGGCGTTCGGTTTGGCGAACTGTTCAAGAAGACGGCGTCGATCGCTGACAAGCTTACGATCATCAACGCGATGACTCACGGTGAAGCCGCTCATGAACGTGGCGTTCACAATATGTTCACCGGTTACCGCCCTAGTCCGGCGTTAAAGTATCCTTCGATGGGCAGCGTTGTCTCACACGAATTCGGACCGCGGAAAAATTTGCCGCCCTATGTGCTGATTCCAAACGTGCCCAACCCGTTTGCTGGTTCCGGCTATTTAAGTTCATCGTTCGCCGGATTCAGTATCGGTTCGGATCCAGCCAAAGGTGACTACCAAGTCAGAGACTTGCAGCTTCCCGGTGGCGTGACGCCCGATCGATTTGGTAAGCGAAGAAAGTTACTCGACGTTGTTAACAATCATTTTGCTGAACGTGAGAAGTCCGATTCGCTTGACTCGGTCGATACGTTTTACCAACGAGCTTACGACTTGATCGGTTCACAAGCGGCTCGCGAAGCGTTTGACATTTCGAAAGAAGATCCAAAACTTCGCGATGAATATGGCCGCAATCCGGCTGGGGCTCGCATGCTGTTGTCGCGTCGACTCGTCGAAGCTGGTGTTCGGTTCGTGACGATGACGTATGGTGGCTGGGATCATCACGACGGAATTCAAAATCGAATGAACAGCCAGGTTCCACCTTTCGATCAAGGCTTTGCTACTTTGATCAAAGATCTCGAACAGCGCGGGTTGCTTGAGTCGACTTTGGTTTGTGTCGCCAGCGAATTCGGTCGCTCTCCAAAAATCAACGCCACGGCGGGTCGCGATCACTGGCCAAAAGTTTTCAGTACTTTGATGGCAGGCGGCGGCGTCAAAGCGGGACAGGTTTATGGCAAGTCTGATGCAACGGCAAGCGAGCCGTACGAAAATGCGTTGTCGGTCGAAGACTGGGCCACCACGATTTACAAATGTCTTGGCATTACCGCAGACAAAGAACTGATGGCGCCGGGAAATCGTCCCATTGAAATTGTCGATGGCGGCAAAGTGTGTACGGAGTTACTGATTTAGTTATGTGGCCGTGAGTGTGCTTGACCATTACAAGCGATCAACGATCCACTTCCAAAGATCCAGAGATTGTGACCTTCATGTTTTTTACTTCACGACGAACCCGTCGCATTGCTGCGATCCTTGCGCTGACGTTCTCTATGTTCAGCTTGGCTGCCGAGGTTTGCTCGAGTGCCGTGGCAACTAAGCCAACTGTTGCAGCGCCATCAACGCCTGTCTTGAGCTACATCTATCCGCGCGGGATGCAGCGAGGGACCGAATGCGAGTTGACTTTCGGCGGTGAACGGCTGGTAGATGCCGAGGAAGTTTTCTTTTACGACACGGGCATCGAAGTCAAAAAAGTTGAGCAAATCGACGACAAAAAAGTCAAAGTTATTGTCGTCGTCGCTGAAGATTGTCGGATGGGCGAGCATGTTGCTCAGCTTCGAACTAAATCAGGAGTAACTGACTACCGCAACGTTTACGTGGGGCAGTTGAAGGAAATTTATGAAACGGAACCGAATACTGAATTCGATACGGCTCATGTGATCGAACAGAATACGACCATCAACGGAACCATTCAAAACGAAGACGTCGACTACTTTAAGTTTACCGCCAAGAAAGGCGAACGGATTTCGGTTGAAATTGAAGCGATGCGATTGGGGTTCTGGTTCGATCCGTACATTGCTTTGTTTGACGAAAATCGTTTTGAAATTGCTGTCTCCGATGACACGCCTTTAAACAAACAGGACGGTTTTTTCTCAGTGTTGATTCCCGAAGACGGCCAGTACACGATCATGGTTCGTGAAACTTCGTACGGTGGAAATGCGGGAAGTCACTATCGTCTGCACGTTGGAAATTTCCCGCGACCGTCGATTGCGTTTCCGTCTGGCGGAAAACCAGGCGAGACGGTTGAGCTGACTTTCTTTGGCGATCCATCGGGCCCGATTACGAAAAGCGTTCAACTTCCGGCTGAGTCACAGCCCAATCGAGGATTCTTTTTCGAAGACGAAACCGGAATCGCGCCGTCGCCGTTGCCGCTGCGAGTTTCTGATTTGGAAAACCACCTCGAAGCCGAGCCCAACAACAGCTTTCCCGAAATGACGCCGTTGACGCTGCCCATTGCCATCAATGGCATTATCGATAAGCCGGGCGACATGGACTACTTTCGGTTCACCGCGAAAAAAGATGAGACCTGGATTGTCAATTGTTACGCACGTTCGATCGGTTCTGGCGCCGACCCCGTCGTTAATATTTTTCACGCGGACAAGAAACACATCGCTGGCAACGATGACTTTAAAAACAAACCGGATAGCCAGATTCGCTTTGTCGCACCCGCCGACGGCGATTACTACGTCCGCGTTTACGATCATTTACGTCGCGGGCAGGAGGATTTTATTTATCGGTTGGAGATCGATCGGAACTCGCCAAAGTTATCCGTTGGCATCAAACGGACCGACCGGTTTACTCAACGTCGACAACAGATCGCTGTTCCGCAAGGCAATCGTTTTGCGGTTTTGATGGAAGCAAGTAAGAAAGGTTTTTCCGGCGAGATCAAGTTGCTCAACGAAAACTTGCCGCCAGGGATTACCATGCACGCACAGCCAATGCGTTCGAACCTGAACACAATGCCGGTCGTTTTTGAAGCCGCATCTGAGGCAACGATCGACGGTGACTTGATCGAAATGGTTGCGACTCATGTCAAAGAAGAACGTGGGATCACCGGCGGTTACGCGAGTCGGGGCGACTTGGCCTTGGGAATTCCGAACAACGCCCTTTACTACGCTTGTCATGTTGAAAAAGTCGCTGCCGCTGTGATTGAGCCTGTACCTTTCAAAATTGAATTGGTGCAACCCAAAGCCCCACTGGTTCGCGACGGTTCAAAATCGGTCACCGTGAAAGTCATTCGTGAAGAGGGCTTTAAAGGTAAAGTTCATTTGCAGTTTCCTTTTCGTTCTCCGGGGCTGGGAACCAAGCACCAGATTGCGGTCAAAAAAGACCAGACGGAAATTCAGTATCCCCTCAACGCGAATGGCAAAGCCGAGATTGGCAAATGGCCCATCGTCGTGCTTGGGTTCGCTGATCGTAAAACTGGGCGGGCGTGGATTTCAACGCAACTGGCAGAATTGGAGATCGCTGAACCTCGAGTCAAAATGGAAATTTCGAACGTCAATGTGACGCAAGGGGAATCGGCAAAGATCGTTTGCAATCTTGAACAGCTGATCGCGTTCGAAGATGAAGCGACTGCTGAACTTCATGGCTTGCCGCCTCACGTGACGTCGAACTCACCGTTAAAGTTCAATAAAGAAACCAAAGCGTTGACGTTTGAGTTGACCACGACCGCAGAAGCTCCTGCCGGAAAGCACGGTCCGTTTGTGCAAATAAAGATTCTGGAACAAGGTGAAGAAGTTGTGTCGGTCGCCGGTCGTACCAAATTGCAAATCAATAAACCGAAACCACCGCCAAAGAAACCCGACGTTGCCGCCGCCAAATAGTCATTTCGCTTCGAGGCTTGTAAGTCGCATTCGATTCAAAACCATGCACCAAAAAAAGTCAGACATTCTCAAAAACCTGTACGGACTCGGCCTTTGTGTCGTGGTTTCGTTGGCTGCGATTTCGTTTGCGGTCGCTGATGAACCGGATGAGCCCGCTATCAGCGCTGTTGAAGAATCGAAAAAGGATGATGCGAAGAAAAAAGCCGCTGAGCCAGTGCCACAAGCGGACCCGTCAAAATCGTTGAGTGTTTATCCCGCAAGCATTGGATTGAAGACCGCTCTGGACTGTCAGTCGATTGTGGTTCAACACACTAGGCCCGATGGTTTGACGGATGATGTAACGGCAGACAGCTCGCTTTCAGTTGCCGACACAAAAATTGCGCGAATTGAAAACGGAAAACTTTTTCCCGTGGCCGATGGTGAAACGAAGCTAATCGTTGTCCGAGGAGATCAACGAATTGAAGTTCCCGTAACGGTTGCTGAGGCAACGGTTCAACCACCGATCAGCTTTAAGAACGATGTGATGCCAATCTTTTCCAAAGCCGGATGCAACGCAGGCAGTTGTCACGGAGCGGCGCGCGGAAAAGATGGTTTCAATTTGTCGTTGTATGGTTTCGATCCCAAAGGCGACTACAACCGGTTAACACGTGAGATGATGGGGCGGCGGGTCAATACAGCCGTTCCGCACGATTGTTTGTTGATGACGAAATCAACGGGTGCGGTGCCCCACTCTGGCGGTACGTTGATGTCACCTGATTCGCCCAGCTATAAAACGTTTTTGCGGTGGCTTGATTCGGGAGCACCGTTCGATTGGCAACCCGTGCCGTCGGTCGAGAAGATTGAACTGTATCCACCGTCGGGCGTGCTCAACGGCCCCGAGACTCAACAGAAACTGAACGTTGTGGCAACCTATTCAGATGGTTCGACGCGCGATGTGACGTCATTGGCTTACTTTTCCACCAGCAATGACAACTCGGCGAAAGTTTCGCAGAACGGAGTAGTGACAGGACACAATCGTGGTGAAGCTTTTGTGATGGCCCGGTTTGATACGCACACCGTTGGCAGCGACTTTATTGTCTTACCCAAAGATGAAAAATTTGTCTGGCAAGATGTTCCGGAAGTCAACTATGTCGATCAGCTTATCAATGCGAAGTTGAAAAAGCTGAGAGTCCAGCCATCGGAGCTTTGTAGTGACGCCGAATTTATGCGGCGCGTTTCGCTCGACATTTGCGGCATCGTGCCGACTCCCGAACAAGTTCAGGCTTTCGAAGCCGACACAGCACCAGACAAACGCGCGAAGTGGATTGACGAACTGCTTGAGCGAAAAGAGTTTGTCGAGATCTGGTTGATGAAGTGGTCGGAGATGTTGCAAGTTCGTTCGACGAACACGGTCAGCTATAAATCAACGCTGCTGTATTACGACTGGTTGAAAGAAAAAATTGCCAGTAACGTTCCAGTGAACGAGATGGTAATCGAATTGCTTAGCGCCAAAGGCGGCACGTTTTCCAATCCGGCCACCAATTTTTTCGAGAACGAACGGGACAATCTGAAGATCAGTGAAAACGTCGCGCAGGTTTTCATGGGTACGCGGATTCAATGTGCCCAATGCCACAACCATCCCTTCGATCGCTGGACGATGGATGACTACTATTCGTTCGCCGCGTTTTTTGCGCAAGTGGCGCGAAAGCAAGGCGACGACCCGCGCGAGCGAATTATTTTTAGCGGCGGCGGGGAAACGAAACACCCGGTGACGCAGCAAGTGATGCAACCGAAATTTCTCGGGGGCGAAACTCCTGATGTGAAAGGTAAGGACCGGCGAGAAGTGTTGGCAAAATGGCTGGCTTCGTCAGACAACCCGTACTTCGCCAAGAATCTTGCCAACGTGGTCTGGGCTCACTTTTTTGGCAAAGGGATCGTCGATGAAGTCGATGACGTTCGCGTTTCCAATCCGGCAGTGAACCAGCAGTTGCTGGATGAACTGGGACGCATGTTTACAGATTACAACTACGATTTTAAATCGATCGTTCGCGATATCTGCAATTCGCGGACTTATCAATTATCGACCACCACCAACGCAACCAATGCGACTGACGAGACGAATTTCTCGCACGCGATGTTGCGGCGGATTCGCGCAGAGGTCCTGTTGGATGTGATCAGTCAAATCACCAACACGAAAAATAAATTCAAAGGATTGCCGGTTGGTTCACGAGCGGTTCAAATCGCGGACGGTAATACTTCGAACTACTTTTTGACGACGTTTGGTCGATCGAGCCGCGAATCGGTTTGTTCCTGCGAAGTCAAAATGGAGCCGAACCTGTCTCAAGCCTTGCACTTGCTCAACGGCGAAACGGTTCATGAGAAAATCAAGAAAGGCGGGCTCGTTAAGACTTGGCTTGACGAAAGCAAAACGCCTGAGCAAGTGATCGAGCAAATGTATTTGCGTTGTTTCTCGCGCCAACCCACCGAATCCGAAACGCAGTCGTTGATGGAGTCTGTCAACGCTGCGGAGAATAAACAGGAGGCTTTGGAAGACGTGTTCTGGGCTCTTTTGAATGCGAAGGAATTTGTCTTCAACCACTAATGATAAACTACCAGGAAATTTCAAAACGTTTTATCGCCCTACGGGGTTTGCGTAAGTTGCTCGCGCGCCGCTGTGCTGTTGCCCTGGGCTTGGTCGGGATTTTGTTTTCGGTCCACCCAACTGCTGCAGTTGCTCAAGACAAAATCACGTTCGATGACCACGCAAAACCGATCTTGATGCAGCGTTGTTCGAGTTGTCACAACAACGAACGTACCGAAGGCGATCTTGATGTCACCAATTACACTGCCTTGATGCAAGGTGGCGGAAGCGGCGATGTGATTGAGCCAGGTTCTTCGACGGACAGCTATTTGTTTGCGCTGGTCACGCACGCCGACAAACCGGTTATGCCTCCGGGCGGTCAAAAAATTCCAGATCCGCAAATTCAGGTGTTGGCGAAATGGATCGACGGAGGCGCTTTGGAAAACTCTGGCAGCAAAGCAATCAAAAGAAAAAAAGTTGACCTGTCGGTTGTGGTCAATCCGTCGAAGCGACCGGAAGTGTTGCCGATGCCGATGAGAATGCCGAAGGAACCCGTGTTAACGACGTCGCGTCCTTCAACCGTCCATTCAATTGCCACCAGCCCTTGGGCGAAGTTGGCTGCCGTGACGTCTCCACAGCAAGTGTTGCTGTACAACACTGAAAGCCGTGGCCTGATGGGAGTGGTCCCGTTCCCGGAGGGGCAACCTGAAATCGTTCGCTTCAGTCGCAACGGCAGTCTGCTGTTGATCGGCGGTGGCAAAGGTGCGTCACTTGGCAAAGTCGTGCTGTGGGATGTGATCAAAGGCCGTCGGGTCGCCGTCGTTGGCGATGAACCCGATTCGGTTTTGGCGTCCGACGTGAACCCGGATCAAACCGTTGTCGCGTGCGGCGGACCGAAAAAAGTTGTCCGCGTCTATAACGTTGACGGAACGTTGCAATATGAAATCGTAAAACATACCGACTGGGTGACGGCGGTTCAGTTTTCGCCGGACGGTAAATTTCTGGCCACTGCCGATCGCGCCGGCGGGCTTTATGTTTGGGATGCCGCGTCGGGCAACGAGTTGTTTACGTTGGCGGGACACAAGAAATCGGTGACGGACCTCGATTGGCGAGTTGATTCGAAAATTCTGGCATCGGTTAGTGAAGAGAATGCAATCCGGATTTGGGAATTGAACAAAGGGAAGCAGGTTAAAACTTGGGCGGCGCACGGGCCGGGCGTTTCCGATGTTGAATTTACGCGCGAAGGGAATTTGGTGACCGGTGGCCGCGATCATGTTGTGAAGCTTTGGAAACAAGATGGCAACTTGATCAAGCAATACGAAAAGATGGGCGACCAAATTGTCTCCAGTAGTTTTTGCGACGAATCGCAACATGTCTTGGGCGGCGACTGGTCGGGCAACTTGAAAATTTGGAAAGCGGGAGATGGCGCAGAGGTCGGTGCGCTTTCGGTCAATCCGCCACCACTGGCCTCGCGAGTTGGCGAAGTCGAAAAATTGTTGGCTCAGGCTGTCGAAGTCTTTTCGCCTAAAGAGGCTTTGCGAAAGGAAACGGCGAACAAACTGGGCGCTGCTCAGGCCGCGACCAATGCTGAATCCGGTGCGTTGAAAATGTTGGAATCGGCGTTGGCGGAAAACCAGAAAGCTTTAGCGGACGCGAAACAACAGCTTCAGTCTACTGCCGAGCAGCAGCTGGCGTGGCGAACTGAATTGGATGCGAAGAAAAAAGCGCTACCGTCGGTTCAAAAATCGCACGACCAAGCCAAAGAAGCAGCAGCTTCGTTGCCCGAAGACCAGGAGTTGGCGACAACGGTAAAGCAGCTGCACGGAAAATTGGCTCAGATTGGCGCTCGGATTGGTGAACTTGAGTCGGCCGCCAAGCAGTCGTTGCAGATGAAACAAACGACGGAAGAACAAGTTAATCAGCTGACGCAGAAAGTTGCCGAGCTGACAACCAATGCGGCGGCTTCCAATAAATTGATCGCGAAATATCAAACTGAAGTCGGTCAATTGGCTGATGTGCTAAAAACGCAAGCCGCAGAAGCGACGCAGGCCAAGGGCGAAGTCGATCGGTTAACTGGTGCTTTGAGTTATTGGAATGGCGAAATTCAGTTCAAGCAAAAGTTGGTTGCGTTGGAAGAGTCTCGTAACAGCGCCGCCAAGGTTGAAGAAGAAAAGTTGTCGGTTGTTGATTCAGCGAAACAAAAGTTGAACGAAGCACAGGCAGTCGTCGACGCAGCGGAACAAGATCGCCTGAAGGCGGAAGAACAAGTCAAAGCGGTTGAGCAACAGATTGAATCTCTGAAAACTGGCAAGTAACGTTTTGCGAGCGGGTTTCATTATTTCGGAGGCCTCGCCCTCCCAGCAATCGCGCTCACTCAGTAAGCTTGCCCCAGCAAACTCGCCCTCGCAACATTCTCCGCCGTCCAGCATTGATTGCCTCACCTTTCCCTCGTTGAAGCGCTTACAATGTCGGGGGTTCCTTTGTCCAACCTGTATCCGAACTATTGCGAAAACGAACAATGAAAACACATTCCATTTCTAGTGGCCTGGTGGCGATCGCTTTTCTGTTTAACTCAATTGCGTTTCTCGACGCTCAAGAAAAACCGGAACCTGTTCGCATGGGTTGCGGCGCGATGACGTTTGACACGGTCCCCGGTTGGGGGCTTCGTCCTGACGGCAATTCGGCGATTGGACCAACGCATGGCGGAGTTGTCGTCGACAAGGCTGGCAATATTTACACCAGCGCGGATCGAGGCGTGTTCGTGTTTTCTCCAGAAGGCAAAGTCAT
Source organism: uncultured Pirellulaceae bacterium (assembly GCA_964584615.1). Taxonomy (GTDB): domain Bacteria; phylum Planctomycetota; class Planctomycetia; order Pirellulales; family Pirellulaceae; genus Mariniblastus. Next base: position 21,195 of record CAZPBE010000035.1, on the reverse strand, counting down.
CAAGTCTTATGAAGGAAAAGAGTATGAGCGAATGCATGATCTGGAGATTCGCGAAGAAGGCGATCTGGAATTTATCTACGGTGCTCGCAATAGCAACGCTGAAGGCGTCAAGTTCAATGCTCGGTCTGGCAAGATTGTTTTGAATCTGAAGTTGCCTGAGGAAGCCGGACTTGGTGAGATTAAGTTTAGTCCAACGGCGATCACGGTTGCGGCGAACGGCGACATCTATCTTTCCAATGGTTACGCCAGCAATCACATTTTCAAGTACGACAAAACAGGAAAGTACTTGATGCACTTTGGAGAAAAGGGAAACGGGCTCAAGCAATTCAATACTGCGCATGGCATGACGCTGGATACCCGATACGAACCGGCACGGCTTTTAATTTGTGATCGCAACCACGAACCGAAAGGGCGACTGGTCCACTACACGCTCGAAGGCGAGTTCATTGAAGAAGTCATCACAGGGCTTGGCATGCCGACGTCAGTTGCCATTCAAGGTGAATTCGTTTCGGTGCCGGACTTGCATGGACGCGTAGTGATTCTAGACAAGTCAAATACGATCATTGCCGTACTTGGCCACAATCCAGATCCGGAGCAAGGCGGTAATTACAAAGTCGCGCAGAAGGATTGGATCGAAGGGATTTTCAGTGGAACCCATGGATCGTATTGGGATGCCGATGGAAATCTCTATGTGCAAGATTGGAACATTGACGGTCGGATCATGAAGCTGGTACGTGTGAAGTGATTCGATTGAGCGATTCGAGAAAAGTGATTTGGTTGAGAACTCGAGCCGCTTCGCGATCATCAGTTAATGACGATCACTCTTTTTGTCAGAGTCACCACGCTTTGGTTTGGCCGACTTCAGTTTTGATTTAAGGTTTTTGACGACTTCTGGGTCCAGGTTCAGACGAGTCGCCAATTCCTCAATCAAGTCTGCCTTCGATAGGTTGCTGGAAACGTGCTTTCCTTCTTTGTCGATCAATAAGGTTGTCGGATAAGCTTTCACACCAAAGTGATCTGAAAGTTCGCCTTTTGCATCAACAACGTTTTTCCAAGACAAAGGTTTCTTTTCAAAGAACTTGTTCAATGCGTCGGAATCATCGGCGGCAATTCCCACGATTTCAAAGCCATGTTGATTGAGTTCTTCGTGCAATATTTGTAGTCCGGGAAACTCAGCGACGCAGGGTTGGCACCAAGTGCCCCAGAAGTCGATCAACACAACTTTGCCAGAGTAGTCAGCTAAAGATACTTCATCACCATCGACTGTTTTTCCGGTGAATGAAGCGTCGTCCATTTGGTTGGGTTCCAGGTCGGACATGTCGAAACCACCTTCCCCCATTTCCATGCCGTTCATAAATTCTTCCATGGCGGCTTCGGTTTTTTCAGTGTGGACGCCAGCGTACTTCCAATTGTCATCGACGCTTTCAAAAATGACGAAAGTCGGTGGAGACATGATCATTACTTGCATTCCACCTTCGCCACCGGGCTGCTCTTCGGGGTCAGAACTCAATTCGAACAACACAGTGCCGTCTTCGACTTGGGTTGAATCGATGTTTCCCAACAGTGGTTGTGAAAAGAAAGGAATATCTTTGCTGGCCGACCACAATTCATCAATCAGTTCCCATGGATCCTCGGCGCCCTCAAGGGCTTTAGCGGCTACTTTACGAGCCGCTTCATCCGATTGAACGGAAGACATGTCTATCTCAATCTTGTACTTTTCCAGGACTTCGGATATTCCGCCAATCTGTTCTAGCAGTTCTTCGGGAAGTCCCATTTCTTCTTGAATGCTCTCGTCAGAAAAAGCTCCAGCAAAGAGCAAAATCGAAGAGCAGAAATCTTCCTGGCCTCGCTTGGTCATCATCGCCTTGGCTTTGTCCCAGTCCTGTGACTCGAGGGATTTTTGAAGAACTACCAATGAGACTTTTGCGTCTTCAATCATCGCTTGGTCTTCATCAGAAATCATGGGCGCTTCGCCGTCTTTGTCACCAGCTTCACGAACTGCCGCTAGGGCGTCCATGCGGTTGTCGAATTCGTCTTGCGAAATTTCTCCGTTGTTATCCGCGTCAACTTTTTTCGCAAACTCATCCAGTTGAGGTAAGCCAGCAAGTTTCTCACCTGCGTACTCTTTGAACTCTGCAACCGTAACTTTGTCGTTGTTGTCTTTGTCCAAATCGGCAACATTTCCTTCTTGCGCGAAAGAAGTATCACCAGTCGAGAGTGCAAGAATTATTGAAATTCCAAACAGTGTGGAAATTTCTCTCATGTTTTTGGCCTTCTGATTGGGTCGAGATATTCGGAGGCAAGGAATGCAAGCCAAGCGAGGTCATCAGTTAACGGTGCAGCTCGCACCTAAAAAGGAACGCGGTCATTCTGGCGCCAATCGATCAAAGAAGTTTAGATCGTAGCGCACTTTATTGTTTACGAAATTTCTAAACGCGGAAAGCCATGTTTTTCACAATTGCTAACTTCTCACGTCTGGGTGACCTGCGATGTTAGCCCATTTTTCGAATCATCGATTCGAGAGAATGAATCTGCTTGCGCCAACGATCGATGACGGCCGAAGATTCGTAGATGCCGACTTTCTGGCCATTGAATCCTGACTCGCTGATAAGAATTTTCTCGCCAAATTGTGATCGTTGAACTGAGAATTTATCTTCATCGACTAGCGAAAAATCGGCAGTGACTTTCTGTTGCCCTTTTAACACATGTTGAAAAGTCAGTTGAGCAAAACGCAGTGCAGCGCCTTCGTAGTCGGCGGCAAGCAAGACCCAGCGGATGTCATTGGATTGAACGTAGTATTTGGACATTGGATCCGGCATAAAGTTTCACGGTGTGATTGGAGCTTGAGAGTCAACTATGGGGCCCAATTCTATGCCATGGTCTCTGGATTTCAAATCACAGCTCGAATCGGTCGGTTCTTTCGAAAGCTGCGCGGTTGTGACAGTTGTGCCGCGACAAGGATTGGCGAAAAAGTTAAACGCCATGATTCTTCGCAGTGTTATACTGCTCTTTGCAGGTTTGGATTCAAATCGCGACTGTTCTTGCAAACATTGTTTTGAGGTAGCTGTGAAAGTTCTTTTGTCAATTGGCGTTGTTAGTTGTTTGGCCGTGGCGACAGTTTGGGGAGTCAGTCGACAAACTCCTTCGGAGGACAATCGTGTCGCCCCGCAGTTGCTTCGCTCGGTAGTATTGCAAGAAGAATCCGAAGTTGACAATGTAGATGGCGCAGATGGTGCAGATGGATCCGCCGAATCAACAACGGGTGGGATTGGGCTCGAAGCCGCGTTTCCGAAGCTCCGATTCGATCGTCCCGTGCATCTTTGTGCGGTCGGAGACAATCGGGTATTTGTTGTTGAGCAAGCCGGAGTCGTGCATGTGTTTGACAACGATCCGGAAGTTTCCAATACCAAGATTTTTCTCGACCTGTCCGATCGTGTTGATCGCGGCAGCAACGAAGAAGGGCTGATCGGATTCGCTTTTCATCCTGATTTTAAAAACAACGGGCAGTTCTTCGTCCACTATTCAACGACTGTAAAAAAACAAGTCGGTGTGCTGGCGCGTTACCATCTCGATGAAGACGATCCAACGATCGGCGATCCGGATTCAGAGGAAATCATCCTTGAGCAAGAGCAGCCGTACCGGAATCATAACGGCGGGACAATTGCGTTTGGGCACGATGGAATGTTGTATCTTTCGTTCGGTGATGGTGGTTCGTTGCGAGACCCGCACGAACACGGGCAAAATCTGGGAAATATTTTGGGGACGATCATTCGTATCAACGTTGATAAAACTGATGAAGGATTGGCTTATTCCATTCCAGCTGACAACCCTTTCGTAAACGACGCCGATGTTCGCGATGAGATTTACGCTTGTGGACTACGCAATGTGTGGCGGTTTTCGGTTGATCGGAAGACGGGCGAAATTTGGGCTGGTGATGTTGGGCAAGATCGGTTCGATGAAATTGACTTGATCAAAAGCGGAGCCAACTATGGTTGGAATCACTGGGAAGCGGGTACAAAATTCCGCGAAGAGACCAAAATGGCGACGCCAGAACACGAAGCTCCCATCGCAGAGTACGGTCGCGAGTGGGGTCTGTCGGTTACCGGCGGCAACGTCTATCGCGGCAAGCGTTTTCCGGAGTTGGACGGATCGTATTTTTATGGCGATTACATTACCGGAAATTTGTGGCGGATCATCACAGATGAAAATGGAGAATACAAAAGCGAGTTGGTGCGGCGAACGGGGCGAAGCATCGCAGCGTTTGGAGAAGATTCTGACGGCGAAGTTTTCCTGCTTAGTTTCGATGGTGGCATCTATCGAATCGTACCGACTGCCGAGCCCGAGAACTTTCTTGAAGACTGGCCAAAAAATTTGAAGGACTCTGGTATTTTTGCCAACGTTGGTCAAAAGAAAATGTCAGAGCAATATGTGAAGTACGAAGTCAACGCGCCATTTTGGTCTGACGGAGCGGACAAGTCTCGTTATGTGAAACTCCCCGAAGGCGAGTCAATGACTTTCGCAGAAAAGGGGTCGTGGTCCGTTCCGGTGGGAACCGAGATCGTTAAGAACTTTCAAGATCCAGGCACCAAGCGAATGCTTGAGACGCGGGTGATCAAGCGAACTGACGGCGGCTGGGAAGCGGCGACTTATGTCTGGGACAACAAGAGCCGAGGCGCAAAACTTTATCCTCAAGGCAAACAGTTCGAGATGTGGTCGCGGCCCGGTGTTTTGATTTGGCATGGACCTTCTTCTTCGGAATGTGCAAGTTGTCACACCGATGCATCTGGCTATGTGTTGGGGCTGAACACGGCGCAGCTCAATGACCAACCGGGTGAAGAAAATCAAATCGCTCGACTTGCCAAAGCAGGTTTGTTGAGCGGGTTGCCAGAAGGTTTCGAAACCGAGTCGGCGATGCGATTCTGCAATCCGCATGACGAGGAGGCCGATCTGGAAACTCGAGCACGCGTGATGTTGGATGTCAATTGCGCGATGTGCCACCTGCCCAACGGGTCGGGAAACGCGAACATCGATTTGCGTTACGCGACGCCGCTGGCGGAAACAAAGATGATTGACGTAGCGCCTCAACAAGGTGATTTGGGAGTCACTGATGGGAAGATTGTGGCGCCTGGTGATGCGGAGAAATCGCTGCTTTATTATCGCGTCAATACGCGATCCAACGGCCGCATGCCCAACGTCGGGAGCAGCGCGGTTGATACGAAAAGCGCGGCGTTGTTGAAAGAATGGATCGAATCACTTGGCGCTTCAGAATAATGAATCGGTCATGATTGGGTCGTGTTTTTCATTCCCCAACCGACTCGGAGGAAAACAATTGCAATAATCTTGCAAACCTTACGATTTAACGCGTGATCGGTATGGAATCTTGGCCCAACCTAACTAGCCTTTCAGGACTGTCTCCTTGCGACATTTTGATGAATAGCATCCTTTCTCAATGTGGCATTCTTTGTGAACAAAACAATGATCATTGCGCGCGACCGCGTAGACCTCCCAAAACTATGGCTTCAACTCGAATCTCTTGAAGATCGAATGATGCTTTCAACTGTTCAGATCTTTGCCGCCGGTGCTACCGGCGAGGAGCAAGTGCAACTGGAAGTTGATGGTCAAGTCGTCCGAACGTTTAACAACATTCAAGGCGACTACGAGTCGGGTCAGTTTCAAACACTGACCTACACGTCAGCCGACTCGATTACCGCCAGCCAAATTCGATTGGTGTTTGCAAATGACGGATCGACGACCAGCGGTGAAGACAAAAACCTGCGCGTCGACAGAATCAGAATTGATGGCGTCAATTTTGAAGCCGAAGCAGCGAACGTATTCTCGGACGGACATTGGATTGACGGGGCTGGTTGTAGCGAGGGTTTTCTGGGTGTCGAAACGCTCCAGTGCGGTGGCTATTTTCAATTCGCTGGAGGATCGGCGATTCGAGTCAGCATGGCTGGCCAAACGGGTGAAGAGCAATCGCAGCTTGAGATCAACGGACAAGTTGTACGAACTTGGAATAACATCGGCGGCGATTATGAAGGTGGAGCATTTGTCAATCGAACCTATATTCACAATGAAGTCGTTCAAATCGAAGATGTGCAACTGTTGTTTTCAAATGATGGATTAACGCCTGGCGGCGAAGACAAGAATTTGCGGCTGGACCGTGTCGTACTTGATGGTATTGCTCACGAGGCGGAATCAGCTTTCGCCGACGGCCATTGGGTTGATGGAGTCGGATGCAGTAGTGGGTTTCTCGGCGTCGAAACATTGCACTGTGGTGGCTACTTTGATTTCGGTCAGCCTCTCAATGCGACAACGGTCGTCGTTCGCGCGGCCGGCACGACGGGTGAAGAACAGGCGCGACTTGTTGTTAATGGCCAAGTCGTGAAGACTTGGAACAACATTGCTGGCGATTTCGAAAATCGTGACTTCGTCCAACTGACTTATACGTCGGACCAGCCAATTTCGATCGAGGATATTCGAATCGAGTTTTCGAACAACGGCAACTCGGCCGCCGGGTTTGATCGCGACTTGGCAATCGACAGCGTCTCGGTCGACGGAACGGTCTATCAGGCAGAGGGATCTGATGTGTATTCCGAAGGGCATTGGGTTAACGGTGTCGGATGCAGTAGCGGATTCCTGGGAGCCGAAGTTCTGCATTGCGGCGGATACTTCGACTTTTCAAATGTTAACTCGTCCGGCAAGCTACGCCTGGAAACCAATTTGATCAACGTTACCGAAGACACGACAAATGTGGTCATCAAGGTCATTCGTGAACAAGGCAGCACAGGAGCGGTCACGGTCGACTACCAAACCGAACCACTCTCAGCTACTGCGGGCAGTGACTATGTAACCAAATCGGGGACGCTTACCTTTGGTGATGGTGTCCTTGAGCGATCGGTCACGCTAACGATTCTCAATGACAATCTCAACGAATCGAATGAAGCATTCAGTTTTACGATCGACAACCCGGTTGGAGTTGTGTTGAGCGCACCACGAACGGCTCAGATCAATATCGTAGATGATGACGCGCCAACGACGGACCCACTGCTTGCTCATTGGAAATTTGACGAAGACGCGATTGGAATCGCCAACGATTCGACAGCCAACGGGAAAGATGGAATCCACAGAAACTTTACCGTAGGATTCGGGCCCAGCGCAGAGACGCCTTTGTTGAATTCTCCGAACGAAAAGAGTTTGCAGTTTGACGGTGCTAATGATTATGTTTCCGTTACCTCGGCAAACCCGGCTCTTAGCGGAAGCCAGTTTTCACAAACGTTTTGGGTGAATCCAGACTTTGTCGGCGGCGAAACTCGAGGTGTTTTTGCTGGAACAAACGCTGCGTTCCCTGCCGTTTCGATTATCGGCGGAAGTAAAGTCTCATTCAGTATTGGAACGGGTGGTGACCGGGTCACGGCGACAACCGGAAACGTATTGCAGGAAGACGCTTGGAACTTCGTCGCGACGACTTACGACGGTTCCAGCATGAGAATCTATGTTGACGGCGTGCTTCGTCGCATCACAGCAGCAACTGGTTTCGGCACGTTTGGAACTGGGGCATTTGAAATCGGGCGGGCTGGCGGAAATTACTTCAAAGGCCATGTCGATGAATTCAAGTTCTTTGACAAGCGACTTTCTGCAGCTGAGATCAGCCAAGAATTTTCCGAACAAACGGATGTCACATCAGAACTAATTGCATCCGCGTCGGGACTGGTCGCAATCGACTTCATTCCGGATACCGACATCATGTTGATGGCCGATTTTGGTGGCTTGATTTATGTGCACGAGAATGGTCAAACGCTAAGCCAACCGTTCATCAACATTTCAAGTCAAGTCAATGGTGTTCGGGGCATGTTGGATATCGCTGTCCATCCCGACTTCGCGAATACGCCTTACGTCTACCTTGCGTTTGCCTACGATCCGCCTGAAGTCTTCAACCACACGGGACTCGCTGGTCCTAACGGCGGTGGAAATCGAGCTTCACGTTTGATTCGCGTCACGGCTGACGCATCAAACAACTATCGTACAGCGATTGCCGGTAGCGAAGTCGTCTTGCTGGGAACCAACAGCACTTGGGAGAACTTCAATGCCTTCGTCGACAGCACGATCGATTTTGATGAACCGCCAGGTGGCATCAACGCTGACGGAACAAACGTGCAAGATTTCTTGGCCGCCGACAGTCAATCGCATACGATCGACGCGGTTGAGTTCGGGCCCGACGGCGCGCTCTACGTCAGCAACGGAGATGGAGCATCCTACAACGCGCCTGACCCTCGAGCGGCGCGCGTGCTGGATATTGACAACCTGTCTGGCAAAGTGCTGCGGATCGATTCGATCACGGGTGAAGGACTTGCTGACAATCCGTTTTACAATGGAAACGCAAATGCGAATCGATCGAAGGTCTATCAGTACGGCTTCCGCAACCCGTTCCGAATGACCTTCAATGATTTAACCGGGCAACTCTACGTTGGAGACGTTGGATGGTCGAGCCATGAGGAAATTAATGCGGGGTCCGCCGGCGCCAATTTCGGTTGGCCATTTTTCGAAGGCTCCGACGCCAGCGGACCGATTCGCAATCCTGGCTATGAAGACTTGCCTGAAGCAGCCGATTATTACGCCAGTCCAGAAGGACAATCGACTCAGGGCGGATTGCTTAGTTTGAGCCACTCGGCCACGGGAATCGACGCCTTGATTCTGGGTGACGTTTACGACGGCGGCGTTTACGGTTCAGAATATGAAGGCGATTTGTTCTTCAACTATCTCGGTTCCGGATTGGTCCGTCATATTAGTTTTGACTCTGCAGGAAATGTGACGTCTGTAGAATCGTTTACCGACAATGCAGGTTTCATTGTACAAATGAAAGTCGCGCCAGACGGTCATGTCTATTACGTCGACCAAACCGCAAACGAAGTCCGGCGCTGGGTTGTGAACTAGGGTCACTGCGATCTCGAAATTGCAAGACGACCTGTGCGGAATATGTTAAAATTCCTTTCTTTATGTTGTCGCTTGAATCGTGCCAGTAAGCACGCGAAGTAGGAATAAGAAAGGTAGTAAGTGGCCAAGCCTGTCAAAAAACGTACGCCAAAATTTGAAGACTTTGATGAGATGTTGGCTGATGTTGATTCGATGTTGAAACAGGGTTACACGAAGCACGGAAACTGGTCGCTGGGGCAAGCGACCAGTCATGTTGCGGATTGGATGTTGTTTCCTTTGGACGGCTTCCCCGTTCCGCCTTTACCCATGAGAGCGATGTTTTGGGTCATGAAGCACACGGTCGCCCCTGGCATGAAGCGTAAAATTCTTGCCGAAGGATTCAAAGGGGGAACTCCAACAGCCCCCGTTACAGTTGCCGACGCAAATGCGATGAGCGATGAGGCAGGAGTTGAAAAACTTCGCAACGCCGTGGCGCGAGTCAAAAGGCACTTCGAAAGCAATGGCGAGATGCATCCTTCACCGTTGTTTGGCGAAATGGATCATGACATGCACAGGAAAGTTACTCTGCTGCACGCCGAGCATCATTTTGGCTATTTGGAACCTAAAACTTAATTCGGAAGCTTGATGAAAAACTCCCCGACTGAAATGTTTTGCGCGCGACAATTAATTTTTGGCTTGGTCGCGACGTGCTGTTTGATGCTCGTGTTGGTTAGCCCTTCGTTTGCGGCAGTTGCTCAACAAGACGTCTTGGCGTTGAAGCTCGCCGCGCCGATCAGCGATCACATGGTTTTGCAGCACGGCAAGTCGACTTCCGTTTGGGGCAAGGCGAAACCAAACACAAAAGTGACGGTTGCGTTTGGATCGCAATCGATCGACGCTGAAACGGGTGTCAACGGTGACTGGAGCGTAAGTCTGCAACCGCTGGAGATTTCGGCTGAGCCTGCTGAGTTGTCGGTCACGTCGGATGCCGGGGAAAATCTTTCCGTGAAAGATATTCTTGTCGGCGAAGTCTGGATGTGTTCGGGCCAATCGAATATGGCTTGGACGCTTAAGCGGACTGGCGATCCGGCGATCACAGAAGCCAATTTTCCGAAGATGCGAATCTTTAAGACGGTCTCGGCGACTGCTGAAAAAGAAAAGAAGGATTGCCAAGGCGACTGGAAAGTCGTGACGCCGGAAACGGCGGGCGAGTTTTCAGCCGTTGGTTATTTCTTCGGCCGTGAAGTTCACGAGTCGATAAACGTGCCGGTTGGTTTGGTAGACACGTCTTGGGGCGGCAAGCCGGTTGAGGCTTTTACCAGTCGCGAGAAACTTGACACGGTTCAAATGGCTGGCCCATTGCTGGAAGAATGGGACGAGCTGGCTGCGAATTATGATGCGGAAATCGCAGAGGAAAATTACAAGCAGGCGATGGAGGCTTGGGAGAAAAAATGTGAGAAGATCCGTGAACAAACGGAAGCGGGAACCAAACCAAGACTTCCTCGTCGTCCGCAGTTGCAGGGTCCGCCACCGCTTCGTTCAAATTTTCCCGCCGCGATCTACAATCAAAAAGTTGCGCCTTGGACGCGTTATGCGATTGCGGGTTCGATTTGGTATCAAGGCGAATCCAATTCCAGCCGCGCGGTTCAATATCAAAGTCTGTTGACGGCGTTGATTGAAGATTGGCGCGCGAAGTGGAATGATGATTTTCCGTTCTACATCGTCCAACTGGCCAACTTTCAAAAACCGACAACCGAACCGGGAGTCGCCAGCGATTGGGCGGAACTGCAAAACGCACAAACGTTGGTCGCTCAAACGGTTCCCGGATGTGGTATCGCCATTGTCAACGAGATTGGAATGGCAAACGACATCCATCCAAAAAACAAAAAAGATGTCGGGCACCGGCTGGCTTTGTTGGCGCTGAAACAACATTACAAGAAAGAAATCGATCCTTGGTCCAGCCCGCTTTACAACAGCCACACAATTTCAGCCGATCAAGTCACAATCAAGTTTGACCATGTTGGTGCCGGCTTGAAGCCGCGTGACGACGGCGAGCTAAAGCGATTTGAAATTGCCGGCGATGACAAAAAGTGGCAATGGGCGAATGCAAAAATTGAATCGACCGACACGGTGGTCGTCAGCAGCGACCTTGTTCCTAACCCAGTCGCCGTTCGCTATGCGTGGGCTTCCAATCCGGTCGGTGCGAACCTGGCCAACTCGGCTGGTCTACCGGCTTCGATTTTTCGAACGGATGATTGGCCGTTGTCGACGGCTAACAGGTTGACTCGCACGAGTCCTCAGGAGGTTGTCAAGCGAATGGGGCAGCAAGGGTTTAAGCCATTGTTCAACGGAACCGATCTCAAAGGTTGGCGAAACCCTTACGACTATGGTAACGCCAAAATTGTGGGTGGTGAGATTCACCTGACGGCCAACAAAAAGTTTTTCCTCGTGACCGAAAAGAAGTTTGCCGACTTCGAATTGATGGTCGATGTAAGGCTTCCATCCGGCCAAGCGAATTCTGGCGTGATGTTTCGATGTCATGTTGAGCCCAATAGAGTCTTTGGTTATCAGGCTGAATGTGATGGGTCGGATCGTCGCTGGTCAGCTGGGCTTTATGACGAAGGCCGACGTCAGTGGATTTGGCCGAGCTCCGAAGGAAGATCCGAGAAGAAGTTTCTTGACTACGAAGCTGAATCAAAAGAGTTTTTTGCACAGCCCGAAATACGGAACGCGCTTAAGCGGGAGGGATGGAACCGTTACAAGATCACCTGCCGTGGTGACAACCTAAAGATTGAACTCAACGGTGTGCAAGTGACTGATCTGCGGGACGACAAAGACGCTGAAGGGTACATCGGAATTCAGCATCACGGCGAAACCGGTCAGACGTATCGGTTCCGAAATCTGTTTATCAAAGAGTTGAACTAGTCTACGTGAGATTGGGTACCTGTCGAATGTCGAGAACTAACGTTTCGTTAACGATCCAAGCTCCAGTTGAAATGGTGTTTGATGTCGTTTCAACAATCGATGGTTTTGTTGATCGCTGTAGCGCGATTACGAAAGTAGAGTATCTGACCGCGCAGAGAAATGGTGTCGGCACCCGGTTTCGTGAAACGCGAGTGGTGAACGGGCGAGAAAGCGCGACAGAGCTGGAAGTGACCGAATACGTTCAGAACGATCGCGTCCGTATGGTGGCCGATCAGGGCGGGACGATTTGGGATACGGTGTTCGTGGTCAAGCCAACGGAATCAGGGACGGAGCTTACTCTGACAATGGACGCGAAGGCCTACAAGTTCGCAGCCAAGTTGATCAATCCGTTGATCAAGGGAATGGTCAAGAAGTTTATTGTGCAAGACATGGAAGAGTTGAAAGCTTATTGTGAATCACAATAGTTGTTCGACCAGTGATCCCTTGAACCCGAGGCTAGTCTACGAGTTGCGGCGAACAAATTTGTTTTCTGCTTTTTCGGTCGCCCGTTTTAAAACAGAATCAAACGTGTCCTCATTCCCCTCGACGCGCTGTATTTGAAGTGGCATTAAGACGAATACCGCCAAAACCGAGACGTAGCGAATGATCATTGACTATCTTTTTCGCCGCACCATGAGCATGCTGCCAGCGAGAATGCAGAACGCAAGCGAAGACGGTTCCGGAACTGCGGTTCCCGTTACAAGAAAGTTGTCCAGTCGCCAATCATCATTGTCTTGGACGTCGTCGAATCGGAATGCGAAAGCTGTTTGGTTGTTGGCCGCCGTCACCGTGCTGAGATCGATTGTGTACCTAAAGTAAGAATCGATGCTGGTCGTGACCGCCTGGTTGTTGGCAAGCGTGGTCGAGTTTCCGCCGGTAAAGTCTTTGATCGTGACGCCGCTGCCATTGGGGTCAAGGATGTCTACCAGCGGATTGTTGTCGTATTTCAAGTCGTAACTGAGAATTCCGGCTTCATCGTTGCCTTGCATGTCGAATGATATTTCGATGTCTTGGAAGCCAAGCGTAGAAAACTCAATGAACATTTCGGCGTCATTGGCTCCGCTTTTCGCGACATCGTCCCACGCGATTCCTTGTCCGGCAGTAGCGTTGATACCAAAAATTGCGTCGGCGAATGCATTGCCGCCTTTTCCGTTTCCGTCAATGTCTGCCAGTTGCTGATAGATGGTGCCATTGCCCATCGTTGCCGAGTGAGCGAGTTGGACTTGATCGTTTCCAACATCGAACCCATCGTTGAAATCCCAGAATCCGATCAACGATTGCCCGTTGGCGATCGAGCCGAACAAAAGCAAAGGCGCGACGGCAAGGGTCAGCAGGATAAAATTACGAAAGTTGAGCTTTTGAAGAGTAGGCATGGTCACGGCTCTCAATGATGTAGTTCGAAGTTTGCTTGTTGCTTGCTGGTCTCTGAAACGATTGATTATCCGATATTTCCATATCGGATTCAATCGTTGGCTTAGTCAACACAAAAGCCATTGAAACATTAAGCAGACTTTAGGTGTTTAAGCTTTCTTCATTTTGTGTTGGTTAGGAGGGGGCGGCTGGTTCAAATTTGGGACGTCGGATTTTGGTTTGTTCCCCGTCCATCTAATTGAAGCCAGGAAATACTATGAATCGTTGATCCCCGCATGTATAAAGTTGTGTAACATACGTTTCTTACCGCTCTTTATTGCTACTCTTGTGCAACTATGGATCGACTTACTGCTTCAAAACCATTCTCAACTTCCTTTCTGCTTTTAGTTTCCATCGCAGTCTCTGGATTCTGCGGTTGCCAAGGTGAATCTGCCACCACCCAAAACAATGGGCCCAACAGTAATGGTTCCACTGGCAAGTCGGTTGCTGCGCAGGCTGGCGAGACGTCCAAGGCGATCTCATCTACAGGATTGGAAAAAGTTGGATTGGACGAAATTCTTGCGAGAAATGATCTAAACGAAAAAGCAAAAGTAGTTTTTCTTGCTCGCCAGAAGCGAGGACTCAAGAGTCTCACTAAGCGGGAAGTGGACCGGATCATTGCCGACAGCCTAATCGTCGAGCAACGCATGGAACCGTTTGTTTCAAAAATTGGTAATTGGGATGTTCCATTGCCATCCCAAGCTTCGTCCGAACCACCGTCCGAGTTTCGATATCCAGCAAAAGCGATGACGCGTTTGGAGTTCTTTAAAGCCGGTACTGATTTCAATCGGATTGGGATTGAGCATTTTCTTAAGCAAGAAATTCCCGGTTTGGACGACAAAGCCAAGTCCACCGCTGCGGAGTACATGCACGAAGTGCTTGACGCTACTCAAATTGAAAATGCGGATGAGGAATGGGCGCGACTCAATAAAAAGGGAAGCGGTCTTGGAGCGGATTATCCCGCGTTGCAAAAAGACCCGATGTTTAAAGTTTGCTATGGGATCGCCGCAGCATCAGATCACGATTTGAAAAAGTGTTACATCTTGCTTAGTCAAGCGCTTGAAGAGTTTACAGTTCAAGATTACCCGACGAGGTGTTCCATTTACGCGCATCGAGTCATCACCGTTTTTCATTGGGAGGGAGAACCGGCTCGACAGGACAACATCCGATATGCCATGCGATGCGTTGCCATAAAATACTGGTTGGAAAATGACCTTCGCGCGAATCCCGAGGAGCACCCATTCGTCCTCGACGAAGTGCTCGCCGTGATGTCTGTCGCGGTGCGAATAAACGATTGGGAAATGCTCAATGTACTCGTAGACTCAATCAAAAAGAACGAGAAACTGCCGCCGTGGCTGAAGGCAATGCTTGTTGGAAACTATGAATTCCACCTTGGCTATGCTTGGCGTGGCAGTGGATTTGCAGATACCGTGACTGACGAAGGATGGGAAAAGCTGGAATTGTACACGCGGAAGGCGGCCGTCTACTTCGACAAGGCTTACAAGATCAATCCTTATTTTCCACAAGCCGCCACTGAATTAATCACCATCAGTCAACTCGGATTTTCAGAGGAATCAGAGGAGCACTGGTTCGAACGAGCGATCGAGCATGACCCAGGTTCGATGGAGGCGTTTGAAGCCATCACCAACGCTTTGCTGCCCAAATGGGGCGGATCCAACGAAGAGGTTTTTGACTTATTGAAGTCGCATGCCGTTGACGATTCCAACGTTCCTCACGCCAATACCGATATCGCAGTAAGCTTTTTGAATTCGTTGTACATGATTCGCCAGGGAAACGGATTGTCCAAAAAAGAGTTTGGTGAGTTTTGCAAAGAAGACGATCGTGCGACGATAATCCTTAACGTCATCGAACACCTGATCGAAAGTGATCAGGAGACAATGATGTTTGGAAAGATTCGCGAAAAAGAATACTTCTTAACGTTGAAAGCGCTGTTCGCGACTCTGACCGGCAAACTTCCACTTGCTGATGAAGCCTTTCAAAAACTGAGTAAGTACAACCAGGATGCGGTTCGAATGTTCCAATCTACGGGGGCGTCATTTGCGACCGATCGCGCCTACGCCTACGTCGCCACGAGTGAGTATCAGGCAGATGCCGGTGATTTAAAAAAACTTGTCGGAGAGTCTTATGAGACACGGCAAAAAAATTGGAAAGAGATTTTACCCATTGCGGAATCATTGTCTGAAAATGTATCGCCCGCCAACGGAGGCCGATTTTTCAAACAACTGGCAGATCAGATCAAACTTGAACGAAACTTCCTTCAGGGAGAGGAAGTGCCGCTAAAGTTCTCTGACGACTTTATGATGTGGAACGTCCGGGACTCGCGCCAACTCACGTTTGTTTCGCCCGACGAAGCCATCATTGACAACCGGAAGCATGAATTAGTTTTCCTGCTTGAATCGCTGATCGAAATGCCTGGCGACAAGCAAATAGATCTGGACATCACGTTCCCGACTATTAAGGACGACTCTCGAAATGCAGGCGTTCGGCAGCCGGCTCCTTTGACGCTCGTCACTCATGGCTACGGAGACCGTGGAGATGGCCTGTCAGTGGGACTTGTCCGCAACAACGTTGACTCGAAAAATCGTTTTGATGCACGAGCACCTAGGAAACGGAAAGGCAAATTGCTTTTTGGAAATGTTCACTTTGGATCCGATTTCAAATTTTACGGTCTTCATCTTCCAGATGCCGAAAACCATTTCACCGTTCGCATCGCAGGAAAGTATTTGGAGTTATACGTCAACAACGAGTTTATTTGTCGAACATGGTCCAATGCTCACACAAGTATTTTCAGCACGCTTTCGCTTCGCATACCTTCGTCTGGCCCGACCGGCCGTGGTGAACTTCGCGTCTCGAATATTCGCGTGAAAGCATGGGAAGGGCCGCCGCTGGCGTTGGAGGACGAAAAGCTCATCAAATACTACGAAAAACGTGTCAAAGAAAATCCCAAAGACGGTTGGCCAGAGTTTTGGCTCGCGCAAGCCTTTCACAGGGCTGAATCGCATGAACAGGCCATCGAGCATTATCAAAAGTCGATTGCTTTAGGGATTCGTAAATCACACGCGGCGTTTTACATCGGCGACGCCTACGATCGGATGGACGATCCAGTCAACGCTGATAAGTGGTATCAGATCAGTGTTGAAAATGCGCCCGACGAATATCCTGAAGCAAACAAAATCTATTCGCGGGCTGGTCGAACGGTGCCTGACAGTTATCCAGAAGACTGGTCGCGATTCCGTTTGGATTGGATCGAGGCAATGCAAGCAGGCGACGACCTGATCGCCAAGGATCCTGGTTCGTCGAGTTTGAAACAGCCCCGTCAAGTTCGTACTCCCGCTACTCTTGCTGGAATGTTGAAGATTCTTATCCATCAGCATGACGCTGCCGCAGGCAAATGGGACTTCGTGGTGAGGACAACGCAGCAGACTCGAGATCGGGCGCCCGAGCCATTCCACGACTACTTTGACAAGCTCATTGCTGCCTATCAGTCGAAAAAGGTTTACAAAGGCACCGATGAAGAAGTGCGGCTCTATTTAGAGGTCGCCGGATCCACTCCGCTTTTTCGTCACTATGAAGATCACCTCCCACCGGCCTTGAGAGAAGCCTATCGAGACGGAATGAAAGTTCGCAGTATGATCACTGAGTAAACCGGAGTCGCAGGTCACTTTGGCGCTGGCGATTAAGTTCGTTCCGGCGAGTGCTATTGATAATGCAGACCTGTCGGGGCTGTTATCTATGTCGGATGCTGTTATCTATATTAGAGGGTATTTCAAAACCTGTAGTGGACTTCGCCAGAAGTCCCAGCTCGCTTTCAAAACAAAGGGAATTCTGGCGAATCCCACTACGATGATCGCACGATTTTAGGTTTTGAAATGTCCTCTAGTGAAGTGTTTCAGCCATATGGTTTCACCTTGAAACGCAAAGTCGACCTAGTTTGACATCGGGCTGTTTTTCCCAGTATTGCTTGATTGTTGGCCCAAAATTGTCGAGAACAATCACTTGGGTGAGAACCGAGTTTTTGATGGGATGAGGCTGGGCCGAGACCTTTGGCTGAGCTGAACCAACGAAACCACAGAATGATGGTGAAATTCCAAGAATACCCGTTGACGGTGGGTGTGAAGATCCTTAAATTTTGTGGTTTGCCAGCGAGCTGAACGGCGCTGGGGACGGTAATTCTATGCCGACGTCACTACTACTTCACACTTAATGTGTCTTTGGGTGGCGTTCAATTGTGGGAATCTCTGCGGTTGAGGTGCAGACATAACAGCGGCTGATTGTGTGCGATTTCGCATTTTCAAACCGCTGGAATTTGCAAATGGTCGGGTTAACGTTCAAGGTTCGAATTGTATTGTTCAATTTTCGCAATGCGATTGTCTGAGCTGGTGTTCTTACTATTAGGTAAGACAGTTTTAGAAACGTCGCTTTTGTTGGAGTAAATTTGCGTGGCTGGTAACGAAGTAATCCGCATTCGGATGGAAGCATATGACCACTCGGCTTTAGACCAGAGTGCAGCAGAGATCGTGGATACAGCTAAGCGAACGCATTCGGAGGTGCACGGTCCAATTCCGTTGCCGACTCGAATTGAGCGATACACCGTTTTGTCGGGTCCTTTTGTTAACAAGAAGGCTCGTCAGCAATTTGAGATCCGGACGCACAAGCGTTTGATCGATATTGTGCAGGCGACTGCGAAAACGATTGAGGCACTTAACAAGCTTAATCTTCCTGCCGGTGTGGCGATCAAGATTAAAGCTTCGACGAAATAATTTGTTTTTTAGACGCTCGGCAACGGGCGATTGAGAATATGGTTTGGAAGTCGCGTAGATAAGCAGATCGCGATGCCGGGTTTTAATCTCGGCGGCACTGGATTGAATCCGGCACGTTGGTTTGGCTTCTGCGACGGCGGGACAACTGAACATTTAAGGCGAATAGTCATGGCAAAAGGTATACTCGGCCGCAAGGTCGGGATGACCCAGGTGTTTGACCCTGAAACAGGTGTCGCAACTCCGGTCACCGTAGTTGAAGCAGGTCCTTGCAAGGTCCTTCAGCTTCGTACAAAAGAAAAAGACGGCTATTCAGCGGTTCAGTTGGGTTTCGGCGACAAGAAGCGTCCGTCGAAAGATACGCGTTCACGTTCAAGTCAGGCTGCTCGTTCTGAGCGAGGCCATGTGGCGGACATCAAAGGCAAGCGATCGCAAAAGCGGGCTGCTAATAATGTTGAGCCAGTTCCAAAAGCTGGTTGTGAGCCAAAGAAGTTCATTCGTGAGCTTCGTGGTGATCATGAAGGATTGGAAGTCGGCCAAGACGTTGCGGTTGGTTTCTTGGGTGAGATCAAGAAAGTCGATGTGATCGGTGTTTCCAAGGGGCGTGGTTTCGCTGGTGTTATGAAGCGACACAACTTCTCAGGTCAACGGGCCAGTCACGGTGTAAAGAAATGTCATCGTCATGCTGGTGGTACTGGAATGAGTGCGTGGCCAAGTCGCATGTTTAAGGGTAAGCGAATGGCGGGTCAGTACGGCAACACGCAAGTGACTGTCCGGAACCTGGAGCTTGTGAAGATTGACGAAGAGAATAACTTGTTGCTGATCAAGGGTGCGGTCCCTGGTCCTAATGGCGGCATGCTGATTGTTCAGGAAACAAATATGGTGTAGCGCGGCCGGCGAAAGTTGGTGTGTTCACATTTTATACATTTACAGATTTAGGTTACTGCTATGGCAAGTTTGCCAGTTTACGATTCCAGCGGCAAAGAGGTTGGGAAATACGAAATTGATCCCAAGGACATTGCGCCTTCGATCAACAAGCAGTTGTTGCATGACGTTGTTGTGATGTATCAAGCCAGTGCCCGTCAAGGTTCGCACCGTACCAAGAGTCGGGCGGATGTTGCTGGGAACAAGAAGAAGATGTATCGCCAGAAAGGTACGGGTAACGCTCGTGCTGGTTCGCGACGCTCGAATATTCGGCGTGGTGGTGGTCATGCATTTGCTCGTGACAATCGCGATTACTCGTATCGCTTGCCTCGCAAAGCGGTTCAGGCTGCGACGCGGATGGCGATTGCGGGCAAGATCGAGAGTGAGCAAGTTTCGGTAGTCGATTCGCTTGCGTTGGATGCGCCGCAAACCAAAGTCATCGCTTCGATGTTGAAGTCGATGGGTTTGGAAGGCACTTCTGCATTGATCGCCACTTCGGAGCACGCTCCGATGGTTCACAAGAGTGCACGTAACATTAATGGTGTTTCGGTTTTGCCAGTGAGCGACTTGAATGCGTTGGCTGTTTTGAAGCCTCGTCGCGTGCTGTTCACCAAAGATGCGTTAGACAAATTGAAACAAGGTTAAGAATCAATTATCAGGCGGCTTGCTGTCTGGAAACAATATCGGGAGTTGAGTGATGCCCAAACTGGCACGCAAAGAAAAAGTAGTTCCGCCTCGCCGTAACGGCCTGAAGCTGGAGCCTCATCAGGTCATCATCAAGCCGATGGTAACTGAGAAGGGGATGTTTCAGTCGAACGAGTTGAATCAGTTTACGTTCAAGGTGAACATGCTGGCGACAAAGACTGAGATCAAGCACGCGGTCGAAACTTTGTTCAAGGTGGAAGTCGAAAAGGTTTCCACTCAGATTCGCAAAGGCAAGCCTCGCCGATACCGATTCACTTGGGGGCGAACCAAGGACTGGAAGAAAGCGATTGTGAAGCTCAAGCCTGATCATCGCATTGAGTTTTTCTAAGTCGATCAAGCAATGGCTCAACGCCAGGAACAACAAAACACAATTTGAACCGGAACCGTTAACCGGAAAGATTTATGGGAATTCGAAAATACAAGCCAACATCAGCTGGGCGTCGCGACGCGAGCGTTAGTGATTTTGCTGAATTGACTAAGGGTGCCAAGCCTGAAAAGTCGTTGCTTCGTCCGCTGCAAAAGCACGCTGGCCGCAACAATCAGGGAAAGATCACTGTTCGTCATCGCGGTGGTGGTCACAAGCGAATGTATCGCATCATCGACTTCAAGCGTAACAAGGACGGCGTGACATCGTTTGTTGATTCAATTCAGTACGATCCAAACCGCAGTGCCCGAATCGCGTTGCTGAAATACACCGATGGTGAGAAGCGTTACATCGTTGCTCCCGACGGTCTTGAAAAAGGCATGAAGGTTGAAAGCGGTCCAGAGGCTCCGCCGACGATCGGCAATTGCTTGCCGTTGAAAAACATTCCGCTGGCGACTGTCATTCACAATGTTGAGCTGCGTCCTGGTCAGGGTGCTGTGCTTTGTCGCAGTGCTGGTACTAATGCAGTTTTGATGGCTCGTGAAGCCAAATGGGCTCAGATTTCATTGCCAAGTGGCGAGATTCGGCGTGTGCCGTCTTCTTGTCGTGCGACGATCGGTCGTGTTGGCAATGGTGAGCACAGTTCGATTCGGTTGGGTAAAGCTGGGCGAAGCCGTTGGCTTGGTCGTCGCCCGACCGTTCGTGGTACAGCGATGAACCCAATCGATCACCCGCACGGTGGTGGTGAAGGTCGAACCAAAGGTGGTCGCCACCCAGTGAGTCCGTCAGGTGTTCCGGCTAAAGGTGGCCGAACTCGCGCGTTGTCGAAAGCCTCGAATGCAGCGATTGTTCGTCGCCGCAAATCACGGCGTTACGGTCAGTTGAAGGTAAACAAATAGTCTTGCACAAGACTTCATAGATAAGAGTATTTAGAAACATTCGTCCAAACAAATAAACTTGACACAATGAGTAGATCGCAAAAAAAAGGACCGTTCGTCGACGAAAAGCTTTTCGCCAAAGTGGAAAAAGCGATTGCGGCGGGCTCCAAAGAACCCATCAAGACTTGGGCACGAGCATGTACCGTTGTTCCTGAGTTTATTGGCTACACGTTCATGGTTCACAACGGTCGTCAGCACA
>CAZPBE010000034.1:0-62230 GCA_964584615.1 uncultured Pirellulaceae bacterium | reverse complement strand
CCCCAAAGGGGCGGCAAGAAAAACCGCAAAGCGCCGAGGGAGCGCCGAGGGAGCGACAGATCGTTTCGGCTCGCTGGTTATTTTGCAAACACTTCATAGTCGAACGCCAACCTTACGATTGATCACAATGATCCGCGAGTACAAGACTGACGATGCTGATAAAGTTCTGGCAATCAATGCTGCCTGCGTACCGGAAGTCGGAACGATGAATGCGAACAAGCTGGCCCTCTTCGTTGAACTCTCTCCATTTTTCAAAGTGATCGAGTTGGATGCCCGAGTCGTCGGGTTTCTGATCGGCTTAACCGAACTGTCAACGCAATACACCAGCCCGAACTATGTGTGGTTCAGCAAGCGTCACGAACGTTTTGCCTACATCGACCGAATAGCGATCGCAGAGGAGGGACGCGGCCAAGGTTGGGGGCAAAAACTTTACAACGAATTTGAGTCGTGGGCTCGCGATCAGAACAAGCAAGTCCTGGCGGCAGAGGTCAACACGATTCCCGACAACCCGCCGTCGCATCGATTTCACCAAGCGTTCGGATTTGTCGACGTTAAACGCACCTACCCCTACGGGCCCAAAGAAGAAGTCGCGATGTACGAAAAAGTTCTCGCTTGATTTTGTGCCCGAACCCACTTTCAGTTTCGTTTTCGATGTCCGCTTTGACCGCCGTTTTCGGAATCCGACCTTCAGTATGCCACCCGAAATAGACGTCGCCTTTTGGAACAAGCGTTGTAAATCGCGGGCCGCGGCCATATCTGGGGTGTTCAACAAAGCTCGAATAGCGAGGCTTACTGGGCATGGCTTGGCTCGTTTTGGAAAACTGTGATCTCTGGTAAGTGATTATACCCACTGCAAAAGCATACTAACTCCGTCGTACAAGTAGGAACGTCCCGCCTGCCGAGCGGGACTGCCTGTTTGTCAAGCCGCTAAAACCTTAAACATGACATGAAACAACAAATCATCTCGTGGGGTTTGATAGCTTCCGTTTAAAAACCACCGGGCACCCATCGGCTTACGCCGACGGCTACCAACTGTCGTCACGTTCGTGGCTAGAAAAAGCGCTCGACCACACTTCCGCTATTTCGCTACGACAAACGTGATCAGCATGCAGACCCAAACGACGTCGAGGAAATGCCAATAGCTTGCGCAGTTTTCAACTGCCCAATGACGTTCATGGTCATACCGGTTCCTGGAGGCTTGGCGGATGACGAACCCAAGGAACACCATCCCTCCAATGACGTGGAGCGCGTGAATGAAACTCAGAGTGAACGACATGCCGTAGACTTTCATCGACCCGTCGTAGGTGCTGAAGTGCTCCGACAGCAAATGAGTCATGCCGAAACCTTGAATCACCGTGAAAGCGATCGCGGCAATCCAAGCTGCGACCAGCCATCTTCGAAAACCGACTTGTTGTTCCCGGCGAATCATCCAGCAAGCTCGATGTAACGCGACGCTAACAAAAATCAGAGCAACCGTGCTAATCCAGAAACTCATCGGCAGTTTTAGCGGCGCGTAAACTTCAGGTCCCAGCGTTGCGATAGAGTTTGGCACCGCGTCGGGAATTGGATTGAAAGCCTGATCGCGAACGATCACATAGGTCAGCAGGCTTGCCAGAAAAAACATTCCCAGCGAGGCTAGAAACAAGTAGAAGACAAGTTTCGCCTGATAGAGATCCCGACGGGCAGGAATCAAATTGATCGAATGCTTAAGTAAAGGCGCCGGCGTTGGTCGCCGTACGGTTGAGTTCGCGTTCCCTGCAGTTGGTTGTGGAGTTTGCATTCCAAGCCTTTCAGAGAAACGGTGCGAATTCTAATGACCGTTTTTGACGCGGCCTCGCATTGTTTGAAAATCGGAATTCAATTCGTACCTAAGTTTAAGGTGTCGTATCGGCCGGTAGTGTAATGGCATCAGGTTCACGAGGAAACAAGTCGATCGTGTCCATGTATTGATCGGTGTCAAGCAACGTCATGCCGATCAACAACGAAACAAACAAGACCGACGACAGGAAGAACAGGATATTAAAACCCTTGTCCCAATACATGTGCATAAAGAACGCGCAAACCAGCGTGGCCTTAATCGTCGCAAGGAACATCGCAATCGGAAATCCAAATGCTCCGAGTTCGAAATTCGAAACGACAACGGTCAGGATGGTGAAAAAGATCAACGCACCGAACACGGCATACAAAAGTGGTTTTGGAGCCGGGTGGTTAAACGGAGGATGATTGTCGTGTGAATGGTCAGCCATGATTAATCAATCAGATAAAGCAACGGGAACAAGTAGATCCAAATCAAGTCAACAAGGTGCCAGTACAAACCGACGTAGTCGACCGGTCCGAAGTAGTCGACTCGCCAGTGACCGCACAAGCAGCGCCAATAGAGCCAACCCAAGGCCATGATTCCACCGATAATGTGAATCGCGTGTAGCCCCGTCATGCAATAGTAAATGCTAAAAAATGTTCCGATGTCCTGGTCCAGTGGTTGTTCCGGTTTGTTGGACTTGTGTCCGCCGGAATGATGGTCGTCACCATGACTATCGTGCGCGTGATCTTCGCCTTCGTGCGCGTGATGTTCGCCTTCGTGCGCGTGGTCGTCTTGATCATGAGACTCATCCGCGTGGGCGTCTTTCTCGTCGTCCAACATCGGCACCGATAATGCTTGAAGCACAACAGGGGCATCACTAATCAAAGCAGCGTGTTCTGTCGGAGCAAAATTGTCCATGTAGACCTTGCCGCTGATCGCACCGATAAAGTACCCACCAACGGTAATCGCCATTCCCAGCATGAACTTGGATAGCAACGGTTTGTCAGTAAGTTTCGTAATTACACTGGCTGCAACAAAGCCAATCAGTAACAACAAAGGCGGCACGCTGAGCCAAATCAAGTAAGGCGAAATTCCTTCTGGATGATGGCTGGTGTCGAGGGCAAAACTGGCACGCGGGAAAATTCCCATGTCCCACTTGTGACTGTATTCAACGGCTTTAACGCCGAGGAAGATCGCGGCGCAGACCATCGTGATCAACACATAGAAACCACACTTTTTGTTGTCCGCGTTTTGAGCCGCGTGAACACCCAACGCCATCGTCAAACTGCTAAACAGCAGCACGATTGTGTTGAGAGCACCCAGGTTTCGATCCAGGAACACGTGGGCTTGTTCGAAGATCAATGGATGATTGACTCGATACAAAGCGTATGCTGTAAACAATCCGCCGAAAAACAGGATCTCGGTAACCAGGAAAATCCAGATTCCAAGCTTTCCCGAATCGAACTGTTGTTCAGGTGAATCAAAGTGATGCGCGATGAACTCACCATGATCGTGATGATCATCGTGATGGTCGTCGTGAGTTTCGTTTTTGTCGGCTACAGCCATTTCCGGCTCCGAGGTCGTCAAATATTATCGGCAAATATACGCAATGTGGATCACCATTGAATCAGTGACCACATGTTTACTAATGGTGTACAGGTTCTTTTCGAGGCTTAACCTTGTCAGGGTCAGCGAACTCGCGCGGAATGTATGTCTCCAGTCCTTCGTCGTAAACTTGCGATTCAAAATCGTAAGGGTCAACCAGAACCGGGTTGTGAATAAAGTTATGGAAGTCTGGAGGCGAACTTGATTGCCATTCCAACGAAGCAGCTTTGAACGGATTCGCACCGCAACGCTTGCCATAAAAGACAGCGTAAACGAGTACCACATAAGCCAGTAGGATTCCCAAGCCCAGAACCATCGCTCCGTATGTGGACCATTGGTGGAAGACCTGGAATTCAGGGTCGTACGAAGCGTATCGTCGAGGCATACCACGCGAGCCCATGACGAACTGCGGGAAAAAGGTCAAATTAAATCCGATGAACACAAGCAGGCATGAAATACGACCCAGGAAGTCGTTGTACATGCGCCCAAACATTTTTGGCCACCAATGAAACAAGCCGCCTAACAACGCGGTCAAAGTTCCACCTACCATCACGAAGTGAAAGTGAGCGACAACAAAGTAGGTGTCGTGCAAGTGGATGTCAGTTGAAAGAGCTCCCAGGAACAAACCTGTCAAACCGCCGATTCCAAACAGGAAGATGAACGACAGTGCATAACACATTGGCGTGTTCAGCAGGATCGAACCTTTATACAACGTCGCCAGCCAGTTAAACACTTTCACCGCGGACGGAATCGCAACGGTAAAGGTAATCGCACTGAAAATAAGTGTGACCATAGGTGACTGACCGCTGGTGAACATGTGGTGTCCCCAAACGAGGAAGCCCAGCAACGCGATCGCGACGGATGAGAACGCGATAAATGAGTATCCGAAAATTCGCTTTTGAGCATAAACCGAAATCAGTTCACTGATGATTCCCATCGCAGGCAGAATCATGATGTATACCGCCGGGTGCGAATAGAACCAGAAAAAGTGCTGAAACAAAACCGGGTCACCGCCGTACTTCGGATCAAAGATTCCGATGTGCATCGTCTTTTCCGCGATCAACATCAGCAACGTGATACCGAGAACCGGTGTGGCCAAAACCTGAATGATCGATGTCGCGTAAAGTGACCACAGGAACAAAGGCAGCTTGAACCAAGTTTGTCCCGGAGCACGCATGGTGTTGATTGTGACCAGGAAGTTCAGACCCGTGAAGATCGAGCTAAATCCCAGAATGAATGCACCGAACGTTGCATAAATCACACCGGTTTCGGTTTCAATACTGTACGGTGTGTAAAACGTCCAACCGGTATCAAGGCCGTGGCCAGAGAGAATTGCGAACATGAGGAACCCGGTCCCGAAGATCCACAAGTAAAAACTGAACAGGTTCATCCGGGGAAACGCCACGTCCTTGGCTCCCAGCATCATCGGCAACACAAAGTTACCAAGCGCCGCGGGAACACTGGGGATGATAAAAGCGAACACCATGATCGCGCCGTGCAAAGTGAACGCCTGATTGTACTGATCGTCGGTCAGCAACTTGCCGTCAAAGTCGAGCAAGTGCAAACGAAGCGCGAGGGCGAAACCTCCCGCAAGGAACAGCGCCAGCGATACACCGATCAAGTACATGATGCCGATACGCTTGTGGTCCAGCGTAAACGCCCACGACTTCCAGCCCTTGGTGCAATTCAAGTAGCTGGTTTCGGGTGTCGAAAAAAGTTTGTTTCGAAGTTCTTCAGTTGCCATGGTTTCAACCTGAGATGTTGCTTGCCAATAAATTGGACTTGATCAAATTCTTTTGTGTATGTCGTCGCTGTCGATCTATTTCGCTTCTTCTGGAATGCCTTCGGGCTCGTTGGAAACGCTGTCTGGATCGTTGAGATATTTCAAATACGCAATTACCTGATTGATATCTGCGTCAGTCAGTTTTCCCTTAAACGAATTCATTTTCGAAACAGGACCATACCCGGCAACGACTTTCGCATCCGGATATTTGATCGATTCTGAAATATAGTTTTCATCGACCAGGACTTTAGTGCCGTCGATCAACTCTTCCTGTTTGCCCCATAGTCCTTTGAACTGAGGTCCTGTCGCTGCAACGTCGACTTTGTGACAGCCGGAGCAGTTGATTTTGTAAATCCGCTCACCGTTTTCCCAAGCCGGATGTTCCGGTTCAATCCATTCCGTGCTCGATTTGCGAGCCTCTTTACTGGCGTGAACTTTACACATGGTCCGCATTTTGGAGTGGCCTGTTCCACAGTACTCGGTGCATGCCAACCGAAATTCGCCTTCCATGATCGGCGTTAAATAAGCATACGTGTAACGACCTGGAACGATGTCCATCTTTTGTCGGAACGCCGGGATGAACATGCTATGCAACACATCGGTGGACTGCATGATCAGTTTGACGGGTTTGTTGTTGACCAGATGCAGCTCTGCACTGCTGTCGCCATCGGGGTACGTGAACACCCAGTTCCAACGACTGGCAGTGACTTGGATTTCTTCTGCGTCGGGCCGTTCTACACGCATGTCGAAGAAGCCTTCCGCTCCGGCGTAAAACATCCAGACGAGGATGATACTGGGGCCAACTGACCACAAAATTTCGATCAACGTGTTGTGCGAAGAACTTGGTTGCGGATCGATCACGCCACCTCGGCGTCGGTATCGAATGCAAAAGTAAACCATGAAGAATACGATCGCGATAAAGAAGATCGTGGAGATCCAGAGAATCGCGTAGTACAGAAAATCGATATCTGCAGCGAACTCGGAAGCCTGTTCAGGAAACCAGTACGAAGCCGATGGATCGGTCGTCCGCTCAATCGCGCTTTCAGGTACCGACGTACCGTTATTCAACTCGCTCAAGCGATCCATGATGGCTTGCTTGTCGGCGTCAACGGCGTCTTGGGCAATGAGTGTGGGATATAACCAGTTCATTGGTTGGCTCAAAAGTTAATGGGTGATCGGTGCGGTAGCGACTGTGTCGGACGACTCAGACGTTTTCCCGTTTCGTGTATTGGTTCGGCGATGACGAAAAGCAAAATAAGGAAAGATGCCAATCGCCAATCCGAGGATTGTCAACAAGCCACCAATTCGCATGATGGCCATCGCTTGAATAGTATATTTGCCGGTCGACTCGTCGAAGACGAAACAACCAAGCGCGTAAGAAAACTGATTGATGGGCGAGCCAATTTTTCCTTCGGCCGCTTCGATCAACGCTTTTTCGATGGTGCCCGGATCGTAATCCAGGCCGTGAATGTAGCGAACAATCTTGCCTTCTGGAGAAACAAGAATGAACACAGGCGGATGTGAAAACAGCTTTTGCTCTTTCACATATTTGTATTGAAAACCGCAGGTATCTGCGACGTATTTGATCTCTTCACGTTTGCCGGTGAGAAAGTGAAAACCGTCAACACTTTCCCCTTTGTTGTACATGAACGCGTATTTGTCTTTTGACTTGCGTGCTCGTGATGTCTGTTCGGTTGGATCGATGCTGATGGAAACCATTTTGAAATCAGTTCCGACACGGAATTTGATCTGCGCCAATGTGGCGACCATGTTTTCCAATTGCACACTGCAGAGTTTTGGGCAGTTCGAATAGTTGAAGGAAAGCATCACTGGTTGCTGGCCATCAAAGTAATCGCCTAAGTTCACGAACCGGTTGTCGTGATCGTGGAACGGCGAATCGGGATCGATAAAGTCACCAATTTTCGATTCGACGCCAATGTCTTTCGCGACCTCGGGAATCCTGTTTAGCCCATATGGATCGTCGTCGGGCGGTGTCGGGTTTTCGGTATCTTCAACGATTGCTGTTTCGTCAGCCATTGCGACGGAGGTAAATGATCCGAACGATCCGATTGCGAAACAACTCAACAGACAAACAGCGAACATCGTCGTTCGCATCGCGGGGATGCAATCGAGCGTTCGGGTTCGAGTTGTCTGGATGGTTCGCATTGTCTTAATTATCGCTTGTGAATGTCTCTCGTCATGTGACAAACTGACTTATTTGTTTCGCAGGTTAATTCGAGCCGTATTTGGAAAGGACTTTCTCGGCGGCTTCTTCAATCGACAAAATCCCTTCGCCGCCTTCGAGTTGTTTTTTCTGTTCCATGACTTGGACTTTTGCTGGCATGTTTACCACTTCGTCGGCTCGCATACGTTCGTACTTGCCGACCCAAACACTGAGCAAGCCTTTGACAAACAGGATTGTCAGCACAGTAATAACCGCACTAATGAAGCCCACGATCACGACTGTTGTGACATTAATGTCATCGTAGCGCGGTTTTTCATGGCCACCATGTCCAGCATGGCCTGCGTCGGTTTCAGTTTGATTTACAGTTGTGTCAGTCATCTTAGTGGCCCAAAAAGGCGATTCTGTTCGTATGTTTTGTGTAACGGTTCATTAATGAACTTCGTGGTTCAATGCTTCACCAAGTCGCGGATCCTGAAGTGCAATCAAGGGCTTGTCTCGAGTTACCAGACAGAAGATCGCAATGAAAAATCCGATCATGCCAACGGTGCAAGCAAGGTCAATGAATATTCCTCCGCCGCCGAGCGTGAACGTGTGACCGTCTTTGGCGTAACATTGGGGCATGATGATCCAGTACATGTCAATCCAATGCATGACCAACAAATAGATCGTCGCACCACCCAGGAACGCTTTGTTTCGTCGTACGGTGCGGCCCATCATCGCTAAAAACGGAACGAATAGATGACCGACTAAAAGTAACAACGACAGCGATCGCCAACCGTCTTGATTGATTCGATACTCGTACCAGAAAGTTTCTTCTGGAATGTTGGCGTACCAGATCAACATAAATTGACTGAAGGCGATGTAGCCCCAAAACACGATAAAGCCGTGCATCAGTTTGCCCATGTCGTGATAATGTTCGATGGTGATTTCGTCAGTGACGCGACCTGATCTTTGTAACCACAATGCAGTCAATGTTATCAACGCCAACGCGCTCAAAATGGAACCGGCAAAGAAGTAAACCGGAAACATCGTGCTAAACCAAAGTGGCTCGAGCGACATCAACAGGTCAAACGATGAAAATACGAGCGATGCTGCAAAGACAATCATGGCTGGAGCCGAGAAAGCCTGCATCTTCGCCGTCAAGTTTTTGTCGCCAAGCTGATCCTGTTTCAAAGATCGGCTGAGGAAATACCAACCCATCGTGCCCCAGATCAAAAAGTAAACGACCCACC
Source organism: uncultured Pirellulaceae bacterium (assembly GCA_964584615.1). Taxonomy (GTDB): domain Bacteria; phylum Planctomycetota; class Planctomycetia; order Pirellulales; family Pirellulaceae; genus Mariniblastus. Next base: position 53,624 of record CAZPBE010000034.1, on the reverse strand, counting down.
GACCAGCGAAAAAGTACGGGTTGAGAAATTGGTATTTCAATTGTTCCAGCGGCGGAAGTTGTTCGACCGTCAGGCCGTTGTAGAGTTCCGCATTGTGTGTTGACCAACCCGCCGCATTCCAAACGTAAAGATCGTCGTAGCCCAGTAACACAGGAATCAGGATTGGCAAAAACAGAATCGCCAGCGGCAACAAGCACATCGCATACAACTCGGCGATTCGACGCACCGTCACATTCCAGCCAGCGCGAGTCAGATGCGAGATCGTGACAAAGAACAAACAGCCAATACACATCGTTAACACGAATGCGTAGTTCACCAGATAAATGTGGAGGAAACGGGTCATACTAAAACCCGACAATACCAAAGCCAAACCGATACCGACTGCGCCAACGATGAGCGCGATTGGAATGGTTTTGACCTGTGCCCCGCCCAGGGTCACGATCGGTGAAGTAATTTTTGCAGGTCGTGTTTCGTGCATTTCAGTTCAGCAAATTGGTTTAAGCAATGTTTGTTAAACGAATCTTTCCAGTGGTTCCGTTTCAGTTACCTGAATTTTCTTCTGTGTCGGCGTCTTCAGTCTCAGTAGCAGCATCTTCGCCGACAGCCTCGGTGGCCGGGGCTTCATCCTCAACGATCGTCTCCACTTCGACCGCCGGAGTCTCTTCAGCAGCGGCAGCCGTTGCATCAACCGGTTCGATGCCTGTTTCTTGAAGGGCTTTCACGTAAGCCACGATGGCCCAGCGATCATCCACCGGAATTTGGTCTTTATACGGTCCCATGTTGGCGCGACCGTTGGTGATCGTGTCATAAATTCGACCGATCGGATTTTTTGTTTCGTCTTTGACGACCGGGTCGTGTAATGATTTCGCTGTAGTCCAGCTTGCTTTGCCGAGCGCGTTGAGCGCCATGGCTCGCTGGTTGACCAATCCGTCTCCATTGCCGGCATAGCCATGACAAGCCGAACAATAAATTTCGAATCGTTCACGGCCGCGATCCAGTGTCTCTTTCGTGACTTCGAATCCGGCAGGGAAAGTTGTAATCCACTGGTCAAGGTTTTCTTCCTCTGCAGGTGCTGCAGCGTCTTCGTCTTGTCCGGTCAGTGAGGTTTGATAGGACTTTCGCAATTTCGCCAACGCAGAACTTTGGAATTCCTTTTTGATGCCCTGAAACATCTCGCTGTCGGATTGCAATTCATTGTCGCCCCACCGAACGGAGCCTTCGACTGGCTGACGCATCGCCCGGTTATCAACGAAGACGCGATTGCCGTCGGGCAGATCGTGCTGAACAACTTGTGTTTTGAATTTGTGCTGCCAATCCATATCCGGAACAACATGCAGACGAGGTGCCCGGTTGGTTGTGCCCATGACACTGAAAATGGCGACCGGCGGAATTAGCAAAACCAAACCGCCCAACAGTGCCGCCATCGGCATCCAGGAAGGAAGTTTCGTATCGGTCAAATCCTGTCGGACCTCTTCGATCGCAACCGCGCCCCATCCGTCAAGTTGCGTACGTGACTCTGCTTCACTGAATTTTTCGTCAGCCTTTTCCAACATCAGGAAAAACTTGTCGTTGGTCGCACGCTTGAATCGGGAAACGCGATGAAGCGGATTCGAAAAACGAGGCAACTTGTTCAAAATCCACATGCCGAAGAAAGTTGCAAACGCACTCGAAAGCACGATGACTTCGAACGTAACCGGAATGTTGGCTGGCAAACTGAAGTACGGTTTACCCGAAATCTTGAATTGGTAACCCGGAAAGATTGGGTTTTGATCTGTAGAGACTCCGCCGATAGATCCGCCGTTGGTGTAAAACTGCATGCCCAAGCCAACGACCACGGCGCCCAAGGCAATTCCCAGCACGATGAACGGTAGCCAGCTTCGTTTGATTCCGATCGCCGGATCGATTCCGTGAACCGGGAACGGAGAATAGGCATCCATTTTGGTATAGCCAGCTTCGCGAGCTTCGTTACACGCAGCGACAAGCGAATCCGGATCGTCGAATTGAGCCAGCAAGCCAACCAATTCGGATTCTTCCGTATTCGTTTCGTTCATCGTTGCAGTGTCGTTATTGTTTTCAGCCATTTCAAATTTCGCAAACAAGTATTTTCATGTTTCGGAATTTCACCGATTCATTTCGCACTTTGGTGAAAACACCAAAGTACGGCAGACGCTCTCTTAATGATGACCATCATGGTCGCGTGGCATGATGCCTTTCACTTCTGCCATTGCGATCACCGGCAAGAACCGGCAGAACAGCATGAACAGCGTGAAGAACAAACCAAAACTTCCAACCAACATCCCGATATCGATCCAGGTCGGATGGAAGTAAGCCCAACTCGACGGGACAAAGTCACGACACAGCGACGTGATCGTAATGACAAAACGTTCAAACCACATTCCGATGTTCACAAAGATGCAGACGATCACCATGAACCACGGAGTCGTTCGACACCATTTGAACCAGAACAGTTGCGGGATCAAAACGTTGCATGTCACCATGATCCAGTACGCCCAGAAAAAGTTTCCGAACGCGCGATTATACAACGCGAATCTTTCGTATTGGACGCCTGAATACCAAGCGACAAAGAACTCGATCCCATACGCCGTACCTACCATGAGTCCGGTCGCCATAATGATCTTGTTCATGTTTTCGAGGTGACGAATCGTGATCAGTTTTTCCAGACCACAGATGATCCGAGCCGGAACCAACAACGTGACCACCATCGCAAAGCCGGAAAAAATCGCACCGGCAACAAAGTAAGGTGGGAAGATCGTCGTGTGCCAACCAGGCAGCTGAGAAACCGCAAAGTCGAAACTAACGATCGTGTGTACAGAAAGAACCAGCGGCGTCGCCAGTGCAGCCAGAATGGTGTAGGCAATTTCGTAACGGTGCCAGTTGCGAGCCGATCCTGTCCAACCCAACGACAGAATTCCGTAAATGAATTTTCCAATCTTCGACCGAGTACGATCTCGGAATGTCGCGATATCTGGAACCATACCCATGTACCAGAACAACAGCGAAACGGTCGCGTAAGTCGAAACCGCAAACACGTCCCACAACAGCGGGCTCCGGAAGTTCGGCCACATCGCCAGGTGTTCGGTTGGAATCGGGAACAGCCAATAGAAAACCCACACGCGACCAATGTGAACGCCCGGAAACAGGCCAGCACAAATAACTGCGAAGATCGTCATCGCTTCGGCAGCACGGTTAATACTTGTTCGCCAGTTTTGACGGAACAAAAACAAAATCGCAGAAATCAACGTTCCCGCGTGACCAATACCGACCCAGAAAACGAAGTTCACAATCGGCCAGCCCCAATACGCCGGGTTGTTGTTGCCCCAAACGCCGGTGCCGGAAAACAGCAAGTGATTTACACAAGCGCCGAGCATCCCCAGCAAACTCAAGGCGATCAACAACACGATCCACCAGATCGCTGGCGGAGTTTCCCGATCCCAGATCGCGCTGGCGGTATCGGTTACACCTTCATAGTCCAGTCCGCCCAACACCAAAGGCGTGCGTTCGGCTGGATCGTCGTATGTGTTGTCGAGTGAATTTGGGTCAAGCGTCGTTGCCATGACTTGTTCTCTTTACTCTTTATCAGTTAACGGCAATTTGAGTTGCCATGTTTCGTTTTGTGTTCTTGTCAAACTCTACGCGTCGTGATTCTTTTCGTCGTGACCATGATCGTTGTCATCGTGATCATGTCCGTCACCTTCGCCGGACTTATGGTCTGCGTCATGATCGTGATCGTCATGACTTCCGTGATCGCCTCCGTGGCCACCGATTTCCGGGACCGAGTCCCGATCGTCGTGATCCATCAGAGCTGGATGAACGTTGCGAACACGAGCCAGGTACTTTGTTCGCGGCCGGTTGTTCAGTTCTTCCAGCATCGTATAGGCACGTGGGTTGGCGTGGGCTTTGGCGACATCGCTTTCTTTATTGGCCAAGTCACCAAATTTGATCGCTTGCGTTGGACAGGCGTCCTGACACGCGACCGTGATTTCGTTGGCTCCAATTGCCCGGTTATCTTCGTTCCGCGCCTTGATTTTTGTGTTTTGAATACGTTGCACGCAGTAAGTACATTTTTCCATTACGCCGCGGCTGCGAATCGTGACTTCCGGATTCATCATCAAGTTCTGCAGCATGCGATCGCCGGGAACTTCCTTGTCGGCACCCGGGTACTTCAAAAACGTTTTCGCATCAGAATAGTTGAAGTAGTTGAAGCGACGAACTTTGTAAGGACAGTTGTTACCGCAGTAACGCGTACCGATACAGCGGTTGTAAACCATGTCGTTCAAGCCTTCGCGATTGTGAACGGTGGCCGCAACGGGGCAAACTGTTTCACACGGCGCGTTTTCGCAATGGTGACAAGCGACGGGTTGGTGAACGATCTGTTTGTCGTCCGACTCAGCCGCTTCGTTGTTGTAAAGGTTGTCACCAAAGTAGCGGTCGATGCGAATCCAGTGCATCTCGCGACCGCGCCAAACTTCGGCGCGACCCACAACCGGAACGTTGTTTTCAGCCTGGCAAGCCGTTACGCAAGAGTTGCAGCCAGTACACTTGTTGAGGTCAATCGACATGCCCCACACGTTGGTGTGAGCAGGATTGTCCATGGTGTAGTCGAGTCGAGAACCTGGCGTGAGGTCAAACAACTCATGATGCATATGGAACGCTTCGGGCCACTGAGCGTGGTGCGCGCCATGTCCATCTTCACTCTCTTTATCTTCAACCGGCTTGCTGCCAGGAACAGGAGCGTGAGGATCAAAGCTGACATTGGTCACGATTGGCAGTGCAGTTGACTTGCTCAGTTTCGCTGGCGTGATTTCCGGGTTCTGTTTGCGATTGGAAGCTTTTGCGTGATCGTGATGATTTTTTGAAAACTCTTTGAAGCTTTCAAACGAACCTTCACGAATCAACGAACTTCGATCGGACTCCCCTTTGCTTGCGTCGCGGAACATTCGGTTTTGGATTTCATCACGACCTGTGTCGTCAATTGTCCATGGTTCCTGAATGATGGCCAGTTTGTATTTTGTGCCAGAAGGAGTAATCGTTTCCTTGCCCAACCCGGTAACAAAGTTCCAGGTTTCTGCGGTCCGGAACGGCCCAACATCCTGTCCAACGGTTGGGACTTTATTAGCCAAATCTCCGCCAACTCGACCGGCAGCGGTTCGACCGTAACCAAGAGCGATCCCAATCGAGCCATCGGCTTGTCCCGGTTGCACGTTGACGGGAATGCGAATCTCACTGTCGCCAATGGTGACAGACGCTTTGGTGTTTTGTTTCAGTCCAAGTGCTTCAGCGGTCATGGGGCTGACCGTTAACACGTTGTCCCAAGTGGACTTCGTGATGAAGTCGGGAAGTTCTTGCAACCAACTGTTATTGGCGTAGCGGCCATCGTAAGTCGATCGAGATGGAGCGAATACAAACTCGAGGCTGTTTCCATCCCAGGGAGTTTTCCAGTTGTCGTTTGCTTCGATTGCCGGAGGTACACCGGCTGAAACAGAAACGGCGGCAGGAGCAGAGTCAGCAATGAATCCATCATGAACCGCGCTCGTCCATTCGTTACCAGCCAACCCGCTGGTTTGCATTACGATGTCCAATCCTTTGACTTTCTCGCCAGTGGTCAGCATGGCAATCGTTTCCAAATCGGAAAGCCCGCCGAACAATGGATTGATCAGAGGCTGACCAACACAGACCGAACCATCTGCAGCAAGTCCGTCTTTCCATGACTCCAATGGATGGGCCATGTTGCTGACCCAATTACACGAATAGCTCGTCTCGTTGCGGAAACAAGTAACGTGAACCGAGTTCGGGACCTTGGCGATGACCGCGCCCAAATCCAAAGCCGCCGGTCCTCCGTAAACGGGATTGCCGCCGAGAACAATCAGCGTTTTGATTGAACCAGCGCTGTCGATCATCGCGGCGAGCGATTCATGGGAGCCAAGTCGTTCAGGATCAGGCACATCGGTGTAAGTCACCGTCGCGCCAGCGTTGCCAAGTTTTTCATTCAGAGCGTGAGCCAATGCGTGAACGATTGGAGGTTGCGATTCACCTACAACGATCACGCCTTTGCCTTTGCTGGCCACTAAATCGGAAGCCATCGCCGCAAGAACTTTGTCGCGATAAGGCATCGAATCGTCTGGTGTCACGCCCTCGTCAATCGCTTTGGCCAGTGACGCTACGAACCCAGCCATGTCGCCCGAGCGAACCGAGATGCGATGATCGGCGGAAGCTCCGGTCGTGCTGTACTGGCTTTCCACGCAGTACATTCGGCTCATTGTTCCGTGGTCGACATCGCGTCCGCCGGCGAACGAAATACTGTTGGCGATTCCATTTGGATCCATCAACAACAAATCAGAATCGAGCGTGACGATCACTTCCGCATCGGTCAGGTTGTAATGTGTTTTGACGACTTTGCCGAACGCTTGTTTGGCTCCAGCTCGAGTGTTGTCATCGTTGACCGAAGCAAACGTATACCAGGTTCCTCCCTTGGCTTCGAACTCCGACTTCAGCCGCAACATGCTTGGCGATGAAGTTGGTTCCGCCAATACAGCGACGCCAGAAAGGTCGCTGGCCAATCCTTTGAGAACGTTGGTGACGTCGTCGCTGGAAGTCTCTTGAAACGCGCGGGCGAGAACTTTTTCAGCGGTGTCCGTTTTCAGCGGAGCTCGCAAGCGGTCCGGGTCGTAAAATTCAAGAATGGTCGCTTGTGTAAAAGCGTTTGACGCACCAAGTGAGCTTGGATGATTCGGATTTCCATCGAGCTTGATCGGGCGACCGTCGTAGTTTGTCGAAAGCAACGGCTGAGCAACGCCGCCGAACTCGATCATCGAAGCGAATTTTTCCGGAATGCCCGGAACCCGACCTTGAGGACGAAACGCAAACGGCGCGATCTTTTCTTCTTCGAAACGACAGCCAGAAATTCCGCCCAGCGCCAACGAAGCACCCATGATCTGCAACCAGCGCCGACGCGACAAACCGTCTTCGAGCTCATCGGTAATCGTACCGAAATCGTGATCAATCGCTTCATTGAACTCAGGCGAATCTACAAGCTGTTCCAGCTGGTCATCGAAACCAGGCGTGCTTGTTTGAGCGTCAGATGTTTTTGAATGTGGTTTATTCATGAGTCGCGTTTTATTTGGTTTTGCGTTGCAAAAAATGCAGTCGAATTTTCAGGCTCTGGTCTCGATGCTTATCGATGGCAAGTCGAACAGCCAACGTTGGGGTTAATGCCAAGCTCTTTCCGAATAGCAGCGCCAGTGGCTTCCGGGTCTTCGATCTCAAGATCAAGCTGCGTCACAAGTGATGGATCGCGAAGATGTTTTTCAGGATTACGATGACAATCAAGACACCACTTCATGGAAAGTGACTCGATTTGTTGGACGACTTCCATTTGATCGATTCGACCGTGACAAGAAACACAGCTCACACCACGGTTGATGTGGGCGCTGTGATTGAAGTACACAAAGTCAGGCAAGTCATGGACGCGCTCCCATAGCAGCGGCTGGTCAGGATCTTCGAGGCTTGTTCGAAGCGGTTGCAACAACGGGTTTTCGGCATGAACGATGCCAAGATCGCGACCAGGTTTAACCACTCCGTCAACCAACGAGGCTGTAGTGCGATTGCCACCATGACAGTTGCCACAAGTCGCCGACGGCGGAATCGCTGCGTGACCAGCCTTCTCAACCGTGTTGTGGCAATAGCGACAATCCAATTTCAATTGACCCGCGTGCAGTTTGTGACTGAACGGAACGGGCTGTTTTGGTTTGTGCCCGACATTGACAATGCTGGGATGAATCGCTGCGAACAAACAGGTTGCCAGATATCCGGCGACGGCCAAACCACCACCGATGGCAAGCAGCGTAAATTTGTTCACCCACGTTGGAAAATGAAACTCTTGCATGAATCACCAAAAGACTGTTGGACAATGAACTGTCTACAATCGACGTTATTTGTTTTGGGTAATGGTGCTGTACATCTGAACCGACTTTTCAGTTCTGAACTCCACAGCATCGGGACACTCTGATCGCTTCTCAAACGCGACTTTGTTCTGGCACTTTCCAAACAGAAAGTGCTGTGGGAAAAACAAAGCCGCACCGGTAGCCGCGACTTAATACTTCTACCGTTTCATCTGCAGAAATTTAAGCCAATCTTCGCTAAATATCGAGATGAAAAATGGTCACATACTTTTGAGGGGTGATCAAGGCCGGTTAGTAAAAGAAAGCCCGGTGTGTCAAAACGTCGCACGAGATATTGACGGCAAATGTTTACGCCAACGGATCAATAATGGCGTCGTCCATGCACGGTTTGCCGCAAGTCGGCGAGCGATACCGGCCAATACCAAAAAGATAACTGTTAAACGGCGCAAACGTTCGCCAATAGGCAAACCGAAAAAACATTCAGCTTTTGACACCGCCGAGCCTAAGCAGCGGCCAATTGCCGATTTTCAGCATTGTTTTCGCGACGTTTTGACGCGGCAATCAAGAAGGTCGCCGGCTTCGCGGTAAACTACCCAGTGGAAACTTAGTCACGATTTTGTAACCTGCCGGTTCAACACATGTGGAAATTCTGGATCGATGTCGGAGGGACATTCACCGATTGCCTGGCCGAATCTCCAACGGGAACACGTTTTCAAAACAAAGTTCTCAGTTCCAGTCGAGTCAAAGGTACCATTTCTCGATTCCAATCGGCCAAAGTGTGTCTGATCGCAGGAAAAGTCCCCAGCGAACAGCGGGCAGCGATCGAAGGCGAGTACAACGGGCTTTCAATCGAGTTTTTTGATGCTGATGGATTGGGGCTAGCTACTTCAGTCATTCAATTTAGCTATGAAGATCGTCTTGAACTAACCACGCCCGTTGATGATGCGCTTTGGGAATCGATTCAGCGGTTTGAGATTGTCCCCAACTGCCATGCTCCGATCGTGGCGATGCACAAAGTTACGAAAACCCCTTTTGGAAAATCGTTGCCTGACTGTCAAGTCAAACTTGGCACGACGCGCGGGACCAACGCATTGTTGACGCGATCAGGTGCGCCGACGGCGCTGGTGACGACGAAAGGGTTTAAAGATCTGTTGCGGATCGGCGATCAGGCTCGGCCAGATTTGTTCGAGTTGACGATTCGAAAACCGACGCCGCTTTTTGAGGCTTCGATCGAGATTGACGAACGAATTCTTTTCGATGGCTTTGTCGAGCAAGTTCCCGATTCGAAACAAGTGCGGAAACAACTTCAACGATTGCGCGACGAAGGTATCGAGTCGGTTGCAATTTGTTTGCTTCACGGCTTTCGGTATTCGGCTCACGAGCAACTGGTTGCTAGTGTTGCCCGAGAAGTTGGATTCGCCGATGTTCGGGTATCCCACGAAGTCGCTCCGCTGATCAAGATGGTGTCGCGAGCCGAAACGACGGTCTTGGACGCCTATTTGAATCCGGTGATTGGCCGCTATCTCGATGAAATTAAGCAGAGTCTTTCACGCAACAGTTCGTTGCAGCTAATGACCTCCAGCGGCGGGCTGGTGACTCGCGAGAAATTTTCCGGTAAAGACAGCGTGTTGTCCGGGCCTGCTGGCGGCGTTGTCGGCGCGGCCCGCGTTGGACAATCGCACGGAATCGAGAAAGTTATCGGGTTCGACATGGGCGGCACCAGCACCGACGTTTCGAGATTCGACGGCAAGTTTGAAAGGGACTACGAAACGATCAAAGCAGGCGTCCGAATCATGACGCCCATGTTGGCCATTGAAACGGTGGCCGCTGGTGGCGGGTCGATTTGCCGATTTGACGGAGGCAAGCTGGTTGTCGGGCCAGAGAGCGCCGGATCTGATCCAGGGCCAGCTTGTTATGGACGCGGCGGTCCGTTGACGGTGACTGATTTAAATTTGTTTGTCGGTCGTATATCGATTTCGCAATTTCCTTTTGAGCTAAACCAATCGATCGTCGAACAACGGTTGGTTGAGTTGTGCGACGAGTTGGCTGGTCAAGGTTTTGCATACACGCCGCTGGAACTGGCCGAAGGTTTTCTCAAGATCGCCAACCACAATATGGCAGCAGCGATTCGTAGCGTGTCGGTCGGTAAGGGCTACGATCCCAAGGAATATGTGCTTGTCACTTTTGGCGGGGCCGGATCGCAACACGCGTGTGCGATCGCCAGTCTATTGAATATCGAAAAAGTTATCGATCATCCACAAAGCAGTATCTTGAGCGCGGTCGGAATTGGCTTGGCCGCTCCAACGGCGCATTCAGTCCGGTCCGTCTTGCAACCGCTAAACGAAATCAATGAAAAGCAGTTTCGAGAGGTGCTCGCTGAAGTTTCCCTACAAGCGACTCAGCGACTCGATGCCGTTTCGGCTAACGACATCTGTGTCAGTATCGTCTTGAATTTGCGATACCAAGGCACCGAAACATTTTTGTCGATTGCTTGTGCGGACCTTCGACAAGCCAAAGAACTATTTCTTACCGAGCACCAACGGCAGTTCGGATACCAGCAGGACCGGCCCATCGTATGCGTCGCTGTTCGGGCAGAAGCGACGTTGAAGACTGATCAACTTTCGCGAGTCGCGCCGGTGTCATCAACTCAAACCGTAGACGCCAACACGTCGAGCAAATCTCAAACGTTTTACTTCAACGGCGAAGCAATTTCAGCGGCGATGTTTGATCGGGACGATTTACAAAACGGCAACGTTGTCGTCGGGCCGGCGATTATCGCTAGTTCGATTTCGACAACCGTTGTCGATCCGAACTGGCAAGCAACGGTGTTTGAAGACGGCTCTTTGGTGTTGGAGCCAGTGAGTTTGAGTTCGGTTGTCGAAAGTCAATTTTCTCGAGAGAACAAGTCACAACAATCGAAAACGGAAGTCGACCCTGTCCAGTTGGAAATCTTTAACCAACATTTTTCTTCCATCGCCAGCCAAATGGGTTTAGCGCTTCAAAAAACCTCGGTCAGCGTCAACGTGAAAGAGCGTTTGGATTTCAGCTGTGCGATCTTTACGCAGTCGGGAGACCTCGTCGTCAACGCACCACACATTCCCGTTCATCTTGGTGCGATGAGTGAAACAGTTCGCAACATCATTCGCGCGAACTCAAAAATCCGGCCCGGCGATGTGTTTGTTACCAACAACCCGTACGCAGGCGGTTCCCACCTGCCGGATGTAACTGTCGTGACACCCGTTTTCGCGAAAACCAAGATCGCGTTCTGGGTTGCCAGTCGCAGTCACCACAGCGAGATTGGCGGCAAGTCTCCTGGTTCGATGCCGCCCGATGCAACGACGCTTGGCGAAGAGGGCGTGTTGATCGACAACTTTCGTTTGATCGACAGCGGCGTCTCGAAGTTTGATGAACTCAATTCCGTTTTGACAAGCGGCCCCTATCCTTCCCGGTCTCCGGACGAAAATATTGCTGACATCAAAGCGCAGGTCGCTGCCAATCGGGCGGGCGAAACCCAATTGTTGAAACTGGCTGAACAGCACGGAGTCAATATTGTGCTGGCGAACATGAAGTTCATCCAAGATGCAGCAGAAGCAAAAGCCCGGACCGCGCTTTCGCAAATCGAAGATGGTACCTACGAATTCGAAGATGCACTGGACAACGATGCCACCATTCAGGTGTCCATCGAAAAACACCAAGACGAATTGACGATCGACTTCGCAGGAACAGATCCGGTTTTATCAGGCAATCAAAACGCTAATTCTGCGATTGTTGCGTCGGCCGTCATGTACATGATGCGGTTGTTGATCGAAGACGATATCCCGCTTAACGAAGGTGTGATGAAGCCAGTCAATATCGTGCTGCCCGAGTGTTTTCTCAATCCGCAGGTTGCGGAGGTGCCGTCCGAAAGTCCAGCAATCGTCGGCGGCAATGTCGAGACATCACAGCGAATTGTCGACGTGTTGCTGGGCGCGTTGGGAATCGCGGGAGCCAGTCAAGGAACGATGAATAACTGGTTGATGGGCGATGAAAGTTTTGGATACTACGAAACGGTCGGCGGTGGATCGGGCGCAACTGCCGAGGGAAACGGAGCCGACGCTGTTCACGTACACATGACCAACACGCGGTTGACCGATCCAGAAGTTTTGGAGACTCGCTATCCGGTTATCTTGCGTGAGTGTTCGATTCGGACTGGCAGCGGCGGAGACGGCGTTCATCGAGGTGGAGACGGGATGGCGCGAGAAGTCGAATTTAAGCGGCGGTTAACCGTTTCGTTGTTGACCAATCGTCGCACGAAACAACCTTATGCAGTCGGCGATGCGCAGCCCGGAGCAGCCGGGGAGAATTTGCTTAAGCGAAAAGATTCCACCGATTTCGTCGAACTGGAAAGCACTTGCAAGCTGGCTGTCGATCCTGGCGATCGATTGCGTTTGGAAACACCCGGCGGTGGCGGATACGGTTCTTAGTCCGTGCTGGGAACAACGCTTACGGCAGCACGATCTGGCTGGACCAAGGCAAATTTTCTCGATGCCAGTCAACACAAGCTTTGAGGCCGGAGTCGAGGTCGATCGTTGGCTTCCATCCGAACAACCGATCGGCTTTACTGATGTCGGCCCAGGTTGTTTTGATGTCGGCAATGTGAAACGGTGCATTTTTGATTTGCGCTTTCTTGCCGAGCAACGTTTCCAGTTTCTCAATTATCGTGTTGAGCGAAATGGGCTGATTGCCACCGCCCAGATTGACAACCTCATACCCCACAGGTTTGAGCGCGGCGATCGTGCCTCTGGCAATGTCGTCGACAAAAGTAAAGTCACGCGACTGAGTTCCGTCACCAAACAATTCGATCGGAGTTCCTTCGTCGATCCATTTGATAAAACGGAAGATGCACATGTCTGGCCGGCCGGCTGGTCCGTAGACGGTAAAATAACGCACGATCGAAACATCAATGCCGTAGAGATGATGATGGGAATACGCCATCGCTTCAGCCGCTTTCTTCGACGCAGCATAAGAAGAGATCGGTGTGTTGACGGCCAGAGTTTCGACAAAGGGCATTTCCTGGCCGGCGTACAGTGAAGACGTTGACGCCATCACATACTTCTTGATGTCGCGATCCTTCATCTCTTCGAGCAAGTTCAAACTGCCCATCGCATTGGTCGTCATGTAGACATGCGGATCGATCATGCTGTACCGCACGCCTGCTCGGGCAGCGAGATTGAGCACGGCGTCGAACTTTGTTGCGTCGAAGAGTTTTCCCAATGCATGGCGATCTTCGATGTCCATTTTCGCGAACTGAAAATTATCGCTGGCGGTGAGCTTTTCGAGACGATGCTGCTTAAGTGAAACGTCGTAGTAGTCGTTTACATTGTCGACCCCAACAACGTGATGGCCCTCATCCAAAAGGAATTGCGCGACGCGATTGGCAATAAATCCAGCGCAACCAGTGACTAAATAATTCATGTTCGTTGACGTTGTTGGAAAGTGAAACTTTTCGCTTGTTTGGTTTTTCAATCACGACCAACAACGCCTACAAACTAGCAAAGCAATCACTTTACAAGTTGTCGGCTAAATCGCCGGAACGTCCCAAAGTGCTGACTGAGTCTTGAAGTTCCGCGGAAGCATCGGCTGATCCAGATCCTGCCGTTGATGAATCGGCGGTAATGCCTTCTTTCTTCATGAATTCGGTACGCATGATTTCACGAATGGTCATGTAACGGTCAGCAATCTCTCGTTTCAGAGGTTCGTCGAGGTCACTAAAGTGAGTTAGCCAAACCTGAGTCTGATACGCTTCGGATGTAAACAGGCTACGGCGAATTCGATTGGACAATCGATTCGTGGCTCGTTGGATAAACGAAGAAAGTCCACCCGCGACAAGCGGCGCGTCGATTGGGCCGCCAGAACCGTCAAACAGACTGAAGAGCAAGTAACCCCTTTGCCCAGTCTCTTTTTCAAACCTTGCTTCGATGTAAGTCCAGCCTTCCTGTCCCGGTTTGGTCGGTACGATTTTGACACGATCAATAAGTTTCCAGCCTTGGTTCTGGTAACAAGTCGTCAACTCGTGCCAACCAGGAAATGTTTGGTCAAGCGAAGCAATTACGTTACACCGTGGTGCCCGGTATTGCCAAATATCCGAGTGACGACCAAGGTCACTGCCTCGATCGCGCGTTTGTGATGTGTAGCCGTTCTTATCCGGAATCGTCCAGTCTTCGATCGTTTTGGGCAAATCGTCTTCGGAGAACGGTCGCGTAACGTCGGCATCGAAAAAGCGAACTTTAAGATTGTTGGAATACGATTGCTGAACATCGTAAAGCTGCAACACGCCACCAATCGCCACAACGATAGCGACCAACCAGGAAAACTTGATCGCGGCATCGGTAATTGGGCGACGCCCTTTTCGTTTCTTTTTACCCGAATCTTCAGCATTCGCTTCTTGACCGGAAATCAACTGATTCCAAAATCGTGTGATTAGTTTTCCAAACGGACCCGCTTCCCCCGCCTCGGGATCAACAGGGCCGAACAGGAACATTAACAATTGGTCGGTACTCAACAGCAACAAGAAACCGAGAAACAGTACCGCCCAGCCAAGCAAGTCGTGAGGCAATCCGTGAACCAAGTTAATATCAAAGTTGATATCCATGATCGGAATGATCAAGATTCGAACCGTATTGATAAACAAAGCCCAGAACACGGCTGACACAATCAAGATTGAAGCTCGAAATCCGAGGAAGCCCCAAAGGAGGATCGCAACGGCAACGTAGCCCAAGCCAAATCCGGGAGCTGTCAGTCCGACAAAGTACACGATCATTGCCAGGATCGATAAAATGACCCCCGAGACGACGCTGGAAGAAATTCTGCGGTTGATCACAATGAAGACCATACAGATGAATAGCAGAGTGAAAAACGACTGCACTCCACTGCACGCTTCGGCGACACCGTAAGGAGGTCGACCGGGAACTTCGATGACTGTTCCGTCCATGTGGTGGCCAAGCCCAAGCAAGTCAAGCAATCGGCTGGTGAACCAAGCACTCGACCGTTGGAGCATCGTGATCAGTCCTACGTCACGCCCGAACGGCAATGGAAGAAAAACGAACAATGGCAATGCGGCTGTCCAAAGGCTCTTCTTTGTGTCCGAGTCAGCGGTCCGAGCCAGGAAGCTTGTTAGTAGCAGCATAACACTGGCAGCGGTGAACCAAGGTTCAACAAACGCCACCGATCCCAACGCGCAAATCAGGCCCAATACTAACAGAATGTCGCTTGCCAGACTCCGGTGGAACTGCATACGTTCTTCGCGAGGCCAGCGCATCCAAATGATCGCAGCGGTTGCCACGATGGCAAACGCAAATGTTTGATAGTGGGTTTTTGCCCACAAGCTGCGAAAGAACAGGAGCAACATTGGAAGCTGCGCACCAATCGCTACGATATAGGGCAATGCCACTTTCATCATATTTGAATTAGAGTGATTAGATGATTCGTGGTCTTGGGTTACGTTAGCAGTCGCCATAGTACTTCTGGAAATTAAAGTGAGGGGTCGCTGATCTTGTCTCGTCGAAGCGCCGATAGGGATTTGCAGAAATTTGCGTTCGAAAATGGTTTACGATTGGACCGCGATAAAAGTTCTGTCGAACCCTTTGAAAAACAGACCGAAACGAAGTACCCAGTTTACATGTCGTGGCCATTAAGTCCAGACAAACGGCAATTTGCAGGCAGTGAATGCTGTAAGTTTATTCACCTTCCCCAAGCAGCTAACCCATCGTGCACGACGCAAAATCCGCATCGATTGCGTAAAGCATCTAACCCCTATCCGGCCGACTGGCCTCTAAGCTTTCCAAATCTGGTCGCGGTGACCACTAAAGCCCTGAAGCGCGTTTCGCGTATCGACGATCAAGCTGCAGTGTTCCACGATTTCATCCCACTTGAACGCCGTGTGATCAGTCGAGATTAACAAGCAATCCAGGCTGCTTAAATATTCGGGAGTGATGGACTCGCTGGTCAGATCCGGCACATCGTAATGGCGCATGGAAGGCAGTTTTGGAATGTGAGGGTCGCAATAGCTGAGCTCTGCTCCGCGCTCACTCAACAGTTCCATCAGTTTGAACGATGGACTTTCGCGAGGATCATCAACATCCTTTTTGTAAGCGACACCGAAGATCCCAATCTTGCTTCCTTTGATTGGCTTGCCTTTGGCATTCAAGGCCTCGGAAACACGATGGATAACATACAGCGGCATGCTGGTATTAATTTCGCCAGCCAGCTCGATAAACTTGGTCGACATTTCGTGCTTTCGCGCAACCCAGCTCAAGTAAAACGGATCAATCGGAATGCAGTGACCGCCCAAGCCCGGTCCTGGGTAAAACGCTTGAAATCCAAACGGTTTTGTCTTGGCCGCATCGATGACTTCCCAGATATCGATGTCAAGTTTCTGAAATAGAATTTTGAGTTCGTTCACCATCGCAATGTTGACGCTGCGATATGTGTTTTCCAAAATCTTGCATGCTTCGGCGACTTCGCAAGAGTTAACAGGAATCGCTTTGGTAATGGCTTGCTCGTAAAACAAAACTGCCAGTTCTTTGCTGTTAACTTCCAAGCCACCGACAACTTTTGGAATTGAACTGGCCGTGAATTGAGGGTTGCCGGGATCTTCTCGCTCGGGACTATACGCCAGAAAGAAGTCTTCGCCTTCAGTCAGCCCGGACTTTTTCAAAATCGGCAACACAACATCTCGAGTCGTACCTGGGTAAGTCGTGCTTTCGAGAATCACTAGCTGGCCCTTACGAAGCGACGTGGCAATTGCTTTTGCCGTCGATTCAACGTAACGAAGATCAGGGTCACGGCTATCGGTAAGTGGCGTCGGCACACAGATAAGAATCACATCGGCTTCGGCCAGCCGTGACATATCCACAGTGGCTTCGAACTGTTCTTTGTCCAACCAACCTTGAATGGTTTCGTGCTGGATGTGTGCAATGTAGCTTTGTCCGTCATTGAGACGGTCGGCTTTCTTTTTATCAACATCGAATCCGAGCGCCGAGAACCCGACCGAAACATAGGCGTCGATCAACGGCAATCCGACGTATCCCAAACCAATCACGCCGACGGTCGCGGTTCGGTTTTTGATCGAATCGTAAAGTTGACTGGCTGCGTTATTGCTAAGTGTTGATGTCATGTTTTGTTTGGATTGGACGTCGTTTGAGAAAGCGAGAATCGGTTGATTCACAAGTAGCTTTAGCCGCTGAAGTTCGGTGGCTGACAGATTCATGCCCCATGTTCTTCGGTTTTTCAAAAACGCGTCCGTTCTCTCCTGTCTTGGCCTGAGCGAGAATATGAATGGCATCGCCAAGGACGCCAAAACTCCCGTCGAAGGACTTCATGACTATTGTACTACGAGTTGCTGGGGTTTGCCTTTGGGTACCTTTTTGCTGGTATTCCAATAGCCGTCAGTGGAGTCGCGGGATTGGTCAGAATTCCAGTTGATAGGACTTCTGCGCGTTGCCTCTACATAAGAAGTAAGTAGCTTGGCCCGCCAGCCAGAGCGCAGTTAGAAGCTACCAAGGCGCGATATCCGATTCTGGACTACCGTTGTCCTCACGCGTGGCCCGCCACAACAGCGGCTTAATTCTCGACCTGAGTATCCGCGTCCAGACAACCTACGCTACAGGTCGCAACACATATTGTGGCAGCTTGGAAATTGGTTTCGTGAACCGCAGGCCAAATGGGGGCCGCAGATCGTTTTCAAGCCAAGCTTGGCGATCACCTCGGTTGGCCTTTAAACGATTTTCCATCGAAACATTACTTGTGCCCCCGACTCGCATTTTGGAAACAATTTCCGGAAGGTAGCCAACGTTAATTTGATGTTTGTACATTAGG
Organism: uncultured Pirellulaceae bacterium; assembly: GCA_964584615.1. Classification (GTDB taxonomy): domain Bacteria; phylum Planctomycetota; class Planctomycetia; order Pirellulales; family Pirellulaceae; genus Mariniblastus. The sequence goes on along the minus strand of CAZPBE010000034.1, from coordinate 35,850 downwards.
CGAACCATGCACTCATAGTCGGCAGCAGAACCGAAGTCCGTTTTGTACGCGCCAAGTTCTTGATAAATCTCTTTGCGGAGATAGCAAGTTGGATGAGGAGGCATCCATCCAAACAGAAATTTGTTTCGATCGTACTTTCCCGCACGCCAATATCGAATCACCTTGTCCGTATCCTGGCTATCGACATACAGCAGGTCACCGTAAACTGCGTCGAGTTCCGCTTCGACCGCAAACTTGGATTTGATCTTGGCAACAATACTATTGTCAGCCAGTGCATCATCAGCGTGCACAAAGCCGACGATGTCGCCACTCGCTGCTTGAACCCCTTTGTTCAACGCGTCGTAAATCCCTTGATCAGGTTCTCGAATGACTTTTGAAATCCGATCGCCGTAGCCTTCAATCACGGCCTGAGTTCCGTCATCCGACATGCCGTCGATGATGATGTACTCAATTGATTTATCGGTCTGGGCCAACACTGAGTCGATTGTGGTGCCAATCGTTTGAGCGCAGTTGTAGACCGCAGTGATAATCGAAATCGCTGGGGAAGACATAGGAATAGAGGATGGGCTAGATGTCATGGCGATCCGTCGCATGAGGGAGTGGAAGTTAGGTCTCACCTAAATTAACTAGAACACCAATTCCTGAGAATAGGAAAATTTCGCGACTTTGCTACCAACCTGTCACGAACCGGCATTTTTCAAGGGTTTATCGGCGTCTACCAACTGTCCGTCCAAGTTGAGGATTGATTCCTCGAATCGATCAATCTCCAATTCGAGCACCTTGGCGACTCTAGCCAGGCTGCCGCATCGTCGCGAGTGCGTTGCCACTTCAGTATCGGAATACGTCCGTCGTCAGGATTGCTGCCACCTCATCGATCGAACCGCAGTGCGCGAAACCGCGCATCAGAACTTGCTTACCCCGCACCGGAATGCCGAGCCCTAAAGAGTTTCGCTATACGGTTTTCTTAAAACTGAACTCACACAAACTGTCAGATATCGAAATGAGTTCATAGTTTGCAGATCTCATCTTTTGAATCAGGTCGTCTGAATCTTGACCGGAAAAGCTGTCGAAAAAATGATGCATTTCGACAAGGATTTGCGAGACATCCAAATTTTGACTTAGTATGTCTGGAATGACTTCGTATTCTGAACCCTCAATATCCATTTTCAATAGATCAATCTTCCGATGGCCGAGTTTGTTCATTAGTGTCGACAATCGCGCCATCTCAACTTCTATATTTTTCGAGCTTCCCAATTCGTTCTTTAGCGTTGTCATCGAGATGTTGTTTTCGTTCTCTGGAAAATAAAAACTCTCGGTCCCGTCTTTCGCTCCAAGCGCCACTGGTTGATGTTCAAAGAAATCTAGATCATCAAATTGCCCAAGCCAATTTTTCACTTCAGGCGTGGGGTCGAAACCAAAAATCTTACATCCGTATTTTTTGTGGATTGACCGATCAAAAGATATGTCTTTACCAATTCCGAAGGAGTAAACAGTACTCGTCGATTCAAGACTGTCTTGGATGATATTCCATCCCCCGTATGTGCCCCCATGCCGTTCCATCGGATACTTTCGATCGATGCGGGTTTTCGGAACATCCTTGAATGCGTACCGATAATATCTTTTAAGCTTTTCTTTTATATTCATAGTTCAACTCAAATGCGTGACAAACGTTTGTACCATTTCAAGATTTTTTCGCCATCGACCCATACAGTTCTTGGCTGAATTTAGCGGTTGGTTTCACTAATACAAGAATTCAGGCGACTAGGTTTGTCAGGAATTGAGCAACGTCGGAATTACCTTTGGCCACGCAGTCTTGTAAATCAACTGCTGTCTCTTTTGCCAGTTGTTGTTTGGCCGCGAGTGTATCTCGGTTCAACGTAGAGAAAAACGAAGCGACTTCTCGGCGGACGTTCGAGCGATCCGTTTCCTCAATAATCCAACCGGCATTGCTTAGCAATTTCCAGTTGTCGCAATCGGTCGTGCCGTAAAAGAGAAATGCCGAACCTGAACAGACCGCGCTGACCGCCTTTGAAGGAACGCAAACATGCGACCAGTGCTTGAGGAGTGAAACGAGATGAATATCGATGAATCCGAGTTCCTCCCTCGCAACGCTTGATACGATCGAGATTCCTTCTTGCTGAGGCGAGATGGATTTCAAAACTTCCGCCGCACGCACGCCGTAGAGAGATAGAACCAGGTGGTGCTTTTTCGGATCAAGTTGTTCGATAATCGCCTTAAGAAAATCGATTGAGTGAGCTTCGCCGAGATTACCGCAATATCCCATCACGATCTTGTCAGTGTGGTTGCTTTTCCATTCGGGAATCTCATCCGCGGATTTGTGTTGATAGACGCCGCAGGGAATGATTGCCGTATCGATGGAACGGTCGTACTTGCTGTGTAAGTACTCAGCCTGCAACGGTCCCAGCGCGATTAAAGATTTAGGCGCGGTTCGATACACCAAGTTGTTGAGTACCTGATAGAAAATGCTCTTTTTGGAGATAAGATTCCCGGCGACGAAGGCGTCCGGAAAAAGGTCCATCGACCAAAGAGTCCAATGCCGTTTCTTGCCCAACAGGATCGCCGCCCAAAAAGCCAAAAACGGTGGGTCGGTCATCACAATCGTTTGTGATCCGGCAAGTCGACGGGCTTTCCAAACCAAGCGAAAGCTCTCGACAAAACTAGCGAAAAGCCGAATCAGCTTTTTCTTTCCGTCGTAGAGAGAGCCTATTTCGTGAACCGTACCAACAGGCTCAAGTATCGTGCCACCGCCAGAGTAAGCGCTTCGAACTGTCACAACAGAAATGTCAACCGAATGTTCATCCTGAAGATATGTCGCCAGAGTACACGCCGATTCACCCGTGACACCAGTTCGAGGCGGGTAATTTCGGTTGATAATGACAACATGAGGATCAGGCGATTTTGCCATGGTCACAAATTAGAGTGAAAATAGAATCGAATGTTTGGGTTTCCGATTGGTAAGGCTTGTGTCGGCTGAATGTGACTAACGATGCAAGCAAACTCAACAATCATGTCACTCTATGGTACTCGGACGGTTGCCAAGAATTCTCACTCTTTTATCCGCAATAATTGCCACTCCACAAACAAGTTATAATTCAGTTGACGATCGTGACGGTCGCAGCGCAAATTCCGATCCAACAAGAGGTCTGTCTACAGCCCGACAGAGTCATTGGCAATAGGATTGAGCCGCTCCTTTATGTTCCAAGAGTGGCAAATCATGATTGAGGTCAATGAAAGGTTCAAACGTCGTACTAGAATGAGATGCTGTCGATATCCTCAAGCGGATGTATGATGACAAAGAGAAAATTAGTTGATCCCTGACGATACCTGAGGCCCGAGTGAAGATTTTACATGTTATCGATACCATGGACCTTGCCCGGGGAGGTCCACCCCAAGTGTGCGCGAACCTTGTTACGCAACAAGCGAAGAGCCACGACATTGGGTTGGTTACTTATTCTGACGAAGTGACTAACCGGAATGCGATTCCTGGCGTCGGTTTCGAAAACCACACTGTTGATTCGACCAGTTTTGGAGAGAAGTTTTTAGGAAGCCAATCACGGAAAAAATTCAACACGTTGACTTCATCATTCGATGTCGTGCATCTACACAATGTATGGGAATCGATCTTGGTTTCTGCGGCCAGATTTGCGGATGAAAACTCGATACCCTATGTCATTACACCACATGGAATGCTGGATCCTTGGTGTATGAGTCAGAAAGCATGGAAGAAACGTTTGGCTCTCACGCTTGGACGTAGAACGATGATTGAAAACGCGAAATTCATCCATGCGCTGAATCCAATTGAACGATCAGGAATCCGTAGTCTTGGCATTCAGAACCGTTGTGAGATTATCGCAAACGGTATTTCGCTGGAGACGACGGACCAGTGGCTAACTAAATCAGAGTTTGAATCAGGCTATCCAGAACTTGCCGGGAAACCATTTGTGCTTTTTCTTAGCCGTCTCCATTTCAAGAAAGGACTTGATATTCTCGCAAAAGCTGCAGTTAAATTTTTTGCAAACCACCCGAATTGGCAACTTGTTGTTGCTGGCCCGGATGACGGCGCAAAAGAAGATTTCGAGGCATCGATCAAGTCATCGGGAATCGATTCACAGGTTCATTTGCTTGGACCGATTTTTGGAAGCATGAAGTACAGCCTGTTGGCAAGCTGTGAGATATTTTGCTTGCCAAGCCGACAGGAAGGATTCAGTATTGCGATCTTGGAAGCAATGGCGGCTGCGAAACCAGTTGCGATTACAACGGGTTGTCATTTCGACGAAGTCGGTACCAGTCGCTGTGGCCTTGTGGAAGAACTTGACCCCGATCTGCTGGCAAAATCTCTTTGCAAGCTCGCGGATTCGGAGAGCTTGAGAACAGAGATGGGGAAAAACGCCAGACATCTTATAGAACAAAAGTACACTTGGCATTCAATCAACGAACTGTTGGTCAGCCATTACGTCGACTAGAAATTGACCAACAATTGAAACTTTTGTCCACCAACACTAGGCGTGCGGGCGGTCGCACACTTGGTTACTGCGGTGCGGGACGGTCTTTAAGATGCTTGGCTGGATTGCCGCCAACAATCTGATTGTCAGCAACATTCTTCACCACCACACTGCAGGCTGCAACTAAGGCGTTGTCGCCGATGGTAACTCCAGGGCCGACAAAAGCGCTCGCGCAGACCCAGGAACCTCGTCCGATCAAAATCGGACTGGCAATCAGAGGCAAGTGGCTTTCGGTATAATCATGACTGGCTGAGCAAAGGTAGCTGTACTGGGAGACCATTGAGTTTTCACAAATCGTAATCGGTGCAACGCAGTACAAATCGACCCGAGGCCCAATGACGACATGATCGTGCAGAATCAGATTGGGCGGAAAAAAGACTTCAGCCGACGAGCTTATACGAACCCCTTTGCCCAGTTTTGCTCCAAACATACGCAACAAAAATCGCCGCCAACCATGGCACAGCCGCGGCGAAGGGCGAAACATGAATAGCCACACGATGCCCCAAACTGCACGAAGTGCTTTGTTTACGAATGACAGGTCACTCTTGAATTTGTTGAGTTGTGTCATTGTTTAGTTCGCGTCACGATTTTGGGCCAATCAGAATGGGCCCTGTTTTGGGTTTCAAAAATATCCGTAGGTTTCAAACGTGCTCTTCAAATTGTTTTCGACCAGCTGTTGTTGTTCTTCGCTAAAAGATTCGATTCCCTTGCCGACCAATCCGCTCCGAATCACCGCTTGGCCCTCTGCAGGGCTTTGTTTCTTTATGTCAGCGACCGTGGAATTTGCGACCGCCAGATCGACATCTTCATCTGCAATGGACATGCCGATCAGGTCGAAAATTCTTTGTAGTTCAACTTGAGGGTTTGATTTGAGGTCCTCGAATCGTACGAACACCTTCTCGCACTTGGCTGCTTGCCAATGCAACGTATGTTCTTTCAAAACTTGGACCTCTTTTTCCAAATGGTCTTGCCATTTCAAATCCTTCATTTTGAAATAGTTTTGTTTGAACGCAAAATAGGATTCGAGTGAATCAAATGGATTGCGGATCATCACAATCGCTTTGGCGTACCGGAACGAATCTTTGGAGTGGGTTTTGACAACTAACCCCTCAGACTTTCGCGAATGGATGCCGTCATTTTTGTAAATTGATCCCGTCAATTGGCCGGTTGCGGACTCCAAAAGAACTCGTAGCCAGGTGTTTCCGCTACGTGGAAAACTCGCTAACGCTACGCGGTTATGTTTGGGCAGAAACAAGTATGCGAATTTACCCAGCGCAATTTTCATCGTCGAATTCTTGATCGAACGCCGGGCAAGATTTTCCAATTTCTCTAGGTTCAAGTTAGTGCCTGTTCTTCACAAAAAATAATGACGTTTAGTGGCCGACTAAACAGTTCGCCGGGTCGACATTCAAGTGTTTTCACTGCTAACACTTCGTTTACTTTTGCTACGCCCACTTACGGCGAAGTTGATAGCTTCGACAAATCCTGCCACCATATTATCCAGAGTAACGACCTCGGCAGCGGTTTTGCTTGCATTTTCGCCGAGAGTTTTTTGAAAGGCTGGATCCATAATCAAACTACTGATCTTTTCAGACAGGCTGATGGGATTTGCGTCTTCAAAAGTAAGCCCATTGTAACCTGCTCGAAACGCATAAATTTCCGGATTGCATTTCGAGAAATCGTTTCCAAGCAAGGCGGGCAGACCGTAGCCGAACGCATGAAACAACGACAACCCAACGTTTGATGGGTAGCAAAAAACCTTGGACGACAGAAACCAAGGCGCCAATGATTCCTCACCGTAAATTGGACCCAAAAAACGGACGTTGTCTTGAAGCTCAAGTTGTTCAGTCAATTCAACGAGAGGTTCCATGGTTTCCGGCAATCCTTTGCCGATGACAATCAACAGAATGTTGGGGTGCTGCATTCGCACTTTCTCAATGGCACGAACTAACACATCAACTCGATTTTTGGGTTCAACCCGAGAAACGAATAGAACCAGTTCCCGATCTTGAAGATCGTTTTCGACGACGAATTTCTCCAGTCGATCGCTTGACGAATTCCACGCCTTGTTTTGCTCGACAATGGGTCTCTGGTCGATGGCATTTGGGGCCGCGAAAAAGTGTTCGCAGCTCTTGTTACCACTAGCCGCATCTTTTGAGACGGGATCGTAAAACAAAACGGCGTCGGCAAGCTTGGTCACCCAGTTTCGAACAGAATCTCTCATGAGCCCTCCCTTTTTCTTGGAGTATCCATGGCCCCAAAGAATCACGGGAATGCCATTTATTCTGGCGCGGAGGAGAGCCGGAATCAGCGAGAGATACCGAGTGTTCCAGGACAATATCACTGCATCAAAAGATCGGTCGCCACCTAGTCCAAATTGTGTATGGTCCCATAACAATTCTCCGACCTTCCAAACGACAAATCTCTTGAATCGACTCGGGTGGGACGGAAACAATTTCGATTCGGTGTTCTTAAGAGTCGCTTCGTGTCCGTAAAAGACAGTAATTTCAAACTTGGAACAAAGTTTCTCAAAAACGGGTATTCGATACTTTGGAATTGCAGGCTGTTGAATTGCAACTTTTAGCATTTGAATGGTTTGATCAAAACAGTCATATTAACTCCAGGTGCCCAAATAAATGTGTGAATTCAATCAGTCAGTTTCGATGGGCTATGGAAAAATTGGTGACCCAAAAGACGAAACTCCTCTCGCGAACGAGATTCCGATCGACGCTGTTGTCTGGCCAGCGCAGCGATATACCACGCGACGCAAACGCCGAATCCAAAGAACGGGGAAGAGCCCAACAAACTCCCTTGCTTGAATGTAAGCATGAATTCGAAAGTAAATATTGCCATAAGGAGTCCCAGATTTACTCGCTCAGACTGCTCAATTTTGTCGGACCGGATGTGTTTAAATCCACTCAGGAAAACCACAGAGACGAAAGCAAGAAACAAAAAGAGACCGATTAATCCTTCTTCTCCAAGGACTTCGGCGACCACGATATGCGGATAAAATCCAACCACATCGAATGAGGCGGAAGATCCGAGGCCAAACATCCAAATTCCGACACCACCATCTGCGTATTCGTTCAGAAGACTTTGCGCCATCCCAAGTCGGCCGAAGGTTGCCCCTTCAATCTTCTCCCAGTTCCATCGCCTCGCCAACTCAGTTTGGCTAACTGCATAGATCATCCCGATTGTCACCAATGCAGAAATCACGATCGCTGAAACACTTGAACGTTTCGCTGCAATTCGAGCAGTGATCGGTAGCCACACAAAAGCAGCGACGGCAACTGCGATCATCTGACCGCGACTTCCCGTACGTGCGATTGTTACAAGCGCGACGGCCGCAATAACGAGGTGGAGCCAAAACATTGCCCCGGACGTTTTGGAGCTATAGATGATAAAAATCGCGGCAAGCGCAACATATCCACCAAAGGCAGCGGTAGCCAATGGATTTCCTTCAATCAGCTTGCCATCGACTTCTGTTAGAACGACCCCTCGAAATCCGATCGAGCTGAAGGAGATACCGATCAGAATAAAAAAGCCGAAATAAAGAACAACACGAAAAGCTTTCTCAACTTGAGCAGGTGAGCAAATGCATAAAGGGGCTACCAAAATAAACGTTGCCAAATAGGGGTAAGATCTAAGCAACCAAACTTCGGCAGTTTGCGGATACCTGGTCCAGAGTAGTGTCAAAGCGCAAAAGGCAAACAACGCGCACGCGTACAAAAAAGCAGATGGTACTTTCATTCCTTTCATCCTGCCGGATAGCAGATTATTGATCGCGACTACCCCCGCGATGCAGGCAACAAGAACGTTCAGAAATGAAGAGTACCGAACCAGAAATCCAAAACTCTGTTGCAGCACCTGTTCAAGCGCGTACAAGCACCATACAAGCCCCAATGCGATGCCTGGGTCTTTCCAAGACCTCAGAACCAGGATCGCAAAGATAGCGACGATGCTAATAGCAATTAATTGGAGCATACTTTTCTGCAGCCTTCCTGAATGCGTTTCCGAAACTGGTTAAGTTCCATTCTAAGCACTCTCACGGAAATTCAGGTAGTCGGCAATGGTGCCTTCAAAACGATTGGGAATCGTATCGGGGGAGCGAATCGTGCCGAATTGATGTCGGTCATCAACGATGATGTCAGCTTCGGAAAGAAATGCCGCCCAGTATCCGAAGGTGCTGCCAAGTGAGGTGACGATAATTTTTGCCTTGCTGATTTCCAAAAGCTCAATGATATCCGGTTTGCGCTGCGCCATTTTTACGTTGGGAAGTGATAGCAGTTGTGAAAGTTCGCTAGGCAATGCGTCGCTGAAAATCCGTATTTCAGCCGAATCGCCAATGACGCCTCGCAGCTTGTGAACAATCTCTATGAAATACTCTTCGGTTGAAAGCGCTAAACCGGCAACAACGAAATCGCCTCGGCGAACATGAATAGCGACAGGATAGGGCTCAATCGAGTTTGCTGCAAACTGGTGTTTGCTGCGCAAATTATTGTTTAACTCTTGTCTCAAGTATTCTTCGTGTCCACGGAGGCCTACAAAATAGTCCTTCTTGGATGGCACTTCGGAAAACACATAGGTTGCTATTTGATCACTGATTGACTTGGTGTCGCAACAAATGTTGTGACAACCCAGAGCGCTTGCTATGCGCCGGGCGGAGTACTTGAGAACAGCGGTATTTGATTTGAAGTAGAAGTAGTAGAAACGCTTGCTTTTTTCAAATCGCAACCAAGGTCCAACATGAAGGTGACCCCATCCATGAGTGTACATTGGAAGCTGATGCTTCTCGGAAAAAATTTTCGCGTGCGCCCACGGAAACAATCTGTTTGCCAGACCCGCGCGCGGAAGTATGGCGAATGCGATCGGTTTGTCAAACATAATGTTTAGGCAGTTTGGTGGAGCTGCAGGGAAAGTGTTCCAGTACGAAACTCAGAAGAGATCGGGCTAGCCAGCCAGCTAAAAATTCGGGGTTAATTTGAACCCTCTAGGACCCAGCTCCAATCGACCTTGCGATCGTCTTGCGGAAGCCCCATTCGCTTTCGAAGACTACTCGTCCATGTTGCTTGAAAGTTTTCGACACTGTGAAACTTTACAAATCGGTTAGTGGCAACGGTAGGTTGGTACTGATCAACTTGTCCTAAGCAGTCTTTTAGTTGACTCGCGAACCGACCCTTATCCCATGTATCTGCTGTCCAACCTAGATGGACTAAAGGAACAATTCGCGAAGTCCAAAACCGATTCCTTGCAATCACGGGAACCTGTGCGGCGGCGGCTCGAATAAGTGTACTTGAAGACCCTGGTTGCCCGCGGTGTGCTGCACAAAATATGTCCATGGCGGGAAACGCAAGGTCGATGTCTTCCCCATAGAGGCGTTTGTCGATACAGACAACGCGTTTGGATTGAACAAGATGCGCGAAATCGCTTTTCAATCGGTTGCGAACTTCCTCATCAAACGGACCCGCCAAAAGTACTCGATCTGTTGTTGGTAAATCGGCGTGGATTTTATCAAATGCACTAAGCAGATCTAAGGTTCCCTTGGCAACAGATATGCCGCCAGCGATTCCAATGTACCGACCATCCTCGGGAATACCGAAATGTCGTCTGGCGACTGCCTTTGATACTTGTTTAGCAGGAACGGGATCGGGCATGAGCCGGTAGGCGGTCTTTGAACATCGTCTCCGTACATTCTCAAGTTGAAACGGATCGATATGAAAATACGTCGTCCACGGTTGTCGCCGGTCAAGCCACTTTCGCACTTTCAGCCACATCCGTTTCTTTGTCGTAGTTTCGTATCCGTAACCCTGTCCGAAATACAATCCTTCCAAACAAGCATCATGTTTGATCGGCAGTTTCCCGAACGTAAGAAACTGGTATGTCATTGCGCGGGCGAGACAGCCTGCAGTGGGAACCAGAATGTGATCAGGTTGGATTTCGTTCAGCATACTTTTGAAGCTGCTCAGTCGATCAGAGATTAGCTTCAAAGAAGAATCACCAGGCTCGCCGGTCTTGTCTGTCGTCGTATACGCATCGAATAGCGACTGAACAGAACCAAGATGCCCTTCAAAGTCCGCCGACGTTTTGGCTGATTCAGAGGTCGCCAAAATAGGCCGGATCCCTAAATCGTTAATCGCAGGAAGAATCTTCGATACATAATGCATGCGGTGTCCGCTTGCATCGGGCTCGTAAACGACGACTTTCAAAATTGCCTCATTCTGCTTTCTCGTACAAAGACAGTGCTTGTTTGAAGGGTTGTGGTAAGTCCACGGAAACCCGACGCTCCGGTATAGTCAAGGCTTGTAAAACAAAGCGTCGATTTGCAATAGGTCATGACGCACTGGATCTTTACATCCGTGAAAGAACCAGAAGGGAATGAATCCACGCTCGCGAACGTAAGCGATCAATTCCTCTGCCATCGGCCCGCCTTCGTAGAGAGGTGAGAGAGAAAGTTCCATTTGAAGTCCTTTGACTTTTTGAAGAGATGACTCACCCCCGCGTAAAACTTCGAGTTCGAAACCTTGTGTGTCGATTTTCAAAAGTGAGTTGTTCGCGTTTGAGCAGTATTCATCAAAGACGTTGTCGAGTGTCGAAACTTTGATCGTTTCTTGGCCGACGTAAGCCGAATAAGGGTAGGAATCAGAGTGCAACGGCAACATCCCCAGCAATGAACTGCTCGCTAAATTCCCGGCAACGTTAATCTTGTTTTCGCCTTCCTCCGACCCGAGTGCAGCATTTTTGGTTGCCCAATTGGAATCTGATTTTGACGCGTTGGCGAGAGCCGAATAGGCCTCAGACAGTGGCTCGAACGATACAATTTTTCCGCGGTATCCGTAGTCTTTTCGCAACTCGGTTGCGTATTGCCCACGGTTGGCCCCGACATCGAACACGACATCGAATTTGTGATCGGTCAGAAACCTCTTCATCGGGTGCTTAACGAGTTGATAATTTTTCTTCTTCAGTACGTTCTGCACGATACCTTTTAACCACATGATTACTTTATCCTTTGTTCTGAGGACCGGACGTTGATAATGATCGTCTCAGTTTTTCGATGAGTGTATACGACGGATTCGGTTCCCGATGCGACCGGACTGCACCGCGTGCAAGACTCTTGGGGCAAAACCCATCAATAAGATCCGCGCTAGAGGCTTGATTCCAACGCGACGGAATGCTGTTGAGACGAGAATCTTCGCCTTTCCAAAATAAGAAGAACAGAAGAGCATGTTTCGCTCCGCCGAGGCAATACGAACGCCTTTTTCAAGGGTAGAAATCTCTGTCTTGAAATCGGTTTGTTTTTGCTGCGTTACCTTGAGATGTCGAAGAAAGTCGTTAAACATTGTTTTTCGAACGGCAATTCGATTGTGCGCGAATTTCTTTAGTCTCCCGATCATTGCCTCACTACTATCGACTTCCTTCTCCGACGACCAGATATTCGAATCATGCTTTCGGTAGTGCACCAGGACTTTGTCGACGTAATCGACCGTGCCGGACAAAGCAGAACGAAACGGGATGGCGTGGTCTTCTTGGATAACCTGAACGTCGAGCGGACCGAAAACGTCGAAAATTTCTTTTCGCCAGCCATGGACGCACCCGACGACGCCAACACCCGTGCGACATCTTTCGCGGAGCGATTTTGTAGGTGGTGTCCAACCAGCCGAAAACCAAGTACGTCCAACTGTGCCGACGGAGTCAATGACTTTCATGTTTGAAAAAACTGAGTTGCATTTGGGGTTAGCAATGAAATGTTCGACAAGAGTCTTAGTACGATCAGTTAGTGAAATATCATCAGCTGCGGATGCGATCAAGAAAGCACCACTTGCCAGTTCGACGACCTTATTGATGTGGGATCCGATTCCAAGATTTTCCTCGTTTCGATTCAATCTGATTGTATGAGGCCCGACATAGTTATCGGCTATCTCTTTCATAATTGAAAATGTTTGGTCTTTGGAGCAGTCATCAGACAGTATGATCTCAAGTGGTGTGTAAGTCTGTGTCAATGCTGCTTCTACCGCCGCGCGAATATATTTCTCGTGGTTGTAGGCAATGACAAAAAAAGTCGCGAGCGGACGATCTTCCTGATTACTCATAAAATGTTGCTCGATACTCTATCAGCGTTAGACTTATTTGCGTTGGCTTATCGATGAAGATCGACTAGAGGCCACAGACAATTCGACCACCAGGGATCTTGCAGATTAGACGAACAACACGATGATTCTGGCCTAGGCGATGCGCGATCCCTCGCAAACCAAAAACCGTACCTGCAACGGTAAGTCCCCCACCCACGACGAGCGTGGCAGCGCCGGGAAGCCATTGCGCTGCACAAGTCAATAGAATGAATGCAACCGCGAACGCTTGAAGGCGAAGCGAATCGGACGAATAGCAGAAACCCGAAAGGCGCCTGGCAATCAGAAATGTGACGCCAAGGTGTACAACGTAAACGCAGGGCATTGCGATCGCAGTCCCGGTGAGTCCGATTTGTTTTAATAAAACGACGGCAAGAATCAGATGTAAAGCGTGAGCTTCCGTCGCGCTAAAATAGATCCAACGAAACGCACCTTTTGCTCGTTGGATATATCCCAACGGAAATGCAATGACCTGCACCAATACGCCAACGACAAACCAGGGAAGCAATTCGGCACTGGGTAGAAACTTCGCTGTAAAAAGAACCTGCATGATCAACGGAGCAAACGCCAACGTTGCCAATAGGCCGGGGAGCGCCAACAGGATGCCGATTTCCAATTGTTCATTGACCAGTTTGTTCATCTCAGGATGGTCGTCTGCAACCGCCGTGAGGCGTGGGTAAAAATCGGTGCCCATAGCGCTCAGGATAAACGACGCAAACAACCCAGAGATGCTCCAGGCCGCAGTATAGATTCCTGCTGCATCCAACCCTAAGTCGCGAACGATCACTGCACGCAAGACAAGGCCAACCACAGCCGCCAGTAATGCTCCCCACATAAATGCCAAACCCAAGCTAAGCAGCGATTTCGCATTCCTCCACGTATCAAGCCAATTTAGATCGACAGGAGCGACTGAGACTCGTCGTGCGTAGAGCCATGAAAAAACGAGATTAAGTACAGCTGCTGCGATCAACGCAGGAACGACACCGGCTTGTCCGAACAAAAAATAGATCACAATCGAGACAATCGATCCTGCAGCTGCCGATAGCACATTGACTTTGGCTATGTCTACTATTTTGCGGGTCCCCTGCAACAGCGCCATCTGGCCAGCGGAAACCGAAGCCACCAAGATAGCAGTCCCGAGCAAAGCGATTGACCAGGACCGATCGCCTGTTTCAAAAGTCCATAGGCTCAATGGATATGCCAGGACAACTGTCAACGCACATCCAAGACCGCCGGTTACCCAACAGGTTCTGCGAAGGGTTTTGATTGTAGTTGCGATACGAAGCGGATCTTCGGTTCCACACGCTTGTGCAACATCGCGGACACCGCTTTGGCCAATTCCCATCCCCGCAAGTGTTCCAACCACGCGAATCAATGATCGGTAAAGACCGACGAGCCCAACGCCTTCCGGGCCCAGCAGCACGGCCACCGCCTTGATGGTAACCAAGCTGATTACGTAATTGAGCCCCTTTGATCCACCCAGGATCGAAGAAGACTTGAGAATTTGACCGTAGCTTGACCCACTTGGCCGATCATCGCGCGCATCACCAGAATCGGAATTCAAGTTGCTTTCGGTCAATTCAGATGCTGGTTGCACGGTACTCAATGATTTGTCTAGCTGGCGTCACTTCCAGATGAAGTTGGTCTGTTCTTGATTTCTGTCCATTTTCGAATCAATTCATCAGCCAATGACTCAGGGACTGTCAGTTGTTTTGTCGTCTGAGGTACGATGGAAATGTTTTTAACTTTGTTCCAACAAAACTGAATCCACCGGGATGTTTTCAGTCGATTTAAGAGTGGAGCAGGTATCCGACGGGCGGGAGTCAACAATTTGCCTGCTTGGATCGGTGCGACGACACGGCCTTCTTCTTCGATCGCACCACTATTGATTTTCTTCATCGAGATTGGTCGATCGTTGTTTTCTTCGCGTCCGAATAGGTCGCTAAGCATTAATTTTTCAGAAACCAATTCGTCGAACGACAGAACTTTCACCGTACCGAAACAATCATTAAGAACGTCGACCAAATGTTCGTAGTCGAAAACTTTAGCTTGGTTGCTTTTGGTGAATGCTTCAAAACTTCTTTGTTGGCGTAACGGCAAACTTCGGTAAAGCTCTTGATACAAAGAAGGTAGTCCGTCGATGGGGTTTCTAAGAGTGATTACCGCCTCTACGGATACGTCTTTTAACAACACCGACAGCCGTTTCAGCTTTTCCTGATGCGTTATTGCGCCATCAACAAGGAACATCTCTTCAGAAATAAGTACGTGTTTGTTTGACTCAATCGCTTCGTGAACTTGACTCAACGTTTCTTCCACCCGCTTGGAATCGAGTTCGTTGGAACCGACCAAATGATGAAGTTCCGCAGCGACTTCCTGCTCTTTGATACCTCTGGGTTGAGAAACGCCCAAATATTCAAACGAGTCACTGCCGGACTGCAAACTGAATTGCAGTGAGGTTGTTGCTGTTTTGGGCGGTCCGACGTGGAGAAAGAGTTTCGCCGACTTTTGCATAAGCTCGCGGTCTTTCTCAGCAACCATTTACACGTAAGTATTTCACAATGAATACCCGTACATTTCCATAGCGGGTTTCAAATGGGGGATCGCGCGATCGAGCTTGTCGGCTGGAATTTCCCGCCAACGGCCAGAATTAGCTCGATCCAAAGATACGCTCAACATTTTGTCGTCGAATGGAAAACCTGCCACCTCGCCGATCTGAGTCAGCACACCCTGCGGATCCTTAACGAGATCCTCTAGACCGACTTCGATGAACTTGCCGTTGGGCAACCGATCTCGAACTCGGAACCACTGCCGATAAAGAGCAGCCAGCCGTCGCGCGGTCATCTCAAAATCGTCGCCTCCCCAAACTTTCGTTAAGTACGATGCCAAGACATCTCGTGGGTCCCGATAGACATGAATAAACCGCGAACCAGCAAAGGTACTCAGAAGGTGATCGGCGTACACCAAATTGTACGGAGTGTCTTCAACCCAGTGAGAAGTTGCCTCTGAACACGCCGGCAGATTTTTGTAGAGGTCGTCGAAGCACTCTGAAACAAGCTGCGACATTTGGGAGGTGTCATACGGTTCGCTTTCCCGAATGACGCTGCCGACGCGGTAAGGTGCAGTTCCCAACCAACGACCTTTGGTTGAGTGGTAGGACAATTTATCTACTAGGCGAGAAATCCTCGACTGGTAGAACGCATCACCAAAGGAATGTCCGACTTGCCATCTTCCATACCGGCGCGGCGAAAGAAATCGGGGCCAGACTCGCTTTCTCTGCATCAAGTCAAAAAACTGTCTGCGTTTTCCAACACCTCCAACCTCTTTCACAAATGTTTCGAAACGTTGAATTACTGAGTCCGCCATTGCGGGCGACCAGCGGGTCGACAAACCTTGAATCAAATCCAACGCGCCGTCCGGATCAATGATTAGCCTCAATTCAGATTCTATTGAGACAAGATGTGGGTGCTGTGATAACACTCTCTTCAAGACAGATGTACCACTGCGGCCTGTTCCACCAATAAAGACGGGAGTTAGTTTCTTGGCTTCCGTCATATTATTTTTCTTGGCTTGTGAAAGCACGGATGGCGTCACAAACCTTTTCAACTTCGCCTTCGGAATGATGGGGGCTAATGGGCAAACTCAACACCGTTGCGGCTAGCTCTTCCGCGATCTGAACAGACGCTGAGCGAAAGGTCGCCTTTTTGTATGCGTTGGATTTTTCAGGCGGAACCGGATAGTGAATCAGTGTGCCAATCCCTTCTTCTCGCAAGAATGTTTGAAGACGCTCTCTCTCTGGGTGACGGATCACAAATAAGTGCCACACTGGGTCGACCAATGAATGGACTTTAGGAAGCGTTATTTCTGGAACGTCTTTGAGCAAGCTTAAATACTGCGTTGCGAGTTTCTTTCGCCGTCCGTTCCACTCATCCAAATACCGAAGTTTGATTCGAAGAAACGCAGCCTGTAATTCATCGATTCGAGAGTTGACGCCAAGCAACTCGTGGTCGTACTTGACTTGAGAGCCATAGTTTCGAAGCATTCTCACTTGATTGGCGATCTCTGCATCATTGGTCGTGACAGCCCCACCGTCGCTAAAAGCCCCAAGGTTTTTCCCAGGATAAAAACTGTGGGACGCAGCATGTCCCAATGCACCAGATCGACGCTCGCTATATAGAGCGCCCTGCGATTGGGCGGCATCTTCGATCACGGCAAGCTGATGTTTTTCTGCAATCGCAAGTATTGGATCCATGTCAGCGGGTTGACCATAAAGGTGCACTGGCATGATGGCTTTAGTTTGCTTGGTAATGGCTTGCTCGATTTTTTCAGGATCGAGATTGTAGGTCGCCATATCGGGTTCGACGGAAACCGGAGTTGCTCCAATCTGAGTCACCGCAAGCCACGTTGCAATAAATGTATGCGATGGCACGATGACTTCGTCGCCAGGGCCTATGTCGTAAGCACGCAGCGTCAGCACCAGTGCGTCCAGTCCGTTTGCCACCGTAATACAATGGTCGACTCCACAGTACTGCGCATACTCTTCTTCGAAGGCATTGGTTTCTTTACCAAGCAGATGCCAGCCTGAGTCCATGACCCGATGATAAGCTTCATCGAACTCTGGCTTCAGTTCCAGGTAGGGGTCTTTTAAGTCCAAGAATTTAATCACGCGATTTTAGTTCCTTGACCGCTTTGATGAATTCATCGTAGTCGCGAAAGTAGTCATCTTCGTCATACCGAATGGAAGCCAGAACAAGGCACACCGCACCCGATGAAAAATTATCCATTTCGCGCCAAATCATCGGGCAAACATACAGTCCGTTATACGAGCGATTTAGATGGAATCTTTTTTTCTCCGAGCCATCATCCAAAACGATGTCGAAACTGCCTGACATTGGAATGATGAGCTGTTGAAGCTCTTTGTGTCCATGTCCTCCCCGTGTCGCCCCTCCCGGAACGTCATAGAGATAGTAGACGCGTTTGATGTCAAACGGGATGTGATTGTCGCCTTCGACGAAAGTCAGGTTTCCCCGCGCGTCGGTGATCTTTGGCAACGAAATCAGTTTGCAGTCGCTAATCATTGCTTCCCCTTACGTGCAAATTCTCGTCACGTAATTCATAGGAGAGACCGCATTCGCATTCCACAGATGATGAGTCTAGTTTCAAGCGACTACCACAACGGCAGATCCACCCGACCAAACGAGCGGGAGAGCCAACGACAACGGCAAACGCAGGAACATCTTTTGTAACGACTGACCCGGCACCAACCAAAGCGGCTTCACCAATCGTCAATCCGGGTAAGATCGTGGCGTTGGCACCGATCGATGCACTTTTCTTCAATGTTGTCCGCGCAAACTCACGCGGAATTTGTCGACTCCGCGGAACGAAGTCGTTCGTGAATGTGGCATTGGGTCCGATAAAAACGTCGTCTTCAATCGTAATGCCATCCCAGATCTGGACACCACACTTGACGGTTACTCGATCGCCGATAACCACATCGTTCTCGATAAAGCAGTGTGAGCAAATGTTGCAGTCGCCACCGATTGTTGCTTCCGCCAAGACAACACAAAATTGCCAGACGCGCGTTCCTTCTCCGATGTTGTCGGTTTGAACATCAGAAGTTGGATGAGGATTCATGAAATATATTTGTCGAGAGCCGAGCAAAATGTCGCCAAAACAATGGCAGCTCAGCCTGCGTACACTGGGTAGATTCCAGACTAGTTTTTCAAAAGATCACGAAGATAGGTCGCGTACGCGGCTTTGCCGTACTCGTCGGCAAGCTGTTCAACTTGCTTGTTCGAAATCCAGCCACGTCGAAACGCGATTTCTTCGAGGCACGCGACTTTGAATCCTTGGTGGTGTTCAATCGTGCGAACGAACATGGAAGCTTCCAACAGACTATCGTGCGTTCCCGTGTCCAACCAAGTGTGACCACGTCCGAGCATTTCTACGTGCAACGCGCCACGCCGCAAGTACTCTTGATTGACGGACGTAATTTCAAGTTCACCACGCGCTGATGGTTTAATATTCTTGGCGATTTCAACAACATCGTTGTCATAAAAATACAGTCCAGTGACCGCAAAATTTGATTTGGGTTTGGCAGGTTTTTCTTCGATAGAAATCGCTTTGCCATTGTCGTCAAATTCGACAACTCCGTATCGCTCCGGATCATGGACTTCGTAACCGAACACGGTCGCACCGCTTTCTCTGGCTGAGGCAGCTTCCAGCTTTGGCGAGAAACCCTGGCCATAGAAGATGTTATCGCCAAGTACCAGCGCGACGCGATCCGAACCAATGAATGATTCACCAATGGTGAAGGCTTGCGCCAATCCCTCGGGTCGGGGTTGCTCGGCATAAGAAAATGACATCCCGAGAGAATCGCCCGTTCCTAGTATCTTCTCGTAAATCGGTAAGTCGTGAGGCGTCGAAATGATCAGAACATCGCGAATGCCGGCCAACATCAATACCGACAGAGGGTAGTAAACCATCGGTTTGTCGTAGACTGGCAACAACTGTTTACTCACACCGCGCGTTACCGGATGCAATCGCGTCCCGGATCCGCCAGCTAAAATGATCCCCTTCATGTTAACCCAACCCCTGTCGTTCCAATTGATAGTCACCCGAAAGGATGTTTTCGCTCCACGCCAGATTGTCGAGATACCACTTCACGGTTTTTTGAAAGCCGCTGTCAGAGCCTTCGGCAGGAGTCCAGCCAATTTCATTTTTGATTTTGGAGGCATCGATTGCGTAACGCATGTCATGCCCCGGCCGATCGGTCACAAACGTAATCAAATCAGCGTACGATTTGAGCGTTGATTTTTGTTCATCAGTCAGATGAGGATTTCCATCGATGGGCATTTGACGATCTAGGATTTCGCATAACATTCTGACCAATTCAATGTTCTGCAACTCGTTGTTGCCACCGACGTTGTACGTTTGGCCGACGCTACCTTTGCCTAACACCGCCACTAACGCACGGGCATGATCCTCGACATATAACCAGTCGCGAACGTTTTCCCCTTTCCCGTAAACGGGAATCGACTCTCCTCGGATCGCTTTCAAAATAACGACCGGAATCAGTTTTTCAGGAAACTGATAGGGTCCGTAATTGTTCGAGCAATTCGTCACTAGAACCGGTAGTCCATAGGTATCGTGCCAAGCTCGAACCAGATGGTCGGATGCAGCTTTACTGGCGGAATACGGCGAGTGCGGATCGTAAGGAGTTGTTTCGCTAAACCCAGGATCGTTCGGACCAAGTGATCCGAACACTTCATCAGTAGAGATGTGCAGAAAGCGAAACTGGTCGCGTTGGTTGTCAGGTAGTCCTTCATAGTATTTGCGGAAGACCTGTAACAATCGATAGGTTCCGATAATGTTCGTTTGAATGAACGCTTCAGGTCCATCGATCGAACGGTCGACATGAGATTCAGCTGCCAGGTGCATAACGGCATCGGGTTTGCTTTCGTCGACGATCTTATTAATCGCATCGGCGTCGCAAATGTCGGCTTGATGGAATTCGAATCGGTCGTTATCGCGCAGATCAGCCAGCGAACTCAAGTTTCCGGCGTACGTCAGCTTGTCAACGCCAACGACGGAATTGTCAGTTTCCTGAACGAGTACCCTGGCGAGGTTACTACCAATGAAGCCCGCGACTCCCGTAACCAAAATTTTCATTGTTTGATGCTCATTGTTTATTGGTAGAGCTAATTGAGTTTTTCAATCGTCAACTGATCGAGATGGACCGCCATGCGGTAGTCTCCAAAATGTTCTTCAGCCGTTCGAAGTAGTTCCGATTTGCGTGGCCAGCCTGCTTCCACACCAAATAATCGGAAGTCGTCAACAACGATGCCGCTGATTTTGGATTTGTATTCAGCCAGACTGGCTAACAATTCGCAAGCCGGTTCGGGAACTTCGCCGTGTGCTGTTTCACCTTGAGAGAAATGTCCGTCCAAAAAAATAACTGCGTTGTCGCATTCTGGTCTTTGCAAGACTTTTGGCAATTCAACCGTTGCGTCTCCTTGAACGCAGACAACATTGCTTCTCGACGACAGGTATTTGCTGGCCTGTTCGTACAGTTTTTCATCCAGTTCGATCGTAAAGACTTGATCAAAGACTCGACTGCAACGCATAGAAGTGTTACCGAGAAACGTTCCCGTTTCCACCAAACATTTGGCGTTGGTGCGTTTGCCAACGGCTTTCAATTGTCGGAACTTGGACCAGCTATGTGGATTAATGATCTTGAATCTCGCGAGATCCAATAGATCTTTCATATGGCCGCCCATGGCGTAAATATAAGAAGATTGTCGGTTCATCTGGGAATTGCGGTTGAGTTAAGAGACGGAAGAGATTTTTGCGGTCTGGCCGCATGCCTGAGTCAAACCGACTTACTAAGTCAGACTTTTCTGCGTCGCCTCTTGTTGCGCCAACTCCAGATCGTGATCGACCATCAGTTCGGCGAGCTCTTTGCAGCTAGTCTTGGCTTCCCAGCCAAGAACGGTTTTCGCTTTGGACGGATCGCCCAATAGCAGGTTGACTTCGGTTGGACGGAAGTAGCGTGGATCAATCTCGACATGCTTGTTCCAGTCAAGGTCCAGATAGCCGAAGGTGTAATCAAGAAACTGACGGATCGTTTGGGTTTCACCAGTCGCCAACACGAAGTCATCGGGTTTTTCGTGTTGGAGCATCATCCACATGCCTTCGACGTAATCTTTTGCATAACCCCAATCTCGCTTGGCGTCGAGGTTGCCAAGGTACAGCTTGTCCTGCAAACCAAGTTTGATTCTGGTTGCCGCACGAGTGATCTTTCGTGTCACAAATGTCTCACCACGTCGAGGCGATTCGTGGTTGAACAAAATTCCGTTGGTGGCAAACATATCGTAGCCCTGACGATAGTTCACTGTTTGGTGAAAGGCATAGACTTTTGCACAGGCATAGGGTGACTGTGGTTGAAACGGCGTTTTTTCTGTCTGGGGTGTTTCCAACACGTCTCCGTACATTTCAGACGAAGAAGCTTGATAGACACGAGTCTCTTTCTTCTTGTACAACTGACGAGCGGCTTCGAGAACGTTTAACGCGCCGATGCCAACGACTTGAACTGTATAAGCCGGGGAGTCGAAGGAAACACGTACATGGCTTTGAGCACCTAAGTTGTAAATCTCGTCTGGTTCAACATTGAGCACCAGATTCGTTAGATTTTGTCCGTCGGTCAAATCACCGTAATGCAGGTGCAATCGTGCGTCTGTCTCATGAGGATCTTTATAAATGTGATCGATGCGATCAGTGTTGAAAGTACTGCTGCGGCGAACGATCCCGTGAACGTCGTAGCCTTTCTCCAACAACAACTCGGCCAGATATGAACCGTCTTGACCTGTGATGCCTGTAATAAGAGCTGTTTTTGCCATTTCTTCTACCGAATTAATAATTGGTGAGCGCTATGAAAATTAGAATCTACGTTGAACAAAAGGGCCTAAGCCGATCGGATTGTTCCGCGTTCGGTTTCTTTTAAAAAGTTCTGGTAAGTCGATGCCAGTCCGGATTCAAGATCAATGCTTGACTTCCAGCCAGTGGATTGCATCAGTGTCATGTCCGTCCGTTTGACCGGAGTTCCGTCCGGTTTTGATGGGTCGGTCTTGATTTCGCCATCGTACCCTACAACTTTGGCCACCAATTGGGCGAGTTCGAGAATGGTCACATCCGAGCCCGTTCCAACATTAACAAGATCTGGAGGATTTTCCAGCGAGCAAAGATGCAAGAGCCCGTCTGCCAAATCGTCGACATGAAGAAACTCTCGCCGTGGTGTACCCGACCCCCAAATTTCAACATTCGGAGTTTGGTTGAGTTTGGCTTCATGAAATCGTCGAATCAAAGCCGGTAATACGTGTGAATTTTCCGGATGATAATTGTCACCTGGGCCGTAAAGATTTGTTGGCATCGCGGAATGAAAAAGCACTCCGTACTGGGCTCGATAGAATTCGCAAATTTTTAGTCCTGAAATTTTCGCCAGAGCATAGGCTTCGTTGGTTTTTTCCAGTGGCCCGTCAAGCAAACAACCTTCTACCATCGGCTGCGGTGCGTTTCTTGGGTAGATACAGGTACTGCCAAGATACAAAAATCGGGATACCCCTGCCTGATAAGCTGCATGAATCGAATTCACTGCCATCGTTAAATTGTCACGAATGAACTCAGCCGGATAAGTATTGTTGGCGTGAATGCCGCCGACTTTCCCTGCTGCGAAAATGACAAGATCGATATCCGTTGCCTGAAAAAAATCGTTGACTGCAGCTTGATTGCAAAGATCGAGTTCATCACGAGTTCGCGTGATCACTTGGCGACAACCTTGATCGTTAAGAGCACGGGTTACTGCAGCCCCAACCATCCCGCGATGACCGGTAACGAAGACGGATTTGTTTTCTAAGTTATTATTCGACATTTGATTTTCTGGCGCGGACTCCGTCCCCTTGGGTGACATGCATTTTCAGCACGACCCGTAAATTGTCACGATATTGGCTAAGTTGGGTATTGCATAAATGCAAAGAAAACAACCCAAACAAACTTTTGCCAAGCCCTACAGCCTAACCACCCAAACTTGGTAGTAAATGGATTTGCTGAAATCTCCGTTCAATTCTTATACGCAAACTTGGTTGTTCCAATTTTACCGTCAATGCGGCCGGCCCAAACGAACCGGACATTTTGTGAAATCATGTAATTTTTTAGCCTTTGAGTTCAATCGACAAAGCGAAACCAATAGATGAGCGTTCCGCTGCTGGTTGGAAAAGTCCACCCGCTAAGGAATCAACTGCGGAAAGTAGATGTTTCTCCGGAGTCCAAGCGAGTTGATAGAGCCAGATTAGTTCGGTCGCTGCAATAGATATCGACACGTTGTCCACAAGCCTCATCGCACCGGACGGCTAGTTGGCGATCGATATTTCAACTGGAAGGCTTCTTTGAAGCGTGTCGTCCGTCTTGCGCACGACTGCGTGTAATTTCGATTTTCCGATTCCCAGTTTTGATGAATCGATGAAGCCACGCATGCCACTGCGCGATGTCGCGACGATACGTGAGTTTTGGAATACCTCGATCTCTGAGTCATTCGTCGAGCGGACTTCAAATGACAATTTCTCTCCAACTTTGACATCTGTTTTCTGGATCGACAATTCGACAGACTCATTCGATCGATTTAACTGAAATCCTATTTTCTGGCTGCGACGATTCGCGGATGGAGTATCAGCGACAGCGACAACCCTTAGTTCATGGTATCCATCGTTAAGCGCATCGGTGGCAACACGAAACTTTTTTGGATTCGAAACCTTTGACAGAAATAGTCCATCGAAGAAAACTTCATACCGCCAAATCTTCGGTGAGTCGGGCAAGGCCTCAAAGCTCAACTCGAGATCACCGGTTACTGTCGCACTCTCTTCCAAACCGGATACGGTAAACTCTGGAAAGACGCCAAACGGGCAACACATTGGATCGCCGACAATCAAAAGTTGGAACGGGCCACTGACCGACTGATAGAACGCTTCAGCCAATGTGCTTCCCCGAAAATAATGCGCGTGCAGCCTTGCACTGGGGATTTTGGGGAAAATTGTATAGGGCTCGCAAACGGTTCCACATGAGCCAGCGGCACCGTTGTTGAGAAATTCCGTCAGCTGTGTTTGGCCTTTCTTGGCCCACCAGCCACCGTAGCTGGTGAAGTTATCACACAGGGCTCCCGGTACAAATTGAGCCCCACCTGAAATGTTCCATTTGAGTTTCGGGCTCCCTAAAGTCGCACCAACAATTTGCGAATCTTTGGTTGGTAGTTTTCCTTTTCCAATTTCTACTTCCCGATTGAGGGACTTTAGTTCAGCAAAAGCATTCGAAAATTGCGCATGACGTGTTTTCGATCTTGGATCACCATGCTGGGCGAAATACACCAAACCTTCAGGCTTTGTACCATCTGCGCCAACACTCAATGAAAGTTGGTTGAGCGCTTGCGGGACGGTCGATCCTCCTTTGCCAGTAAACGCGAGAACGGTGGAGAGCAGGTAATTTTCGCCTTGATCGCTGCTGCCGTTGGCCCAAGCGTTTTCGCTCCAATAAGACTTTGAAGAAAAGCTTCTCGTTGGTAACAGATTGGCGGGAAGATCCTCGATCTCATTGACTACATCATTGAACTCTTGGTTATCTTTGAGAGTGGAAAAGGCTCTGTCTTTTGCGATAATCGACCGATTCGAAAACCCTCTCTCCCGCATGTACGTCAATGCTTGAATTGCTCGAACCGAGTTGCCATTTAGCGCAAAGGCTCTGGCGAGAGAGTAGATGACTGCTAATTGAAGAGGGTTGTCTTGGGCGAGCTTCAGAAATTTCTGTTCTGCATCGGCATAGTCTCTGTTTTTAAGGCTCTCTTGCGCCTCGTCAAATTCTTTGGCTGCACGACCCGTGAACGGGTTTTCTAACACACTTTTGAAACGAAGTGGCGCATAACGGTTGGCGTCAAGGTCAAGAAAACTCGGGCGATTTGAAAATGCATTGGCGTAAAAATAGGTCAGGCTTGAAATCGACGCCCATGGAGTATGACGCTGAATGCTGTACTTCTGCCCAGTTAGGGTCAGATACTTTTTCTGCTCGGGCTGGATCTGTACACGCGTTGGAAGTCCGGCCGAAAAAGTAACGCAATCGATCTGGTCCTTCAAACCTCTTTCCTTCATGGCTTTCATGACCGGGCCCAGGATTTTTTGCTTGTACCCTTTCGAACCGATCGACTCTCCATCATTTTTGTTCGTCTTAATATCACTGACATAGACAACGTTGGTTGCCGGAATATCTCTCAGATGGATGTAATGATTCGCAACCGCTAACGAATCTGAAGACTCGGCATTGATCACAACCATGGTGTTTTCGGGTCCTTGCGCCGAGAGTCGCTCAACCGTAAGGCAGCAAAAAACTGCCGCGATGATCAGCGGCAACAAACCGAATTTGAAGATTAAGTTTTGCAAGGCTTGGTCGTACTGTTTTGTCATTTGTGAGCCTTGTTACAATCGCAATCTTAGCAGTAAGCTTGCGAGTCGCTTTTCTGATGAAGCGATCTCGACGGTGTTGATTCTATCACCTTGGATCTCGACTGGGACGTCCTGCGATGTCGATTCACTTCTGGACTTCCAACAGTCCTTCGTCCATCTCCATGGAAACGCCTTGTTCCAGAAACCGTAGCGATAGCAAAAGTCGAGTCTTGCCTTCGCGGCGAATAACGTTTCCTTCGTAGCCAGCAAAAGGTCCGGTTTTGACTTTGACCCGATCGCCGGGTTGCAAGCGGGCTTCTGGTGTCAGCGGAACACCGGCTTTGACGACATTGTGGATCTGACGCAGGTCAGCGATCAAGCGGTCAGGATCCTCGATCGGATTACATTTTGAAATGCAATTTGTCGTCATTGCGACATAACGATCTTCTTCGTTGCCAAACAAGAAAACATAATTTGGAAATAGCGGAATGTATGAAGTTCGCAAGCGACCGTTGGGTGAGCGGTAACGCTTCGGGATCATCGGGCCGTAGTGAGCAACCTTTTTTTCATGAAGCTTCCGCATGAGATCTTTCTCGCGGCGCGACATCGTATAGATACACCACCATGATTTGGATGTATCTTCCAACAGCGACTTGTTGTCAAACAAGTCGGCTGGAAATAGGTCGTCTTCTTGTTTCAGGATCGGCATATCGGCATACAAGTTGGCAACGGTTGATTGGTTTGTTATCAATCAGCAATTGTGACAAATCGAATCGAATCGAAACAGACCAAACTCTGAGGAGTTGATATCCCCTGCCCTGTCGCCTCTGCCGCTGCCCATATCCGAGAACAAAGACAAAGTTTAGAATGAGCTGATCTCGGACAGGTTGGCCGAAAAAATGTTTTGAAGATCTTATTGGCTGTAGTGAAGTGCCAAAAACAAAACCACGAATGATTGTCTTGATGGGTGTTTCCGGCAGCGGAAAAACAACCGTCGGAAAGACGCTTTCGCAAGTGACATCGATTCCATTCTATGACGGTGATGATTTTCATCCTCAATCCAACAAAGACAAAATGGCTTCGGGTGTGCCACTTGACGATACCGATCGTCAACCTTGGTTGCAATCGATCGTTGATTTTGCGACGGAAAAATGTGACTCGGGCCAGCCAGTGCTGGTTGCTTGTTCGGCACTCAAAAAGAAATATCGGGACCAACTTCGACAGCTCAATCATCCGGTCATTTTCATACATCTGTTCGCTTCAATCGAAATCATCTCAGCTCGGCAAGCCAACCGCCCGGGTCATTTCATGCCAGCCTCGTTGATGGAAAGCCAATATGCGGCGCTCGAAACGCCAACCGGTGAACCAGGCGTGATCGAAATTTCCGTTGACGCATGTGACCCGTTGTTCGCTGACTATCCAGAGCTGCTCGACGAAAGTTCACACGAATCGAGAATGGCTGCGTGGGACAAACTGGTAGACTTGGTTGTCGCAAACGTTTTGAAGCAACTCGATTGACTCCAAACAAACAATGAAAATACTCATCACCAATGACGACGGCTGGCAAGCTTACGGAATCCTAGCGCTGATGGAAGTCGCCAAGTCATTTGGTGATTGCTTTTTGGTTGGACCGGCTGATCACCAGTCAGGAATCAGCCATCAAATCACCATGCACCGACCGGTCGCGTTGATCGAGCATCAACCACAAGTCTTTTCGGTCGACGGAACGCCCGCGGACTGCGTCAGGATTGGTCTGACGCATCTGGCGGATAAACTTGGCCACTCATTCGATCTTGTGATTTCGGGAATCAACAACGGAGGCAATCTTGGCTCCGACGTATATGTGTCGGGTACAGTTGCCGGTGCGCGGGAAGCCGCCATATTTGGTGTGAAAGCAATATCGCTTTCGCAACACCGTCTTCGCTTCAAGGACAAGTTCGATTGGACTCACTCCAAAACTGTTGCGCGGAAAGTCCTCGAACACTGCTTAGCGAAAACCGATCTGCGGCCGCGCCAATACTTGAATGCGAACTTGCCTGATTTTTCAGATCATGCTTCGTTACCTGATTTCGAGGTGGTTGATCCTTGTCAACTTGACCCGCATCCATTGCCTACGGGCTACATCGTCGAGACCGATGCCGATTCCCACACGCAACGGCTGACTTACTCCGGCAAATACAATGATCGAAAGCGTGATGTCGGCTCGGATATTGAAGCCTGTTTCTCGGGGAACGTTCCGGTTACAACGCTTCAGGTGTAAAACCGGTCACGGAAATTCATTCACGTGACCATCGTTCGAAACGACTTGCCGATCTTCAACTACAATGAGTCGGAACTTCTTCCTGCATCTACGATTCAAGGTTGACCATGATCCGCTTCAATAGTCTTCTACGTTTGTTCTTGACCGTCACGGTTCTGATTTATGTTTTCGTGTTTGGTGATTCGGTCCAATCCCAATCGCCGTCGAAATTGGAAACGGCAGAGCAAAACATTTTCGAGTCGTTGAAGTTCCGCTCGATCGGCCCGTTTCGTGGCGGTCGTTCAGCCGCCGTTGCCGGTGTGCCGGATGATCCGATGTTGTACTACATGGGCGCTGCGGGCGGCGGCGTTTGGAAAACGGAAGACGCCGGCGCGACATGGTCTAACATAAGCGACGGATTTTTCGGTGGATCGATCGGAGCGATTGCCGTTGCACCGTCAAACAAAAACGTGATCTACGTTGGTGGCGGCGAAGTCACCGTCCGCGGAAACGTGTCGCACGGATCGGGAATGTGGAAGTCTGTCGACGCGGGCAAATCGTGGGAGTCGATCGGTCTAACCGATTCGCAGCACATTCCCCGGCTGCGCGTTCATCCGACGGATCCCAATACTGTATTTGCTGCTGTACTCGGACATCTCTACGGTTCAAATCAGGAACGAGGTGTCTTCAAGAGCACCGACGGTGGCAAGAGCTGGAACAAAGTTCTCTTTGCTAACGAAGACGCCGGTGCGGTGGACATCACTTTCGATCCGAACAATCCACGAGTCTTGTACGCGTCAACGTGGCGGATTCGCCGAACGCCTTACAGCCTCGAAAGTGGCGGCGAAGGATCGGGCGTTTGGAAATCGACCGACGGCGGAGAGACTTGGAAAGAAATCACGGCCAACAAAGGTATGCCCGATGGCCCCATTGGAATCAGCGGAGTTGCTGTTTCGCCGCTCGATTCTGATCGCGTGTTTGTCATGATTGAAGCTCCCGAAGGCGGACTGTTCCGCTCGGGCGATGCCGGAGAATCCTGGACACGCATCAACTCCGAGCGCACACTGCGACAACGAGCCTGGTACTACACGCGAGTTTATTGCAGCACTTCCAATATCGACGAAGTCTACGTGTTGAACGTTCGGTTTTGGCGATCGGGCGACGGCGGAAAGTCATTCAGCAGCATTCGAACTCCGCATGGCGACCATCATGATTTATGGATCGCGCCAGAAAACTCAAAACGAATGATCATTGGCGACGATGGTGGCGGACAAGTCACCAATGACGGCGGTGAGAATTGGTCGACTTATGAGAATCAACCAACGGCTCAGTTTTATCGCGTGACGACCGACAATCACTTTCCGTATCGAATTTACGGAGCTCAACAAGACAACTCTACTGTCCGAATCTTGTCGCGAACGAGCGGACGTTCAATTGGAGAGCGAGATTGGGAACCGACTGCCGGTGGCGAAAGTGGTCACATTGCGCCCGATCCGAACGATCCCGATATCGTCTACGGCGGATCGTACGGCGGCTATCTCACTCGTTACAACCACAAAACGAAAGAGCGTCGCAACATTCATGTTTGGCCAGACAACCCAATGGGTCACGGAGCCGGAGACGGCAAGTATCGATTCCAATGGAACTTTCCGATCTTCTTTTCACAGCACGACTCGAAAACACTTTTCGCAGCGGCCAACGTGTTGTTCAAGACGAATGATGGCGGCGAAAGCTGGGAACAAATCAGCGAAGACTTGACGCGGAACGATCCGTCGAAGCTTGGCTCGTCGGGTGGACCGATCACGAAAGACAATACGAGTGTCGAATACTATTGCACCATTTTTGCGGCTTGCGAATCGACAATCGACGAAGACACCATTTGGGCTGGCACCGACGACGGGCTGCTGCATGTAACTCGTGATGGCGGGAAAGAATGGACCGATGTTACGCCGCCCGACTTGCCCGAATGGTCGCAGATCAACTCGATCGAAGCTCATCCAACTGAGGCTGGCGGACTTTATGTTGCTGCAACAAGGTACAAGCTGGATGACTTCCGACCGTATCTTTACAAGACAACCGACTTCGGTGAGACGTGGACGGAAATCACCAACGGGATCGATAGCAAACATTTTACGCGTGTCATTCGAGCCAGCGGTTCTAGGGAAGGCCTGTTGTTTGCCGGAACAGAATCGGGCTTGTACGTTTCTTTTGACGACGGCGAAAACTGGAAGACGTTTCAATGCAATGTGCCGATCGTACCGGTGACCGACTTGGCGATCAAAGATGATGACCTGATCGTGGCGACGCAAGGCCGATCGTTTTGGGTGTTGGATGACTTGTCATTACTCAATCAGCTTACCGAAGAGGTTGCCAAATCGGACTTACATCTTTTTGAGACCCGACCAACGTATCGAATGAGCGGCGGCGGATCGCCGGAAGTCGGGCGCACGTCCGGACAGAATGTTCGCGCAGGGGTACCGATTCGGTTCTACCTCAAAGAAGTTCCTGAAGAAGATGTCGAATGCTCCATCACGATCACCGATGACAATGGTGAAGTGGCGAAAGTATTTGCTACAAAACCTGACGAAGATGATCCGAATCAATCCAAGTTGGAATTGAAGGAAGGTCTGAACGAAATACGCTGGAACATGAGTTACCCGTCGGCGGCCAGTTTTCCCGGCATGGTACTGTGGGGCGGTGGAACGGGTGGGCCTCGAGCGGTGCCAGGAGACTTCACGGCAGAACTGAAGATCGGTGATGAAGCGGCAGAAGTCGAATTCGAAATCGCCAAAGATCCAAGGTCGTCGTCTTCGGTGGAAGACTTGCAGGCTCAGTTTGATTTTCTGATCGAGGTTCGAGAAAAACTATCGGAAGTTCATGAGTCGATTGCCAAGGCCCGCGATTTGAGATCTCAAATCTCAGCTTTCAAAAAGCGGATTGCCGACGATGACAAGTATGAATCTTTGGTCGAAAGCGCAAACGAGTTGATCAAGGAGTTGACCGAAGTCGAAGAAGCGCTTTATCAAACGAAAAACCAAAGCCCGCAGGATCCGTTGAATTATCCGATCAAGTTAAACAATCGATTGAGTGGCGTGGTGGGTGTCGTTAGCACAGGAGATTATCGGCCGACACAGCAATCGATCGAAGTCCGTGATGAGTTGGTCGCCGAGATTGACGAGTTGCTTACCAAGCAAAATGAGGTCGTCGAAAAAGGCGTCAAAAAATTCAATAGCGCCGTCCGAAAAGCAAAAGTGCCAGCGATTTGGGTCGGTGAGTAGTGGAATGGAATCGCGCGATTCCTCGTTTCTTCTTACCTCGTTTTTCCTCGTTACATGGCTCCGCCGTGTAACGCCATGCAAAGAAGGCTCAGCCTTCGTTCAGCGCTAATAGTCGAATACCAGCATGACGCTGTGTTACTTTTTTCATAAAAGAACCCTAATTCATGCGGCGCTACGCTCGGCAATTCTCGGACATCCTAAAGCCAATTTCAAAACGGTTGTTTGTAGTAACGGATTTAGCCGGAAGCCCGAATTCCGGAGAGAACGTATGGCGTACCGAGGAAGGCAGAGCCTTCTTTGCATCGCGTTACATGGCGGAGCCATGTAACGAGAGTCCAAACGAGAGTCCAAGGTTAACAAGATTGCGGGTGAGTATTGACATCATGTTCATCATGTAAATCCTGTCCAAAATTACCGGCGCAACATTTTCGGCAACGCTGATTCAGGAAAATCCTGAAAGCAAATTGGTTTCGCAAATCGAAAAATCGATTGATGGCCGATCGATGTGAAATAGCTGTGCGTCGTGGCGGGATACGGTCCGCCGTGATGTATGGCGTTGCAGACTTCGATGCCTGTTGGCCAGCCATTGAAAATGATTCGACCAACTTTCTGTTGCAGGATCGTGACCAGATCCTGGTTGTCAAGAAGATCTTGCTCCGTGCCGTGAATCGTCGCCGTCAGATGTCCATCAAGCCCACGAGCGAACTTCATCATTTGTTCGATTGATTGGCAACGATAGATAGTCGACGTTGGTCCAAAGACTTCCTCGATCGCGTGTGGGTTTTCATCGAGCACGGAAAATTCACTGGCGTAGATCGCGCAAACGGCTTCGTTGGCGACCGGGTTGGTTTCAAAATCAGACTGAGCGACTTTCGAAATCCCGTCGATCGATTCGATCTCCTGACGACCTGATTCAAACGCCGTATAGATTCCTGGATGCAACATCGTTTTAGGTTCAGCTTCGCTTGCTTGATCGCCGGCGACTTTAATGAAGCTTTCAAGATCATCGCCTTCCATCCCCAACACGACAGCCGGATTGGTGCAGAATTGACCGACACCCATGTTGACCGATCGAATGTAACCTTTGGCAATCGACTCGCTTTGTTCGGCAAGCGCGCCGGGAAGTAGAAAGACCGGGTTGGAACTTCCCATCTCGCCGTAAAAAGGAATTGGATTGGTGCGCGAGTTTGCGATATCAAACAGCGCACGGCCGCCTTTGGTCGAGCCAGTAAACGCGACAGCAGAAACAGAAGGATGTTCAACGAAAGCCTGACTCGATTCGATCGAATTACTTTGCAACATTGAAAACATGCCACGAGGAAGTCCTGCGTCTGCGATCGACGAAGAAATGATCGAAGCCAGAATTTCACAAGTCCCCGGATGTGCAGGGTGAGCTTTTACGATTACTGGGCAACCTGTGGCCAATGCACAAATCGTGTCGGTACCGGCGACAGAAATAGCCAACGGAAAATTACTTGCGCCAAAAACAACGACCGGTCCGATACCAACCAACATCGTTCGCACATCCGGTACTTTTCGTGTACTGCTTGCACCTCCAGCATCAATTCGCGGGATTCGCCACGACTGCGTTCGAGCGATCTCTGCGAAAATTCGGCAACCGTTAATACATCGGCCACGTTCGGCTTTGAGCCGCGCCATCGGCAACGCCGTTTCTAAATGAGCACGCTCAAGCAACGCGTCACCGGCTTCTTCGATTCGATTGCCAATGGTTTCCAGCAACGCCGCCAATGTCTTTCCGTCAAGTTTTTGCAACGTTTCAAAATCTTCATCGGCTGCCGTAATCGCAGAATCTATTTCCGCCAGCGTTGCATCGTGGAACTCAACTGGCAACGGTTGACTGGTCGCCGGATTGATCCCCGTGAAAGTTGCATCGCCAATCGATGATCGTTCGCCAGCGATAAAGTGTTCACCTGTGATTTCCATGATTTGTTTCCTTCGTTGACGAGTAGTGCGCTTCTTGGCGCGTATGAACAAGCATTTCGGGAGTCGCTGCTTCTCGGGAGGACGTCGGTCGCCGACTTCGGTTCTCGTGGATTTCTTCCGTTACTCCATGACGTTGATTAGCGTGCCGATCGGATCGATTGAGATGTGAACTTCGTCACCGGCTTGCAAGCAAAAGTCGTCTGCCGGGACGATCCCGGTTCCCGTCATTAAGAAACAACCGTTGGAATGGGTGTTGTTGCTGAACAAATAGCCGACCAGCTCAGTCAATGATCGTTTCATTTCTGCGAGTGAAGTTTTGTCTTCAACGATCGATTGCCCGCCACGAAGAATCGAAAGTTTGATTTCAGTTTCGGAAGGCAGTGGCGTTTCGGATACATAAATCGCAGGACCGATCGCGGCACATCGATCAAACGTTTTCGCTTGCGGAAGGTACAACGGGTTCTCACCTTCGATGTCGCGGCAACTAAGATCGTTGCCGATGGTGTAACCGAAAATGGTTCCGTGGCAATTGATGGCCAGAGTTAGCTCGGGTTCCGGGACAATCCATTTTGAATCGTCGCGAAGATGCATTGCCGCGCCCGGCCCGACAGTTCTGGCAGCGGTGGCTTTGAAGAAGATCTCTGGCCGAGGCGCGTCATAGACTCGATCGTAGAAGTCTCCACCTCCTGCGTCTTTCGATTCGTCCATCCGCGCCGTCTTGCTGCGAAAGTAAGTCACACCCGCAGCCCAGACTTCCTGATTGATCATCGGGACATCAGGTGATTGAACTTTTTCAGCCAACGCTTCATTCGCTGTGACGTTGCGCGTTTCGGACGCAAGATAGCTGTGAATCTCGGGATCGTTGAACAGTTCGTCCCAGTCGCGATTGATGGGAAACCAATGAGTGCCGTTGAACACAACAGCCGTATTTCCGACTCGATAAAGATGCATGGCAGTTTGGTGTTAAGAATCAAATGATGAAAAGGGACGAATGTAAGTTTGCTTCATTGTGACACGTTAAGAATCGAATTAACATAAGGCCGAATCAACACAAGGCAGTTGTCGCGAGGCCACTGCCTTTGGTGACCTTTAGAAAGCCTCGGAGACCAACATGCAATTGAATGCTGTTTCGTTTTTTTCGCCGCTGCTGGCCTTTCAGGATGCCGCTCCGAAAGAATCGTTGTCGTTGGCTTATTTGTTGACGTTGTTGGTGTTAGCCGTTTTCTTCTTGTTGTGGCTGATTCTCAAGCTGCGGATGCAGGCGTTTCTCGCTTTGATTTTAGCCAGCCTGTTTGTGGCGATTGGATCGTCCTTGGAGTTTACGGAAGCGATAGGGCTTTCGGGTTTGAACATCGGAGTTGGCAAGCTCGAGTTGGCAACGATCGGAGACAAAATCCAGGCCGGGATGGCAGGCAGCCTTGGCTTCATCGCAACGATCATCGGGCTGGGAGCTATTTTTGGTTCATTGCTTGAACATTCTGGCGGCGCGCAAAGTCTGGCGAAGTCATTACTGAAACTCTTTGGTGAAAAGCGAGCTTCATGGGCGATGGTTCTGACAGGGTTCATCATTTCGATTCCTGTTTTCCTCGACGTGGCGTTGGTGATCATCGCGCCGATTCTTTACGCGTTGTCACGGAAGACAGGTAAGTCCGTGTTGGCGTTTGGTTTGCCGCTGTTAGCCGGATTGATGGTGACGCATGCGTTCGTGCCTCCAACACCGGGCCCAGTTTGGGTAGCCTATGAATTGGGTGTCGGTCTCGGCTGGGTGATTTTGTTTGGTTGTATCGTCGGACTGCCGACGGCGATCATTGGTGGAATATTGGTCCCCAAACGGATGGCGGAAAAACTTTACATCGCGCCACCGGAAGAGTTTGAAGAGTCGACCGCTGAAAACGACCGGAATTTGCCAAGCTTTCTTTCCGTGTTGGTGCTGATCGGACTTCCCATCGCATTGATTTTGATGGGTACGATTGTGAAAGAGTATGTGGCAGCTGGAATTGATCCTGGTTTGAGCAAGTCCGAATACGGAGCTGCGCTTACAAATGGAATTGCGACGTCAGGTAGCGTTATCAAAATACTCTCGTTCCTTGGCCATCCAATTATTGCGTTGTTGCTTGCGACACTCGGAGCGTTGATTTATTTGGGCTACGGACGCGGTTACGACAAATCAGTTCTGATGGATGTGACGACGAAATCTCTGGGCCCGGCGGGAATCATTATTCTGATTACTGGTGCGGGCGGCGTTTTCAAAGGCGTGATGGGAGAGAGTGGTGTCAGCGATGCGTTGCGAGTTGCCTGTGAAGGATGGGGCATCCACGTGTTGGTCTTGGCTTATTTGTTTGCGGTACTCGTTCGTGTAGCGCAAGGATCGGCGACGGTGGCGATGGTGACTGCGGCTGGTTTGATGTCTGGCATGGCCGAAGATTTAACGCAACCGGAGCTCGCTTTAGTCGTCGTGGCGATTGCTGCGGGAGCATCGGCTGTTTCGCATGTTAACGACAGTGGGTTCTGGATGGTCAGCCGCTATATGATGATGACGGAAAAGCAAACGTTTCAAACTTGGACGGTAATCTCGACGGTGGTGTCGGTGGTTGGATTTTTGTTGGCGTGGGCGCTGTGGTATGTGTTGCCGTATCTGCCGTTTTAGTAATTCGAACTTTTGTATTTTGAACTCATGCTTTTTAAAAACGCTTGCTGACTGTTGTTTGGATGCTGGCAGCCAATAGTGTTCGGCACGGGAATTGCTTTTTGTTGTGATTGTATCGCGAG
>CAZPBE010000033.1:0-63771 GCA_964584615.1 uncultured Pirellulaceae bacterium | reverse complement strand
CAAATCTCAAATCTCAAATCTTGAATCTTGAATCTTGAATCTTGAATCTTGATTCTCAAATCTTGAATCTTGAATTTCGATACATTGAAATCTGAGACTCAAACAAGATCAACACGTTTCCGAACCCGTCTCCGCTTTTGCCGACACGGCTCACAGACTCCTGTCACGATCAGACGATGGGATTTGACTTGAAAATGATGATCCTTCGCAACTTCTTCGCGTAGCTTTATCAACGCTTCGCTTTGAAACTCGATCAAGCTTTGACATTCACTGCAGTACAGATGGTCATGTTCCGGATAGCCGTAGTCGTGCTCGTAGACGGCTCGACCACCAAGTTCAAACTTTCTCAGTAAACCGGCATCCACAAACTCGGCCAGCGTTCGATACACCGTTGGTCGGCTAACGTAATTGGGTTCGCCTTTATCTGGAATCTGCTCGATTAACTGATCGGCATCAAAGTGCTCGTGAGAATCGAACACCAACCCCAGAAGGACTTGTCGCTGTTCCGTGTTTCGCATTCCACGACATTGCAAATAGTCGCGAAACCGTTCGACCGGCGTCAGCGCCGTTTTGACCGGCTTGAGTTCTTGCAAATCGGACATTCGAAATTCGACCAAGGCCGACCTTATTGAGAATGGAGCTGAAACAAAAAGCCCGTTTTTCAGATGTTTCGATTCGAAATCAGGCGTTCACGAGAGGGCTGTCTCAATAAGGATTTTACCGCACCCAAGAAAAAAGACAAACGTTTTCACGTTTGTCTTGTTTATCGGTAATTCAATTGGATCGGCCTCAGGCCTCAGTAAGCGATTTCGCTACCGTTGCCACATCCGCAACGGTGGCTGACTAAAGCGGGCTGACTAAAGCGGGCTGACTAAAGCGGCCGGCTAATGTCACTTGCGATCGTTGTATTGATCTGCGACGTCGTCAAGTTTGACCCAGTGAATGTCAACGCCATCAGATTGCCTGAACCGCTCACGTGATCCAATCCAAGATTGTGACCAATCTCGTGCGCGACAACCAGAGCGATGAGGTCGCGTCCAGCGTCAGTACCCAATAGCGCTGATCCGACGTGAAACGCAATGCCGCCATCGTCAAATTGCGCCAAACCATTGGCTTGGTTCTCCGTTGTTGGGCTGAACCCCGGCACAATGTCGACAAAGTACATGTCGATCACCAGGTTGTCGGTACTGCCAGCGCCCGCCGCGTCGCCAGTGGAAAGAATCGTCGTCAAGTCGGTTTCTGGTCGTGCGCCACCGTCACCAATGTTGGCAAAAGTATTGTTGAACGTGGTTGAGACTTCCCAGTCGATATCAATGTCGGCTTGAGCCCAGATTGCATCGACCTTTGCTTTGATATCGGCTTCCTGAGACGCCGTTCCAAAAAATGTCGATGTGTTTGAGCCATCCGTGTTGGAAACAATGATTGGACGAACTGTCACGCGCTCTGCGGCTGTCAGATCAGCTTCAGCCGCCACGTCACCGTCGAAGAAACGAAACGTCTCGGAGGTCGTGACATTGTCGACTCCTTCGCTACCGATGTTGTCGGTGACAACCAACGGACTGGCGCCAGTGATCGCGTACGCAGATTTTACTCGCGAGTAGCGAACGAAATCGACGCCGGCTCCACCATCGATCGTATCATTGCCAAACCCACCATCAATCAAGTCGTTCCCGCTACCAGCGCTGATGATGTCATTGCCGCCACGGCCAAGAATCACATCGTTTCCACCACCCGAAGAAATCGTATCTGTTCCGTTACCGCCATCGATGAAATCATCGTTGCCAAGCCCGTCAATGAAATCATTACCCGCGTCACCAAACAACCGGTCCCGCGAGCCAGCAATTCCATTGCCTCCGTTTATCGTGTCACTGCCCAAGCCACCCCTCACAAAGTCAGCACCTCCCTGACCATTGATTTCGTCATTGTCGTTGCCGCCGAAAAGGAAATCGTCTCCTGCTCCGCCGTTGATCACATCGTTGCCACCAGAGGCATATACTCGGTCTGAGCCATTTCCACCTTCAATCGTGTCCACGCCATTACCACTGATAACCAAGTCGTTACCACTTCCGGCAATCACTTCGTTGTCACCCGGGCCAGGAAAGATCAGATCATCTCCCGATCCTGCATCGATCTCATCAGCCCCCGAACCACCATGAATTCTGTCGTTACCCGCACCGCCAGTAATGATGCTGGTGTCGGCGCTACCAAACAAGTTGTCATTGCCGTTGCCACCATCGAGTACGTCGAACCCTGGACGCGCTCCGCCTCGCAGAATGTCGTCACCATTTCGCCCGGTCATCATGTCGTCGCCACGGCCGCCAACAAGCACATCGTCGTTGGTACCACCAATCAAAACATCATCACCGTCGGACCCGTAAGCAAAACTGGGAGTTGCAGTACTGTTGGTGAATCGATCATTGCCACCGGCGCCAACGTAAACGACTTGATTAACGTCGGCGACATTGAAGGTTTGCGACGCGAACCCTGTGAGACTGACCGTTAGATTTGAGCCGCTTTGCGAAACTACCGAAACATCGGCAGTTGCAAGGCCGCCAATAAAAACTTCACCTGCCGCCGCGTCGAATGCGATGCCCGCCAACAGTTGTCTTGGCTCAAAAACTTCGTATTGACGGCCTGTCGATCCGCGTTGACGTCGTCGAAAAGAAGTTGCTCTACTTCTGATTTCAATTTTCTGTTTCATAACCGTTTCTAGTCGTTTATCAATGAAGGATGCGGGGGAAATTTAAGTGTCCATCGTGCGCACTCTGCGACATCTTTTCAATACGTATAAATACCGTTGCACAAGAGAGTGGGCTAACTCTTTTACCGGACTAGATCTTTTAGCGGACTAGAAGAAAAGCTGGAGATTCACCGGCACGGCAACAACTTTATATAGAAACACGGTCGCCCTATCGGGTTCAATTGTTAATTGACTATCCCAGCGGTCCCGGTTGCTCGCCAGACCAGCAGGTTCAAATTCAATTTCGTGACTCAAGATCGATCCGCATTTAAGTAAGAAGGCTTACCGAGCGTGGCTGCGATTTCATATCTGGGCTTCAGCAAGCCAGAACCACAAAGAGAATCTGAACGAAACATTGCGATCAAAACGTCGCGTTCAAGCGGTAGCCTAAAACGAAACAAACGGTCCCGCCTGGGACCGCTGAATCGTGTTATACCGGATTGGCTAACCGCGCAATACGGCGCCAGTCGCCTTGAGAATTTCGGCATTCTCCTGCCGCGCAAATTCCTTCCAGCAAAAAGAGCCAATCATCGATTAATGATCGTGCGGAGCGTGAGCTTCAATGTCACCAACAAGAGTTTTATCGCCTTGGGTAACCGAAACGGAAACGCCAAGCGTCGTGGCGATATTCAGCTTTTTGCTATCGAGCGCGAATCCGTTTGAGTCGGCGTTTCCATTTTCCTTATCAGACTCAAGAGTAAACGGCGATTTGTCATTGCCAGCCGTAGGTGTGATTGTGACCGCATCAACTGGAAGCGTATTTTTCATTCCGGCATCCAACACGAAAATACGAATCTCGTCGTTATCGTTGTAGTGCAACCACTCACCAATCAATTCACTATCTTTGAAACGGAATAGATGTCCGCCATTCGGACCGTGAGCTGGGAGCGATGCAGATCCGTGATCGTGGCCGTGATCATCGTGGCCGTGTCCATCGTGATCGCCATGAGAATCTTTGCCGCCTGTTGAACTTGGCGCATCACAGCCCGTAAAGATAAAGCAGCAAAGTGCCAACATGACCAAGCAATAGGAAATACGCATATTGTGTCTCGAAATAAGTTTTGGATTTGAAAACGTGAACCAAACCAACACTTGGCAACCGTGCCAAAGATATTCATTGTCGATTCGGTTAAACAGTTGACTGACGATTATACGAAATCAGTCGAACAAGGAAACATGCTCATATTTGCTACGATCTTGCCGATCAGTTGTTCGTTTTGGCTTGTTTTTTTATTCCATGGGAAAGAGTCTGCTGAAATCCACCGTCAATAACGCATCGAACTGAGCCAACCTTGATATTGGGCCAACCTTAATTTAGATGCGGATCACCAAGGATTTCGTCGACGCCCAACAAATCGCAAAATACCTGCTGCCCGTAGCGGCGGACGGAGTCTTCCCACATCCAGTTGGGATCATCGAAAACCTGTGCTGCACTGGCCCCGAGAGTAAACCAACTGCCATTATCAATCTCAGACTCAAGTTGGCCAAGCTTCCAACCAGCCACGCCGAAGACGATTTTGAATTGTGCCGATCGTGGATCGTTGGATTGAAGAAGGCTCAAATGCTCGATTGCTTCTTTCTCCGTCGA
This sequence comes from uncultured Pirellulaceae bacterium, assembly GCA_964584615.1. Lineage (GTDB taxonomy): Bacteria > Planctomycetota > Planctomycetia > Pirellulales > Pirellulaceae > Mariniblastus. The sequence continues at coordinate 59,443 of CAZPBE010000033.1, read as the reverse complement.
AACAAAAACACCGTTTGGCATTTCTAGTTCGCCAACCTCTGGTTCTAAATGGATGGCGATGACAGGACCACCTATCGGACCACCGGCAAGCAAATGATCTGCGCCTATATTCACGCTGCTCATCTTATCCCAAGCCTGAATTAAATCGGGACCGCCAGGGCGATTCAACACCGCGCCAAACGTCCCTTGTTCGTTGTGCTGAAGAACCAACACGACGGACTTTGCAAACGGAGTCCCAAACAACTGAGGCGTAGCAACCAGAAAACGTCCAGCCAAAGAGCCGTCGGCTTGGTAGGAACGGCTTGCTGGATTTTGGTCATCATTAAATTCAAATCTATTCATGGATTTTCTTTCGACTGGTCTAAGTCGATTGGCTCGCTTTGCACGACGCAAAGAAGCCAAAATCAACGCGCAACAAAGCCAACGGAATGCCGTTGAACCATTGCTTGACGAACAACCAATGCAATCGTTGTGCCATTGGTAATTCGTTCCCCAAGACCAATATTTGGCTTAAATTTTCCGGCAAACCCTGTATTTGATTTTCTTATGACCACTTTTGACAGCCTAAAGTTCGGTCAAATTGTCATGTTGCGTTTTCCTTTCAACACCCAATTCAAACATGTCGATCAAAATATGTAGTTTCACGAGGTGTTGTCCGCAATTACTTGGGAGAGACCATGCGCCGAACGAGCAAAAGAAACCCGCGAAGGCAAACACAATCGAACGCTTACGAGCCGCTTGAGCCACGGCAAATGCTCGCGACGCTTTACGTCGATTTTGGTTTTGACATGGGCAGTGGTTTTAATATCACCGACGCTCAGTCAAGCCAGTTGAACGGCCCGCAGATTTTTGGCAGTGGATATTCGATCGGAAGTTTCACGCAAGGCGTGATCAATGACGAACTCGACGCCAACGGTGACGATGTCGTGGACGCATCCGACGCTGTAGAGCTTGCCAACAAAGTCATGGCAAACCTCAATCGGATCTTTGCTCCATTTGAAGTCGCTCTCAACCAAGCAAGCTCTGACAATCTCGCCAACATTGAGTTTTATCTCAACACTGGGGCTTATGAAGACGCTTACATTTTTGTTGGTGGAGCAAACCCGGGAACGTCGAGCAACTTTGGCGACAACGGAGAAGCTCTCATCGATGTTGGCAATGCTCAAGACAACTTGGGATTCGTATTTTCACACGAGTTCTTTCACCCGGAGGCGGTTACTCGACAGTTTTCAGAAACGAAAAATCTCGGCGACGCCGGCCTCAGCGGGGTTGCTGTCGGTTAGAGCGAATGAAAGCGGATTCGTATTCGCTGGTGTCAAGGACCAATTGCGGACCAAGTCATTTAGAAAGAGCAAAACTGACCGTGTGAGTGATTGGACTGATAAAGAATAAGATGGCATAGCCGTCTTCGGCAAGGTCACTACCCGTTGCGTTTCTCTTCTGCAGCGCTGGGCCGAAAGTAGATTGGACTCAGCATCATCGGATCATCAACCTGGCCAGCAGAAAACTTTTTCAAAGCCAGTCTGGCAACGCCAATCGCGTTCGATTGACAGAATTCTTTTTTGGCAATCTGCCCGGCAGCCAGTTTGGGGAGCTCCAACCAAATCGCGAGCAAGCCGGAACCTGTCAGATAATCCGTTTCATTGATGGATGCGATCCATTGACTGCGGTCAACCAACTGATGATCAGACACCAGGTTGACTTCATCTCCCTCAACGCGATAGGTTGCAGCAAACAATTGCTTTCGCTGGGCGTTGCAGATCGATTGAATTGTTGAGCCCGGTTCCAAATTTCCGCGACGTGCCATTTCCGCGGCGCTGACTTCCAGGCTGTTGACAGCAACAATCGGCTTTTTCAGAGAGAATCCCAAAACCTTTGCGGTAACGACTCCCACTCGCAGCCCGGTAAATAAGCCGGGGCCTTTGGAAAGGGCGATCAAGTCAATATCCGCCAATACGACTTTGGCTTGCTTCAATGCGGCTTGGATGATCGGCATGGTGATGGCCGAAGTCCCTGGAGAAGTTCGGGGGAATTGGATTGCTTGCTCAGAATCATCGGACGCAGCCTGGCCGAATTCACGAGAGTCCAGTGACGAAAGAACTTTTCCTTCTCGCAAAACTGCGGCTGTAACAGCTCGTTCGGATGTATCAAATGAGAGAGTCAACATAAGAGTTTCGCTAAGGTCAGCTCAAAGAAACTGGCAATTCAGTGATATTTGACGCGATAGTCTGGCGGTCCGAACCGAAATTACGGTAAGGGAGGGCGTTTACCCTATTTTTAGATGATAAATGTGTTATTTTTTATCGTTCTTAATTTCTGCTGTGCCCGACTCAGGTTGGTAGGATTATCAAAAAAGTGTGGCAACTCGTTGCTACAAATTCAACGTTCAATCACCTTCCTACAATTTCACCGTTGGACAGTCGATAGAAGTCAAAGGCTCAAATGAAGCGGGCAATCATAAGCGATATCCATGGCAACTTCGAAGCCCTCTCGGCAGTCATGGAAAAAATCACGGAATGCAACATTGATGAAATTGTCTGCCTAGGAGACATCATCGGCTACGGCCCAGACCCACTTCGATGTCTCGACGTGGTAATGGAACGATGTCATTTGACGATTCTTGGCAATCACGATCAAGCTTCGATCTTTGATCCAGAAGGTTTTAACCCGGTCGCGATGAAAGCGATTTTCTGGACCAGAGAGCAGTTGGAAAGCGATGCTTCGGCGAAAGGTGACCAACGTTGGGACTTTCTCGGCGAGCTTCCCCGTCGTCACGATGAAGGGGAATTTCTGTTCGTCCACGGTTCCCCTCGCGATCCAACGAACGAATATGTCTTTCCGGAGCATGTTTACGAGAAAGACCTGTTGGCACACTGGATGAGTCGTTTTGACAAGTATTGTTTCCAAGGCCATACGCACATTCCAGGATTCTTTATGGAGTCGGGTAAATTCGTGGCTCCTGAAGACAGCGACCACTTCTTTCGGCTGGGTAACGAAAAATGCATGATTAATGTCGGCAGCGTGGGACAGCCGCGTGATGAAAACCCAAAAGCCTGCTTCGTGGAACTGGACGTCGACGAAAAGACAGTTACTTATCATCGCGTCGAGTATGATGTTGAGAAAACTCGTCAGAAGATTTACGATATACCACAACTGGACAACATGCTTGGCGATCGTCTGTTGGGCGGACGCTAAGGCTCTTTGCCTCCTCCGACCCATTGATCGAAGATAACTTGGCTCGACGCGCAATCATCAGCGACATCCACGGAAACCTCGAAGCCCTGACTTCGGTTTTGCAGGATATTGAATCTCAAATGGTAGAAGAAATCTTCTGCTTGGGCGATGTGATCGGCTATGGACCCAACCCGCGGGAGTGCATCGACCACTGCCGGGAATTCGGCATGACTCTTTTGGGCAACCATGACAACGGAGCTTTGTTCGATCCCGATGGCTTCAGTACCGGCGCCGAGAAAGCCATCTTCTGGACACGGCAACAGTTGGAAGACAAATCGATCGAAGGCGCCAGTGAGCGATGGGACTTTCTTGCTCAGCTACCTCGCACGTATCGTGTTGAAGATGTAATGTTCGTCCACGGCTCTCCTCGAAGCCCGCTTAATGAATATGTCTTTCCCGAAGACGTCTATAACACGCGAAAGATTGAACGTATCTTTGGGTTTGTTCAAAAGTATTGCTTCCAGGGTCACACGCATGTGCCGGGAGTCTTTACCGAGAACTGCCGTTTTTACTCGCCGACCGAAATCAGTAACCGCTACGAATTGAACGACCAAAAAATTATGGTCAACGTCGGTAGCGTCGGTCAGCCAAGAGACGGTGATCCAAGAAGCAGCTATGTGATCCTCGACGGGAATCAGGTTGAGTTTCGACGTGTGGGATATGATCCGAAAGTGACTCGGCAAAAGATTTACGACGAGCCGAATCTGGATAATTATCTTGGCGACCGGTTAGTCGAAGGCCGGTAGAATCTCGCACCAAAATAGGTGCCTTCTGCCGGAAGGAACCAGCGCACAGAACCTGGACGCGATGTCAAACTGGCTGTCAGCGCCGATACGTCGGCCGTTTCGTTTTTTCTCTTTCATCAAGATCACGGAAGAACTGACAGTCCCGCTCGGCAAGCGGGACGTACTTTCAAGTCCGGATCCCTACACTGGACGAACTTTAGATTTCACGTCTGTTGAACTGAGTGCCCGCTGGCATACAATTCCGTGACTTATTCAAGGAGCAACAAGTGACATCAAAATCTGAAGAACTGAAACAACGCATGACCGATCGCGCCAAAAAGATCATGAAGCTGGCCGAATCGGAAGCAGAAAACTTGAAAGACAAAGTCGTTGGCGCAGAGCACATGCTGCTGGGAATGATCAAAGAAGGAACCGGCGTCGCCAGCAAAGTATTGCGAAACCTTGACGTTGACTTGGGCTCCATGGAAAAAACATTGAAAGAACACATCCAGACTCGCAGCTCGGAAGATAGCTCGCCAGAAACTCCCGACGAAAGCGCTGCCCAGCCAGCGGCTGAAGTCGCGGACCTGCCGATCTCAATCACCGCCGCCGCCAACGAGTGCCTGGAAGCAGCGAGCAAAGAAGCGGAAGAGCTCGAACACAGCTTTGTCGGCTCTGAAGATTTGCTGTTAGGGTTGTTGCACGACTCGAAAGGACTGGCCGGTCAAGTTCTTGCAAGCTTTGGCGTCAAACTGGAAGCGGCTCGCGAGGAAGTCCAAAACTTGTTGAGCAAATCAACAAAAAGTGGCGCTGATTCTTCAGAAGAAACCGGCAACATTGATCTTAGCGAAAAAGGGCGCGGTGCAACCGGCGATCAACTTTCGCTCAACAAACGACTCTTCATGCAATTCATGGTCTTCCGCGGCGAGCGAGACGCGATGATCGAACTGCTTAATTCACAATCGATTCAAGCGGTTGTTTATCAAGACGTAAACGATGCCGCCAGTTTCGGTGTAATGGTTTATTGCCAGAACCCGGCTTATATCATCGACCGATTCCAACCGGTGTTGAGCTCATCCAGTTCCCAACAAATTCACGATTACACGATGATGGGGCGCACCTATTCGATTGGCTACGAAAACGATTTGGAAGACGTTTTAATCCGGCGACCAGTCAAAAGAATTTGTAATCCCGAAACACCGTGGGCAGTCTACTATCCAGTTCGTCGCAACGGGAGCTTTGAGCAACAATCCAAAAGCGAGCAACGAAAAATGCTGATGGAACACGGCGGCATCGGGCACGCATTCGGTAAGGCAGGCTTCGCAACCGACATCCGGCTTGCCGGCCACGGCTTAAACAAAGACGACAACGATTTCATCATCGGCCTGCTAGGCAAAGAGCTGTTCCCACTTTCGGCACTCGTGCAACGCATGCGGCGCACACGTCAAACTGCTGAATTCATCGATCACATGGGACCGTTCTTCGCGGGTCGCGCTGTCTGGCAACCAAATTTCAATCCGCACGCCACCATCGAGTAAGCGGAAAAGCTTTACTCACGGATTGTCCATTTCGAACCCACGCTATCGATACGCGCCCAAAACGGATGTTGTCGATCGCCTCGGACACGCACATCATTTAAAATGACGGCAGTCGATGGCTTTACATCGCCTTTTTCTCCTCCTCGTCCAGAGATTTCAATTGGATTGTCAAAGTTGAAATACTCGGGGGCCAGCCACAACGTCGCACCGGATCCTGCGTTGGATGGCCCGAGAATGAACTTAGTCGGGGAGCCCGGTTGACCGGGCTGACTTGGCTTAATCTTACCTTTGAATTTCAAGGGTTTATGACCACGTGGCTTCCAATCCTCAGGCCAGGAAATGTTCTTCAGCGGAAATCCATGCAGCTCGAAAAACCAAAAGTAGTTTTCCCAAGGACGCATCGATTTTGCCTCAAACTCAAAACCGTTTCGATCCGGCAGTCGTCGCTTTTGGGCGCGCATCCATTTGAACATGTTTGGAATGTCGTCGAAAAAACTCTCGTTCAAACGACCGACATACATCGACAGCGTACAGTCGTACGAGTTTTTTGAACCCAACCACTTATTCCAAGCGTCCTTGCAAGCTCGAATCGAATGATAGTCTTTTTCACCGACAACGGAGTAGATCGCCAACGGGACTCCTTTGGCATCCGAGTTGATCAGTGAATATCGTTGGATCTCGCCGCTGATTCCGATCACGCCTGCCCAATGTTCTGGATGCGACAACCCGACGTCGTAAGCCACGTTGGCTCCGATGCCGTAGCCTTGGAGAAAGACCTTGTCCGTATTGACGGCGAATTTATCGAACGCTGCCCTCAATGCCCGCAAGACCGTTTGATGTTCGCGAGCGGAGTAGCCGTTGGTTTCCTGCCCCGGCAATCGCCAGTCAACCGCCATGACGATCGTGCCCGCTTTGGACGCAGCGCCGTAGCGCACATTGAGTTCACCGCCCAAATACTTTCCAGTAAAGAATTGTATTTGTTCATCTATCGAAGCACGGTCGGGCAAACTGATCAGGAGCGGATAGCTCTCATATGGATCGTATTCAGCGGGCAGGTGAACCAGACATCTGACCTTTCTCCTTTCAGGACGGGCCTTGGTGCCATCGACTTCGACGAAAAACTCGATCGGTTCTTTGCCGGGATAGTTGTTCCATTCTTTTTGATGGCCAAACGGTTTCATTTGCGCCACCATGTCGGCGATAAAGTCCGGGGCTCCGGCTTCGAATTTGACAATCTGGTTAATGATTCGAGCGCGATCGATCGGTTCTTTCGTGTTCATAAACTCGATGATCAAATCACGAATCTGAAACATCGATTGAACGACCGCAAAGTTATCGATTGCGTTGTTACTTCCTCGCAACCAACCGCTCATCGCCAACGCGACTTTCTGAAGCGATGTTTGCGATTGATCGTTCGCCTGCAGCAGAAAACTATCCAGCCGAGAAACGTTGGAATGTGACAACTCGGTTTCCAGATCATCTTTGAAACGCTGCATCGCTGTCTTCTGTATTGGATCAAGATTCAAGGCTTGATCCTGTTCGATTTCGGAAATCAATTCCATCACTGCTGATCTTGCCGTTGCTACTTTCGCTTGTTGAGCATCAATGTCATCGATCAAACTTTGAAGTTCCGCCAATGTCTGACCAGCGACGCCTTCACGGTTGAAACTTTCGGCCCACTTTCGCGCCAACGTTGTTTGCCCCGCTTCGATCTGAAACCGGATTTCACGAATGACTTGCGAAGCAAATTGTTGGCGCACTTTTCGGCGATCTTCATCAAAGTCCTCACGAAGATCAGGAAACTGTTGCTGCAACAATCGCAATTCGTCATTGGCTTGATCATACAACTGAGCCTGAACGAAAAAGTCAACAATCTCGCGATGCTCTTGTGGGCTATCTGGCTTTGTAATCTGACTGCGAAGAAGCGATCGGATCACATCCGGAGAAACCGTACTGCGACCAATCGCCATATTGAACGAGCGTGGAGGTGATGAACTTCCTGTAAGCGTATCGACTACCACATAACGAGGGTTAATTTTCGTAATGCCTTGAACGTATGAGAATGGTCGACCTGAACTGTCCTTAACCTTCAAAAGTCGGTGACCAAGGTCATTGAAAGCTGTCGCACCTCGTTGAACGCCTGCGCCGCGCATGCTTGTTGGATGGACGCGCTGCCAGATTTGGTAGTCGGTCTCAACTCGAGCCGATGGAGCCGTGTTGCGAATCCGGTCGAGGTTGACAAAAACCCACCGCAGCCCCTCATCAACAACGATGATATTTCGAGTCCCATACTCCATAATTTCTGGCAGCGATTCACTAACGGCGGGAGTCGAAAAGTGCGTCCCGTCGAATAACAGCCCGGACTCCATGCTGATGACGTGCGGTATGCCCTTTTTGCGCTGTCCGCGCAAATCTTCGGCACCAGCCAAAACAACAAGAACCATTAGTAAAGCAATGACGTAATGCCGGTCAATTCTTGTACACCAACTGGTTGATCCGATAGATTCCCAATTCCGCATTCTGTCCACCTAGTTCTTTCTAAACCGATTTGCCCCACCGATTGAAAGTGCAAATCCATTATACTGGTTCGACTGCCGCCGGTTGTCGGCTTTGAAGATTCCGAGAAGACACGATTAAGCGGCTTTGTGGGACGAAAATCCACCTCAAAGCAATTGTCGCCCAACCGTTGATGGCTTTGGCTACGATAAGAAGTAATGAATAGAAAAACAAAAATGGAATCTGAACGGGCGATTGAAACGGAAAAGGCTCAATTACCGGCCGATCCACCTGAGCCTTTGTCATCCACGCTGGCGAACGAGTCTACGCCTGAAGTTCAGTCCAAATCGATGTCTGGGCTTAAACAAACGGTACCAATCGCGCGCTGGATTATTTTTTTTCAAGCGGGACTTTTGGGCATTACGGCGACCACCTTTTTTGTCTTTGGATTGATGGTCGGAAACTTTACTGCCTCGGGATCGGCGACAACGCAATCGTCTGCCAACCCATCATCAACCGCATCCTATGTCAACGATTGCAAAATCTCTGGCCAGGTAACCATTCAGAAGCGAAACAAAAAAGAACCTGACACTGGCGCAGTCGTCATCTTGCTGCCCGAAGACGCTCGACCGGAAGAGAAGCAAGACCCCTCTTTGATCATGCCGGAACGATTCGTACCTTTGGACAACCCGGCCATCGAAGCGATTCACGAATCGGGCGGAGCAGTCGTCCGAGCTGATCGACGTGGAGAGTTCCAGGTTCTTGTTGACCAAAACAGAAAGTATGTTCTGCTGGTCATTTCCAAGAACAAACCCAACCATCCAGACCGTGAGCTTACGAAGAAACAAATTGCTATGATTGGAACTTTCTTTTCGCCTGTTGAAAAACTTGTGCAAGGAAAAGAAATTTTCTGGGATGAGTTGGTCACCGACCAGGAGCGAATTGACCAACCGTCGATTGAGTTTTAGATCTATATTTACAACCCAATCCAACTGATCTTTAGATCGGTTGGATTTATAAACGCTTCAACCATTGAGAAACCATGCCAAACCAACCTTTCTCGTTACACGTATCGGCCCGATTCATCATCGCAGTGTTCGTCGCAGGTTCGTCAATCCTTGCTTGCCAAAGCAACTGCAACAACGCCTGCGCTCAACAGCCCGAAACGTTAACACTTGAGCAGTTTCGTGGTTACAAACAGGAAGCAATCGGCAGCGGCTGGCAATCGACGGACGGCGAAATTCAATTCGACGGATCTGGCGGTGGCGACATCATCACCAAAGAGACTTACAAGAATTTCGAATTGAATCTCGAGTGGAAAATCTCGGAAGGCGGAAACAGCGGAATCATGTACCGCGTTGGGCTTGGCGATGGAGCTCCTTACCTTACCGGTCCTGAATATCAAATTCTTGACGATGCAAAACACGCCGACGGAAAAAACGAGATGACGTCTGCGGGTTCCCTTTACGCCATGTACAAACCAACTAACAAGAAATTGATGCCTGTTGGTCAGTGGAACAAAACAAAAATCGTCGTCAATGGAAATCATGTTGAGCATTGGCTTAATGGCTCGAAAGTTGTCGACGTCGAATGGGGCAGCGACGACTGGAAAGAGCGACTTGGAAAAAGCAAGTTTGCCAGCTGGGAGAAATTCGCCACGCTTGCCGAAGGCCACATCGCACTGCAAGACCACGGTGACCCGGTCGCCTATCGAAATATTTCAGTTCGTAAACTTCCCGATAGCGTTGATTTACTGGCGGGTTCAACTTTGGATCAATTTCGCGGCTTTCACCAAGAAGAAATTGGTAAGGGTTGGAAGTTGACCGACGGCGTGCTCGAATTCGACGGCTCGGGCGGCGGCGATATTATGACCAAGCAAACGTTCATGAATTTTGATTTGACGTTTGACTGGAAAGTCACCGAAGGAGCCAATAGCGGCGTGATGTACCGTGTTGCGACCGGAGAGAATGCTCCCTATTTCACGGGGCCCGAGTTTCAGGTGTTGGACGACGACAAACACGCGGACGGCAAAAACCCGCTGACGTCCGCTGGTTCTTTGTACGCTCTGTACGCGCCCGCAGACAAACAACTCAAACCAGTTGGCCAGTGGAACAGTTCGCGGATCGTGTTAAACAAAAATCATGTTGAACATTGGCTTAACGGTCAGAAAGTGGTTGACACTGAACTTCATAGTGACGATTGGAATAATCGCGTCGGCAACAGCAAATTCAAAGACTGGAAAAAATTCGGAACAATGAACTCCGGGCATATCTGTTTCCAGGATCACGGCGATCCGGTTGCGTTCCGCAATATCGTGGTCGTTGAGCTGCCAGGTGAGTAGTTCGAGGACTAAAAAAGGACTTTTCACGAAACCATTGAACGGCCACCGGAAATTCTCAACTTCGTAAAAGCTGAAAACTCTATGGCTCAACCGTGAGACGCCAGCGCAACGATCTTTTCAAACTCAGAACGTGCGAACTTCTCATCAAGAAACTTGACCCTGATTCGATGGTCAGCCGGCCCGGCAGCCGCCGTGTCAATGGCCAGCGTTGCCATGCCCCAACGTTTATCGAATGGACTTTGCGAGAAACTTGCCGTCTGGACTCTCTCGAAAAACGTCACACTTGTTTTCTTGTGAAAGATTCCGCTTCGATACACGACGCCATTGGCAAGTCGCGCGTAGCGGACGGCTTTACCTTTCTTGACTGAGTACAAAACCAAAAACGGCATGAGAACAACACCAGGAACCCAACCCCAAGGTCGTGTCGCCAATAAGCCGACGACAATCACCAGTAAGGACACGATCACGCCCAGACGTGCGAACCGTGATCCAGCTCTCACGGCAAGCGGCTTCCAATCGAATTCGGATTCATTCCAATCAAGTTCAGGCCTGAGCACTTTAATGATTTCAGCCACTCGGGATTCCGCAATCACGGGAATGAACCAACGCTTTGAAACCGAAGCCGTGGCGTCTTCACTCTTGCCTCCACCGGCCGTTTCAATACGGATCGAAGCCATTCCAAGCCAGCTCAAAATTATCGGGCGATGAATACTGATAAATTGAATACGCTTGACCGGAACCGTGGCACTGACTTTTGTAAACAAACCGCATGAGATTTTTAGATCGTCGCCAACTTGGTTCAGTTGATACCCAAAGAACCGAAGAATAAACCAAGCGACTCCCAGGATACGAAGTAGTAACAAAGCCACCAACGAGCCGAGTACAATCGAGCCCCAGTACATGAAGGCAGAGTCCTGCGGAAGAAACTCCAAGTACTTTTTGAAGTTGTCGGCAATGAAACTGTACTCATCATCCCCGTACTGAAACGCGGCTCCAAGCAATACACAAACCAGCACGAAACCGCGATCACTTGCCAGCCCTGCTTTCACCAACCAGCCCAATGGAATTCGCAACAGCGATTTGACGGGTGTCGTCGCTGTTTGTGCAGCACCTGAAGCACCACTCATGCCCTTTGCTACAACAGTGCCATCAACGTTCAGTTGCCCATACGGGAATTGATCTGCAGCGACGCCGTCTTCGTTCGCAGCAGCAACTTCATGGCTCTCCGACATTCCGCGAGACGTCGCAACTCGCTGGCGCAGCAAGTCAACTTGGGTCAGCGACAACACCCGCAGCGTGGCTTCGGGTTCTGTGCCACTGGCTGTTTCCACTCGAACTTCGGCGACTTTAAAGATCCGGTGCACGATATTTTGCACCAAGTCGATGTTTTGAATCCTCTCGGTAGGAACCTTGCGAACCCGGCGGAAGATGAGCCCTTCTTCCACTGTCAGCTCGCCGTCTGAAATTATATATCGCAGCGTGAAGTAACGAACCACCGCGAACGCAACAGTCGGAATGAAAATCAAAATCGCGATGTAGACGAACGTCAAATTTCCTTTGGCTGCTCCAAACAGCGCGAAACCAGCCGGAATGATGTTCTGACGAACTTGGGCCATCAGCGCGAAACCAATCGACAACGGGTGTAGATAACTGTATTCAGCAACAGGAGTTGGGTCTGATGGAATTGCGTCCGACGAAATGGAATCCAACTGAGATGCCTGGGGCGTCAATGAATTGACTTCCTCTGCGAGATCCGCTGTCACCAACTCATCCTGTTCACCAAAATTTTCTTCCGGAATATCAGACGACATCATGCTTCCTTTGACGAATGATCTCGTCACGAATCCCCAGTGCCGTTTCGTGCTCCAGCCCTTCAATCGTCACCGATGAATCCGAAGTTCCCGCCGTGTGAATGGTCAGACTGCCCAGACCAAACATCCGTTGAAGCGGTCCTTGAGAAACATCAGCGTGTTGAACGCGTGCCCACGGAACGGCGATTTGATGCTTCCACCAAACACCTCGGCGAATTTCCAAGCCGACATCGTTAAGCCGCCAGAATGTGTGGCGGTAAGAAATGCCAGGCCAAGCAATCGTTGCCCACAACAGTATCAGCAGTAACACAATCGCGGCTGCCAAAGCGCTATAAAACCAAACGCTCGTCCCATCGGTTAACCACCAAACAATACTTCCGACAACAGCGCCAACGAAGACAACCGTCGTGAAGATTGCACTGGAAATTCTGTCGGTTGTAATCAAACGCGGGTCAACCCGATAAAATCCGTCAGCAGGTTGTCCGTCGACGACGACACCAGCCGAATCGAATTCCGGCATGGCGGCTTGTTCGGTCGCCCCGACGGGAACTCCACTCGATTCGCCAACGAGTTGAGCTTCTTCGATCGGCGCATTGTCGTTTGGCGCATTGTCCGACTGAGAACCATCCTCTGCATAATCGTTAAATGAATTTTCCAAAACAGCCTCTGAATATTGCGGCTTCCACAGCCCGGACTCAGCCTAACCTCACCGAAGCTCAACGCTGACGATCCGGCAGAATAACTATTCGCTTTACCCGCCAATGATTGCCATTATTTGACCATGAATTTCCCAGAAAGTTCAAACTTTGTCATCCCCGATCAACTCAGCTTTGGTTCATTCAGCCTTGGTTCACTAAGCGGTAGGCGGCCAATGACCGAGCGAATCAACTCGAATCGTCCGGAACAAAAGACCAGCCAAAAACCAATTAGCCAATACTTACCGTTCGTAAGAACCGTTCCTTTTGGTAAACTGGAAGTTGCACTAATCAGGGCGGGCAGGATCAACCATGTTGAAGAAGAATCAAAGTTTTTTGTCAGGTCACTCAAACCAATTTGAGCGAATTCCGGTTCTTGTCGTTGAACAGGCTGCAGAAGCCTCTCGAGCGATTGCGTCACGAATTGCTGATCTGATCAAGCAACGAGCCAAAGACAAAGCTTCGGTCGTTCTCGGGTTGGCAACGGGAAGCACACCGATCGGCGTTTACGCAGAACTGGTTCGACTGCACCGCGAAGAGGGGCTTTCGTTCAAGAACGTGCATACGTTCAATTTGGATGAGTACTTTCCAATGCAGCCCGATGAGTTGCAATCGTATCATCGGTTTATGAACGAACATCTGTTCGATCATATCGATGTTCCTAAAAAGCAAATCAATATTCCCGATGGAACGATTGCCAAAGAAAAAGCTGCCGAACACTGTGCGGCTTACGAAGCCAAAATAGAATCGCTTGGCGGGATCGATTTGCAAATCCTTGGCATTGGCCGCACAGGCCATGTTGGATTTAATGAACCAGGTTCGAGTCGCGAAAGTCGCACACGTCTCATCACGCTGGACAAAATTACGCGGATGGATGCAGCGAGCGACTTCCTTGGCGAAGCCAACGTCCCTCGGCAAGCTATCACGATGGGTGTGGGCAGCATTCTCTCTGCCAAAGAAGTTTACATTCTCGCTTACGGAGAACATAAAGCCGACATCGTTGCCGAAGCGGTTGAAGGTGAAATCACAACGCACGTTTCAGCCAGCTATCTGCAAGAGCACCCCAACGCATGTTTTGTGCTCGATGTCGCAGCAGCCAATGGGCTAACGCGTAGCCGCTGCCCCTGGTTAGTCGAAGACGTATCATGGACCGATACGCAGACGCGCAAGGCAGTCATTTGGCTGTCGGCGCAAACGAAGAAACCGATCACCAAGTTAACTGACGAAGATTACAACGAACATGGATTGCAAGAGTTGCTGGTCGATCGCGGGCCGGCTTACAAGTTGAACATTGAAATCTTTCGCTATCTTGTGTCGACAATCACAGGTTGGCCGGGCGGAAAACCAGATCATCTGAAACAGCCTGGCGACCGAAGCCGGCCTATGGATCACTTGTATCCGAAACGAATTCTGATCTTCTCGCCACACCCTGATGACGACGTCATTTCAATGGGCGGCACGCTGATTCGATTGGTCGACCAGGACCATGAAGTCCACGTTGCGTATCAGACTTCCGGCAATATTGCTGTATTTGACGAAGACGCCGAGCGGTACATCGATTTCATGTCGGCATTCAATCGGCACTTTGGCGTCGCAATCAAAAAGACCTCTGAATTGGAGAAACATGTCGACAACTTTTTGCGCAATCGCGTTCCCGGGCAGATCGACAGCGAAACCATCCAGGTCATCAAGACACTGATTCGGCAAACAGAAGCGCGATCGGCAACTCGGCTGTGTGGCGTTCCTGATGAACAGCTTCACTTTCTTAACATGCCGTTTTACGAGACCGGAACGATTAAGAAGAATCCTCTCGGCGAAGAAGATGTTGAGATCACAGTCGACTTGCTGAATCGGATCAAGCCACATCAAATTTACGCAGCAGGTGACCTGCGCGATCCGCACGGCACGCACCGGGTTTGCTTGCGCGCGATATTGCAAGCGGTCGAACAGTGTAAGTCGAAAAAATGGTTCAGAGAATGCCAAGTCTTGCTTTATCGAGGAGCCTGGCACGAATGGGAGCCGCATGAAATTGACATGGCTGTTCCGCTAAGCCCTGATGAAGTCGTTCGCAAACGGACGGCTATATTCAAACACGAATCGCAAAAAGATTCTGCGGTGTTCCCAGGTTACGACGATCGTGAATTTTGGCAGCGTGCAGAACATCGCAACGCCGATACCGCTAGAATTTACGACGAGCTCGGGCTTCCGGAATACGCTGCGATCGAAGGTTTTCGCCAATGGGACGGCGACCTTTCGTTTCTGTAAGTAATATAGCTGTTTACGATCTGAATCGAACAAGTCACAAAATGTCTTTCGATAAAACCCAGCACCAATCCGAACGACAGCTTCGCCAGTCGCGCGATCTCAGCCTTGAGCCGACTCGGCCGCCAGCGAAGATCGAAGGCTACGTGATTCAAAATTTTCTCGGACGCGGGTCGTATGGAGAAGTTTGGTCCGCGATCGATCAGAAGACAGGCAAACGCGTTGCGATCAAATTTTATTCGCAACGGTCCAGCGTCGACGTTCAACAACTGGCTCAAGAAGTCGAAAAACTGGTGGTGCTTTCTGCAGATCGCTACGTAGTGCAGTTGCTGGATGTCGGCTGGGACGCGACCCCGCCGTACTACGTGATGGACTATATCGAACATGGTTCGATTGAAGACAAGATGAAGCTGCAGCAAACAGTGCCGGTTTCTGAAGCGGTTGAATTGTTCGAAGAAGTCGCAACAGGTTTGATGCATTTGCACGGCAAAGGAATTTTGCATTGCGATCTCAAACCCGGAAACGTACTCCTTGACCAGGATGGAAAACCACGAGTCGCCGACTTTGGGCAATCGCGTCTGCACACCGATGATACTTCGGCTTTGGGGACGCTTTACTACATGGCTCCCGAACAAGCTGATCTCGACGCGGTTCCAGATGCTCGCTGGGACGTTTATGGGCTGGGCGCCTTGTTGTTCACGATGCTGACCGGCAAGCCACCTTATTATTCAACCGACCTCACCAAGCGGATTGAAGCCAAAAATGATTTGCGGGCAAGGTTAAAACTTTATCGTCGCTCACTCTCGTCTGCTGAAAAACCAAATCAACATCGACAGATTGCCGGCGTTGACCGGAGCTTGGCTGATGTCATTGATCGCTGCATTGCGGCGAATCCTAAAGATCGATTTGAAAGTGTGCAAAGCGTCATCCTGGCGCTTCGCCAACGAGAATTTCGCCGGCAAAGAAGTCCGTTGTTGTTGCTGGGAATTCTGGGCCCGCTTCTGCTACTCGGTGTGGCGTCAGCTTTTGGCTGGTGGGCGTTTCGCCAAGCGACTGCAGAGACGGTCACTGCGATTGTCGACAAAGCGCACGAAACCAATATTTTTGCCGCGCAATTGGCGGCACAAAGTGCAGCGGTGCGGATTGATGAATACTTCCATACTGTTGAATCTCTCTCGCGCGACGAAGACTTTTTGATTGCGTTTGACTCATTGATCGCGAACGAAGAACTTGCTGAGTATCGAAAGACGTTTTCCGACCCCAATGACAACAACCGCGAACCCAAGACGGACGAAGACAAATCATTTTTGGCCAAACGCAAGGCCTATCGGAGTCATCCCAGCCAGAAAGTGATGGACTCATTTCTCCGCGAACGATTGAGCGACCCAGACAACCTTTATCCAACGACGGCAAGTTGGTTTGTGACAGACCGGTATGGCAATCAAATCGCTTCGGATTTTGGTGCAGGCGTTGAAAACAAGACGCTGGGCAAGAACTACGGCTACCGAACGTATTTCACCGGTTTGGATGAAGACATCAAGCGAATACGAAACGTGGAAACGGGAAAGGAATTCTATGAGTTGCCGACCGATCCCTCACAGCGAAAGATCATTGACAGTGCGCATTTGTCGGCAAGCTTTCTCTCGAGGGCGTCGTTCACTTGGAAGATCGCGATCTCCGCACCCATTATCCGTGACAATGAAGTATTGGGGATCGTTGCAGCCACGGTTGATTTTGGCAATTTGATTGACTTCAAAAATTCGCCCGATCACTACGTTTCTCTTGTCGACAATCGCGAAGGTGAATTCCAGGGAATCATCCTCGAGCATCCACACTTCAAAGAGATGATCGCAAAGTTGAAAGAGAAAGCCAAATCTGCAGGCGAAACTAATCCAACGATCAAACTGCCGCAAGAATTGACCGACGTGAAAGTCATGATCGGCCAGGCAATTACAGACGATCACGTTTTTTGGGATCCAATCGGAAAGACCGAAACCGGTTCGGCGTATGATCGCAAGTCGATTGTCGCGGCCAGCTCAGTCGATCGACAAGTCGACGAAATTGAAACAACAGAATCTGACGCCAAAGTCGTTCCGGCACCAACAGGACTCTATGTGTTGGCTTATGAAGAATACAAAGAAGTGGTTGAGCCATCGCGAAAACTGAGTGAGCGACTCGGGCGACTACTGTTGATGGCCGTTCTGATTCTGCTCGCCTTGGCGATTGGAATGTGGCTGCTGGTCTCGCGATTGTTTAAAGAAAGCGGATTCAGACTTGCCCAACCGTTCACAGCTGGTTCAGGTTCGCTGGGCAACATGCTGACGACCCCGTCGGCTCGCTCAACAAGATCCGAGAGCTCAAGCGTGGACTCTTCGCGCGATTCAGAACCTTAGGTTCAAAAAAAACGGCCGAACGATCCGGCCGCTTCTTTCATGTTTTACACGCAAGTTTTGGTTGTTTTCAAAATCTTGCCGATTTGGAATCGCGTTCCAATTACGTCAGCGATTCTTCGATCGCTTCTTGAAATTGGAAAAACCCGTCTACGTTTAGCGTGTCACCACGGCCAAAACCGCTCACCACGCCATCTTCGTCAAGGTACGTTCCGGTTGAAAAAACGCGTGAATCCGTCGGAAGGACGACCTGCCGCTCGCCGGTCTCTACATCGATCACCTGGAACGAGCTGACGATCAGGTTGCGGTCAAAGCCCGCGGCCGGATCGTAATCGTCGTTAACAAACGCGATTTGGACGTCTTCCAGTGGGACATCAGCGTCGACGGTTGCCAAGTAAAAATCTTTGGTCGTACTAACGTTGAACGAGCCAACGACTTCACCACCGACCTGGATTTCCAGAATCTCTTCGCCCGTTTCCCCTAATGCGTCGACGCGAATTCGAGTTCGTTCACTGCCACCGCCACCGTCGGCCTCGCGGACTTCAAGGAATCCGTTGGTGATGAGCACACCGCCACGACCGAACCCAGGCTGGGCACCGTCTGCTTCAGTGTAAGAATTGTTACCGAAGACATTGGCGTCAGTGGTGCGGGCGATCTGCCGATCCGCAGTTGCCAAATCAATCGCCTGAAAACTGGAGACCGTTACATTCCGGTCCAATCCGGTTGCCGGATCAAAGTCATCGTTGGTGAATGAAATCCGGAGTTGCGAAATGTCGATGTCTTCATCCGTTACGAAGAAGAAAGATTGTGACACGTCAGCGCTATCCAGCTGGAAATCAGCGACAGCGACGCCATCGATTTGGAGCTGCAAGTTTTCTTCGCCCGTTTCACCGATTGCGTCAACGCGAATACGAGTTCCCTCGCCCGGAGTTGGAGTTGTCGGTCCGCCATCGGCCAGGAATGAGAATTTTCCATCGACGTTTAGAATTTCAGTTTCCAGGAATCCAGGACCAGTGAATCCATCTTCATCGATGAAGCCTGTTGAAAATGTGGTCGGTTCTTCGGTTTCAAACACAGCGCCATCGACGATGATTCCGTCGACGAACAAGTTGCGATCGAATCCTGTTTCCTCGTTGAAGTCGTCATTAATAAATTCGATTTCGATGCGATCGGCTGTAACCGTATCTTCCGTCTCAAAAATAAGAACTTCAAAGTCACGGTTGTCAAAATCGCCACCGACATTTTCAAACGTCTGCGCGACTTCACCATCGATCAAAACATTGAACGCTTCTTCACCGGTCTCACCGGCAACGAAAACTTCTACCGTCGAAAGCATCAGACGGGGCTCAAGCGGCTCAACGGTTAGGCCGCGATTGGATCGGGTTGAAGATCTGTTGGATTCAGATTTTGATTGACTGAGACGGTTGCGAATGGAATTGAACATGTGGGGAATCCGAATGGAATGCGGGAATTGGGCCTACAAAAGCCCAGATGATACCCCAAAATGCCCATTCATTTCCACCATGCCTCCCAAATTACCCAATTTACTGCTTAAAAATCCGAGTTTATCAATGAAATCGGCCCGGATCCTGAGTCGAAAGTCACAAAAAAAGCCACGCAATATTGCGTGGCGTTTAACATTTTTTGATGTCAGTCTGATTTTATCGGCGACTTACATCGAGATGATGTTGCTTTGGCGAAGAAAGTCCAACGACATGGGAATCCACTCTGACGAAGTCATTGCGGCGACAAACGCGATTCCAGCTGAAAACATGACCGCGATGGTAGTGAAGAAAGTTTGGGCTGATTGACGTCGTTGATATTGGCGAATCATTTTCACTTCTTCATCCACAGACTCAAGCCAGTATTTTTCAGATGACAATTCTTGGTAAACAGTAGACATGGCGTTCCCTAAATTCTGGTAGCGTAAGGTTGTTGTAAACCCAAAACGCAACTCAGGGGCCAATTGAAAAACACGGCGTTTTTTGGAACTTTGTGGACTTATCGCAACACCGTGTTGGCAATTTCGCATCTTTGTCTTGGGTATGATGCAAAAAGACCACATGTTTCGAATTCGAAGACGTTTATTTGGCACGGCCTTTCGCCTAAGACTCCCCCGGTTCAATACCCCGAACCGGATGCGGAAATCGCTTCGATCGGATGCCAGGTTGTTTTGACTTCGCAGAAGTCATGAATGAAGTAAGGACTTGCCGATTCTTCGGCGTGCCAATCGAGATCGTAGTGTTTGACGCGTTTTACGTTCTCGGTCGCATTCTCTTTGACTCTCGTAAGGAATTTCTTGTCCGATCCGTCGTAGGCAACCGCGTTTACGTCGAGATGCCGAGAGAAATGATCCACCAATTCTTCCTGTTCTCCGGTCAGCACGTTGATCACACCGGCAGGCACATCGGAAGTCTGAAGGACTTCACTGAACGTGATTGAGGATAGCGGTTTCGAGTGACTGGCCAGTACGACGCAAGTGTTTCCGGATGTAACGATCGGAATCACCAGCGAAATCAAACCAAGCAGCGGTCGGTCTTCTGAAGCAACGGCGAACACAACTCCGGTCGGTTCGAGAACCGAGAAATTGAAATGCGAAGAAGCAACCGGATTGACCGCACTAAAAATCTGTTGGTACTTGTCCGCCCAACCAGCGTAGTAAACCAGACGATCAATACTGGCCGTAACTTCTTTCTTGGCAGCCGCCGTCGTTAGACCTTGCTGCTGAAGTTCGGCAATGAACTGATCAGCTCTGGCTTCCAGCATTTCGCCGATGCGATACAAAATCTGCCCACGGTTGTAAGCCGTCCGTGCCGCCCAATTGGGTTGAGCGGTACGCGCCGCCACAATCGCATTGCGAACGTCTTTGCGAGATGCCAGACACATATTGCCCAATGGTTTGCCACCGCATTCAGGAGAATAAAATCGCCCTGACTCCGTTCGCGGAAACGCTCCGCCAATGTAAAGCTTGTAGGTTTTTAAAACTTCCAAGCGTCCGTTTTGTGCTGTTTTTTCTTTAGCCATTTTGCTCTCAGTCCAAGCCAATCTCAAATCTCAAATTTCGCATTCGCACTCACTTCAAAGCTTCAAGTACGCCGCCAAACCATGCAAACCACCTTCACGACCAAAACCACTTTCTTTATATCCGCCAAACGGAGAAGTTGGATCAAACTTGTTGTAAGTGTTGGCCCACACGATACCGGCTCGCATTTGCGATGTCATATTGAAAATCTTTGAACCTTTATCCGTCCAAACGCCAGCCGACAATCCATACTTCGTGTTGTTGGCTTTCTTGATCACTTCATCAACCGTCCGGAAAGTTTGAACAGCGAGAACCGGACCAAAAATTTCTTCAGAAGCAATTCGGTTGGATTGAGCCACGTTAGTAAATACAACCGGCGGACACCAGAATCCTTTGCCCGGCAGTTCGCACTGAGGCGAATACATTTCCGCGCCTTCCTGTTTTCCAATTTCAATGTAGCCTTCAATCGTCTCAAGTTGTTTCTTTGAATTGATCGCACCGATGTCCGTATTTTTGTCCAGCGGATCACCGACCATCAGAGACTTCATGCGATGCTTCAGCTTACGGATCACTTCGTCGTGAACCGACTCCTGGACAAACAATCGGCTGCCTGCACAACAAACATGGCCTTGATTGAAGTAAATTCCGTTGACAATTCCTTCAACTGCCTGATCGATCGACGCGTCTTCGAAAATAATGTTGGCCGCTTTCCCGCCCAACTCCAACGTGCATCGTTTATCGGTTCCGGCAATCGATTTTTGAATCAGTTTGCCCACGTTCGTCGATCCAGTAAACGCAACTTTGTCGACATCTTTGTGAGTCACCACCGCCGAACCGACAGCTCCATGACCGGTAACAATATTGACGACACCTGGAGGCAAGTCGGCTTGCTGGATAATCTCAGCCAACTTGAGCGCAGTCAGTGACGTCGTTTCCGCCGGTTTGAGGACAACACAGTTTCCCGTCGCCAAGGCCGGCGCAATTTTCCACGCCGCCATCAACAGCGGAAAATTCCAAGGGATGACTTGTCCCGCCACGCCAAGCGGTTGGGGATTTCGGTTCGGAAAAGCGTACTTGAGTTTGTCAGCCCAACCGGCGTAATAGAAAAAGTGTGCTGCAGCCAGCGGGATATCAACATCGCGCGATTCACGAATGGGCTTGCCGCCATCCATCGTTTCGATCACCGCCAACTCACGAGCTTTTTCCTGCATCAAGCGAGCGATGCGAAAAATGTACTTACCCCGTTCGCCAGGCTCCATTTTCGACCAGACTTTTGTAAAGGCGGTCCGAGCTGCCTTCACCGCTTTGTCAACGTCGGCTTCGGTTGATTCGGTGATGGTCGCAATCGGCTTTTCGGTTGCTGGATTAATCGATTCGAATTTCTTTTTGCCGGATGATTCGACAAATTTTCCATTGATAAAATTTCCGTACGAATCATTGAGCTGAACATGCCCAGTGCTTTCAAGTGCTGGGGCGAGAGTCCAGTTGTCGGCGGTTGGAGTTGACATGGCAAAGGTTGAATTGGGTTGGACTTTAGTTTCGGTTGACACGCATTCAAATCAGTCTATCGAGAAATAGTCCGACGACTGATACGCACCTGTTTGCTGTTTGACGATTTGCATCAAAACGTCGTTGGCAAGACTGCTGGCTCCAAAACGAAACCACTGATTCGTCAGCCATTCGTCTCCAAGAGTTTCCTTGACCATGATCAAGTAATGCAATGCCAGTTTGGATTTTGAAATTCCGCCAGCGGGCTTCATTCCGACCATCTCACCTGTTTTGAAATAGTGATCTCGAATGGCTTCCAACATGACCAACGTGACAGGCATCGTCGCGGCAGGTTTAATTTTCCCGGTCGACGTCTTGATGAAGTCCGCACCAGCGGCGATCGCGATGTCGCTGGCTTTGCGTACATTATCAAGGGTACCGAGCTCTCCTGTTTCGAGAATCGTTTTCAATCTCGCCATTCCACACGCGTCTTTGACTTGAGCGATCTCGTCGAACACGTATTGAAAGTCACCGGCATGGAACCGACCGCGCGAAATGACCATATCAATTTCGTCGGCCCCCTGATCGACCGCCATCTTTACATCCTGAAGCTTGATATCCAGCGAAGAGTTTCCGCTTGGAAATGCAGTGGCGACCGAAGCGACTTTGATGCCCGATCCCGCAAGTTCTTTGTGAGCCAGTTGCACGTAGTTCGGATAGACGCAAACTGCAGCGACCGTCGGCAAATCAGCAACGGCATCATGAAGATGTCGCGCTTTGTAACAGAGCTGTTTGACTTTGCCTTGCGTGTCGCTCCCTTCGAGCGTCGTAAGATCGATCATGCTGAGGGCCATTTTCAGGCCCTGCATTTTCGCAGACGTTTTGATACTGCGAGTCGCAAATCGCGCCGCGCGCTCAACGACGCCGACTTGATCCACCGACGGCGAATGTATGTTGTAAGTTGTCATTGACTTCATCAACTGCTTTCTTGCTTCCAATTGCGTTCTTGCTTCCAAAAAAATTGGACAGATCATTGTCGCATGAAGCCCCGACTTTGGCGAGTCATAACTGCGGTATTGGAACGGTTAAACGACAACTCCAGCACCGCAAACAGCGACGATTGGGGTTTGAGTTCCGCTTCGAAAGTCACGGCATGAATTTACGCAGAATCGACATCCGACCCTTCGACGACTAACCCTGCGGATAGGCCGCGTTTGAATAGGCCGCGTTTGCGGCTAAACTAGCCGTCATCTATCTTGATTGAAAATCAGCTTTGTCCGCCGCAGCATTGAGAAACAAGTGAAGGCATTAGTTACTGGCGCCAACGGATTTCTTGGCTCATACATTGTGAAAGAACTGGTCAGCCGAGGCCATGAAGTCTCTGCGCTGACTCGCCGTAAAGACGAACGTCTCGTCGGTTCGAACGTGCGCAATATTTTGGGTGACATTCGCAATTTCGATTCGGTCCTCGAAGCCTGTCGCGAACAGGAAGTTGTTTTCCACACCGCTGCGATCTCTGGCATCTGGGGCCCCTGGAAACTTTTCCATGGCACCAACACGATCGGCACACGGAATGTCGTTGAAGCCGCGATCCAATCAAAGGTTCGCAGGCTCGTCTACACCAGCAGTCCTTCCGTTACGTTCAACGGCGAACATCAGCTTAACGAAAACGAATCTGCGCCCTACCCAAAAAAGTTCCTTTGTCACTACCCCCATTCAAAAGCACTTGCGGAAAAATACGTCCTTCAAGCCAACGACGAGCAAGAGCTGATGACGTGTGCGCTTCGGCCCCATCTCATCTGGGGTCCCGGAGATCGCCATTTGATTCCGCGAATGATCGAACGCGCGCGTGCCAAGCAATTGCGTCGTGTCGGTGACGGCACCAATCAGATCGACACGATCTATGTTGAAAACGCAGCCATCGCTCACATTCAGGCTGCCGAAGCGATGGGTCCGGACTCGCCAGTGTGCGGCAGCGCCTACTTTTTGTCGCAAGACGACCCCGTCAACTGCTGGGGGTTCATCAACGAGATTCTTGAAAATGCCGGATTGCCGCCAGTCCGAGATTCGATCTCCTATTTTTGGGCTTATCGAATCGGATACGCGCTGGAGACTTGGCATGACATCCGTAACTTGCCTGGCGAGCCAAGGATGACTCGATTTCTGGCCGCACAATTAGCCAAGAGTCACTACTTCGACATCTCGCGAGCCAAACGTGACTTTGGCTATTATCCTCGCGTGTCGATGGCTGAAGGGATGAAGCGCCTATCGAAATCACTTGGCATGGGCGGCGCAAACCGCGCGGCATCAACGGTTGAAACTTCAGGACTGTGAACCCGCACCTCCTTCGCGAAACACGACTTGCGCGTTAAGATTTGAGAACTTAGCAAGTCGTCAATTCACCGAAAGGAATCCCATGTCACTCGTGCAAACCGAACAAGTTCTCGTCGTTCCAACCGCCATCTTTCACGAGTGTGGTCACTTCCAAGGATTCTCCGCCGATGTTGATACGTACTTGAAAACGCTGCTTGATCCGATTCACACCAGCTATCGTCCGCGCAGCGAAATGGAAACCGATCCTTCGTTCAAACAGTTGATCCCGTATTGCATTTTTCGTCATCGCGACGCTGACGGCAATGTTTCGATTTTTCAGTACACACGAGGCAAAGGGCAGGGCGAAGCTCGACTTCACAGCAAACGAAGCATTGGAATTGGCGGACACATTTCATCGCTTGATGCCAACGAAGACTCCCCGTACGACCAAGGGATGCAGCGAGAGCTCGAAGAAGAAGTTCAAATCAACACGCCGTTTGAACAGGCATGTGTCGGCATGATCAACGATGACGAAACCGAAGTCGGGAAAGTCCACCTTGGTGTCGTTCACATTTTTGATGTGGCCGAACCGAACGTAAAGTCCAACGAGACTGACATCATCGAAAGTGGATTTACACCGATCAAAGAAATTCTCTCCGACATCGAGTCATTTGAAACGTGGTCTCAGATTTGTCTTCGCGGCGATGTGCTGTAAAGTCGGAGTCAGCGGCCATTAAGATAAAGCGAAGTTGTTAGAAATAAACACTGGTCGAGATTCGGCGAGTGTTTTCTTTCGATTGCATGCTATGCTTTTGTTTGTGCGATCAATAGCCGATCTCGACCTCCTTCGACTCACCAATCTATCCAATTCGATTCGCCCGTTTGGCGTCTAATTCTTGATCATGATGACACTTGTCGCCGCTTGCGCGTTCGGACTGGAAGCTCTCGTCAAACGAGAGCTCATTGCGCTGGGATTTGAAGATGCGCGAGTATCGCAACCGGGTCGAGTTGAGTTTGCTGGCGATTGGTCGGCAGTGTGTACAACGAACCTCTGGCTGCGAGTCGCCGACCGCGTTTTGCTCAAAGTTCTGGAATTTCCTGCTGCTGACTTTGACGCACTGTTCGATACCGTCAAAGATCACGACTGGTCTGAACTGCTTTCGGTAGAATCTGCCTTCCCGGTTACGGGACGGTCTCGGCTGTCACAGCTCACTAGCGTTCCTGCCATTCAGCGAACCGTCAAAAAAGCGATCGTGGAAAGTCTGACTCGTGAACACAAAGCAACTGAGCTTCCTGAAACGGGAGCCACTTATAAAATCGATGTCGCGATCCTGAACGACGTCGCCACGCTGACGATCGACACGACCGGTAACAGTTTGCACAAACGCGGATATCGCCGCCTGACTGGAAAAGCTCCGATCAAGGAAACGCTTGCCGCGGCGCTGGTTGACTTGAGCGTGTGGAAGCCGCATCGAATGTTGGTCGACCCGTTTTGTGGAACGGGCACGATTGCTATCGAAGCCGCGATGATCGGGATGAACATAGCACCCGGCTTGGACCGCGACTTTGCCAGTTCAGACTGGATGCATATTCCACAGACAATGTGGAACGAAGCCCGGGCGGAAGCAAAGTCGAAGATCGACAGAGATATTGAACTGCAAATTATTGGAACGGATATCGATGCCGAACCATTGGAGATGGCCCGGTTTCACGCTCGCAATGCGGGAGTCGCCAAACAGATTCACTTCCAACAAAAAGAATTCGCAAACTTTCGCAGTGATGTCGAATACGGTTGCATCGTGACCAACCCGCCTTATGGCGAGCGATTGGAAGACCAAAAATCGCTCGTTCCACTCTATGAAACTTTCCCGGGAGTTTTGCATCGCGTCGATACGTGGTCACTGTTTGTAATCACCAATATGCCCAACTTGGAACGGATTTTTGAAAAACGGGCAACTCGTCGGCGAAAGCTTTTCAATGGCCGGATCGAGTGTACTTATTATCAGTACCTCGGGCCCCGTCCTCCGATTGGCTATTTCGATGAACCTCGGCGTCCGTCGCGTACCACAACGGGGACAGACAATGACACCAACGCTGAATCGGAAACCAACGATGACGCGAAGGCGGTGGCTCCTGTTGCAAACTCAAAACCAGCAACCGCGCAGAAAGAACCGGCTCACTCAAAAACGAACCCGCAAACCAAGCCAATTTTTGGTGGGCTTGAACCCAAGGATCATGAGCAAGCGGAGTTGTTTCGGTCCCGGCTAATCAAAAGAGCCAAACACCTTCGTCGTTGGCCACAAAAACGAGGTATTACCTGCTTCCGAATTTACGAGAAAGACATTCCAGAAATTCCGTTGGTCGTTGACCGGTATGAAAACAGTTTGCACATTACCGAATACGAACGACCTCACGATCGGGCAGTCGGGCGACATGCAGGTTGGCTGGAGTTGATGAAGGAAACAGCCGCTAGTGCATTAGACGTTGATATCGAGCAAACACATTTAAAGAGTCGTGCCCGAGACGCCAAACAATATGACAAAGTCGGTGACCACAAGCGACGACAAACGGTTCGCGAAGGAGGGCTGAACTTTCTCGTCAACCTGACCGACTACGTTGATACCGGATTGTTTTTGGATCATCGCAAGACCCGAGAAATGGTTCGCAAAGAAGCCAAAGGAAAACGGGTTTTGAATTTGTTTGCGTACACGGGCTCGTTTACGGTTTATGCCGCTGCGGGTCGAGCCGCCACGACAATGACAATCGACCTTTCGAAGAATTATCTGCAATGGGCCCAAGCCAATCTGGAAGCCAACGGACTGATGGGACCGCAACACAGATTCCGCGACGAAGATACGATCGAGTTTCTTAAAATGGCAGTTGCTCAAAACGCGCAGTATGACTTGTGCGTGGTCGATCCGCCGACGTATTCCAACAGCAAACGAACGGAAGCCGATTGGGACGTCCAACAACGACACGTTGAATTGCTGAACTTGATCTCGGAAGTCATGGCTCCCAACGGCGTCGTTTACTTTTCAACCAACTTTCGTCGGTTCAAGTTCGCCGAATCAGCGATTAATGGTTTTCAGGAAATGCGCGAGATCACCAAGCAAACGTTGCCAGAAGACTTTCGCAATCAGCGCATCCATCGGTGCTGGAGAATGGTGAAGGAAAATGATGAACATGAGGAAGGCGAGGAAGCTCCTTAGCGACTGACGTGAAAAACCGACCGACAGCCCAGTACTACTTCTTAAACAGATTGATGTCCGCGATGGTTTGATCCCAATCGCCATCGAACCTCACTGCACGATCATCGACATAAATATGAGCCGGTGGTTTTTCTCGGCAGACGTCGTCGACCTCGATATGATGTTTAGCCAGCCAAGCACGGATCGCCTCTACGCCCTCGTCGGATCGGCAGCGGGCAGAAAACACGACAACGCGATAATCCTTTCTAAGCTTTTTGATTGCCACATCGACTTTGTGAATCGGCGGGTCGGCAATCACTGCTTCGCCTTGCCAGCCCGATTGGTAAGAGTGAATCACGCCGTCGAAATCGAGACAGATCGTCAGAACTTTCGTTCGCACATTCTGTTTTTCCAAAAGCGAAGCGGTGGCTGGCTGCATCGCCAGCATTCGATCGATCGCATCGTGCCCATTCAGCCAATTGGTCTCAAACGTCGGGTCATCATTCCAAACTCGCGTGAAGAATTTTCGCGTGTGGTGGCGACCGGGAATTCGCAGCCAACTTCCTTTGGCGCTAGTGCCAGGAAACAAGTCGGGAGAGTTGTCGAGACCGATTACGGAATAGTCTTTGATGATCGATTGGCAAAACGAACGAACCGATTTTGCTTCCATTGGTTTTTCGAAGACCAGCCACAAGTGGTAACCTCCGTCGCCATTGGAATCGAACAGCAAAGGATCGAATCCGTCAGACTGCAGTCGTTGGTACCAAGTCTTGGCTGCTAGAAAATTGGCTTCTCGTGTGCCGGTATAATCGTTGTCATCGTGATAATCAATATCGATCGCCAACCAGCGGCTGGTTCCGTTGCTCGCCTGGCTGTGAAGCCCCAAAATTCCGGAGCCTTCTTTGGCTTTGAAATGTTTCACCAGCGAAGACTCCTGCAAGAAGATCTTTCCTCGCTCGCGAGCGAAAGGAGCCGTAATCGCCTTGTTCTTGGGTTGGCCAGAGTTTGAAACACCTCGGTATTTCTCGGCCAAATACCGCCCCCAGACGTCTGTTCTGTTGACCAGATTTCTCATGACCCAGGCAGCTAATTCTGGCGCACGTTCTTTCCATTCACCGGAAATTCGTTCAATAAAGTCTTCGGCCATCATGAATAATCCGTTCGAAATCCTCTGAATCGGATAGGGAATAAACGACCTTGGAAAGCAGAAAGCCCGCGGGATTGAGCCAGATACTTTGCACAAAATCAAAACGTCGTGGTTATGATATAGATCCATCCTGAATATTGTATACCGCTGTGGTGTCCCTCGTTCCACTCAAGTATTTCTACTTGATTTCTCCTTGCATAAACATCGTTTCTCAGGATACCTAAAATCACAACTGCGTTGCTTGAAGCTCACCATGGAATTATCTACAAAAATTGATCAAACGTCTTCGCGATCCGACGAAAAAGAATCACGGTCCGCTGTCTCGCCTACTGCGTGTACCATTACGAAAACACCAAAGACATTTCCTCAAGGTTTCGACGTAAAACTTGCGGGAACCATTTATGTTGTCTTGCCGGCCTATAACGAAGCCGAAGGCATGCCTTCTCTGTTGCGCAAGATTCGCGAAGTCTTTGCGGCCAACAATCGGGCTTATCATGTCATTGTCGTTGACGACGCAAGTACCGACAACACGGCAGAAATTGCCCGCCAAGCCAGTCACGAAATGCCATTAACTCTGGTTCAACATGAAGTCAATCAAAACTTACAGGGGTCGCTAAGAACTGGACTAACAACGGCCAGCGAAATGGCCATCGACGGCGACGTGATCGTAACCATGGATGGAGATGATACTCACCCGCCTGGATGCATTGACGCGTTGCTGCAAAAAATCTCTGAAGGATATGACGTTGTCACCGCTTCACGTTACCAACCGGGCTCCCGTGTCATGGGTGTTCCGGCGTTTCGTGTCTTTTTGACTTTTGGTGCCCGGCTGTTGTTCAAACTCATCATGCCGATTCCGGGTGTTCGCGATTATACATGTGGCTATCGGGCTTACCGTGCCAACATCTTACGCGACACGATCGAATACTATGGCGACGACTTTGTCAGCGAAAAAGGATTCTCGTGCATGGCAGACGTGCTGTTGAAAATGCGCCGATTCAAATATGTCTTTGGTGAAGTCCCACTGCTACTTCGGTACGACCAAAAGCAGGGCGTCAGCAAAATGGCAGTCGGCCGCACGGTGTCACTGACACTTAAACTTTTACTCAAGCGTCGTTTTGGCGGATACTAAACCGCTTACGAACACCACGGCGCGAACGACGAACAAGACCTCTTCTACATCACCCTACTCTTGCAAGCTCAACGATGGGTTAGACGACTCATCCACTCACCTGAACATGATTGTTAAAAACGAAGACAAAAAACGCTGGGCTATCGTAGGCGGCGGAATGCTAGGCTTGACTCTGGCGATGCGAATGGCCAAACAAGGCCACGATATTACGTTGATTGAAGCTGCCCCGGTACTCGGCGGACTGGCTTCGGTTTGGAAGCTTGGCGATATCGAGTGGGACAGACACTATCACGTCACTCTGCTATCCGATTCTCGTTTGCGGAACCTAGTCGACGAGCTTGGACTGACCGACGAAATGAAGTGGGTCGAGACAAAAACAGGTTTCTATACCAACGGCGAATTCTATTCAATGTCGGACACGAAAGAATTTCTTCAATTCCCCCCACTGACATTGATCGAAAAATTACGATTGGGTGGAACGATCTTTTACGCATCCAAGATCAAGAACTGGAAACGTCTTGAGAAGATCAAAGTTGCGGATTGGCTTAAGCGTTGGTCCGGCAAAACAACGTTCGACAAAATCTGGGGCCCGCTGCTGAAAGCAAAACTTGGCGAGAGCTACAAGAAAACAGCGGCTTCATTCATCTGGGCACACACCAGCCGCATGTACAAAGCGCGACGAACAGGGCTCAAGAAAGAAATGTTCGGTTACGTCAAAGGCGGCTATCGAACGATCATCCATCGGATGATGGAAGAGCTGGACAAATTGGGAGTCACTGTCAAAACGGCGCATCCAATCAGCAAAGTCAAAAAAGACGACGACGGCCGGTTCACGTTGCAGTTCGCTGGCGATCAAGAAGACCAGCGTTTCGACAAAGTTATTATGACGACGCCGAATGCGATCATGAGTCGTGTCTGCGAAGATTTAAGTGCTGACGAAGTTACGAAATATGATCGCGTAGAGTACCTCGGTATCGTGTGTGCCTCGCTGTTGCTTAAGAAACCGCTTTCGGTTTATTACGTAACAAACTTGACGGACGACTGGGTTCCGATGACGGCTGTGATTGAAATGACCACCATCGTTGATCCGGCTGAGCTTGGTGGCAAATCAGTTGTTTATCTTCCGAAGTATGTCCCGGCTGAGCACGAGTTGTTCGAAAAGTCAGACGAAGAGATTGAAGAGAGCTTCCTCGCAGCACTGGAAAGAATGTATCCAGACTTCTCCCGCGACGACGTTGAAGCTTTCAAAATTTCACGAGTTCGCAACGTGATGGCGATTCCCACTTTACGTTACAGCGAAGGCTTGCCCCCGATGAAGTCATCGGTCGACGGCTTGTACGTCGTTAACTCGTCTTACATCCTCAAAGGTAATCTCAACGTCAATGAAACGATCACGATTGCCGAAGACGCGATGAAAACCGTTTTGCAAGACGAACTGGCTGAAGTAAAGAAAGCTTAGACAAAGAGGCTCACCAGGAATTGCCCACCGGCGCTGTCGATCCGACTGTTTACTGCCAACTCGGGCTCTAATCGAGAAATTCGATCAACCAACCATTCCGCCGCTTGCTCAGCGTCTTTCTGCGTGGGGCACCTGGCCATCGCTTCTCGCCCTCCTTTTCGCTGTAAGCGTTCGACGGTCGCGATGATTGGCGCCGGATCGGAGATGATCAAGTGCTCAGGCCACTTAACCACCGGATCGATTCCACCTTTGCCCGTGTTGCAACCTTTATGTGCCAACCGCGCGGGAGGCGCCGAAGATTTCTCCTTTTTCAATTTCTTGGCACGAGCTTTGGTGATTCGCGTATCGACACTGGGACCACGAGGATCGTTGGACGACATTTGACGGTCAACCGGTTCATCGCACAACCAACACCTCCAGCCATCGCGCTGACCGACTTCGTCAAGTTGTGCCATCTTTTATTCCGGTGGTTGAACTTGGAGTATTGAAATTAGTTGGCCGAGTTGGCGATTGCTTTGTTCAATTTAACAACTGGGCCAATATCTAAAACGAGGCGGCGCAACAGGCTACGATGAGGGCTTACGTTAAGCAGACCAAGTTATATCAGCTGGCTATGAGCCGTTCAAATCCAGATTGACTCACTCCAAAATCCTCGGTCTCTTTCCATGACTGCTGACGAACAAAGATCTGTTGCACTCAAACAATCTGCATCCATTGGAACGATCGATGGATTACTACCTATTTGACTTCGACGCATCGTTTTGATGTGCCCATTTTTTGAGAACCGCTTCGGTTGATTCGGGGTGCACGCGAATGAAGTGGTCTCGGATCTCGGGAAAGACTTGTTTCGATTCCGTCGCCATTCCCATTTGCTTATCGTCTTCTTTGGGCATATGACAATCGATACAGTTGTCAGCAATACGTTCTCCTGAATGTTCAAATTGCCCACACGCTTGCGGCTGATGACACTTCATGCAGCGCGACGAAAAGAGCCCCAAGTTAGCGTGTTCGTTTTGATGAGGATTATGGCAACTGCGACAGTCCATTGTCTTGTCTTCGATGAAGCAACGGCTTTTGATCAACCGAACATTTTGATTGGATGTGTGAACTCCCAATCCGCCTTCGTCCGTTTTCGAAAACTGGTTGAATTCCTCCAGTCGGTCACCCGGTCGAAAAGTAAACGAAGGTTTGATAGTTTTGCTTTTGCCGTTGTGACATTGGCCGCAGACTTCGTTCATCCTTTCGCGCGGCAGGTCACCCGGATGGACAATATACTTCGCCATATTCTCTTCGGGATTTTCCCGGTGAAAGTCGACATGGTCTTTTCCAGGTCCATGGCATCGCTCACAAGTCACTCCCAGGATGATTGAATCACGATCGAACTCGTTGGCTGTCCCAACCCGAACTTCGAACCGCGTCGCATGACAAGCAATGCATTGAGCCAAAATGGGACGAGCCAAGTCGGCGAACCCGTCCTGATAGCCGGGACTATTGATCCAACCAACTCCTTGATCAGTCGACCACGTAACCGGAAGCTGGTAGAGCCGATTGTCTTTCCAGTACAGGTACGTTAGCGCATGATTCCCCGAACCAGTAACGATGTCGATACGTTCTTCGTGTTGATAGGTCTTACCGTCTTTTTCCAACAGCACTTTTTGAAATACCTCATCGCCACGCTGTTCCATTTCGTAGCTCATACCAGCGTGCGACGTTATCAGCTCGTTGTTCTCTGATGAAAAGTCCGCGATAAACTCTTCTGGCTTGGGAAGCCGCGACGTTTTAAAGTGAGCTGTTTCGATGAAGCTGTCGTAGATTTCAGCATGACATTCGCGGCAGCTCTCGGGACCAAGAAAACCATCATGTCGTTCAAAGGGTCTTTCCGCGCGTCGTTGATCACCAACATCTTTAATTTCGGGAAACAGCACTTTTCCTTTTGCGGTTTCCGGATTCGTATACCAACCCCGAGTCAAAGAAGAGGTGTAATACCCATCTGGCTCGATAAACCGAGCAGACGGTTTGAATTGCGTCAACGCATCGCTGCCGAGCATCGCATAAGCAAAATACGAACCTGCTACTCCGATTACCAAAACGCATAAAAGCAGTAACAGTGTCGAGCGTTTCATACTTTACATGCTTTGCGGAATTGACCTGAAAAACGAATCGACTTCGATTCCCCGCTATCTTATCGCGCGAATGGGCTTTTTTCGATAGCTCAATCAAACACATTCAAACACATTCAAACGCAGAATCGGATTGAACAATCAATTTAGCCGTTGGTTCAAGCAACCCGGTGAATCAATCAAGTGATTCGACCTGCAAGCGTCCAACATCTGGCTTCAATCGAAAAGCGACAGTCATCGCAATTAGCAAAGCAAGCAACAGGCAAACGCCATTGATCATGGTGATCGATTGCCAAACGAAACCGTACTGATCAAGTTCCAGTTTGTCTCGCACCGATTGCGTTGACAAATAGTTGACTGCAGGAACAGCCAATAGAAACGCCATGACCTGACGTAGCCGGTGAGGAATCGTCGGACAAACTCTCTCACCTGCGAGCACTAGACCAGAACAGGCTACGCAGCAGAGCAGGCAATCATACGAATGATGATACAGCGTCACCAACAAAGCCAAGACGAGGATGATCGCTGACAAACCGGACGCACCTAAATCACTAATGGCGCCAACGTCGGCTCCATTGGATTCGTGTTGCCTTGCCTTGTAAACCGCCCAGCCCGGCAACAGGATCATCAGTAACATCGCGCCAAGGTAAACGGCGTTTCCAGGAATCCAGTTAAGCGCTTTGGCGACCATTCCCAACACGTCGATCCGCGTCCAAGTGTTGATCGGGAATTCGGTTGGATCGTCGTCAAAGGCTTGTTGACCGGTTTTGATTCCTTCAATGACTTCGCCAAAACTTGACGTCGATGCCAGAAAGGCCAGCCCACCAAAAGCGATCGCTCCAGTTAAAACCAATCCGAAAACCAACGTCTTAAAGTCTCGCCGAAACGCGAGCAAAATGGTTAGCGGGATGAAATAAGTTGGCTTGCCCGAAGCCAACATGAATCCCAGCGCCGCCAGCCAGGGTCGGGATTTCGAATAGTGAATCGCTAACAAAGTTCCCAGCACCAATTGCACAGTAAAGTATCCGGTAAACAACGAAATGTGACCGGGGCGACTGACAACAAGCAAGCCCAACACCCAAACCCACAATACCCAGTCAAAGCGAACCCGTGACATGCGGACACAGAAGAATGCCAACAAACCGAACAACGAAAAATGAACTGCGAAGAAGACAACGTCCGATGTGGGTAATTCAAAGTAAGTGAAAGGGAGATGGAGCAAAAATTCTAGAGGCGAGAACGGTGCGGCTGGACGAGTCACTACATAGTTGTCCATCACTTCAGCAGCATAAGGACTCACTCCGTCACCAAAGGCCTTGGCGTAGCCAGACATATTGTGAAAGTCACTGTGCCCGCGTTCGTCCCAATTGAATTCCTTGCCGGCAGGAGAGAAATTCTTATAGGTCCGGAATCCAACGAAGACCGTTACCAGCGCAAGGAATAACAGGCCGGAAATGGCCCAGACTTTTCTGGAGAAAAGCGGAAACTGAAAATCCTTGTCTTGCATGGTCGGAACGAGCTGCCGAAGCAGTATTTGGGAAAGGCAATAAACGAAATACTTACCGCTGTGCCAGATAGCAACAATCAGGTAAGCGACATGCAAGCCCTCTATTCTAATTCAAACTTCCGCTTCATCCCGATATTGACTCTCAAGATCCAAAGCTTTTTGGACAACAACTTCCCACGGATCGACATACTCGATCGGATCTTTACGACCGAACTTATGAAAAGCCAAAATTCGCTCCACATCGCTTCCGGTCAGCCCGTGAGACTTTCCAGATTCGTCAGGTTGATAGCTGGTACACGTGTTTCGAAAAATCGTATCGAAATCAAGTCCCAGCTTTTCGATCGTTCCAGCAGCTTCCTTCAAAATCGTTAACTTGTCCCCTTCGAGATAAGGTAGGTGCAGGTGAACTTTCTCGCTTTCCCAGTTGCCAATCTTGAACGCATGAAAAATAGCCTGGTAAAACTCAGGCCGGCAATCGGGGTAGATTGCGTGGTCACCAGAATGTACACCCAAACAAAAATCG
Source organism: uncultured Pirellulaceae bacterium (assembly GCA_964584615.1). Lineage (GTDB taxonomy): Bacteria > Planctomycetota > Planctomycetia > Pirellulales > Pirellulaceae > Mariniblastus. The sequence goes on along the minus strand of CAZPBE010000033.1, from coordinate 24,052 downwards.
ACTTCTCGGTCATGACGAATTGCGATCGACAAAGCATAACCGTAAGCAATCGATGCAAAAATTGCATTGCGGTTGGGAACCACCGTCTGCTTCATGTTGGCTTGCTCATAATGCCCTTTAGGGATCTGCCAATTCGAATCAGTGAGGGCAGAGTGAAACAAAGAACCAAGTTTCGGAAACTCGACCGTTTCGCATCGGAACTCGATATCGTTCTTGCGTAGATAGGCAAGATTCTTCTGTAGCCGCTCCAATTCAAGTCGATGTTTTTGACCGTAGTCAAAACAGATACCGAAGACCTTTCGACCTTCGGAAAGCAAACGAATCAAGAGCGCTGTAGAATCCATTCCGCCGCTGAGACAAATAACGGCTCGACGTGGCTTTTGCATTGTTAACCAATCAAACGATTCAATAGAGTATGAAGTTGAAGACACTGCCCGAAGGTGAGCTTACCATTCAGGAAAGTTCATTTTTGGCGGGCGATGTTTCGTCGACAGTCTTTTCTAAACAAAGATTGATTATTGGCAACCCAACGCTGGAAATCGCGCCATTTTCTACACGGGACACGTGCGATAGTAAATACGGATTTCGCCGACTTTGGTTACCCTTTATTCTAAACTGCCGCCGTTGCGGATAAGCTATCGACTGGCAATTTTTTCACGAGTCAAATATTTTCACAACGGACCGTCATGGCGCGCAACGAGCAACTTATTCGCCAACACAAAATCTTGCAAATTCTTGAACGCGTTCGGTTTGGAAAAACGCTTCAGGAACTCCATGCTGATATTATTGACGAGCTCGGGATCAAATCCTTACATACGCGGACACTGCGTCGCGACCTCGAAGCCCTTCAGGCGGCCGGCATCGATGTCGATTCCCACGATACGCAACGCGGAAAAGTCTGGAAACTCGGTCCGCTGGCAAAGACGACGACGAAAATCAGTTTCTCAGCAACGGAGCTAATTGCTCTGTCTTTGGGTCGCGAGTTAATGCTGCCGCTCAACGGCACACAATTCGGCACAGGAATCGATTCCTTTTGGAACAAAGTCAAAGAAGAAGTCCCTGCCACCGTTTTGACTCACTACGAAAAGTATCGTCGAACGTTTCGTGTTCAAGGATTGTCTGTCAAGTCGTATGAAGAGAAGCAGGGGATTATCCAAACGATCAACCGCGGGATCCTCGAACACAGAATCCTGGAAGTGATCTACCGCAGCGAAGGCAAGCCGGCTAAAACGCGAAGAATTGAACCGTTAGAAGTTGTCTTGTTTCAGTCCAGCCTCTACACGGTCGCCGCTGCCAACGAAATCGACGATGAGAAGACCCGTATCCGAGTCTGGAAATTGGACCGATTCGACAAAGCGACCTTGCTCGACGAGTGGTTCAAGCCGCCAGAAGATTTGGACCTGGAAGATTTTTTTGGCAACTCGCAATCAATCTTTCGCGCCAACGACAAACCAAAGCGATACAAAATTTGGCTGGCTCCGCGCGCCGTTATCTGGGTTACTGAAGATCCATGGCATCCGGAACAAAAATTAAAAGAAAAGCCTGACGGCAGCGCTGTGCTGACGCTAATGGTCGCCAATCCAAAAGAAATCATCCCGCGAGTGTTGGCGCTGGGTAACGATGCGGAGCTGCTCGAACCCAAAGGCGTTCGAAATCTAGTTGCCAACGACGTCAAAGCAATGGCGAAACGATACGAATAAAATCCGTTTGAAAACCAATTTAGAACCGCGTTCGATAATTTTTGAAAGATTGCAAAATGTCAAAATTTGCTTGGATTGTTTTCTGCCTGATCGTCGCAAATTTGCCTTCCCCGATTTGTGCTCAACATGTTGAGTTCGAATATCAAGCGGCTCCTGTCGATAACCCGCTGAAAGGGCTTGTGCCGTACTCCCAACAAATGCCGTGGTGCGACCCTGACTTCACCGATGAAGAAAAGACAGCCTATGACAAAACGTTTCGAGAAACCGTCTTCCCGCATTCGGTCGAATTCAATTATTTTTCGATGAAACAACTGATGCCAGCGGAGGACAAAATCGAATGGGAACCGATCGAAACGGCGCTCGACCAAGCCCAACGTCGAGGCTGCCAACTCACGTTTCGTGTCTTTTTGGAATACCCATCTCAAGACATCTCGATTCCACAATTCCTGATTGACCAAGGCGTAAAGATCACCGAATGGAAAAACGACGACAACGACAAGTGCTTTTCACCCGATTACAAAAACCCAAAACTTCGCAGCGCAATTGAAAAATTGATCATCGCAATGGGCGAGAAATATGACGGAGATCCGCGAGTTGCTTTTCTGACAATGGGTTTCCTAGGCCATTGGGGGGAGTGGCATTCTTATCCACGCGATGAGCTGTTTCCAGATAAAAAATATCAAGCCAAAGTCATTTCGTTGTTTCAGAAATCGTTTACCAAAACTCAAGTAATGATGCGGTACCCTGCGGGTGACGACGATTTTCACTACACAAAGAATTCAGATCTACCGTTTGGCTTTCATGATGACTCGTTCGCATGGGCGACAATTTCAACGGGCAAGGATGAAGACGACTGGTTCTTCCAGGCACTAGTCGAAACGGCGGGACCGGAAGCCGTCAACCGCTGGAAGACTCATGTCATCGGCGGGGAAATTCGACCCGAAATTTGGGGCTGCATCTTTGACACACCGGGGTGCGAAGTAGAAGGGCAGGGCTTTGACGATTGCGTAAATGCAACTCACGTAAGTTGGCTAATGGATTCGGGAATGTTCCAGGACGCGCCGTCGAAAGCCAGAAGCGACAAAGCAAAAGCAAGTGTGGTCAAGATGGGCTATGAACTTTTCGTAAGCTCGGCAGAAATCACGAAATCTGAAAATAGCACTTCTCTAAAAGTCAACGTCACCAACCGTGGCGTTGCACCGTTTTACTATGACTGGCCCGTTGAATTGTCAGTGCTCGACAAGGCAGGAAAACCAGTCACGTCGAAAACCATGAACTGGAAACTTTCTTCTGTGTTGCCTGCAGGCAAAGTGATTTGGGAAGCAACGCTTGACCGAAAAGTCGGTGACAATGAATCGATTGCAATCCGAGTCGCCAATCCGATGACGGGCGGCAAGCCGCTTCGATTCGCCAACAAGACTCAGAACTCCGATAACCAAGGATGGCTAATACTTCTTCCTGGTGATAAGTGACACAACGAACGATTGGCAATGATGCGAACAAGCTGATTGCGAATACAAACGTCTCGGCTTAACATGATTACTTCAGCTTTCCTTCGTGCGAGAGCCATCGATATTTCTTTCTACATTTTTTCTCTATGGCCGCCCAACGTTTCACAACACTGCGGAAATCACTGGCGATCCTGACTTGCGTCGCTGCCGTCAGTTGCTTGGTTTCGACGGGCTGTACATCGAAAACGGATCCGATTGCGACGCCCGATCCGAACCAGACTGAAATGGAAACGGATTCCTTCGATCTCAGCCAACCATTCGTACCGATTGGTGAACCGGCGACCGAGGCCGAGCGAATTCGCCGGATCATGGACTCCGAAGAACTGATTCGCAACTTAAGTCCGCGACTTGGTCAATTCGCCAAACGATTTTCGAACAAGCCCTCCGTTGCCGAAACATTTTTTGCGGAAACCGTTGAGTACGTCGGACCGACACCCATTGATTGGAAATCAGAATTAGCATCATCCAGCAGAACGGCAAACCACGCTCACCCTTTGGTTGGTCATTTCCACTGGCCGTTGAGCGATGCCGCGAAAACCGCAAACGCGATAGACGACTTGTGGAAACCGCTAGTCGACGGATCTCAGTTTAGAGAATGTCAATTCGGAACTGTGTCAGGGACCATTTCGGCAGACCGGCAACAGTTTCGCATGGAGACTCTGTTCGAAGGAAAGCTTACCGATATTGCGCGTCCCGTCGGCGTTAAGGCAAAGCAAACCATTGATTGGGCTAAATTTGGAGGCGACTGGAAAATCGTTCGCTGGAAGCAAACCAAGTTTGATTTGGTTGCGTCAACGAATCCCTTATTCGAAGACGTAACGGCCCAAATGATCCCCGACAAGGAAACGCTTGAAGATGTCAGCCGCGTTTCACTTGAAGAGATCATCTTGCAAAAGATAGACGATAACTCGCTTCTTCAGCCCATCAGCAAAAAGTATCGACTGTTCAACGACTGGGAATCGTCGTCGCAATATCCAACCGTCAATGTGGTCGACTATGACAACGATGGCCTGGAAGACATCTTTTTGCTCGATCGATTTACGCCGGGAATGATGCTTCGCAATCAAGGCGACGGGACTTTCGCAGACACGACCAAACAGTGTGGGTTGCTGGTGCCAAAATATGGTAACTGTGTGTTCTTCGTTGATTTTGATAACGACGGTGACAAAGACGCGTTTGTTGGTCGCACACTCGAACCAAGCATGTTCTTCACTAACGAAGATGGAAAATTCCAACGCGACCTGACGATGGATGAATCGCTAAAACATGCCTACTTCGTAATTTCTGGTTGCGTCACCGACATAAACCGCGATGGATTGTTGGACTTGTACTTGAGTACTTACGCGGTTCCCGGAACGACCGATACTGCGTGGTACAAAGATTTCTTTTCGCTTGAAGATCAGTTGAAAATGAAACTTCGCAAGACCAAGTCGCCCTACATCGACAAAGCGGGTCCTGCGAATATCGTTTTGATGAACAAAAATGGCCGGCTGGTGCCTACCGAAATCGACGACACGTTACGGCAATGGCGCAATACATACCAAACAACTTGCACTGACCTCGACGGCGACGGCGATGACGACTTGTATGCGTGCAATGATTTTGCGCCAGATGCGTTCCTGCGAAACGACACCGAGCGCGGCTCGATGAAACCCAGGTTTACTGAGATCAGCAACGAGATTGTTCCCGATGGAACCATGGGATTTGGAATGGGATCTTCGTGGGGCGACTACGACAGTGACGGAGACCTTGATCTTTATGTTTCGAATATGTATTCGAAAGCCGGCAAACGAATTCTTAAGCAAGCAGGAAAGATCGACCCGCGCACCGAAGTCGCGTCCAAAGGAAACTTTCTTTACCAACGGGATGGTGACCTTTTCAAACAAGTCGCCGGAGTCGAGTCCGATAAAATCAACGTGTCGAAAGTCGGCTGGTCTTTTGGAGGACAATTTGCAGACTTCGACAATGACGGCTTGCTCGACATTTACGTTCCCAGTGGTTTCTTCACCGCTCCTGAATCCATTCGCTCCGAAGTCGACTTGTGATCATGCCTATGGCGCACGGTCGTGCGAATGGATCCCGAGAAAGATCGTGAATTTCTTCGTGACCCCGACTGGGAACGTTTCGGTGATAAATTTATTGTGATCGAAGCCAAAAAAGATTCGAAGAATCACGGCGAGGCTCAAGGGAATTCATTCAGCGGCAACGAGCGAAATCGATTGTTTTTGCAACAGGATGGTAATTTCGATGACGCGTCATTGGTGTCAGGGCTGGACTTCCTTCAAGATGGTCGTGGGTTTGCGATTCTCGATTTCGATCAAGATGGCTTTCTCGATATTGGAGCGATCTCCAATCAGGCTCCGCGTTTCCGGCTGATGAAAAACAAACTTGCCGACCGCACGGCAGCTGATCAATCGAAACCGGTCTTCATCAAACTGGTTGGTGGTCATCGCGGCAAGGACCCCCAGACTGAGTGGAGCGCTGTCGATGCCATCGGAGCCAAATTATTGGTGTCGATTGGTAAGACGAAACGGGCTTTTCAATTGTCGTGCGGGGAGGGGCTATCCACGCAAAATTCGAGTTTGATTCACATTGGGATGGGAGCCAGTCAAAAAATTGATGCCATTGAAGTCCACTGGCCCAGCGGAAAAAAGACGATCGAATCGAATGTTAAGGCAGGTAGCCGGATCACTTTGTTTGAGAATCCCGCGGACAAATAGAACGTATCGAGAACTCTCCCGCCGTTGCGGATTCAAGATCCCTTAGCACAACGGCGACGACGCGACTTTAATAACGAGTGTGGCCCGTTCCCGCATCGCACGAAAAAGGTTAAACTATTGGCTCGATTGCGTCTTAATTCAATCGCTAACCAACAACCGCCGGATCAGGCGTGAGCTCCGTAGCCACAGGAAAAAAAGAAATGAGTGATGTCGCGAAACTCATCTGCGAAGGACAAGAACTTGAATTACCGATGGTCGTCGGATCAGAAAACGAAAAAGCCATCGATATCAGTGCGCTTCGAAAAGGAACGGGCGTCGTCACCATCGATCAGGGTTACGTAAACACTGGATCAACGACCAGCGCAATTACTTTTCTTAACGGCGAGAAAGGCGTGCTTCGTTATCGTGGCTACCCGATTGAGCAGTTGGCTAAAAAATGTGACTTCGTGGAAGTCGCCTATTTGTTGATTTACGGTGAACTTCCGACCGCCGAAGAACTGGAGAAATTTAAACAATCAATTCGTCGGCACACGATGTTGCACGAGGACCTGAAATCGTTCTACGACGGATTTCCTCGCGACGCTCACCCGATGGCGATTCTTTCCAGCGTCGTCGGAGCCATGTCGACGTTTTATCAGGACGCGCTTGATCCACACGATCCTGCCCAAGTTGAAGTCTCGATCCACCGTTTGCTGGCCAAACTTCCGACGATCGCGGCGTATGCTCACAAGAAATCCATGGGGCAACCTTTCATCTATCCGCAAAACGAAAACTCATATTGCGCGAACTTCCTGCAAATGATGTTCTCGGTTCCTTGCGAAGAGTACGAAGTTGATGACACGTTTGTCGAAGCGCTCAACATGTTGTTGATCGCACATGCGGATCACGAACAGAATTGCAGTACGTCAACGGTACGCATGGTGGGTTCAGCCGATTCAAACATTTTTGCTTCGATCTCGGCCGGCATTTGCGCACTTTGGGGGCCACTCCACGGCGGTGCAAACGAAGCTGTCGTCAGCATGCTGATGAAGATCAGAGATGATGGTGGCGACGTTGAGAAATACGTCAAGATGGCGAAAGACAAAGAGAACGGTTTCCGTTTGATGGGCTTTGGACACCGCGTCTACAAGAACTTCGACCCTCGAGCTTTATTGATTAAAGACTCTTGCGACAAATTGTTGGAAAAACTAAACATCGACGATCCGCTTTTCGAAATCGCGCAGAGCCTCGAAAAGGTCGCGTTAGAAGACGAGTATTTCGTCAAGCGAAACCTGTATCCAAACGTTGATTTCTATTCAGGCGTCATCTATCGTGCGATGGGAATTCCAGTCGAGATGTTCACCGTTTTGTTCGCCATCGGTCGCTTGCCAGGCTGGATCGCACACTGGAAAGAACTTCAGAACTCAAGTGGTAGAATCTGTCGTCCGCGTCAGATTTACACGGGCGAAAATGAAAGACAATTTGTCGAGATCGACAAACGATAGTTGAACCAACACCAAGCGAGTTTGTTCCGTTTCATATTCGTTTACAGTTCGATGAAAGTCACCACGATTAGTTTTCAGGGAGTATTTCCCCGTGATCTCTCGCTGGATTCGGCACCTTTTATGGACTCCATTCGCACTATCGTGTCGTGTTTTTCCTTTATGGCCATTCAAGGCAACGCTTACCGAACCGGTTCCCGGTGTGACTTGCATTCGCATTGATAACGCGATCACTCGGATGCTGAGCCGATTCGGCGGCGGCTACGACTATGCCGTTGTTTATCTCGTCGACTCAACACTTTTGATCGACACAGGATTCCCTTGGGCGAGACGCCGGCTTCGCAAAGTTCTTATCGAGCTGGGTGCTGATGCAACCATCACGACGGTAGTCAACACTCACTATCACGAAGACCATACCGGCAACAATGACTTACTGGTCGATCTTTGTGATGCCGACATCTTCGCGCATCGAGATGGTGTTTCGGAAATTCGGTTTCCCCCTCGGCTGAAGTGGTATCGAAGTTTCCTGTTTGGACCGGCCAAACCGAGCGAGGCCACTGCCGCGCCAGGCCAGTTTTCAACACCCAATTTTTCGTTGGACGTGATTGAAACTCCTGGGCATTGCCCAGGCCACATTTGCCTTTGGGAACCAGAAAAACGCTGGTTGTTTAGCGGCGACCTCTATATATCTGCGGATCTTGACTCACAGCTGTGTGATGCCGACGGACCTCAATGGGTCGCCAGTCTCCAACGTGTCATCGACATGAAACCGATGGCTTTGATGGACGCTCATGGCACTGTGATCACTGGAGAACGGAAAGTAAACGAACACTTGCAACGCAAACTTGATTTTCTGATTGAAATTCGAAATCGGATCCAGCGTTACTCCACTTCAGCCCAGTCGGTTGAGTCGCTGACGCGAAAGGTTTTTGACAAAGGCGAACTTGTCGATTGGCTTTCTTTTGGAGACGGTTGGCTATCGATGATCACCGGCTCAGATTTCTCGCGGTCGAACATCGTATCGACGTTTTTACGCGAGCATTCCGACAAATAGCGAACGGGTTCCATGCGGAACAAACAACGAAGAGATGGCAAACTTTTCTTCGACTACTTTGCCAATCCGTATTTCTCAATCAGGTTTTTGATGCTGAGGTACTGAGAACGCCATGCCTCAGGGCTGTATCCTCCTGACAATGTCATCACCACTGGGAGTTTTCGGCTGACACAAGTCGCCACAATCAGGTCGTCACGTTCTACAATTCCTGCAGGCGTCATTTCAAGGGACGCCAATGGATCTCCGGCAAGCGGGTCACAACCGCCAACCACAAAACAAATATCCGCATCCGCTTTAACCAAGACCTCTGTCAAATGCCGCTCCAGGACATCCATAAATTCTTCGTCACCCATTCCTGCCTGAAGCTCTACATCCAGATCGCCAACTTCTTTCGGATCAGGATAAATGTCCGCTTGATGCATTGAAAACGTAAAAGTCGCATCGTCGTCCGGGAGACAAACGATCGTTCCGTTACCTTGATGAACATCGACGTCGATAATCACTGCACGTTTAATCAGCCCTTCATTCTGAAGTTTGCGAATCGCAATGGGAACATCTGCAAATAGACAAAACCCTTCGCCCACATCCGGTTTGGCATGGTGATAACCACCACCGATATTAATTCCAATCCCGGAATTCAATGCTTGTCGTGCCGCGACGATCGTACCACCAGTCGATCGTTTGAACGGATCAACTACGCGATCAAGTGAAATGGGTGCAAACTGCAGCACACCGGATTCCAGGTATCGTGCAACTTTCGCGTGATCTTCAAGGTCTCTGAGATATTGCGAAGAATGAACAAGCAATAGTTCATCGGTTGTCACCAATGGAGGTTTGATCGTTAACTCGTCAGTCAGCAGCCCGTCGCTCACTAACTCCTTGTGAATTTTGGCATACTTTCGAATATCAAACGGATGTAGCCGTTCTAACCCGCCAAGATCAATTAGATAGCCGGGTGAGTAAACAACACCGATGGAAAATTCCTCCGGCAAAGCACCAGCATTGTCCTGCGAATCGCCATTGTCGCGTTCGCTATGAAGAACCACAGAATCCGAAACTTCATACTCTGGCAACTGCTTATTGAGCTGCATGAGCCAAAACACAAAAGCGATTCCGCAAAGGCTGGTGAGGGCGCCCGCTAACATGGCAATTCGATTAATCCAAGTTCTTCGCATTCATATTCCTATCACGCGTGCTTCCTTGAATATTCTCCACGAACATTCAACGCCATCCAGAAAGGCTAGAAGAAGCCCCGCACTCAACTGATATTGTAGTTGGCTCACGAAAACTGACTTTCTATCTGAAAAAAGATGAGTGAGTACAATCACTAGCTAAGGTGTAAAGCAATCATCACTTTAGAAGTTTTCTCATTCAAAAATGATTTAGCCCCAACGATTTGTTAAGATTCGAGTTCATTCCCCAGTTCCAATCAAACCAAGTTTTCCGTTATTTTCGAGCCAAACAAAATGTAAAGGGAAACAGGACACTTCAAATTTTTGGGCTTGGATTCGACAAATTTCATACTTCATTCGAACAGGAGTCATGCCAATGACGGAAGAAGACGAAGCTCTCGTCGCTCGCATTCGCAAGGTCATGAAGCGACGCAAAGGTTACTCGGAGCAAAATATGTTCGGCGGTGTATGCTTCATGCTCAATGGCAACATGTGTATCGGCCCTTGGAAAGGGTCGCTGATTGTGCGATTGCCAAAAGACGAGCACGACCAAACTCAAAAACTTCCACATGCTCTGCCGATGGACATCACGGGGAAAGTGATGAAAGGCTGGGCAAGAATCGAACCCGCTGGAATCAAGTCCGATGAAGAGCTGAAGAACTGGATCGATCGCGCAGCCGCATTCGTGCGATCCTTGCCTGCGAAATAGCCACTCAATAACTGGCAAGGCTCGCCATCACCGACGACGTCGCACCGTTCTCTGGCCCACCAAGTTTTTCCTGAGGCGCAAAATATTCGCCATCTTTACCAATCGAATTAGTCAGAACTCAAGTGCATCGCGCGACCCTATCGACTATGATAATTTGGTGATTCTTAAGCCAATGCATCGGTAAAGGTGACTTGTTTGCCATTGTCAACTCGGTTAAAAATAGTCACGTTCATTCCACGACTCCAACCTCTTTCCAAGCAGTAAAGCATGAGCAATTACGATCCGGCCACTCTTGAAGATCAGGTGTTTGGGCACAAGCCTGGACTATTCTTACTGTTTTTTACCGAGATGTGGGAAAGGTTCAGTTACTACGGAATGCGTGCCTTGCTTGTGTTGTTTCTGGTCAGCGAAATGGCTGCTGGTGGTTGGGCTTGGTCACGAACAGCGGCGCTCGAACTTTATGCGATGTATACCGGACTGGTTTACCTCACACCCATTTTGGGTGGGATTGTCGCCGACAAACTGATCGGCTATCGCAACGCAGTAATCCTTGGTGCGTTGTTGATGACGCTCGGTCATGGAGCGTTGGCATTTGAAACCAAACCGATGTTTTATGCTGGCCTTGGTTTATTGATTTTCGGAAACGGATTCTTCAAGCCAAACATTTCTTCAATCGTGGGACAGCTTTACGAAGGCGAAGGTAAAAAGAAAGACGCCGCTTACACCATCTTCTATATGGGTATTAACGCTGGTGCTTTTCTGGGAATTTTGTTGTGCGGATACATTGGTGAAAAAGTTGGCTGGAGCTGGGGCTTCGGTATCGCCGGAATCTTCATGCTGCTGGGAATGATCATGTTTATTCTTGGCCAATCGATTTTTGGCGAACTTGGCAAACGAGCAACCGCATCATCTCGCTTGGCAGCAGCGGAAAAAGCCAAAGCAGCAGGAGCTGTTGAAGAAAGTGGAAGTGTTGTTAACGACCGATTGATCGTTATCGGCGTGCTTTCATTCTTCACGATCTTTTTCTGGTGGGCGTTTGAACAAGCCGGCGGTTCAATGACCATTTTCGCGAAAGACTACACACAGCGAATTCTCAGCGGAAGTTCCGCATCGCTGTTTTTCTGGATTAACACGGCCCTGACAATCGTCCCTTTGGCAATTGTGACTTACGTTCTGTTCCGATTAATCAAGTCAACGTTCAGCAAGATCCCAATGTCAAACCTGTCGATTGGATTAAGTTTTGTCATCATCTGGATCGTTGCTCTTTGGATGCTCCAAAAAGAATACAACATGAAGGCGTACGAAGTTACGTTCGATAATCCTGCCGCCGGCGAAGTGGCAGAAGAAGGCGCAGAAGCTCCTGCGGCTACGCTGACCCGAGTCATCCAGTCGGATCTGGCGTTTAGCGAAAATCAGGAAATCATCCTTGTCGATCTTGAAAGCAAACAAGGAAACGGAAAACTAAAAGTTTTGACGCCAGAAAAGGCTGAAGAATTCCAAACAGACTTTACCGCAACAGTCGTCCAGGAAAAACAAAATGAAACGGAAGTTCCCGCTTCCTGGTTTGGCATTCTCAATTCGTTCTTCATTATTGCTTTTGCTCCTTTGCTTAGCAAGATTTGGGAAAGCAAGTTCAATCCCTCTGCTCCCGTTAAGTTTGGCTTGGGATTGATTTTGTTGGGACTTGGATTCGGCGTATTGGCGATGGGAAGTATGGGAATTGAGGATGGTGCCAAAACAGCTGCGGTGAGTATGTGGTGGTTGGTTCTCGCTTACCTGCTACACACGCTCGGTGAGCTTTGCGTCTCGCCAGTTGGATTGTCGTACGTCAGTAAACTTGCACCGGCGAAACTCGTTGGCCTGATGTTTGGAATTTGGTTCCTCGCCACTGCGGTTGCCAACTACGCAGCTGGAATGACGGGAAGTTATATCGATCCAATTTCTGAACAGTACGGACTAAGCACGTTCTTCTTGATCTTCACCGCGATCCCGGTCATTGCCGGATTGGTAATGTGGTGTCTCAACGGCATGCTCAAACGCAAAATGCACGGCATTGTCTGATCGAGGTATAACCAACAATCGAGGTATAACCAACAAGTAACCGACTAGAGCCCGCCTTAACCGGCGGGCTTTTTTCTTGCGCACACGAACGGACGGCAGCTGGGGATCCAAATTGACCAACTGAGACGTGTGAACTAGTAACGCGGACTATTGTTTCGATTGTGCCTTTTAGTTTGAAAAAACACCCGCGATTTGGCTGGAGAAATCGTTGCGGGCCAGTTGCCATGGCCTAGCTTTTTCAAGTTCAATTTCCAATGAAAACAACGAAAGGTCATGGAAAATGCAAAAGCTATTACCAATGATGTTTTTTGTAGTCGGAATCTGCGTCGCTTCAACCGTCGGTTGCGGTGACAATGTTGCTGGCCGACCAACACCCGAAGAAGTTCGTCCCGCGTTGATATCCTTTTTGGAAACGGATTTTGGTCAATTCGACGAAATGGAAATCACCAAAGGCCCGGACAATATTCGTTTAGGCAACTACAACAAAAACAACCAAGGCTGGCCTGTCTATGCCGACTACCAAGCGGTTTACACAACCAATGGGATGCCAATGTATCGAAATAGCATCGGCAAAATGGGAATGCCGATGTGCTACGTACTTGTTGCCGACGGTCGTGTGTTTTGCTTCAAATCCAAGTTGGAAAAAACCATGGATGCCATGGCGCAGAACATGATGGAAGTGCTTGAAGAAAATCCAGACTTGCAAATGCAACCAGGCGCTGGATTCAATTTAAAGGAAGCTTTCCAAAAATCCAAAGTAATGAACGAGAAGTTGCGAGAAAAGATGGGCGATATGAACATCGATCAAAAGGAACTCGAAAAAGGAATGTGGAACCAGTTCAAAGATTTCAGCCCACGTTTCTAAGCGGTCGGCGACCAAAACAGAAAATGAGCCGACAACACAATTGTGTTGCCGGCTTTTTTGATGCAATGATCTCACGATTGGAACAAGCCATTTCCGGCTTGTTGGCGATAGCAGGGCGTTAAGTAATACTTCCTGCAACTCCGGGAGGTCCTCGACCGACCACCCAGGTAATGACCGCCATCGTTAGCTCCAACATCGTTGCCTCTGGGGAGAGGATCGCAGTGGTCAGCCTGACGACCCGGAACGCTACCCACGCGGTTTTTACGACGTGCGCTACCTCCGCGACGAACTTGGTTTGGCCCCAGAGGCCTATCCCTTTTTTGACAAAGGTTTCTCGTCAGCATTGCTACGAGCATCTTCAGACGCGAAAATTCCAGCCAGCGCATCCAACAAGTCTTCATGTCGGTTAGCGGTGGAACGTTCATGTCTTTCTCGCTGCGCAAGTTCCTTACGGGCGAGATCTTTTTCCTGTTCGCGGGCGAAATGACCACGAGCCAGCAATACAACAGCCATGATTAAACTCGCAAGAAAGACCAATCCACCTTGCATGTAAATCGCGCTTTCAAATCGACCTTCCCATGTATCGGAGATCGGCCAATGTTGTACTAGCTCTCGCGCAATCAAATGACCGTGAGCAAGCGTCAGGGTGGCGACCATAGTTATCGCACACCAGACGGTTGTAATTAGTTTGTGTTTAGGACTCATAACCATCTCCCGTGCAAAAATAGACTTCTGTTGAACTTGTATTCCTTTCCTTTACAACGGACGGGACGACCTGATGAATAGAGGCGCGCGCATCGGTACCGCAACAAAAAAACGAAACGAAAATTGACGTGAAACGATCACGTAAAAGAAAATATCAACCGACGTTGTGCCAACTCTGACTCCTGTCATCTTTGACAACAACTTTACCGGTTCTGTCAATGATTGGACCGACGGATCGATAAGACGTTCGCGCAAAAAACGAAAACTTATTGATACAAATCAACGGTCACTCAATGGCTGGCGCGTCCGTCGTCTCAGCAGGAGCCGGTAGCTGTTTCAAGTTAACAATCTCTCAAAGCGCGCAAAGCTTTCTATATCTGGCCATCTGCACAAATCAATTCGTTGCGGTCGACGCGCGATTACAGATGGAAGAATTAACTTCCGTACAACACCGACCCAACTCTCACCAACGTTGCGCCTTCCTCGATCGCAATTTCAAAATCCCCACTCATACCCATTGAAAGCTCGGTCAAATTTACATTGTCCGTCTTCACGTCTGCATGTTGATCTCGCAGCTCGCGCAACAACGCAAATTCTCTTCTCGCATCGTCGAGATTGCCATCAAGTCCCGCCATGCACATCAATCCTTCAATGCGGATCGATGGCTTGGTGATTGCGTATTCAATCGCTTCACGCAATTCGCTGGCTTGATACCCGTGCTTTGTCGATTCACCCGAGACATTGATTTCGAGCAAGCATTGGACAACCTTCTCTGCATCCGTTGCGGCTTTCTCGATCGCATCAAGCAATGAATTTCGATCGACCGAATGAATCATACTCGCGTGCGCAACCGTTCTTTTAACCTTGTTCCGTTGCAAGTTTCCGATCATGTGCCACTCAATCGGCAATTCGGCCAAAGCGACTGCTTTTTCTTCCAAAACTTGCGGACGGTTTTCCCCCAGTACGATCGCACCAGAGTCAAACATGTCGCGCGTCGTTTCTGTGTCGACATACTTGGTTACGGCAACCAATTGAATTTCGGATCCGCTTCGCCCTGACCGCTGGGCGGCGTCGTCGATTCGTTCTTGGACTTCGGAGAGTCTCTTTTGAAAATTGGGGTTTATCATAAATCGATTTGCACCAAACCTGTCAATGTTCCGCTTTTGTCCAAACGACCCGCGAAAAATTCGCCGTTAAAGTTTTCTCCAAAGAATGTTCGATTGGTTGACCCTCGAATCGAACGATAAAAAACAAAGTTCTTCTTATCCAGTTGAACACGATAAGCGACCGCATTGCTTTTTGAAACGACCTCAAGTGACTCGGCAACGGTAATTTGCCGCCAGGTTCTTTTCTTGCGGCTCCGTTTGGAGCTAAGATCAAAAACGAGTGGCGCAGACAGCCCGCCACCAAATTCGCCGACGACCTCAGTTTGTCGAAGCGTCAACGACTGGTTGTCGTAAGAAAGCGAGTGAGGGCAACGGTCGACTTTCCACTCGGGAAGCGCTATCGGTAACACCAATGATTCAATCGCCCCATCACGTAGCAAATACAACTCGCGGGTCTCTGTCTCCGGCATGATTTCGATACCGTTGGCCAAAGGCCAATTCGATTGATAATCGATTTTTGCATTGGGTTGCTTGGTCGAAACGACATCATTTAAAAACAGAAACGAATCGACGTGTGACACCAAAACTTGACGATGCAATATTGCAGCACCCTCGTTAAGTTCGATCTCGAATTCCATGAAGCTGACCTCGTCATCATAAAATTCTGATACCGACTCCCACGAATCTTCAAAACCCATTTCCACGTCGTCGATCATGACTGTCGTCTCGGTGGCACCTGAGATCAATGGGCAACTCGAACCAAACTCGGTCTCCATCACGGAGTCACCAAAACCGATCAACAACTTGTTTGACTTGCGCCCCCAACCACTGCGAATGACAGCCGACTCTCCCCATTCCGAATGGCAATTGAGATCAACGTCGTCGACCAATGCTCTTTTACTCAATTTTACCCCATTGGAGTCTTTGCTTTTCCGATCGGATTTCGATTTTGCGATCAATCCTGAGGCACGGGCAAGTTTGTTGTTGCTTTTCTCAACCGACATCGACAAAACCTGCTCGACAAACTCCCGACTAATCTCGACAGTGTCAGTCGGTGAAAGCAGAAGTCGTTTGTCGCTCGACAGAAATCGAAAAAACTGCTCCGGCACCCATTCGAGTTGAAGCTTCAAATCCTGATCGAGTTCCAATCCCAATCTTTCGATGAGCTCGCTGCACCGGGACCAACTTGCAATCAATGGCATCAATTCTTTCAAGCAAAATGATTGCGGCATGCCGTCAAAATCCATCAACAATTTGGCTTGAGCCATCTGGCTAACCGCGCGCATAGACATCGCCTGGAACATTCCGACATCTTCAAACATCCAACCGAGCGTTAGCGGAAGTTCAACATCCAGAAGCTGTTGAATCATCGGACAACTCGATCCCATTTGATTCGGTTCAGACCCAATGATCGACTCGACCGTATTGATCAATTGCCGCCATTGCAAATCGTCACAACTGGAAACGATCGAACGCAATCCGTGAACAATTACAATTGCTTGCGCGATCTTTTCAAGTTGGCCATAGGCCGTCTCTTTGGTATCGCTCTCGGGCAATCGTTCGGCTAACCGCGAAAGAGTCTCAGCGGTTTCGGCCAGTTTTTTTCGTTGGGCCGATTTCGCGACCAGTTTCGCATTTGGCATCACCTTGTTGGCAACCATTTTCGGTAGCCCCCAAACAACGGCCCGCACATCGGCCCCAGAAAACAACGGGCTTCGATTTTTTTTTGGTTTTGAAAGCAGCGATTGAACGGCTTGCCAGTTATCGGAAACGACTTCCCCCCATCCTGTGCCGCTATCCCTCAACAACGAAGCAATCTCCTTGGCACCTTGCTTGCGTGCGCCAACCCCCTGTCGGTCGCGTGTCAGTGTCGGCTTACTCGAAGCAGTCGGCATTGTTGTCATCTCAGTTGTGTTTGGTCTCGTTTTCTCAGGATGAAAATCTTACCAGTGGAACCATATCGCCGCAGTCCCCAATTTGAGATTGAACTCTCCAATTGGCTTTCTTTTTCAACAAGGACATCAGTAGACAGCAGCAGTGGAAAACTCGAATCCTCACGTAACTTGGAATACCAACCGATGCTGGTGTTAGGTTGATTTCAGCTCAACGTGGCTCTATCTTACAGGAACCGACTTTTAACCAATCATTGGAGCACTCTCTCATGGCTATACAAATACAATCGCCGACGACACTAAGGCAACCAAGCTTTGTCCTTGTTGTTCTTGTGTCAGCATTGTTCCTGTGCGTTGGCTGCGATGTAGAATTAAAGGGCGTAGCGGTTGGCTTTGAGGATAGTTCGTCAGCAACCCAGGAAGCTACCCCCAACAACCCTGGCCAACCTGCAGTCAAAAAAGACGTTCGCGAAGTCGGCCCGAGCGATGCCGAAATTTCGCCACAAGTCACATCAGCGTTGGACTCTTTGAAAGCCGATGTTGCCGCCCAAGAACAGGAAGAGAAATCCGACGCGGCGCAAGAATCCAAGGAGATGCAGCCAGCCGACAGCGATGACTCCCAAGAAGACAATGAAGAAGATTACGGCCCGATTCCCACGATCGAAGAATTGGAAGCTGCTCAGAAAAAAATCCAAGACGAGTTTCACTTACAGACGATCGATATCCCGGATAGCTTTCGTCGGCTGGGGGAAAACCACATCTGGATCGACATGGCGAACAAGAAAGTCATGGCACGAGGTTTGATTTGCCTTCGACGTGGCGGTCTAGAAATGTTTGCTTGCCCGCGAAACACAAAGGAACACGAGTCCATCATTTCGGTTCACGCCGATTCTTTCGAGGTCCATCGATGCTTCGAAGCTCTTGGTTTTGATCCGGGAAATCCGGTTCAATGGGGCGAGGAATACGTTGCCGCAAAAGGCCCCATTATTGACATCGAAATTCAATGGATGGAAGACGGAAACCTTGTCAGCCGAAATGCCAAAGAGTTCGTTCGCAATTTCAATACCAAAAAAGCGTTACAACACGACTGGGTTTTTGGAGGTAGCGTGCTGATCAATGACCACGTATCTGGTGAAGAAATCTACTATGGAGACGGAGGTGAAATGATTTGCCTCTCCAATTTTGCGACCGCCACGATGGACCTCCCGATCAAAAGTTCCGCTGAAGCCGAAATGGGGCTGTTGTTCGAAGTTTTCACCGAGAACGTTCCTCAGGTCAACACAAAAGTCTATCTAGTAATGACTCCCCGGGCAGCGGAAGAAGACGGGGCTGGAGCCGGACAGCCAGTCGAAACCGAAAAAACAAAAGTCGATCAATCGGAAACTGAACAATCGACAAAGGACTCCAAAGGCGGATGAATCGGGCGCGTCGCTTACATCAAGCGGGCGTCGCTATCGTCAAACGGGCACCGCAAACATCAAACAGGCGCCACCAATTCACGTTTAATTTCATCCAAACGATAACCGAATCCCGGTCCGCCAATGGTCGACAGGTCCAAAACCCCGTTGCGGCGCTTGAACAATCCTGGATGAACCGCTTCCTCGGGTTGCGAAGCGTCAGGATAAAACTGCATTCCGTTTGACTCCACTCCCATGATCGTTCCAGCATGTGCTGCCAATCGAACATGCGGAATCTGAGCCAACATCGGATTTGTCAGATCCTGAACCATCAACGGCATGCCGTGAGCTTTCGCCCAACACAAACTCAACAACGCGCCGGTTTGTGTTTTACAAGTCTTCAGGGCAACGCCGGACCAACCAAGTTCGAGTCCAAGCCTTACAAACTTCCAATCGTGTGCACTTTCATCGAGGAACAACGGCTTTCGCTCTGAAACGGAATGAACATCAATCCGTTTGGCTTCAAGGTCGTACGGAAAGGGCTGTTCCACATAGAGAATCATGTCATAGATCTTTTTATGATCGGAAGCGAATCGATCAAGAATGTCGTTCACATATTGTGGATCCTCAACCGTGCAGTTGAAGTCAGCCGTCAACCATTTGACGCCCGTTTGAATCGACAACTCACCAATGTCCAACAATCGCTTGAAGTCCCATTCTGCGTCGTTGCCTCGAAGCTTAATTTTCAAGCACTCCAAACCATCTCGCTCAATCCAGTCTTTGAGCAACACCGGATAGCCGTCATCAGGCTCGTCGCCAGAGAGTTCTTCAGGCGTGATTGGATCAAGTCCTCCCACGAGATGCCAGACAGGAAGCGTTGTCGGCGGACTCTCGACCAAAAAGTCGGCTGGATACTTTCCGGCAAAAGAGACTTCACTTTCAGATTCCGGCGTCAGAAACTGAGCCAAATCCTGAGACATGAATTGTTGGTTGTAAGTTTTGTAGATGTCGACATTGTGGAGAACACCGTACGCATCATGGATTGCCAAATCAAAAACGCTGGCCGCCACCAACCCAGCTAAATACGGCATCCGTTCTCCGCCGCGGTCTGCATTGAATTCGTCTTGTCGCGTGTGCAAAACGTCTTGCTGAAACAAGTGAGACAATTCAACCGGATGACCGAACTCATCAAACTTAAGCCATTCAGCGGCTAGCACCTTACAAAAATCAATCAGCGCTGCATAACGCTCCGTGTAAGGAACCGAACTGGGCCAAACCCATTGAACCGACAGTGGCGTTTCCCCCCAGCCACAAGCTACGTTTCCGTTTCGGTCTTCCAGTGTTACGTTTGCGCGGGCACATGTTACCGTCAGCAAAGTTTCTGAACCGAACTTAAGTGGGACTCGAGTCTCAACAGGCAGCAAGAAAAGTGAAACGTCTTTAATACGAACGTCAGTGGGAAGATTCGACTTTGGCATTTTGTATAAATGGAAAAATAGAAGAAGGAAGTTTAAAAAGGATTGGCTCAACCTGACGAGTTGCAAATTAGTTGACTTCAGGAACGACGAATTTATCCCGATAGGTTCGTTTAAGAAATTGATTGGCAAGCTCAGCGTTTTCGCCAACGAACTGTTCAGTATTTGAATCGTGTGAAAGAACCGGACTTGATATCAATTGGTCAGTCTTGATACCGAACGGTTCAAGCTGCTTTTCCATTTCATCGATCAGTAATGGCCACGCCTTCAATGACGCGGCAGACGACAGTTGGTCTTTGTTATAGGCCGCTCCAGAGTGAAACGCGACATTAGCCAGATTCGCCCAGCCAGTGCTGTGATGCCCCATCTCGACGGGTGCGTTTAACATTGTCGCATCACGAGCCCGCACGGCATCGACAAAATTCTGAACGTGCAACGGCACAATGTCTCCACCTTTGAATTCGCGAATCGTTTTGCCTTCCAGATCCACGGCGCGTCCTTTTTGACGTCGCCCGAAATAGTAGCCTCCCTCACACGCGATCACGTAACCGCTTGGGGGACCATCGACCGGCATCCCGGCCTTGACTGACCAGGCGTTTTTCTTGCCGGCAGGTTGTGCAGGATCTTTCCTCAGGTTGCTGATCGTAATCATCGTCGGAAACGTTTCCGTTTCAAACAAAGCAAAATGAACGTTAGGAGAATTGGCTGCATCGTTCCAAGCAACTCGACCTCCGGCAGCAACAACGCTCTTGGGGGTCGTTACCGAATCCAAATAAGCAACGTTGCGGATGTCATCGAGAATATGAACACCCCAATTCCCCATTTCACCGCCGCCAGTATTAAAATCCCAATGCCAATCGTAGTGAAGTTTGTCGCGCATGATGGGTTGATCGGCCGCTGGTCCCAACCACAAGTCGTAGTCAATCGTTTTGGGCAATTCCAAAGGGGTCGTTCGCTTGCCAACAGTCGCTCGCGTACCAAGACGGTTGGCTTGAACGTATTTGATTTCTCCAATTGCTTTCTGTTCATGCAAAAACTGTTTCGCTTCCGCTTGCATCGGGTCGCTTCGCTGTTGCGTTCCAAAGGCGACAATACGATCACTCTTGGCTGCTGCGTTGACGACTTGTCGACCCTCCCACTGCGTGTGCGAAAGTGGTTTTTCAACGTACACGTCCTTGCCTGCCTCCAATGCCCAAATCGTCGCCAAGCAATGCCAATGGTTGCAAGTTGAAACCACAATAGCGTCGACATTTGGATCATCCAAAACTTTGCGCAAATCAGAATGAGCGGTGACTGAATACTTGGCAGCAAGATCATTGCTCAGCGTTTGATCTGGGTCGGCAAATGCAACCAGCTTGCAACCGTTGGCTTTGGAGAATGCCTCTGCAAGCTGCCCACCTCGCCAGCCAGCTCCCAAAATCGCCACGCGAACTTCATCGTTAGCTGAAACCCAAGTCGACTTTGCGAGTGCAGTGGAAGTTAGCCCGACGGCTGCTACGCCAAAAACAAACGAGCGACGATCCATTGATTGATTTTTCATATAGTCACCTCACGCACAACACTTCCGTTGAGATTAATTACCAAGAACATAGTGCGAACAAGAATAAAGCGCAACCAATATAGGCGCAATCAAAATGCTGACGCTTCCACGTTTCAACCCATCGCTTTTTTCAAAACGCCAAAATCTTTTTTGATCGCTGCAACGTTGGTTTTAACGTCCTCTTTGCCCAAGTATTCAACATGAAGCGTGATCAGCGAGCTCTCGAAATCTTTCTTGTACATCCCAAGAAACTTCTTTAAATCCACCTGACCGTCGCCCAAAGGGGCGTGCAACGGAGAGAGTCGTTGGTCTTTCTCTTTCTTGAAACCCCACTGAAAGTCTTTGACAGACAAGGCAGCAATGTGAGGCTTGATGATGTCGTAGTAGAGCGGCCACGCGCCACTTCCTTCGGCAACTGCGTGTCGAATATCAAAGATGGAACCGATCTCTTCTTTCGGAATGCCTTCGAGTATCTGAAGCAAATCCCAAAACGTCGCGCCCATGTACTTTCCGCCTGCATGGTTTTGATAGACCGCCGTTACCCCGGCCTCTCGATTCATCGCCGCCAACTCTTTGAATTTCGGTTTAAACGATTCGAGCTGAGGCGAAATCGGCGCTTTCATGTCGTAGCGACAAAACCCCATTCGATAATGCTGGATCCCCAAACTTCCGGCAACCTTGGTGATGGCTTCCGCGTTCGGCGATTCCACATCAACGATGTCCGAGGTCAGAATATTGATCTCGAGATCATGTTTTTTGAAAACTTCGGCCAGCTTCGGCAATTCATCGGCGGCAGACTCGGGTGCGATGTAGCCTCCTTTGCGCACCGTAACCTCCGCTCCGTCAAAACCGATGTCTTTCAGCGTCGTTGCCAACTCTTCGTGCGACAAGTCCTGAATGAACTTGATAAACGTGCAGTATTTATACGGCTTGTCCTGTGACACTGTGCTTGCCTCGGCAGACAGATTTGGCAAAGCCGACGCTGCCAGCGCAGCAGATGTTCCCGCAACAAAAGAACGACGATTTAATGGGAAGTCTTTCACTTCGATCTCCAAATATTTTTCAAATCACAAAAGGGTTGAGAAGGGGCAGTTAATGCCAACGAAATCAGCGCGCAACTTGCGTCAATTCGCCAATCATTCCTTAGTTCGCCAATCATTCCTTAGACGGCAAAATGTTTCCGCAACTCATCCATCGCTCCTGGAACGTTTTCAAACGGCTTCTCTTCTTCGTACTCCATCACCACGAAGCCACGATAGTTGGCGTCTTTAAAGATCTTACCGACGCGCTCCATGTCAGAATCGATCTTCTCTCCTTTGGTTTCCGTCTTCATTTTGACTTTGATCTGAACGTTGATCGCAAAAGGAGCACATTTTTTGAGCTCGTCATACGGATCACCTGTCACAAAGTTTCCAGAGTCAAGGTTGACACCAAACCACTCGCTGTCGATAGAGTTAACAATTTGAATCACATGATCGGCAGTCAAATTTCCGTGATTCTCGACTCCAATAAAAACTCCCGCCTTGGCCGCATAGTTTACACAGTCTTGCAACGCTTCAATCGCATTCTTCATACGATCAGGAGCCTCTTCCAGTTCTTTTCGCTTACCCGCAAAAAATCGGACGTGCGGTGCACCCATTTGAACGGCTCGGTCAATCCAAAGTTTTGCATCAGCAACTTGCTTGTCGAGCTTTTCACCTTTTTCAAGTGTAAAGTTGTTACCGATTGCGGTCCCAACAATCGGAACTCCATTGACGAAAGCGTACCGCTTGATCTTGCGAAAGTACGCTTCGTCTGCATCCGGCGGAAAGAAATAGCTGGTTAGCTCAGCCGCGCAGTTTTGTTCGGCGCAGTAGTCGATAAAACCAAACATGTCGATCGACTTTCCATCGAGAGGTTCGACCGGCTTACCTTTATAGAACGGGAAATGAGGCTTGAAAGAATAAGCAGCCAGCCCAAGGTTGAAGATTGGACTGTTCGCCGTTTGAATTTTTTCCTGCGGCGACGAAGCCTTTGCAGAACCTGCCATCAATATCGGAGAAACGACTCCGGCACCAATCGCACCGGCAGAAACTGTTTTCAAAAACCTGCGTCGATTAAAATTCATGTCTGTCCCTCTAGAGGGTATTTCAAAACCTGTAGTGGACTTCGCCAGAAGTCCCAGCTCGCTTTCAAAACAAAGGGAATTCTGGCGAATCCCACTACGATGATCGCACGATTTTAGGTTTTGAAATGTCCTCTAATTTGTTTTTGGTTCAATCGTCTGTTTGGTGTCATAGCATGGACTTGGCCAAGCTAAAAATCAATTCTTTTCGCTGCCAACCTCGTTGAGAAAGCTGACTCCAACGTCGTCTTGACTGAGGGGCGTTGAAGAAATTTCACCTGTCGCCCCGGAGACTTCCTCAGCCCCAATATCGGCGCCCGTTTCCGGACGTAGTTGGCCGAGCATATCCTTCTTTACAGTTGTATCGCATTTGACTGCCACGTTGGTGGCCGGCCCAGCTGAATCCGGACGGAATAAGCCAAGATCTGTTTTAAACCTCGGATCGGCGATCGTGGTTTCCAATTCGACACCGACGGCGGCACCGTGCAATAGGTTTCCCACCCATTCTAGTATTCCGCCGCAGCTTGGTTTTCGGGTAGACTTTGATTTTCCGCAGGGGG
>CAZPBE010000032.1:0-64715 GCA_964584615.1 uncultured Pirellulaceae bacterium | reverse complement strand
GAGATTTGAGATTTGAGATTTGAGATTTGAGATTTGAGATTTGAGATTTGAGTTTGAGTTTGAGTTTGAGTTTGAGTTTGAGTTTGAATTTGAGTTTGAGTTTGAGTCACAGATTTTTAGAAATCCAAGTCTACGATCTCGCCGCCACTTCGCGTGCAAAGAGCAGCCAGAGATTCCAAGCTCATCGTCTCCGTCAAAAAATGTGCGCTTCCATCGGCAAACGCAGCATTGGCTCCACCAGGATGAAGGCTTCGCATGTCGTTTTCGAATTCGGGAGCCGCATTAATTGCGAAAGCTTGATCAAAAAGATTCAATCCGTTGATCCACTGTCCATCACTGAAGTCGCTGTCTTCGGCAACAATGATCGTGTGGCTGGAACCGTCAGTGATGTCTCGATGCGAAAACGCCGTCCCGTAGATCATCAATCCCTTGGGCGGATTGTTGGGGCTGGAAATTCTTTCGCCATACATACCACCGTAGTCGGTTGGGCCACGTCCTTGAGAAAGTTCTGTGCCTCGAAGGCTGGTTGGACAAACGTAAGTCGAGATGACTTTTGCTGCGGGCTCGGCGTTGAACGCGTCGTCGAACGCCAAGTTAAAATCAATTTGTCCATAAATGTTGTTCTGATCGACAAACGGCAACAAAAACGCGGACCAGGCAATTTGTGTTTCATCGGGTGAGAAGGTTCCGCGCCACCCCGTCCCGCCAACCGGAAATTTCTGGTGAGCGCTGTGATAATTTTGCAAGCCGATCCCGATTTGTCGCAAGTTGTTAAGGCAAGTGGTTCGTCTGGCAGCTTCGCGAACTTGCTGGACGGCCGGTAACAGCATGGCGACCAAGATGCCAATAATGGCAATCACGACCAGCAGTTCCACAAGTGTGAATCCTAGTTTGAGGATGCGTTTTGAGTTTGCGCGCGAACGCACACACAAATGCATAGGCATAGGCATAGGCATAACGTCGCCTGAATCGATGGTTGAATATTGCATTGTTTGACATGCTCACGTTCAAACCGTTCGTCCCTCGCAGAACGATTCAAACAAATTCGATGTAGGCAGGTATTCTGACTTTTGACAAACGGTCTTCGCCTTCTCATCGGTTCATGGAACCAACAATGGCAAACAGAATCAAAACCGTTTCACGTCAATCACAGCGGCGGGGCCGTTCCGGATTCAAACCGGATTCCCTTTAACCAAACACAGCTAGTGTTTGATCACCCACATCTTTGAGGGCAGATCATAACCCAGATTGGATCGAGGTCAACGATGTTTGCCAATTGCGAAGACGAATGTAATGGGCTCGACAATTGACGGTTTACCAATCGTTGACGGTTTACCAATCGGCTTGGACTGCTTAATATTTGTTCTCAGTCGTCTCCAATCGTTTTTGGTCATTCTCCAACCATTTTGTAAGCCCTCTTTTTTATGAACGACAACGAGTCACCAGCAAAGTCATCGGGCCTCGGAGCGGATGTGATCGTGACCGTTGTGTCGCTGATTTTATTGGGTGTCACATGGGTATTGAGCAATTCGGTTGGCGGCCAGTTGTGGTCGATTCTGTTTCTGATCACTCAAACGGTTGTGATTTCGATTGTTATCTGGCAAGCTTGTGATCCGTTTGCCGACGCAGCCCAATGGATTGGCACGACGTTGCGATTGCCGGGTTCGGTTCGCGGCGCAACGCTTGATGCGATTGCCAGTTCGATGCCCGAACTGTTCAGCGGAATCTTTTTCGTTGTGTTGGCAGTAACGGCCAGCGAATCGGTTGCAGATGAAGTCGCCGCTCACACGGGCGAAGGGTACGGCGCGACCGTTGCGACTTGCGCGGGCAGTGCGATCTACAATATGATTTTGATTCCAGCCATTTGTGCGCTGGTCATTTCGAAGTATCGGCCAAGCCATCCGACAATTGATGTTGAAGACAAAGTGATCTCACGCGATGGTTTGTGGTTTGTGGGCTGTGAAATCCTGTTGTTGTTCTTCCTGTTTCAGCCGGCGATGCATTGGTGGATGGGCGTGGCCTTGATTGTTGCGTACTTTGCGTATTTGTTTGTGCTTTATCAGGACGCGAAGAAGTATCAACGCCAACATTCGTTTATCAAACAACAGTTGTCTACCGAAATGCCTAACGATGAGATCGTAGCAGCGGGTTCGAAGAACGGAATGAAGCTTTCTCGTGACCTGATTCAAAAACTGCGTGACGGCGACTCGCCTGGTGATGATGATGAGCCACCTGAGTCGGCGGGTGTGCTTTTCGGATGGTTCGATTTTGAATTGAATTTCAAATCGGCTTGGTTAATCATCGTTTGTTCGACAGTGGTTGCAGCGATTGCATGCTATTGGTTGGTCGAGGTGACTCAAGCGACCGCGACGACGCTCAACATTCCAATTTTCTTTGTCGCTGTGATTTTGGCTGCCGCTGCATCCAGTGTTCCCGATACGTTTTTGTCAGTCGGAGCGGCGATGCGGGGAGACGATGATGGCGCAGTCTCCAATGCGTTTGGGTCCAACATTTTCGACATCTGTATCTGTCTTTCGATTCCTTTGCTGGTCGGGTCCTACTTGAGTGCCTGGCAACCGATTCCATTGATGCAAGAAGGCGAGACAATGCAAGGTCTTGTTGGACTGCGAATTCTGCTTTGCAGTTTGACGTTGCTTACCCTTTTGATCATGTGGCACAATCGACAATTGACGCGAAACAAAGCCTTTATCTTGATCGGCCTGTACGGAATTTTTGTGGCCTACGCCGTTGCCGGATCGCTGGGATACGGATTTTAGATTGAATTGCGTGAACAGCCGGAATTTGATTGACTGCTTGTTTTTGGTCGAATAGGATCAGCCTTGTGACTGCCTCGCTTCCACTGGTTCAGGTCACAGTGAAATGAACCTCAGATCCGCCTAAAAAAACGCGCGAGGTTCCAATGTCATTCTTCTTTCGCTCTCTCTTGGTCTGCATTTCGATCGCTGCCCTGCAAATGGTAGGCGTCGAGTTCGCCCACTCGCAAAACTTTGTCGAGTACCCCAATCAAAACCAAACTTACGGCGACCATACGCTTAACTCAAGCTGGGTTGGCGGTCCGACGGGCGTTACCGTGACGTTTGATTCAGACGATGTGACTTTGCACGAAGACGGTGTTGGACAGTCGCAACGAACAGCGCGTAACACGCAAAATTTCGTAGGCCCAAGCTCGGCAGCCAATCCACAAAATTATGACAATCTCGCCGTCGTCAATCGTTACGGAAGTCGGCTACCATTGATTCAGCAAATGTCCGCCAGCGGGACAAGCGTATTGACTTACGATTTCAGTAGTCCAGTTAACGACGCGTTGGATCTGTTTATTACTGACGTCGATAACTCCGACTTTGCGTCGGTCGCTGCCTTCGACGATCAAGGCATGGCCATGGATATGACTCAGTGGGCGTTAATCGACGAAGGCGATTTGTCTTTGTTCAAAGATACTGGCACCGCCTTCAGTAGTGTGGTTGCTCCCACGCCGGTTACCGTTTTCAATACCGGTAGTATTAGTTTGACGGCGATTGACGATACCAATTACAACCGTTCCTACAGCATCCTGCGCAATCCGGTTGGGCAAAATTTAGGCCGTATTGAAATTACGTTTGTAGGAACCAATAACAGTCCGGACCGAGCTAACCCCAATACGGGTTCTCATATTTACACGGCGCTGACAACGGCTGTGCCCGAACCAGGAAGCGCAATGGTTGTGCTTGGAGGATTGATGCTGGTCGCGATGAAACGCCGACGTGGGTTTGGTGTTTAACTTAGCGACCTAACCAAGCGACTTAAATGCAGCCAGCGCACGAGTTCGACTTTCCTTGTAATCCACCACGAAGTTTGCGTACTCGATTCCGAGATCTGCAATGGCCGCTTTTAATTTCGCTGGATCGTGTAAAGCTTTTGCAGGAACATCCTTGAGTTCCGGACACATCTTTTTGATAAAAGTTCCTTCGGGATCGAATCGCTTGCTTTGGCTGAACGGATTGAAGATTCGGAAGTATGGCACCGAGTCGGTACCGGTGGAGGCCGACCATTGCCAGCCACCATTGTTGGCGGCGAGGTCGCCGTCGATCAGTGTTCGCATAAAATACTGTTCGCCGAGCCGCCAATCGATCAGCAGGTTCTTGGTCAAAAACATTGCCGTGACCATTCGTAATCGGTTGTGCATCCATCCAGTACGGTTCAACTGCCGCATCCCCGCGTCGACAATCGGGAATCCAGTTTGGCCTGTTTTCCAGGCTTCGAGTTCCTCGCTGTCATCACGCCAGGGCACGCCTGACGTTTTGGGTTTGAAGGGTTGGTGCATGGAAACGCGCGGGAAGCCAACCATGACGTGTGTGTAGAAATCTCGCCACGTTAGTTCGCTTACCCAAACCTTTGCTCCTTCGTTTCGATCTAAATTTCCCTGGCAGCTTTCGATCGCAGCGGCTAAGCACTGTCGCGGTGAAATCACACCAGCAACGAGGTAAGGAGAAAGCAAACTGGTTCCGGCGACTGATGGCACGTCGCGCGCTGTGCCGTAGTTTGCAATGAGTTTCGTGAATTTCTTAAGCCGTTTGCTCGATTCAGATTCACCTGCCGGCCAGAGGTCTGCGCGAACATTGATGTTGCTGAAACCAGGAATGCTTTTTGGAACCGCTGATGATTTGATTCCAGTATCGGGTTGCTTCGGCGGTTTGGGCAACACTTTCGCAAACTCCGGTGCACGCTGATCCCAAACGCGGCGATACGGAGTAAACACGCTATAGAATCGCTCGTCTTTGGTTTTGATTTCACGTGGTGGAACAATGACTCGATCGTGAAAACGTTGAACACCGATGTCAAATTTTTTGCACGCTGTCGTCACTGCAGTATCCCGTCTCAACTCGTTGACTTCGTACTCGCGATTCAAGCAAACAAGTTCACACTTGTGTTGCTTGGCGACCGATGCGACTACTTTCGGAGTTTCAGCAAACGAGTTGGCTGTTTTGACGATCAACGGGATGTTCAGATTCGCCAATGAGCCGGACAGCGCTCGTACGTTCTCCAGCCAGAAGTGAATTTTACAATCGGCGTCGTCATGTTGCTTCCATTGCTCAGGCGTGATCACAAACAGTGCCACGACTCCGTCTTTGGCTGACAATGCAGCTTGATACAACGCGGTATTGTCGCTCACTCGCAAGTCGCGACGAAACCAAATCAATGCTCGCATGTTTTCAATTCGGTAAGAGTTAATGCCGTGAGGATGTTGCGGCGTTTGGTTTGAGAGCTTCTATGGGGATGGATGGTCTTCGTCGGTTAAACCGTGGCGGGGCGCCCGACTTAACGAACTGGACAGCGTGAGGCTGTTGGCGTCAAACTAAGTTTCGTCTTCTGCCAAAACGACCAGCGTATCTTCGGCATGCAACATGTACATCGCGTTCTTCTCCGGGATGAGTTTTACCCCAAAGTTCTTATCGATGTTACTTTCAAGCGACTTGATCTTCACGCCAAGACAAATCTCTTCCCTAAGTTGAGCGACGGCGATCATGTCCGCATAGGTCACATTGGAAGGTAGGTCTTTGAAATACAATGATGCCGGTTTCAAATAGATTTCCGAACCGTCTTCGCTGAACAGGTCGTCGTAAACTCGTTCGATGTCAGCGTCTTCACTGATTTGAGCGAGCACCATCGAGACGAAACGATTGGAGATGATGAAGTCGTTGACGCCAGTTTTGGCAACGAGCGATTGGTTTTCAGAATCGAGAATTTCAGTGATCAGTTTGATGTTGGCGGCTTCTTCCGGGTGCTCGTTGAAAATTTTTCGCAGCAGTAACAGAATCACAATCGTTTCAGAATCGGTCCGTTCATCGTCGACGTTGCCACTCCCATTGTCACCTTGTCCCTGGCTGAGAATGATGATGTTGTCATAGTTGAAGGGTTCGATTTCCATCAAGCCCTCCGTCCTCATCGGGTTGCCGGTAAGCAGCGTGATCGTCACGCTTTCTAGTTCTTCATTCAGCTCATTGACTCGAGCCTGAACCGACTCATCAGGAGATCGCAGCATGACATCGATTGTGCTGCCTTCCAACACATAGTCGGCATACTCGCTCAGGATCGTTTCGACTTTGCCTGTCCAGCCGATGATCAGGTTCTTCTCGATGGCAATGTCTTTGCGACCACCGGCTAACTCGAATGGACGCGGAGCAACAATCTGTTCCGATTGAAAGTCAATCGTTGAGTCGTCTTCTGCCAAAATCAAAATCGCATCGTCGTCTTTCATCACCAAGTCGGCTGGGGGATTGATCAGGATTTCGTCATTGCCATGACGAACTCCCATCGGGATACCATCGGGAAAGTTGTAGCAAATGTCGCCGAATTTATTGCCGCCCCATGCCGCTTCGTAAAAGTAAAGTTCGCATCCGTCAAACGAAAGGACTTCGCTGTAGACAACGGAAAGACCAACGCTGCGAGACGTTTGCACAAGGATTTTGGCGAGGATTTCGTTCGTGTCGACCGTCGTGATTTCGTCCGGCGAAATGTCTTGAATGATTTCACGATTCCGATCAAAGAAAATTTCGGCAACCACATTCAGTTCCACGTCTTCGGGACGCGAAGCGATCAACGCCAGGACTGTTTTGATCAGGGCGGTATCGCTGGTAAGTTTTTCGTCGTCGCTTGCCGAAACCGGACAGGTCGCCAGTAAGATGACTGACTTGCACGAATTGAGGGAGACAATGTCAAGATTGACCAGCGATGAAACGGAGCCGCTGCGCGTGACGACGCGTGTGTTCTGGGTGTCGGGCATGTTGACTTTGATGTGGTCGTCCATGAACTCTTTGTCCAGCGGCGCCAGAATGACGACCGACGGATCGTCTTCGCTTTCGTTAGCGATCGTCAGCTCGCGAAGAATCTCCAGGACACGCTCGTTCCAGCCAAGAATCAATGTATGATCAGATTCAACAACTTTGGAGTGGCCTTTTTTTAACTGCGCGATCTTCTGGTCTAGCGCCGTTGTAATAAAAGCGATTAGAGAAGAGAGCATCACGACACCTGCGAGTCCACCAATGACGGCGCAGATTTTCATGAACGGCGAAGACTCGATATCCTGGGCCATGTTGCCTGGATCGGTCATCTGAAGAAACGCGATGTAGATATTGTGCAGGAATTTTGAAAACCAGCCTGCATCTTCATTGCCGATCAAGGCTCGTTCAACGTGGGCGCTGCCCATGAGCATGATGCCACGAAGAATCGACACGAAAGTCAGGATGGATACAAAAACGACAACCAGCGAAATGAAGATTGAGCTTCCGCCACGCGACATAAAGTTATCAAACTTATAGCGCAATCGTTCCAGCAATGTGTAGTCCGACAAAGCGAATTCTCCCTTATTGACAGTTTCTCTTGCCGGAAAAACTTGCCAATTTTTAACGCTAGTAAAACAACAAATCTGTTGATATCGGGAACGAAATTCGCTGCCTGGAAATAACAAGTGAAGCACTTGTGATTACATTTGGCGTGTCGATCCCATGCGAAAAATGATAATGGATGCGGAAGCCGCAATCAATCAACTTGACTTGGGAAAATTCCTGCAGAGCACTCTAGCTCTCGCGGCGGACTTGTGAATACTCCAGCAAGCGCTGGGCAACCGCGACCCAGTGGGAAAACCTTTCGACACAGTCTTGTTTGAATCCCCAGTCGTTACGGCTGGGAGCTTCGAGAGTTGAGACCTGGACGGCAGTTACGGCGCCGACTTTTTGTCCAAACATGAAGAATGGCATCGCGATTTGGTAGTTGGTCATCTGCCCCAACGTCACGTCGACCGAATAGCTTTTTTCTGGATCGCGAAATGCGCCTTCGTCGTGAACAACGGTTTCCTCGCGAAACGCTTTGCTAACCAGCCCGGACGAAAGTTCCTGGCTGATGTGCCCTTCGATTGAACTTCCTCGCGAACCGACGTTGACGGCAATGGTCAGCTCTTCGGGTTTCTCCTTGTCGATGATCCAAAGAGCACCAGCATCGGCGTTAAGCTGATGGACCAAGTCCTCAAATGACTTTCGGAACGTATCGTCGGCCAGTTCTTTCAGGCTTGTTACCGAAACGTCTTGCAAAAAGCTCACGCCGATCGCTTTGATATCCGATCCACTCATTTTGACATCCAATTTCAAAGACAGGTTGTAATCAGAAGCTAAGTTTACTTTCCGCGATTTAAGTTTACTTTCCGCGAGTCGCTTCCATGTAGCGTTTTAGTTCACGGCGAACCTTCGGGAAGAGCAACATCAACCCCAGCATGTTCGGGAATACCAAAGCGAGAATCATCGCGTCGGAAAAGTCGATGACGGCACCGAGAGAAGCCGCACTTCCGATAACAACGCAAATACAAAACAACAGTTTGTAGCTAATGTCGGCAGCTTTGCTTCGCCCAAACAGATACTTCCAAGATTGAAGCCCGTAGTAAGCCCAGGAAATCATCGTTGAAAATGCGAACAAGATAATCGCGATCGTCAGCACGTAGCGGAATCCCGGCAGTACCGAGTCGAACGCGCGCGAAGTCAAATCAACGCCGCCCACGCGCTCGCCGTCGGGCACTTCTCCGGTAACTACCAAGACTTCTTTGTTGACCACATCACCGTACTCAAAGAGGTGACCTTTTTCATCGGGAGTGATATTGAACAGGATGATGACAAGCGCTGTCATCGTGCAGATCACGACTGTGTCAATGAATGGCTCAAGCAAGGCGACAACGCCTTCGGATGCCGGGTAATTTGTTTTCACGGCCGAGTGAGCGATCGCGGCTGAACCTGCTCCGGCTTCGTTCGAGAACGCCGCACGTTGGAAGCCGACAATCAAGACACCCAGCAAACCGCCAAAGCCTGCTGCTGGTGTGAACGCACCGGAGAAGATTTGACCAACCGCTTCCGGGACATCGGTGATGTTCATGACAATAATAATGAGTGCCGCAACAAGGTAGATGACCGCCATCAATGGCACGATCTTTTCCGTGATCTTGGCAATTCGTTTGATCCCACCAATGATGACAATTCCCACAAGGATCGCCATCACGATACCAATCACGGTTCCTGCAGCAGGGCTTTCCAGACCCACTAAGGATTTAATTTGCTGAGTCGCTTGGTTGGCCTGGAACATGTTGCCGCCGCCGAACGACGCTCCGACGCAGAGAACGGCGAAAATGACGCCAAGCGCAAGCCCCAACGGAGCGAGTCCCAATTCCGTCAGGCCTTTTTTCAAGTAGTACATCGGTCCACCATGAACGGTGCCGTTTTCGTCGATCTCGCGGTAACTAACTCCGAGGGTACACTCAACAAATTTGGTGGACATTCCCAGCAAGCCACAAACGACCATCCAAAAAGTTGCTCCAGGGCCGCCGGTTGCAATCGCCACAGCAACACCCGAAATGTTTCCCAGTCCAACCGTTCCTGAAACGGCAGTGGCCAAAGCCTGGAAGTGAGAGACTTCTCCTGCACCTTCGTTTCGAATGGTGTCGACCAGGTCACCGTCGACCGTATTGATCGCTGCTTTAACATCCGCTGCACCTGCTTTTTCAACATCGTCGAATTTTCCACTCACGACTTTGATCGCAAACGGAATGAGCCGAAGGTTGATGAATCCGAAAAACACGGTGAAAAATGAAGCGCCGATAACAAGAATGATCACGACAACGGGTACGTCGTTGCCGCCAATGGGAACGGGAGTTGTCACCAGTCCGCCCCACCAGTCGGCGACTGGTCGAAACGCGCGGTCAATTTGCTCGTCGATTCCCAGTGCTTCGTTGGCCACTGCGGCTGCTTCGGCTACAGGGGTGTTGTCAGATTCTTGGGCCCCGGCCGTCGGGGCCAAGGGTGCCATAAGTGACACGAAGAGGACAATTAGTGAAAAAACAGCGGTGGGGATTGACCGGAATTTTGATGTCATTTGAGTCTTTTGGAATCTGAACAAACTGCTGAGTATGAATGCACCAACCTTTAAGCCACCTGTTGTATGAGACGGCACCTCTGCGGTCAATAATTTATCGGAGTTTCGTGAATTTACACATATATGGTTGTCTAAATTGTTCAAAATGATAGGATCGGTAAAGTACCAAACTCGGGCAGGCCATGGCTATCCAGCAAACCATACGAACGACCCATCAGCTTTCGGATAACGATCGTTTGGTTGTTGAATCGCTTCGCAAGACCCCCGGCATGACTGTCGGAGACCTTGGGAAAGTACTTGGTGTAACAGCAACAGCGGTGCGTCAAAGGCTGGATCGCTTGATGGCGTTGGGCTTGATTGAGCGCAGCCACGAAAGCGAAGGGCGTGGTCGACCGAGCTACCGATATGACTTGACCGGTTCGGGAAAGAAAGTCGGCGGCAACAATTTGGAGGACTTGGCGATTGCCTTGTGGAAGGAAGTTCAAGAGCTTCCCGACGCGACGATTCGCCAGAAAGTTGTGGCCGGCACGATTAGCCGGTTGGTAGAAAAGTATCAAGGCGAAGTTGATGGCGACGATACTGCGGCACGACTGAAGTCATTGACTTCGGTATTTGCTCAGTTCGACATCCCGATTTCGTGCGACGATATTGATGGACAAGGTTTGCCAATCATTCGTGTCAACGGCTGTCCTTACCCGGACTTGGCGAAAGATGATCGCGAGATTTGTGAACTGGAGAAAGAAGTGATGGCAAAGGTGATCGGGAAGTCGATGACGCTTTGCAAGTGCCAACAGGACGGCGATCAGTGCTGCACGTTTCGTGCAACTGAGGAGTAAATCGTATCGGTGGCATTTGTCGCCGTAAAAATATAAATGGTAGGCGGAAGCCTCCAAGACAAAAGAACAATCAACCAAAATTAGAAAACTATGTCTGACGTTTTAAAAATTGTTGACCTTCACGTTTCGATTAATGACAAGCCGATTCTTCGGGGCGTCAACCTTGAGATCACCCGCGGTGAAACACACGCGTTGATGGGTCCCAACGGGAGTGGCAAAAGCACTCTGGGTCTAGTGATCATGGGCCATCCTGGTTACGAAGTGACTTCGGGCCAGATCTTGCTTAACGGCGAAGACATCACCGAACTTGAGCCAAACGAGCGAGCACGAGCTGGCCTGTTCATGGCTTTCCAACGCCCGGTCGCCATTCCTGGCGTTCGCATGGCTGACTTTCTTCGCCACGCTACGACCAACGTTCGCAACCCGGACCGTAAAGAAGGCGAAGACTTGATCCCAATGCGTGAATTCCGCAAAGAGATTAAAGAGAACATGACTCAACTGCAAATGGACAGTGAGTTTGCTCGTCGCTATGTCAACGATGGTTTTTCTGGCGGCGAGATGAAGCGAGCTGAGATTCTCCAGTTGGCGATGTTGCAACCAAAGTTTGCAATCCTTGACGAAACCGATTCAGGTTTGGACGCCGATGCCGTTCGACTTGCCAGCCAGTCGATCAACGAGATTGGCCATAACAAGATGGGTTTGCTGATCATCACGCACCACGACAAACTGCTTGAACACAATCCTCCAAACTACACGCACGTTATTCTTGGCGGCAAGATCGTCGAGACAGGCGGCAAAGAGTTGGCGGTCGAGCTACACGAAAAGGGTTACGAGCGAATTCGCGCTGCGTATCCAGAAGCTGCGAAAGTCAATGACGACGAAGAAGCACTTGTTTAATTTTTCGTAACTGCAACCAAAACAAATAACGGCCAATTGGCTGATTTCAAACGGAGAACGACATGGCGACAGATCTGACTGAAGGTCAAGAGCTCAAGCAAACAGAGATCAACAAGTACAACTTCAAGACGGAGACGACTGCCGTTTTTAAAGCGCGCAAAGGCGTCGACGCTGAAATCGTCAACCAGATTTCTGACATCAAGAATGAACCTGATTGGATGCGAAAGTTCCGTCTGGACTCGCTGGAGATATTCAACTCCAAGCCGATGCCGGAGTGGGGCGGCGATATCGATCTCGATTTTCAGGACATCTTTTACTATCTCAAGCCAACAACCGATCAGGGTAAGTCCTGGGACGACGTTCCGGCTGAGATCAAAGATACGTTCGAAAAACTGGGCATTCCGGAAGCCGAGCGTAAATATCTCGCTGGCGTAAAAGCTCAGTTTGAATCGGAAGTGATCTACGGATCGCTCAAGAAAGATCTTGCCGATCAGGGTGTGATCTTTACTGATACGGACACCGCGATTCGCGAGCATCCAGAATTGTTGCGTGAGTACTTTGGTAAAGTCATTCCACCATCGGACAACAAGTTCGCGGCGCTTAACAGTGCGGTTTGGTCGGGCGGATCGTTTATCTACGTTCCTAAAGGCGTGAAGATTGATTTCCCGTTGCAGGCTTACTTCCGCATCAACGAAGAAAACATGGGCCAGTTCGAACGAACACTCATCATCGTCGACGAAGGTGCTCAGGTCCACTATGTCGAAGGCTGTACAGCTCCGATGTATACGAGCGAGTCGTTGCACAGCGCGGTGGTTGAAGTGCTGGTCAAGAAAGGTGGTCGTTGTCGTTACACGACGATTCAAAACTGGGCCAACAATATTTACAACCTCGTCACCAAGCGAGCTTTTGCTTATCAAGACGCCACCATGGAGTGGGTCGACGGTAATCTGGGTTCGAAGCTGACGATGAAGTATCCAGCCGTTTACATGATGGAGCCTGGTGCTCGGGGCGAGATTTTGTCGATCGCATTTTCAAGTGCCGGTCAGCATCAGGACGCGGGAGCGAAGCTGGTTCACTGCGCTCCAGATACAACGGGCACGATTATTTCCAAGTCGATTTCGAAAAACGGTGGTCGCAGCAGTTACCGCGGTTTGGCTCGTGTCGAAAAAGGAGCTCACAATTCAAAGTGCAGTGTCGTTTGCGATGCGTTGATCCTTGATGCTGACAGTCGCAGCGATACTTATCCGTACATCGAGATCAACGAACAAGACGTTTCGATGGGCCACGAAGCTTCGGTTTCGCGGATCGGCGAAGAGCAGTTGTTCTACCTGATGAGTCGCGGGCTTTCGGAAACCGAAGCCAGCACGATGATCGTTAACGGATTCATCGAGCCGCTTGTGAAAGAGTTGCCGATGGAATATGCCGTTGAGATGAATCGTTTGATTCAATTGCAGATGGAAGGCTCAGTCGGTTAGCAGAAATCTCGCCCGCTGATGAAGGTCGGTCGCATTGATGAAGCCACATTGATGGGAGCCTCGCCCTCCCGATCGATTTGCTCAATTCGCCCGAACAGGATTTATACACAAACAAAATTTAAGCTCATGACAACAGTAACCGAAACAGACATGATTTCCTTCAACGAAGAAGGTTTCCAGAAAATGCTTGGCAATCTCAGCGAGCCTGGTTGGCTGACCGAGATGCGACAAGACGCGTGGGCGAAGTTCAATGAACTTCCTTGGCCGAGTAATCGCGATGAAGAATGGATGCGAACCGACATTCGCATGTTCAAGCTCGACAAGTTCGCGGCGCTAAAACCCGAATCATCGTCAGATGGTTTGCCGGCACTTGTGTTGGCCGAAGGCGTTGAGCTTGCCGGCAACGTTGGTTCGATCGATGGAAAGTCTACATCATCGACCGAACTGGCTCAGGAATACAAAGACAAAGGCGTTGTCTTCGGCAAGATCGCTGACTTGCTTGAAGAGCACGGTGATTTGATTCGCAAGTATCTGTTCCAGGCGGTCGATCCGAACTTCGATCGGTTTTCTGCGCTTCACGCTGCGATGTGGACGTCGGGCGTATTTCTTTATGTCCCTCGAAACGTTGTGTTGGACAAACCGGTCCATATCAGCAGTCAGTTGACCGAAGGCGGCAGCGATTTACGACACACAGTGATCGTGGTCGAGGAAGGCGCCGAAGCAACCGTGCTCGCTGAATCAAACAGTGCACCGGAAACCAATGCGATGCACTGCGGTGCGATTGAACTATTCGTTGGTGATCGCGCGAATTTGCGTTATGTGAACTTGCAGGATTGGGGTCAGAAAGTTTGGCACTTTGCTCATCAAAAAGGCATCGTTGGCCGAGACTCAAATTTGCAATGGACGGTCGGAGCGTTAGGCTCGCGTCTGGCAAAGGTTAACCAGCACGTTGCGTTGCGTGGCGAACGAGCCAACGTTCAAGTCAACGGAGCAATGTTTACCGAAAACAAACAGCATCTCAGTTACCACACGTTGCAGCATCACGAAGAGCCAACTTGTACCAGTGACTTCCTCTACAAAAGCGCATTGCAAGACGTTTCGCGGACCGTTTGGCGCGGGATGATCAAGGTTGATCAGAAAGCTCAACAGACGGACGGCTATCAGCGTAACGACAATTTGTTGCTTTCTG
Source organism: uncultured Pirellulaceae bacterium (assembly GCA_964584615.1). Classification (GTDB taxonomy): domain Bacteria; phylum Planctomycetota; class Planctomycetia; order Pirellulales; family Pirellulaceae; genus Mariniblastus. The sequence goes on along the minus strand of CAZPBE010000032.1, from coordinate 50,412 downwards.
AAAAAGCTCGCGCCGATTCAATTCCAGGTCTTGAGATCGAAGCCGATGACGTTCGTTGTACGCACGGTTCGACAAGCGGACGGGTTGATGAAGAGTTAATCTTCTACGCTCAATGTCGAGGGTTCACTCGCAAGGAAGCGATTCGAGCGATTGTGACCGGGTTCTTTCAACAGGTCTTTGACCGGATTACCATCGAGTCAGTTCGCGAAGCGCTTGCCTTGGCGATTGCTCGACGCGTTCGAGATTACGAGTAAAGATTGTCAAGCATGTTGCGTCTGTCTCGATGCAATCATGTGGTGCTTGGAAAAGCATGGAACACTTTCGAAAAATTTTTGCCGAGTTGATCGGGACTTTCTGTCTGGTCTTCGCCGGCACGGGTGCGATCGTGATCAACGATCAGTTTGGCGGAGCGGTGACGCATGTTGGGATCGCGCTAACGTTCGGCTTGATCGTCACGGCGATGATCTATTCGCTTGGCGAAGTCTCTGGCGCGCACATCAACCCAGCGGTGACGATTGGATTTTGGCTGGCTCGCCGATTTGAATCCGCGTTGGTGCTGCCCTATGTTGTCGCTCAGTGCGCCGGTGCGATACTCGCCAGCTTGACGTTGTGGGCACTGTTTCCCACCCATGAGAACCTTGGCGCAACTGCTCCGTCGGGCGCTTGGTATCAGACTCTGATTTTGGAGTTCATCCTGACGGCGATCTTGATGCTAGTGATTCTTCGTGTCTCCAACAGTAAAACGCTTGGACTGGGCGCCGTGGCGATTGCAGTCGGCGCTACGGTAGGGCTCGAAGCCATGTTTGCCGGACCTGTCAGTGGAGCTTCGATGAATCCGGCTCGATCGTTGGGACCGGCGCTGATGTCGATGAACTTAAGTCATCTGTGGATTTATCTAGTGGCCACGATTGCTGGAGCTGGCTTTGCAGTTGCGCTGGACTTCTTGCTGAGCATTGGCATTGAAAAGAGTTCGGATTCCGAAAAGACCAAACGGTCTTAAATGCAGGTGACTTTATTCGCAGCTGCAAGCAATACGGCGTTCACTGCGTTCACCTTCATAAGGAGTTCCCGATCTTCTTCGGTGCTTCACTTCGATGGTGCTTCGATGGCGCTTCGAAAATGAACGAAGTTTAAATCTCGAAGTTGATGATACCCCTTAACTGGTGTGCTCGGGGCCGATTGCATACAAGTTCTTCGATAGTTTGCGTAGTTCTACGAGTTGTGATGGGGTTAGGCTTTGCTATCTTGGATCGTTCAAGCACTACGCAATTCGAACCATGATGAGATAGTCACATGCCCAAAAAGAAACGTGAGAATTTGTCGACAAAATTAGATTACGACTCGCTTGAAAACAGAAAGGTGCTGAACGGCGATCTTGGCTATTGGGTTGAGTATAACGAGTTGTTAGACAATCTTGAGACTGATATTCACGACATCGAGGTGCGTGAACTCAATGTTGAAACGGGCGCTCAGGAGAGTTATCCACTCACGGATCTTGTTGGTGATTCCTTTTTCAAGGAGTCTGGTCAGACCGAAGCGGTTCAGGGCGAACTGTCTAATGAGATTCAGGATTTTATCTTTGGTAGCGAAGACCGTACGAGAATTGGCAGAAGTGACATTCTCTCCAACCCGTACATTGAAACAGGGCAAATTTTCTTCGACAAACCTGCTAATACCAGTATCTGCTCTGGCACGATGGTATCGCCGTTCCATGTCTTGACGGCGGCGCATTGCGTGAGCGATGGAGATTCAAACTTCTACAGTAACTTTCGGTTTCACCCCAGCAAAGACACAGCAAGTTACAAACCACACGGAGAAGCCCGAGCGACATGGATTAGGCATTTCTCAGGCTATACCGGTGGAAACAGCGACTGGGATATCGCCTTACTAACGCTTGATCGAAATCTGGGCACAAGTCAATTCCTCGGCCACATGGGATTTGGATTTAACACTGCAAGCAGCTTTTATTCGGGAAACACGGGTCAAATCATTGGATACCCGGGTGACACGCCCGATGGAAGTACACAAACGATGTGGCAGGTTTCTGGCAATGCAGTAGACAACGGAATTACTACACATTCGTTAAGAACGGACACGATGGACATTACTGGTGGCATGTCCGGTGGGCCACTTCATTACTCCAGGACGGTTCACGGAGTTGTAAGCCACGGAAACTACACTGATTCAAACGGGAATGGTGAATACGATCCTGGCGAGCCCACCCATTACAACTCGCAGACAAGAATTACTGAATCTAAATTCAACGCGTTACAGTCCTGGATTTCCGACGACCAAACAGCTCGTCCGCCAAGTGATCGAGCTGACCTGATTTCAGTTGATCGATGGTTCAATTCGAGTAACGACTCTACCGATAAATCTGTTCTCACGCCTAGCGAATCGTTTAACGCGAGTTTCGCAGTGCGTAACATTGGTACCGAGGCGGCTGGGTCGTACACCATTCGATTTCGACTATCTGACAATGATCAGTACGATGTTGACGATACTTTTCTTGGTGACTACACGGTTTCAAGCCAATCGGCAATGTCGACCCATTTTGGATCGAAGTCCTTGACGATTCCAAGCAGTTTTTCGAGTTCCGGTAACTTCCATATCGTTTACAAAATTGACGTTGCCAACACAGTTAATGAGTTTACTAACTCCGAGGGCAACGATCCCGAAACCAACAACGAGGGAAGCATTGACGATCCCGTTTTCATTCTTATTGATTCCAACGACCAGATCAGTGAAGCCGTCAATTTTGATGTCGGAACTACGATCTTTGGTTCGGTAAGTAGTGGAAACGATGTCGATATGTACTCGTTCACGACCACAGCTGGGTCAAGGGTCGGTATCGATATTGATATCGCAGGTCAGGACCTCGACAGTTGGTTAAGACTGTTTGACTCCAATGGTGTCGAATTGCTCGAAAGCGACGACGATGTCGGCCCTGGCGACGAACCGCATTTCCGCGAGTCGTACTTAGAGTATACGATTCCAACTGACGGAACCTATTACTTCGGCATCAGCGCATTCTCAAACAGCAATTATGATCCGATTACTGGAGCGGGAGATACTTCTGGTTCAACGACGGGCGGATACGAAGCCCACTTGGATTTTGTTGATCCCGATGACCAAGTTTCCGAATCACTTGCGATCTTCCCTGGCGAAACATTCCACAGCGAATTGACTTTCCCGCAGGACGTGCAAGTTTGGGCGTTCGCTGCAGTCGCAGGTGAGCGATACGACATCGACATTGATATTCCGGATCAAGTTCTGGACAGTTATCTCCGCTTGTTCGATGCCAATGGTACACAGATCGATGCAAGCGATGACGACGTTGGTTATGGGTCTGAACCGCACTTCCGCGAATCGTATTTGGAATTTGTCGCACCATCGACGGGCATCTATTATCTCGGTGTCTCAGCATTTGGGAACTCGGGATACAATGTCAACACAGGTCGCGAGGATGGCGATGGTACAACAATCGGGACTTACTCGATTTCGCTTAAAGCCGTCTCGCTCGTAGACACGCGGGATTTGTTTTACGCGAACTCGTCCTTCGGTACAGAAATAGCATTCGACAAGACGCCTTTGTTGCCAGGGGGAACGGCAACATTCCAGAATTACACTTCTTACATCCACGGAATAACTGGTTTGACGATTGATGCTGATCTCGCGGCTGATGCCGTCGTAGGTGTCAATGACTTTGAATTTCGGTTCGGGAACGTAGATAATGTTGATTCTTGGGGAACGATTAATCCTTCCGTGGGAGTCTCGGTTCAACGTGGCGCTGGAGCAAACGGTTTAGATCGGATTGACCTCACGTTTGCCAACGGCGAGATAACCAATGGCTGGTTACAAGTCCGGTTTGTTGCCAACGATAACACAGGTCTACGCGAAGACGACGTCTTCTACTTTGGCAACGCGATTGGTGAAACGGGAAACAATCCAGCTGATGCGAGAGTCAACTTGATTGACGTAGGATTGGCACGGTCCAACCAAACGAGCTTTACGTTAGCCAATGTTGACAATGATTACGATTTCAATCGTGACGGAAGAGTTAACTTGATCGATGTTGGGCTGGCGCGTGCGAATCAAACAGCATTTTCTTCAGTGCAATTGATTACCCCGACGTCTAGTACGCTTGCCAGGAACGCCCAAGTTGTTGGGGATGTTGCAGCCAAGAAAGATCAACGTGCGATCACATCAATCGCTCGATCCCATTCTGTTGATCGCCTTGCTCTGCAAGCGGTGCCTGTCTTTCCGGCAATTCGCTTAGAAGATCTACTGAGCGACCGTAGTATTGCTGGATCAAAAGATTTGGTTTCGCCCGCCGCGTTTGATGAATATTTCTCTTCAATGCATGTTGAGAATGAATCGGATTTGACAATAGGAGGAGTCAGAGATCCTTTGGATACAGTTTTTGAAAAGCAATTTGACTCCCAATTACAAGGTGTAAAACCGCAAGGGTATGCTAGCTAGTGTACACAAATACATCTCCTCGGGTTGGCGCACTGTTGAAAATGAGGATAACTGAAACGAAAGGTGCATGAAACGGATTTTGTTCAGCACTTCCAGTGTTCGCATGATGTCGAACACCGGCTGAATGCTTCAGCTGTTTGGTAAATCCTGTTGATCATTTGATCATGGAAAGGACGCCGCGATGTTGGTACTTTCACGACGTGTTTCAGAAAAAGTTTTGTTCCCGAGTCTGGGGATTTCCGTTGAAGTTTCTCGAATCAAAGGCAATACGGTTCGATTGGGAATTGATGCGCCTCGCGAGTTTCGCGTAGTCCGAGCGGAATTGGATGACGATCGCGAGCATCGAATTATCAATCCCGAAGAGCCACGGACGCCGATTGATTCAGAGAGCCTGCAGAAGACATATGGCTATTCCAATGGTTCACGAGAGTTTGAGCGAGAACGGGAAGTTCAGCGTAACCTAGACGCTGTAAGTTTGACGGTGCAACTGGCGCAAAACCAATTGCGTCAAGGACTCAGTTCGCACGCCGAGGAAGCACTTGAACAGGCAATGGAAAGTTTGCGAGAGTTGGAGCAAACTTTGACGGAGTCAGACGCTTCATCCATGAATCCGCTTTCAGTCCGAGAAAAGCCCACTGGCTATGCGGTTGATAAGCGGCCTATTGCTGATGATGCCGAGCCTGGACACGCATTTGTCCAACGAAATCGCGAAGTGAAAGAACTGATCACACTTTTGGAGCAACAGTTTTCGGCATGGCACCATGCGAATGCTTGCTAAATGAGTTAGCCTAATTCGAGAAATCGATGGCTAAACTTGATCCAAAAACAAACGAATCAAATGACGGCAAGGAAAGTGCGCGCGGTGATTCAGTTGATATAGTTGGCACAGGTCAGCGGGAGCGGCTAGATCGTTCCGTTCTGATTTTGGGCGAATTCGGGTCGCTTAACGGCGGCGAGCATTCACTGCTTGCGGCGATTCCTTCGTTGGTGGATTCTGGAATTCATTTGACCGCAGGTGTTCCACCAGAAACTGAGTTCGCTGCAGCGTTGAGTGATGTTGGGGTGACGATCGAACCGTTGTGTTTGTTCGACAAAAACGGCGACAGATTGGGTCAACAGGATTTGCGTGATTTGCTCGCTGCGATGATCCAGCGTGTTGACCCGCAGTTGGTTCACGCAAATAGTCTTTCTATGTCGCGGCTTTTAGGCCCGGTTCTTCAACAGCAATCCGGTGAGCGAAAGCAATCTGGTTCGCGAAAGGAATCTGGTTCGCAAAGCCAGCCGATCAAGGCGCTCGGGCATTTCCGAGATATCTTGAAGCTCAGTAAAAAAGCGATCTCCGATTTGAATATGCTCGATCGAATCATTGCCGTCTCAAACGCGACTGCCGACTTTCATATCAATCAAGGCATCGACGTTGCCAAAGTAGAGGTTGTCTACAACGGCGTCGATCTGGCGAAGTTTTGTCCATCCGAACTTTCACATGCAAGCAAACCATTTTTGGAGGCGAATTTGGAATCACTGCGTACGGAATTGGAAATTCCTGTCGAAGCCAAGGTGTGTCTTTTCGTCGGCCAGATTGGAATGCGCAAAGGCGTCGACTTACTCCTGGATTTGATGTCGCCTCTTTGTCATCAACGCGATGAGCTTCATTTGGTGATCGTTGGAAGTCGCTACTCAATGAAAGATGAAGCAGTTGAATACGAACAGAAACTACTCGCGAGGTCGCAATCAGAATTTCCGCCACGTCGTGTGCACTGGTTGGGTCGCCGAAATCATATCGATCAACTCATGCGAGAATCCGACGTGCTGATTCATCCTGCGAAACAAGAACCGTTGGGTCGTGTGCTCTTGGAGGCCGCTGCATCGGGGCTGCCAATAATTACTGCGGATGTTGGAGGGAGTCGGGAGATACTGAAAGGCCTCGAGGATTTCCTGTTCCCTCCTGACGATTTTTGTACAGCGAGTGAACTTTTGTTGCGGGTGTTGGACGACACTGAGTTTCAAAATGACGTTTCGGCAAAGCTTCGCAGCATAGCGGAATCGAGTTTTTCCGCCCAAAGGGCTGGTGAAAACTACGTCCGGGTTTATCGAGGTTTGATGAATGAAGAATGATTGAAGATGATGGCAACTGTGTTTGAAGTGGCAAACCGATCTCCGTCTCCAGGAACACCTCGAGAGATTTGGATGATTGAGATTTGAAATTTAAGATTTGCGACTTGAGACTTGCGACCTGAAACTTGAGATTTGAGATTTGAGATTTGCTTTGTACCTTCCTTCTCATATCACCAAACATTAAACTTTTGAAAAGTTAGACCCCCTAGCCTCCGGATCCAAAATGTCTTTCCGAAACCCGCGCTTGATGAACCGTGATGACACTGCTCTGGTCGTTATCGACGTGCAAGAGAAACTGGTCCCCGCGATCGAAGATCAAGAAAAAATGCTCTCCAATGTCCGACGCTTGATTCAAGGCGCAAAAATTCTTGGTCTTCCGGTATTCATCTCAGAGCAATACCCCAAAGGACTAGGTGCGACGGTCGAAACCATTACCAGTCTGATTGCTGAATTGGAACTCGACGCGCCGGTCTTTGAGAAAACGATGTTCAGTTGCCGCGAATGTGAACCAATGATCAAGCAGTTGGGCGCGTTGGAAATTAAGAATTTGCTTTGCGTAGGCATCGAAAGCCACATTTGCGTTGCCCAATCTGCACTGGACTTTCTCTCGATGGGGTTCAATGTTCTGGTAGCTGTCGACGCTGTTGGTTCGCGGAATCAAACCGACTGTGAAGTTGGTTTGAATCGGCTGTCGCTCAACGGAATTGAAATGACAACGACGGAAGCAGCCCTGTTCGAATGGTGCGAAACTGCAAGTAGTCCCGAATTCAAGCAAATCAGCGCACTAGTAAAGTAGTATCTATTCGATAACGCTTACCGCGATTTTGCATGTTCACAGTGATCTGATATGATCCGATACATGAAGTGCAATAGGTCCATAAGTTTGTTTGCGGTAACAATATTTCTAGTCTTCTCATTTCAGGCCTTTGCCAGTGACGGTTTTGTGAACGATGAAATCGAAGCGACGTGGGAGCGCATTCAAGAGGCGCGAGAATTAAAGTCCGGTTCACCGGACGAATTGCAGCCGCCAGCCACCAATAAGATGGTCGACCAGTTAGCGAAAGACCTTGAGTTGGTCGTTCCGCAACAACTCCGTGAATCGCTATTAACCCACAATGGAATGGACAAGTGGGGATTGGAAATAATTGATGAACAGGATTCCGGGCAGGCTTTGAAACTGCTTGGGATTGATCAAATAAGGCAACACTGGCAAGAAGATCGCAAGTCGGAAGCGGAGGCGATCGCAGAAGGTGATGATTATCCCAAAAAATCAGATTGGATTCCGATCTTTATTGACCCAGCGGAATGCGAAGATCAAATCTATATTGATTCAAAAGATGGTTCCGTTCTGCTATTTCAAATGCCGGCAAGCGTTTCAGTGCATTCCTTCCGCTACCCCGATTTGAACACATTCCTAATGGTGCTGGAACATCATATTCGAAACGAACTCTGGTTTGACTGGGGAAACGGCCTCGACCAAAAAGCGATTGTTCCGCCTCTGATGCTCAACGAACAGGGTATCAAGAAGTTGGTTTCTCTTGAAAAGAATTCAGTTGTTGTGTTGGACAAAGATCAAAAGGAAATTGCAATCGAAAAAAATTCTGACGCTTTTCTAAATTCAGTTCTGAACTCATTCAAACCCGTTAAACTCACTCGTACACCCGGGGTTCAAAACCCGGACTACACGATTGACTTCAACATCGGGCCAGATTCTCATCGGGTGGTCGTCATGTTTGGTCCCGGTGAAAATCTGAGCTATTCCATTGGCAGCTTCCAATTCATTGGAGGGCGCTCTGCGGAGTTTCGCAAGCTAATCGAGTCAATTCGTGAATAAAGCGACTTCAGGTTTTTAACCCGAATCTAACATTCAAAATTGAACTATTTCTCTTTTTTGAATTTCAATTTCTGGCCACCCTGGCTGAATTTGAATCCATCGAAATCTCCGTCTTTCTTTGACTTGGTAAATTCCATGCTAATTTGGGCGGCATCAAACCTGAACTCCGTTTCGCTAGTTGCCGTAAGCGGGAATGCCCCCTGCCCTGTTGCTTGTCCAGTCAGCTGTCCGTTGTCGACGGCGATCGTGATCTTTAGCGGAAACTTTTTTGTAGAATAGACGCCTTCGAACTGGTTCAGTGACTCAATATCAACTTCTACCGTTTCAAAGGATGGCATCTCATGGGGTACGTCAAAGGTTCGTGAGAGTACACCTATCAATACACTATTCATGTCGTAAACGAACCCATTTCCGCACAACGCAACGACGACATTGTCATCTGGAAATATCGCCAGGTTGGATTGGAATCCATCGATACCTCCGTTGTGGCCAAAAGCTTTTTTGGAACCGAACGGAAACTGGAAAAGCCCTCGACCCATGCCTTCCTTGATTTCTTTCATCAGGCTGAGAGATTCGCTTGAAACCAGTTTCTCTGAGAATAATGCAGTTTGAAATTTGGCGAGATCGTCCGTGGTTGAAACAATCGATCCGGCTCCGTGTGGGATGCTCATATCTGTCTCTGGCTCCAACGCCCATTGCTGGCCGTCAAACTTGAACGATGCAGCTTCATTCTCAGTTGAAACTATTTTTTTGCCGAAGTAGGTGTCGTTCAATTCAAGCGGTTGGGTAATTCTCGATGCCAACTCGTCTGCATAACTTTTTCCAGTGATGTCTTCGATGATATAGCCGAGCAAGAGGAAGTTTGTGTTGCTGTATTCGGTTTTTTCATTGGGGGAAAACGCGGTTGGCATTGCCAGGATTTTTCCCATCATCTGCTCACGTGACTTTTCCGCCGTTGACCAATCTAGGTAAGTTGGATCGGAAGTGATGCTGCCCAATCCACTGCGATGTTGCAGCAGTAAGTCGACCGTGATCGCGTCAGATGCTTTCACGTCAGGGAAATATTTGGCTAATTTGTCGTCCAGCGAAAGTTTGCCTTCTTCGACCAGCTGCAAAATCATGACGCTCGTGAACGTCTTGGTGATTGAGCCGATCCGATATTTCGTTTTTGAGTTCGCCGGAATTTTATTTTCACCGTCGACATGGATGAAACCATAGGCCTTGCTGTGAATGGTTTCGCCATCCTTAAGGACCGTGACGGACCCCATAAACTGGTTGTTCTTCTCAAGGTGAGTGAGCCATTGGTCAATCTTCTTTGATTCAGGATTTTCCTGAGCCAACAGATTCGTTTGAAGCAAGAAAACAATACAAGTCGCTGCGAAAACTGCACAGAAAATTGATTGCCAGCGTGGGGATTTTTGAAACCGATGCATCGTCTTCCTAGCATGGAGGGTTCGAAAAAAAGAGGTCAAAGAAACGAGTATACGCTCCTCAAGATCATATACTCGTTCGAATTCGAAATGGTTTCGCGAATTCGAAAGGTTTGCTGTATTCCAGTTGGTCGCCCGAATACCGAATGGATCGGCGAATTTCTATTGTCTCGTTAAGACTCTCCGCGGCCCTGAAAAATGACGGCATGAGCCACGTCAGGCGTTAGCCGATCAAGCCATTGTCCGACTTCAACATCGGTGTAACTGAGCATCGCACGTGAGTACTCTTCGTCAGATATACAGCGGCCATAGCTTATCAAAGAAGAGCTTCCTTCCTCCGTGTATTCACCTGCATCGGGATCATGCATTTCGATAGTTCCTCGGATCGTATCGCGAACATAGTCCAACCATTCTTTGGATCGAATTTCCGGGCTTTGAATGAGCTTCCAAAAAGCATCGATCACGCGTTGCGGTTCAACGCTTGTTTGAGCGGCGAATCCGGCATAGCCGCCGTCTGGATAAGTGGCGCTGGTGTATTCTGGAGAGTAAGCCAGCTGAGAGTCTTCACGAACTAATCGATCCAGTGGCGATCCCAACTCACCTGCCGAGAAGACTTCTTCCAAAAAGTCCCATTCGAGAATTCGCTCGAGTCCGTTTGCCAGCGGCTCAATGGGAAACAACAGATACACGATGGAGTCTTCGTGATTCGTTTCAACAGTCGTCGTCTTTCCCGATTGCCACGCCGGAAGTGGGCCGTAGCTGGCTGGCTTTCGTCGAGGTTCCAGCTCAGTCCCCGGCATTCGTTCCAAACAAGATCCAACGACTTCGATCAAGTGGCTACGTTCAATATCTCCGGCGACAAACAACGCACAACGATTGCGTGCGTATCCCATTTGGTGAGCCTGTTTTAGTCGCGCAGGGTCAATTGATTTTAATGATTCGCGTGTTCCAAGTTGGTCGTGCCCGAGAGGATGATCAGGCCAAAGAATACCCGGTAGTCGACAAAGTGATTGGGAGTACGGGGACGAATGCCACTCGTCGATTTCCTGCAAAATAATTTCGCGCTCGGCTTCGATGTCTTCGATGCGCAACAAGGGTCGGGCAACCATGTCCGCCAAAACATCCAATGCCTCTGGCCAAACTCGTTTGGGAATGTCGGCGCTAAAACCAGTATGGGTATGCCCGGTCTCTGCGTCCGAGCCACCACCGTGTCGTACCAGTCGTGCCTCTGTATCAAGATAGCCGCCGGGGAATTTTTCAGTTCCTCGTGAAGGGATGTGTTCAAACCAATGATAAATTCCCTCTCCACCTGCGGCTTCATCGTCAGCGCTGCCGACAAACACCAACCAGTACAGCGAGACGGTGTTCACGGGCAAGCGTTGGAAATAGATTGGAACGCCGAATGGGCCATCAATCTCTTCAAAATTTATCATGGTTGTTATTTTGGAGGCGGCAGCGAATTCGAATTGATTCAATGATGATACACACACGCGACGTCCCCTGTTAGCTGAGTTGGGGATTTGCAAACTTGGGAAACGATCAATGGTCTGAAGGCAGATCCGATCGCAACACCAATTGGGACGAGGCGAGTGCTGGGATGCTAGTCATCCGACAAGATGTTACTCGGTGTAGCTGATTTCGGCGATGGTTAACTCAAAATCATCTGACGATGCGTCGGCAGCAAGCTGAAACCGAGTCTTGGAAACGTCGCTCAGCTTTTTACCATCGAGCTCGGCTCTGGCGAGTTCAAGCAGCTCAAGTCGTTTGCGCGTCAACGAGCTGTAAAAGTGAACGCAAATAGTTTCGGCGAGGTCAATGTTGAGCTCTTTGGCAATCTCCTGATCCCAACGCTGAGCACGCGAATTTGCGTTTTGAAAGTAGAGGCTGAATTCCTCTTGAGAACGGTTTGATATCCGCGTTTCGAATTGGCCCTCGACATCCGTGATCCGGACAATTTCATTTTGATGAAGTCTGACAATTCCAATGTGGATATCCATCGCTTTCAACATGTTCTCGTAGCCGTCGCGATCGCTATGCAAATAAGAAATTACCCATCGTTTGTGGGCGGGAACAACCTCAGGATCGATTGGCGGAATCACAGGCCCGGGAACTCGAGGGTTGGGGATGCCGACAAAACTTGAAGACGCTGAGTTCCTGTCGGAATTCTGTTTGCGAGCGACCACGGAAGAAACAACATCGGTGACAGCGACTACCGCATGCTCGATGTCGTCAGTTGGGGCTGTGAATGTTTCAGGCTCAATCCATTGCGAGTCTAGTGATACTTCGATCGTGCCCGAACCTTGCGTGACCGAAGTCGAATCGCTAGTCGAAGTTGGTTGCGGGCCGATCCAAATCGCAAATAGTGCCAAGACCATTGCGCTTCCAATGACAATTGTCGTCAAAAGAATCGCACTGGTACGATCGTAATTCGAAACGGCAAGCAGATGGTTGCGTGACACGTTTGCCATATTCGCTCCGACAGAATTGTTTGTGTTTCACTCAACGTTACCAACCGCCATTTCGGGCAGCGATTGATAGGCTGCCAATAGATTAGTTGCTGCGTCCTCGACCACCGCCGCGTCCGCCACCAGGGCCAGCACCGCCACCCATGCCGCCGCCAGGTCCAGCACCGCCACCACCCATGCCACCAAACGGGTTGTTGTTATTATTGTTGTCACGTTGCCGACGCTTTTTGGCACGGTCGATGTTGTAGGCAGCTTTTTCGTCTTTTAACAGCAACGCACGGCGATAGGCACCGCGGTCGTCAGTGTCGCGACGAATACGAAAATTTCCTTCGGCATCAAACACGAGCGCTTCGCCAATGTCGCTGTATCGAATTGGCTCGCCTCGCGGAAGTCCGAGCTCTTCGCCACCAATCAGGTCGACCAGGGCTGCATCGGTTTCGACTTTCGCATCGACAAGCTCGTGGACATTCCAAGTCACAGGATGCAAGATGTGAGCCAACTTCTTGGCGTTCAACATCGAGCCTGCACTGAATTTTGATTTTAGGGGAAGTTTGGCTGCATTTTCAAAAATCGATTCAACAACCATGTCCACGCTCATGTCGCCATCTGGAATTGTGCCGTTACGGAAGTCTACCATCCGCGGAGATTCAAATTCGCCTGCGAAAAATGACTCATGTTGTCGGGTCACATTCACAGTGACTGGAGCACTCCATTGAGTTGGTCGAGCGTATCGAAGAAACGAATACTCTTCACCTTTGGGAACTTGAACTTCTGTAAATTCTCCGTCATCACCGTACTTTTCACTGACGTAGTAAATCGTTTCGCCATCGACTTTTTCTTCGCGAGCAAGGTTCTGTCGCTTACGCGTTGATGGATCTTTCATTTCGTGAGAGATCGCAAGTTTCTTGTAAACGATTTCTTCGTCTTCGTCTCCTGAGTCTGTGTTGGAACCACCCCTGCCGCCGCCTGGGCCCATGCCGCCACCCATGCCGCCGCCAGGTCCCATGCCGCCACCCATTCCGCCGCCTGGTCCCATTCCTCCGCCCATGCCGCCTCCCATTCCTCCGCCCATGCCACCGCCTGGACCGCCGGCACCCGCTTGGGCCAGCTCTGGGTCTTCATTGTTTGGGTCAGCCAACCAAAGCCGAACACGGTATTGGTAGTTTACATTTCCTTTTTGCGCGATTCTCATGTCATAAAATCGCACGACTTTGTAGTCACTGGACGGTTCATCAACGGAAGCAAGTTCTTCCGAGTAAGCCGAGGTATCGCTGGCAGTTCGCGCGCCGCCACCGGAGCGACCGAAACCGCCTCCCATTCCACCTCGACCACCGGGCATTCCTCCTCCTCCGCCCATGCCGCCACCCATTCCTCCTCGACCACCGGGCATTCCTCCTCCTCCGCCCATGCCGCCACCCATTCCTCCTCGACCACCGGGCATTCCTCCTCCTCCGCCCATGCCGCCACCCATTCCTCCTCTGCCGCCGGGCATTCCTCCGCCCATGCCGCCACCCATTCCTCCGCCCATGACGCCACCACCGCGTCGGCGTCGAGATGTGTTCTGATCGTCGAACGCACCAGCACCATTTTCTTCATCATCTTCGTCGGCCGTGGCATCGGCACTGTCGTCTTTAAACATGTCGTCTTTGCCTATTGCTTCTTCGGCGACCACTTCCGGCTTTTCAAATTTACGCATTGCCAAGAGGGGATGCGTTGAAAACGGTTTGTAGTTAGACAGGGTGAAAGGTGGAATTGGAAGCGAAAGGATCGGGTCGTAGTTTTCCGGTGGCACAATCTCGGGCGCTGTCTCAAGCCCTTTTGGATAAAGATCAGACTGGCCGAACGTAATGAATTCTGTTTTGTCTATCCACTGACCGGCTTTGCCTTCAACCGGATTGCCTTCGTCGTCAACTTGACGTCGTTCGATTTGAACCAATTCGTAGATCGGAGTATCGCGTTGCGGAAAGTATCCAACTTGATTGGAAAAGTTATCTTCGAACTTCTTCCAAAGATTTTTGTGATTGACCAAGCCGCAAACAGAAACGACATCCCAAGCGTATGCCTGAACTTTTTCAGGAGCTAATCCGAGCGATTTTGGACGAACACCAGGCATGCGATATTTGGCTACCGTTGGAACAAAAGATCCAGCGTCTGGTTTTTCTGTGTTGCTCTTCTTTTTTGATCTCTTGTTACCACCACCTGGCCCCATGCCGCCACCGGGTCCCATTCCTCCGCCTGGTCCCATGCCTCCGCCCATACCGCCGCCCATTCCTCCACCAAACTTACCACTACCGCCGCCGGAATTCCTGTCAGCGCTTTGCGATCGTGATGTACCGGCAGGTGGAAGTCTTCCAATCGGGTCTTGAACCCTTTTGGGCTCAAGCAAAATCAGAGTTGAAAAAGACCAAGCGACAAATTTTGCGTCGTCATCGGAAGCAAATGGATTTGCCAGTGAAGGGTCCGTTCTCGGAGCCTCTTTTTTGACTGCATAACTGGTTGCACCAATGACAAACTGAGTGGCGTCCACTGAGTCCGTGTTGATCCGATCCATGACTTTGTCGTCGCCCGCACGCATTGAGGAAATGCTTTCCCATGATGTGTCGGAAACGATATAGTCGCCGGCTCGGCGCGCATCGTCTACCATTTGCTTGGGAGTCTTTTGTGAAAACACTTCCGTTTTGAAGCCTAACCAAAAGAATAGTCCCAACAAAATCAAAGCCAGGCCGAGAATCAGCTTCTCCACGTGGTAAAGAAAAAAGCCTCCTTTGCTTTTGCCTTTGGCCGTTTTTTGTTTTGCAGCTTTGGGTGATTTCGCCATGATATTACTCAAGTCAACTTGTTACTGTTAATGGTATTTCGATTTGATCAAGCGCGAAAGCGATCGATCGGGTTGGTCTATGAATTTTCTTTAAGGCCTGCTGATTCGACGCTCGCCGTTTCATCAGGTTCCCCATCATTTGATTCGTCAACCGGTTGGCCGGCTGCTTTGCGAAGGAAGTTTTCGCGAACAGGATTGTAGATTTTAACAATTCCGTAAAACTCGATCTTAACGTCGTAGTTAGTGCGGCTTTCGACAGGTGTTGAAGCAAGTGTGCCAAGATCAACCGATTGTCCCATGCCTCCTCCCATGCCACCGCCAGCACCTCCAGGGCCTGCGCCCATTCCGCCGCCAGGTCCAGCACCACCACCCATGCCACCGCCAGGTCCCATGCCGCCGCCCATTCCTGGTCCACCTCCCATACCACCAGAAACTCCACCGGAGTTTTTCGAGATTCCGCCATTGAACGCGATCCCGTCATTGGCCGTATGTCGATTGATTCGAAATTGCTTGACCTCGAATACGAATGCTGAGTTGGCACATTGAGCAACGAACTCGTTGATTTTTCGCTCATCCATTTTTAACGCGATACGGAAAGGCACTCGCTTGGCGACTATCAGCTCAAGGTTTTTATCTGGCAAGACGCTACCCGAAATAACGTTGTAGACATCTTCGGAACCGATCGGCTCAAAGTTCAAGTCAACGTATCGTCCGTGGTAAGGACTTTGACTGGACGAGGCAACAAAATCGCCGTCACCGTCGTCGTCTTCTGAGCTGCTACCTGTTGTACCTCCCATGCCGCTACTTAAGCCGCCTCCTCGACCGCCTGGTCCTCCACCTCGACCGCCTGGTCCACCGCCACCAGCTCCGGCACCCCCAGCGAAAGGATTGCCAGCTCCAGCGGCAGCGCCGAGTTGTCCACTTAGACGTGGATCAATCATTGATAAATATCCAAGCGTTGTTCTGGCTTCACGACCGAAGACGACATGATCGATTTTTTTGATGACCGACAAATCGTTTGCATCCGACTCGCCATTGATGGCACGAATGTTTTCAAACATCGCTTCCAACAACCATAAGTCTTGTTGCAGCATGTAGACCTGCAAAGGTGTTGGATAGATATTGGCCAGCAAATGATCGTCGTAACCTTGGAATTCTGTCAGCTTCCGATTCCAGAGAGCTTGGTTCGCAGAGTCCCACAAAACCGCATACTTATTCATTTCGTTCAAGGCATCGTTGTTTTCTCCTCTGCCACCGCCGGGACCCATTCCGCCGCCCATGCCACCGCCTGGTCCCATTCCGCCGCCCATGCCACCGCGACTTTCGTCTTCTTCGGATCCACCGCCGCCCCGACCTCCCGCAGTTTGATTGGCTTCAGCGTCAGGATCAAATTCCCAGTTGGTACGCACACGTTTGCTAATTTTGACCATCTGCTTTGGGATGTTCTCGTAGTACGCTCGCAAGAATCGCTCATACCCCCTTCCAACATTGGCCGGATCGAATTTTTCAGGTGTGTCCACTTGCTCGAAAAAGTTTGCGACGTCATCTCCCAAAATGTCATTCGGGAACTTCAAGATCTTTCGTTGATCCTGATATCGTTTTCGCCAACCAACAATGATCGAGTCGATTGTTTTGTTGATTTCCCTCTTCATTCCTGATTCAGTGGAATCATTTGGATGAGCTTTGGCTTCTTCTTCAGCCGTGGTGCGGTTGATTTGATCAACGGTTCGAATGTTCGTGTTGATCTTGCTCGTAAGGTCCTTACGGCGTTTGTCAATTCCCGCGACAGCAATAAACCACGTTGCAATCATGCCAACCGAAAGCAGGAAGCATCCTATCCAAAAGATGTTCTTCTTTGCCCATTTAAAAATCGGTGCAATTCTGTTCATGCCGAATTCCTTGGTTTCGAGACGTGTGACAACGCCATCGGATTAGCTTTTTTGAGTGTGGTTGTTAAGTAAGTTCAAACGATTCGTTTACTGGTTGGCTGCATCTGTACCTGCTTCAGCCGGCTCAGCCGCCGCGGCCTCCGCCTTGGCTTTGGCTTCCTCTTCGAGCCGAGTTTTCTTGGCTTCCTGGCGTTCCAAAAGTGATTTTGGAGTCCAAGCCATTTGAATCACGAAGACAAATTCCTTGGCAGTGAATTTTTTATCATCATCACCTCCGCCGCTTCCCATGCCTCCTCTACCGCCGCCCGGGCCCATTCCTCCGCCCATGCCACCGCCGGGACCCATGCCGCCGCCCATGCCTCCGCCGGGACCCATGCCGCCACCCATTCCTCCGCCCATGCCACCGCCAGGTCCTCTTCCTCCGCGACCAGAACCGCTCGCTTCAGCGCCACCGACGTAGATCGTTTTCTCGACAATGTTTGATTCACGCGTCAGCGTCGGATAGGTAATTCCCAAATCGGAGTACTTATAGGTTCCATCCGGAAGAGTGATTTCGCCTTCAACAAGATTCTTAAGCATCGTCTTGCGAACAAAGTCTTTTCCAGCATCCATTCCCTCGTTGTGGAAATGGTGAGCCTGAATTTCAATCACCCAGCCAGGGATGCCGGCGTACTCGGTCGCGTTAACATCAACCGCGTCTTCCTCCTCAGCTTCAAAGCTCGCGAAAGGGTCATCAAAACTCTTGGACGATGTGTCTTCATCAATAGAGGGAGCGTCGAACTCCGGAGCAGCCGTCGTCGTGACCGCTGCAGTGAGCTGATCGGATTCCTTGAATCCTTGATTCAGGTAAACAGGCTTGGCCTCACGAAGCCAACTGTCCAGATCTTTATGGAACTTGGTTTCAATGTGGTCGATGTAAATTTCTTCTCGTCCATCGAACGGAAACTCTTTTGGATCAACGGATTTGAGATTTGGATTCTTTTCAAAAGCCTCCTTGATTTTCGGATCCTCGGGCAGCGACTGATAAAGCGCACTATAAACCTCAATCCACGAAGCTTTGTCTTCCGACGCCGACGTCAACTCGGCAGCGACTTTGTTGAATTTAATAAGGCTTGTTTTGAGTTCTTCGTCCTTGGTAACGAAAGCGCCGCTCTTGCGTTTCTGGTTGGCCACATCGTCGATCGCCTTTTTCCAGCTCACGTTGTTTACGTCAGTGAACCGTTCGTCAACTCGCCAAGCCGCCATGTCTTTGTAGAACCAGCCCAAGGTGCATCCCAACATCAACGCGCCGACCGATGCGAGGATCCATGGTTTCTTCGCGCGAATGACGCGTTCAATCACCATTTCTTCAGGAAGCAAATTAGTTTTGATGGCCCCTTTATTGAGTCCCTGTAGGCACAATCCGTAACACGGTGCAAACGAAAGCAGGTTGGAGTCAAAAGATGACTGACCGACAACTTCGTTTCCTGACAGGTGTTTGAATTCGGAGACTTTGGAAACGTTAACCTCAAGTTGCTTGCCCAGGAACTGGCGCAAACCAGGAAGCTTGGCCGCGTTGCCGAGCAATACGATTTCCGAAATCGTTGCAGACTTGTCCATGCTTTGGAAAAACGTCAGTGACCGCTGGACTTCATTGACCAAGTCATTGAAAACGGGACGCATCGCCTGGAAAACTTCTTTCGGGTTTTCGGCCATGCGTGCATTTCGTTTCAGATGCTCGGCTTTGGCTTGTGTCAGTTTCAACTCGCGAGAGAGATGTTTCGAAAAGTGATTACCACCAATCGGAATGTTCCGCATCCAGAGTTTGATTCCGTTGGTCACGATCAAGTCGGTTGTATCGGTGCCCATTGACATGACCACGATCGACTCTGGAGGATTCTCAGGGTCGAAATCTTCCATGTCCGGAAGCTCATCGATTGTATCGTGGCAAACGACATTGAAAATCGAAAGCGGTGAAAGCTGCACGATGTCAACTTCTACATCGGCGTCATCGAATGGACGAAGAGCGCGAAAGACTGCTTCACGTTTCATCGCGAACAAGCCGATCTCGGCGTCCACGGTACGACCGTCGTCATCGACTGAGCCACCAAGCTGTTGCCAATCCCAGATCACATCTTCGATCGGGAAAGGGATCTGTTGTTTGACTTCGAACTCCACAACCTTCGGAAGTTTTTTCAGTTCGACCGGCGGCGGCTTAAAGAATCGCGACAGGCCGGCTTGTCCAGGCACGCTGATGGCAACTGAATCGCCGGCAACGTTGTTGCGAGAAAGAAATTGCTGAAGCGCTTCGCGAACTAGTTCTTCAGGTTCAGCATCCGCTTGGCTCAGGATCTTTGGGTACTCAATGTAGTCGTACTTTCCAGCTACGATTGATTCGCCGTCTGCCCCCAAAGTACACCGAAGTGCTTTGAGCGAAGACTGCCCAATATCGATACCCCACACGGCATTGGTTTTCGCCATCTTGTCTGCCTAACTAATTCTCAATAAGACTTGTATGTTGCAGGAGATTTGAACGCTCTGCATCGCATTGCGATCCATGAGGTTCAAACCCGGACTCGCGGAAGTGGCCTTTTCGGGTTTTTGGCTCGTCCAACACGGGATGAGACAGGAGTTGTCGATGAATAACTTAAATCTATCGATCCGAAATCCCCAGCTTATAATCTAGTAAAAACCCACTAAAAATGTCAAATTTTCACGCGGAAATAGCGTCGATTCAGGAACAAAACCACCCGATGAATCGTTAATCGCTTCTACTGTTACAAAAGTTGATTGCGACTGCGATCTTCGGCTCGAATGCGGCTTATTCCCTCAGAATCCGGCATTCAACCTGAACCACCCGAATAACCCTTACGATTGATGCAAGGCGGCTTACAACGTCTGACGCACACGCCCCGACTTAGTTCCCGGTACCCATGAAAAAACTGTCTCGACTGGTCGCACTTTTTCCTTGTCGAACGCTTGAAGAATTTCCGACTCACCACAAATCTGATGATGCTCAAGGACTGTTGGCGAGTTGGACCGTGCTTTGGCACCCGCAACTGATCGGTGCCGCTGGCCAAATTCCTGACTGGCATCGCGCCGATTTGACTGCTCCCGACGAACAAGAGCAAGCTGAATTTTTCACAGAGAGTGAGCAACAGTACATCAGCCAACAGTACTATTCCGACGATCAATACTCTGACAACGATGAGCCTTATGGGTCTTCCGGGTCAAGCAAAGCCGAGCTTGAAAGTTCAGGTTTTGACCAAGAGCAGTTTGATCGTATGTGGACCGATGCGCTGATCGCGATCCCAACAGTATGCAAGTCTCGCGTGCGAAATGGTTTTGCAGCCGCCGTGATCGAGCGAGGCGCAACCGTAGTGTCAGGACTAAACAGCCGTACTGAAATTCTAGATCAACTTAAAATCGACGCGCCAGAAAAAATGGAAGGCGGTGCGCACTGTCAATTGGTCGAGGACTTTTTCTCGTTGGGTTATTGTTTGCTGCAAGTCCAGTTGATGACCAACCAGCTACGATACTCTTCGAATTTGTGTATGGACACAATGAACGAGCGAGCCGTGGAAGCGGCAACCGCGTTTGTTGATGGTGATCTTGAGTCGACGCGTGCCCGGATTGGCTCTTGTTTCGATTTGTTGGCTGAAGAGAAGAACAACTATTATCCAGTCGCACCCGATTTGATCGATATCGTTTTGCTCGCTCCATCGACTCTGGGCAAGTCGCTGCAAAAACAACTTGCTGAAGAACACTCACAGAATTTTTTGATGACGGGAGCGATCTCGACGGCGCTGCAAGAGAAATCTCCGTCGCTTCTGACGCAAATCAAAGACGGAATCGAATCAGGGAAGCACAGTCTTGTTGGCGGCACTGAGCAAGAACTTCCCAACTCGCTGCTTTCAATTGAGTCCCTGTTGAATCAGTTTTCGCTTGCCAGAGATAGTTACTCAGCATCCATTGGCAATGAATCCCGTGTGTTTATGCGACAACGATTTGGGTTGGGGCCTGCGATGCCAAACTTGCTTGACGGCTTAAATTTCGCCGGAGCCGTTCACGTGACCCTCGATGACGGCAAGTTTCCCAATGGATCGATGGGCAATATTAAATGGGGAGGCCACGATGGCGCTTCGATCATGGCGCTTACCGAGGTCCCACTCGATGCTTCAAGAGATGATCAATTTTTGGACCTCGCACTCAAGATCGGCCGACAAATGGATTCGGCCCATGTGGCGACACTCGTCTTTGCGCATTGGCCCAATCAAACGTGTGACAGTTTTCGTGACGTTGCAAACTCGGTTCGGTACGGAAACATATTGGGAGAGTTCAAAAATCTGGATTCGTTTTTCGACGCGGTTCATGACCCAGGGTACTGCGACAAACTCGAAGCCGATGACTATGAAAGTCCTTTCCTGAAACAGTCACTTGCTGCATCATCGTCCCGCCCAATCTCAACGTTCACGAACTATTGGCGACTCATGTCCGAGGTCAACGCACTTCGGTCGTTATTGTTGCTGGTTTCTGCCAAGTCTTCGATCACGCAAAACGAGAGTTCTGAATTCCAATTCAATGAATGCCGAAATCAATTGAACGCTCTCCAAGCGAGAATTGAACTGCAAACCGCCGAGTGGGCCAGTCCGCCAGAATGGGAATCGATTGTAAAAAAACTCGGCCAGCTAAAGCACGCGTTGTTAGCCGGTTACGGCGGAGCCAGCGAAACCGAGTCGGATTCCTCCGAAGCAGACTCCGGCTCAATGCTGATAAATTTACATTCGTCGCCAAAGAGAGTTCATTGGCAATCCGCGACAATGAAGTCGGGCTCCGTCAAGAAATTTCCACCGGTTCATGTTGCTCAGTGTCGTGACGGACGGGGCCATTGGGTTGTTGATTTGCCGGCAATGGGTTCGCTGGATCTTGATTCGATCCAGGTTCAACAGAATTCACTTCGTGCGGAACCGTTTGTCGACGATGGACACACGCTGCGCAACGAGTTTTTCGAAGTCGTTATTGATTCGGAAACAGGTGGTATTCGTGCCGTCAACTTTCACGGAAAGCGAGGCAACCTGGTCGGGCAACGGTTGGCGATTCGTATTCCAGGAGAACGCGATCCCCAACGACCAGATTTTCTCCAGTCTCGGTATACCAGCATGGTTTGCGAGAAACTTGAAACGAACCGGCTTTCAAAAGTTGCCGCCGAAATAAAGACGACTGGAAAACTTGTTGACGATGAACACGAATTGGCTAAGTTCGAGCAAACGGTCACCGTTGTTCGCGGCTCACGAATTGTTGAATTGGAACTAAACATTGATCTGACTGGGTCGCTTAATGGAACGACCGGCAACTATCTCTGTATGAGAACAGCTTGGCAAAATGAGTCGGCGCAAGTGTTCGCCGGCATGCAAGGTTTCTTACAGCCCATCTATCGGCCATGGCTCGACGCGCCGCAACTGATTGACATCGTTGATGACGCTTACAAACTCAGCCTGTTTACTAATGGCTTGCCCTATCATCGAAGAACATCGCGCCGCATGATGGATTCAATTTTGATTGTTGGCAACGAAACGCAACGAAGTTTTAAACTCGGCATGGGAATCGATGTTCCCAACTCGATGTCGGCTTGTGTTGGCCGCATGACACCTTTGATGAACTTGCGTGTCGCAGCCAATCCTTTAAATCCACTTTGGTATTTTCACGTTGCCAATCGCAACGTTGTCGCCACGTGGTGGGATGCGATCTTGAATGACGATTGCCGTTGTGTCGGCTTACGTGTACGCTTAATGGAGACAGAAGGCCGCGCGGGTCAACTAAAGCTGCATTGTTTTCGCGAAATGGAAACGGTTGATCGCGAGAATTTTCTCAACGAGTTTGTTCGCCATGTTGTGCAAAACGAACGTGATGCAGAAGTCGAATCCGATCAAACAAATGCAATAGACCGGTCCATCGTCGAAGTCGATTTCACGGCGTTTGAGTTTTTCCAAATCAAGTTAATGTTTTCCGAAGCCAGTTAAAGTTCATAAGATGGTTGTTGCAATCGATGGTCCGGCCGGGGCTGGCAAAAGTTCCGTTACCCGCAAGCTTGCCCAGAGAATCGGATTCAGGTTTTTGGATACTGGTGCCATGTATCGTGCGATCACTTGGGCCGCGATCGATCGCGGAGTCGAATTGAACGACGCCGAGGCGATGGCGGTATTATCGCGAGATGTCGAGATTCAATTTGATGGAGATCGAGTGCTGCTTGATCAACGTGACGTTTCTGAATTGGTTCGATCGCCTGACGTGACACGCAATGTCGTCTTCGCCGCAGATTCAAAAGGCGTGCGTGATCGACTGACCGAGTTACAACGAGCGATTGCGGCCACGGGCAGTTTCGTTTGCGAGGGGCGGGATCAAGGAACGGTCGCGTTTCCAGACGCGTTCTGCAAAATATTCTTGACGGCGTCGCCGCAGTTTCGTGCCAAGCGCCGGGTCGAACAAATGTTGGCCAACGGGCAATACGTGGACTTTGATCAAGTGATGGCCGATCAGACGTTGCGTGACAAACAGGATCGCGAACGTGAGTATGGTGCACTCAAAAAAGCGGATGACGCGATCGTCGTTGACACTGACGACAAAACGATCGAAGAAGTTGTCGATGAACTTGAGAAGATTGTTAAATCTTGCTTGGTAGCGATGGACCGCGACTAGCCTGCCAGCGCGTGCTATTCATTTGATCCAGGCGTGTTCTTAATTGCCGTTTCTTCTTCTGGTTGGCCATTGTCGAATTGCTCGACTCGACGTTGGAAGTCACTCTTGGATTCATCGTCGGTCAAAGCTTGTTGCTGAATTGAGATTCTTTCGAATTCATCTTCGTGGCGAAGGAATGCGGCAACGACTTCTGGATCGAATTGCGTTCCGGACCCCGAACAGATAATGGCCCGGCTTTCAGTGTGGCTCATGGCTCGTTTATAAGGACGTTTTGAAGTCAACGCGTCGTAGACATCAGCCACTGAAACGATGCGTGCGATTAGCGGAATGTCGTTTCCAGCAAGTTTGTGAGGGTAGCCCGTGCCGTCCCATCGCTCGTGATGAGAATAGGTTACCTGCCGAGCGATTTCCATAAATTCATTGTTTCCCAAACGCTCCTGGATCGCGTCGAGGCATTCACCACCAATTAGTGTGTGAAGCTCCATGACGCCTCTTTCTTCTGGCGTCAACCGACCCGGCTTAAGCAAGATTGAATCTGGAATTCCAACTTTTCCGATATCGTGAAGCGAAGACGCGAGTCCAAGATTGTGAACGAAGTCTTCATCAAGAATCGGGTACTGGGAAGACAAGTCTTGGGCTAACAGGGTGACGTAGATTCTTATTCGCTCAAGATGCTCGCCGGTATCGTTGTCTCGACTTTCAGCAAGTTTCGCCAACCCGAAAATAACGGCGTTGCGGGTTCTTACCAACTCTCGTGTTTTCTTGGAGACTTGTTTTTCAAGCTGAAGATTTGTGTTCGAGACTTGTTCATTGAATCGAGAAAGAATGGTTGTTGAATAGCCAACGCAAAAGAAGCCGAAAAGCAACGTTGCCGCAAACACTAACTTTCTCATCGTTGCGACATTGGCAAAGTGCTCGCGCATACTTCTTGATCTTTGCTGTGCCACGATCATTATCGCCTGATTTCCCGGCAGCATCGTTGCAGACAGGCAATACTCACCGGATTGAGTTTTGACTTTTCCAGACCTGGTCGGATTTGAACTGCTTACCGCGTTGGCCAGATTCATGGATTCTTCACCATCAATCAAATTCAACGCACCCCAATTTATTGCAGTACTTTCGCGCTCGTTGCTGTGAGCGATGGTACGCCCATCACCGGTAGAGAGAATTGCGATCAAACCATCATTGGGAACTTTGATGCGGTCAATATGCCGTTGTATCTTGTTGACCGATGTCTTGTCGCTCTCACTGAACCCGCCCGGGATTCGCGGAATCTCCGTCGCGACAATGGTTTGTTCTGCAATCGCCTTGTTGTCAGCGTTCACCTGTTGCAGCAGGGTGTGGGCAGTTTTTTTGTTGAACCAATCAAACAAAAAGACAACGGCCAGCAGCAGGATGGCCAACTGCATCGATGATATCAGAATGACCAAAGGCCATTTTTGTTTTATGCTCATCTTGCTTGTCTAGGATTAATTGATTGATTTTCGTTGGATTAGCGTGTTTGCAATTTGCATTCTCTGGCACCCATTCTTTGCCAAAGCCTACGTTTCCAATCTGCAATAGCAGGCTTTTTTCGTAAGATATGCTTCCCTAAGGAGTCATTGGCATTCACTAATCGTGTGAATCATTCGAAGCCGGATAAGCGCACTAACCGGACGCCGTAAATCAGGGAAATCCCTTACGACTTGGAGTTAGCTTACTCAGGAAGTGATGAATCGCCGACTTCCGGAAGAATATCTCCGCCAGAATTTAGCCGAGAGAGAGACTGCGCATTGGAAATTTCGCTTAACGCTGCATCTCGGTTGAGCATCGTCGTTTCGATCGCGCCAAGAAGAAAATTGATGACATCAAAATTGATCATCTGAAAAAGCTGCAAACCAGCGGTGACTCGTAGCAGGCTGTGATATTTTCCAGTACCTCGTGCCAGCGCCATGACGCCAACGATCACGCCAAAAATCATCAGGCAAGCGCGGGCCGTAAAAACCTGCTCAAAGATAGCGCTGAAAAACCAGGAACCGTGTAAGACAAAAATAGGAATCACCGACCACGCGATTCCGAGCACTCCGCCGACATACATGAGGCACCATGCGGTTTCCAGGCTTTTTTTTCCTAGCACAGTGTCATAAGTTTCAACCAATTCGACATCAGTTACGATGCCCTGGGAGTATTTCTGTTTTGCAGATACCGCAGCGCTGTTGTCGAGTGGGTGCTCGGCCAGCAAATCCGCCAAGCGTTCCGAATTCCTTTCAACGGAACCTCGTTCGGCCTGTCGAGCAATTCGCCCCCAGATCCAGGCCCAACCACACAGCAGCAAAGTAAACAGGCACGCGATTGGCCATCGGGACTGCCCCAGAAGCGTACTTTGATTTCCAGTAGAAGTGTTCCAGACGGTAATTCCAGAGTCTGAATTGTCTGATGCAACGATCAAACGGTTTTCCAGATCGAAAACGAAGTGCTCGATTGTTCTAGCGCCCGATACAGGTGACTCAAACAGAATTTTTCCAGTATCTGAGTCGATGATCAAGAACTGATGTTTTACATTGCTGATGCGTTTTGAAACCGCGATCTTTTTCTTGTCAGCAGAGAAAGCCGCCTTTGAGTTGACTTGGGTTATCTTATCAAGATCAATTTTCCAGCTAATCGACGGCTCCGGTTTTCCAAAATCAAACAGTGAATAGCCATAGCGATCCGCCAACAAGATCCGGTTTTGATCGAGAAAGAAAACTTGCTCGATGGATTCGCCTTCCAGGTCGAGGGTCGCTAAAAGGCTACCTGAAACCGAATCAAAAACTTTGATCTCGTTGTCCAACGTGTTCGCAAGTCGTGACCCGTCATCGCTAACGGCCCAACGCCCTTTAAGCAACTTGGCGGCCTGCTCACTCGATTGATCTGGAGTCGTTGAGTTTGGATCGGAGTCTTTGGGTTCCAGGGCTTTCGGCGCAACGTTTGGCTTGAATCGATGTCGAATTGTCGCAGATTCGTTGAGGTCAAAAAACGGAATGGAAATATCCTTGTCCGGAATTCGACAGATGAAGTCTTTTCCCAACAAGGTTTGTTCGTTCGAATCCAAGAAGTTGATTGCCGTCGCGTCCTGAAATACGAATTCAGAAATCAATGATGACCCAGGAATCGAGTAGATTCCAGCCATGGACTGTTGAATGCCGACTGGCAATGTAAACGCAAACGAGTTGTTGTCTCGAAAAATGATTCGTCTGGTTGGACTTCCTGAAATGGATGGAAGTGGATTCCAGTCGTTGACTAACGTTTCAAATCGGGAGCTTCCTGCATGCAGGTCAATCAGTTGGAAACCGCGGTTGGTCATTGCAACGGCAAGCATTCCGTCTGGCGATACGGCGAGGCCTTGGTAGCTAAGGTAGTAGCGCGATTTGAAAGCAGCAGACAGCATTCCGCCCAGGATTGCCACCAAAACCAATAGCAGTATCAATTGGGTAAGTGAAAAGCGAAACACGTGCGTGCCGATTAAAGGTCATTCGTCGATGTCCCGGTCAACGCGCCGAGCCCATGGTCAGACAATCTACCAGCTTTGAAATCGTCGACCAACCATCATTCCCAACAGTACGGCTCCAAAGCCAAGCGACAAGTTGGCCAAAACGTTGGCAATCGCGATTCCCGAGTTTCCTTCGCTCGTGCTAGAGACCGTCTCGGCGGCAAAAGTTGAAAACGTGGTGAGGGCACCAAGAAAACCGATACCGAAAAAAGTTTTCAGCTGGCGACTTCGTTCATCTTGCCCGCTACCGATAAAAATACCAATCAAAAAACAGCCGCCGACATTGGCAATCAAGGTGCCAAGCGGAAACGATGTCTTGGCAAAGGCGCTCGTCAGTTCGGCGATTCCAAATCTGCACAAGGCTCCGAACGTACCGCCTAAGCCAACCAGCAAACACTCGAAAAAGATTTTCATGGGTAACTACGAATTGCGATTGGAACAGGAAACGTAAATTCTTTGTGGCGATTTCAAAATCAGTTTGAACGTTTGTCGTCGGCTCCCGCTGATTCGGATGGCAATATGGCTAGAGGACATTTCAAAACCTAAAATCGTGCGATCATCGTAGTGGGATTCGCCAGAATTCCCTTTGTTTTGAAAGCGAGCTGGGACTTCTGGCGAAGTCCACTACAGGTTTTGAAATACCCTCTAGATGGTCATTGATGCATAACCACCGTCAACAACCATTTCAATTCCGGTTACGAACGAACCCGCATCGCTGGCCAATAGCAATGTCGAACCAATCAATTCGCTTGCTTCACCAAATCGATTCATTGGCGTGTGTCCCATGATTTGACCTACGCGCTCGGGCGTCAGGACTTTCTTGTTTTGTTCAGCGGGGAAAAATCCGGGCACCAATGTATTGACGCGGACGTTGTTGGGCGCCCATTCACGGGCAAGGTTTTTGGACAGATTGTGAATCGCGGCTTTGCTGGCAGAATAAGTAAACACGCGAGAAAGCGGAATGACTCCAGACATTGAACCGACGTTGATGATCGATCCGCCCAGCCCTCGCTCGACCAGGTACTTTCCGAAAATCTGGCACGCCATGAAGACTCCTTTCAAGTTGACTTCAAAGATGCGGTCCCATTCAGCTTCTTCGATTTCGAGGAAAGGAGTTGCGCTGTTCATGCCTGCTCCGTTAACAACCACGTCGATGCTTCCGGATTTTTCAAGAACGCGTGCCAGTAACGATTCCAATTCAGATTTCGAATCAACCTGGCATGGCTCGAAGTAAACTTTCGCATTCGGGTCGATTGCCCGAATACTCTCGATTCGTGATTTGGCTTTTTCTTCTGATCGTCCGACAATGACGACTTCAGCGCCCGCCCCGGCAAGTCCATTGGCCATCGCGCCGCAAAGTTCTCCGGTGCCGCCAATCACGACGGCTGTTTTTCCTGTCATTGAAAAAAGTTTATCGAGATACGACGCCATTTGATTCCAGTTTGAATAGTGGTTGAGTTTTGGTTGCGTTGCCGCGGAGCCAATGGACGGCTATTGGCTGTGAGATTGGAAAGACAATATCGTAACCAATCGTCTAGTTATGGATAATATGAGGCAGTTCCAGCTCTGAAAATTGAACAAAAAAAGGCATCCTTCAATTTGAAGCATGCCTTAGTCGTTATTCGTTTTCGTTGTTGGATCTATCTCTTGATCTCGAAGTTGTACTCACTGTCTTCCGCAGTGACAGTTATCGTTAGCGGTGTCGTTCCGACTCTTTCGTACTGAGACGGGATGGGGCGATTTGATAACGATTTTCTGTACGCATTTGCTGCTGCAAATCCTGCATTGCTATCGGCTCTGGCTGCGTCGGGCATAGGACCTTCGACAACCAAAATTTTACATTCACAGGCGTAACATCCAG
This sequence comes from uncultured Pirellulaceae bacterium, assembly GCA_964584615.1. Classification (GTDB taxonomy): domain Bacteria; phylum Planctomycetota; class Planctomycetia; order Pirellulales; family Pirellulaceae; genus Mariniblastus. The sequence goes on along the minus strand of CAZPBE010000032.1, from coordinate 21,335 downwards.
GCTCGGGAACTCCGGGAAGCATTAACACATACTTTCCGTTTTTGTCCGTGACTCCAGCCGCAACAGCATTGCCGTCCAAGTTCTCGTGCATAGGCACAAACTTGACCTCTGCGTTTCTTAATGGTTCGCCTTTGATCGTCAACACTCCGCTGACCGGTACGATCGGCGGAGGTGGCGTTGAACAACCGGTGGCTAAGACGCACAAAACCAAAAGCAATGCAAAACTGCCAAATCGCAATTTCATAATATCAATTCAAAACGACGGATTAATAATCAAGAACGCTGACGACGTTGCCATCATTTTTGATTGCAAGGCTTTGCAGAAAATCGAGTTCGGACGTTGACTCGGCGTTAACAAATTGAACCGAGCCATCTGCCATGGCAAAGTTCGCTCCGCCAGGATGTCCACTGCTGAACGAGTTAAACTTCTTGTCGGTCCAGGCAAAACTTGGATTCGGACCTGTGCCCACAGGAAGCTTGTAGTTGACAGGTTCAAGCATACCGGAGATGCAGTCACGTGAAGCCGTTCGGTTAGACCATGCCCAACCTCGGAAGTTTTTCATGTCGGGCCATTCGAGGTCCATGTGATAACGCTCACCAATCAAAAATGTGTTCGATGAGCCATCGGTGATGGCGCTGAAGTTTGTTTTGCTGTTGTAGCAAAGAATCCCATCGTAAGTGATGTCGTAGTAATACCAGGTCTGTAAACCGGCGACACCGTAGTAGCTGTTCGCGCCAAAAACATAGTCTCCACCACTGCCGCTATAAGTTACTGTGTCATCTGGAATGTCTGATGGGCAACGGAAGGCAGGAATGACATTGGCCGCTGCCGAATCCGCGCCTAATGCATTGGCGTACTCGCGTTGAGAAAGGTCCATCAAAGCGTAAACATTGTTTGCTTCGATGAATGGAAGAATCCACACCATCCACGATCCGAAGCTGTCTTCGTGCGGCTCATTGGGCATGTTGATGTTTTCTGCAAAACTTACCGCAAACGCGCCAGATTCACTGTCGTCGATTGGGACATTGAGTCCTGGAGGAAAATGCATTCGGGCACTTTCATAGTTCAAGCAAGCCAAAGCAGCCTGCCGCATGTTGTTCGCGCATTGTGTCCGACGAGCGGCTTCGCGGACTTGTTGTACCGCTGGAAGCAGCATTCCAATCAGGATGCCGATAATAGCGATGACAACCAGTAACTCGACCAAGGTAAAACCCTTGGATGTCTTTTTGATACTCATCGAGACCTCAAGAATAAACAGATAACGAAGTGATGATAGAAAACTTTTCGCACCCTGAAAAATGTAGAATCTGGGCGCGGATAACACTACTCTCTTATATTGGGATTATAAGCTAATCTGCTTCACCGAAAAAGGATCGAATTGTCGGACAATGGCAATCTAAGCCCAAATATTCGATTAATGTTGCTTAACAAATCCGGCTGATCACCAGAATCGGATACGCCTCAGTCGTACCCTCTGCCTTTTCATCGGGATTGAAGCGAGTGGATTCTCTGGATTAACACGCGAATCGGGCTCTTCGCCAGATGTTTTATTTACCCTTTTTAGGGTCGCGAAAATTTGTGGACATGTTGGCTGCACCACATTTTGTGCTTTGCTCGAGCTTGCTCCTAATGTCCCTCTTTGAAAAACAGTCTAAATTAAACAGTCATAAGTGCAGGCTTGTTTTTGGCGTCACCATTGTGATTACGAATACTCGCTGATTTTGTCCTAGAACGGTTTGTTGTCTTACATCCAATTCAAATAAGTGAACTCAACACAATGCCAACAGATATTGAAATCGCGCGCCAGGTTGAACTCAAACCCATCACTGAAATCGCCGACCAGTTAAAAATCGTTGAAAACGATTTGGAATGTTATGGACGATACAAAGCCAAGCTTCCGCTGCGCCTCATCGACAATGAGCGGGTCGGTAAGTGCAACTTAGTTTTAGTCTCTGCCATTTCGCCGACGCCCGCCGGTGAAGGCAAGACAACGATGTCGATCGGTTTGACGCAGGGTTTGAATCGCATTGGTAAGCAGACGACGGTCGTGCTTCGCGAGCCTTCACTTGGTCCCGTCTTTGGTATTAAAGGTGGAGCCACAGGAGGCGGATGGTCGCAAGTTCTGCCTATGGAAGATATCAATCTGCACTTTACGGGAGATTTCGCCGCCGTCGAGAAAGCTCACAATTTGTTGTCTGCGTTGATCGATAACAATTTACAAAGCAAAAAAAGATCGCTGGGCATCGACGCAAGAACCGTTGTTTGGAAACGTGTGTTTGACGTTAACGATCGTGCGTTACGTAAAGTCGTTGTTGGACTTGGCGGAACGGGGAATGGTATTCCTCGTGAAACCGGATTTGATATTACAGCCGCTTCCGAGATCATGGCGATCCTGTGCCTCTCAAATGACTTGGCGGATTTGAAACGACGTTTGGGAAACATTTATGTCGGCATGAATCAAAGTCGAAAGCCTGTTTACGCGCGCGATTTGAACGCTCAGGGAGCCATGGCGGCGTTGATGAAGGACGCCGTTAAGCCAAACCTCGTGCAAACGATCGAAGGGACTCCTGCCATTATTCACGGCGGACCATTCGCAAACATTGCTCAAGGTACCAACACGGTAATCGGTACTCGAATGGGAATGTCATTGTCAGACTACGTTGTCACCGAAGCTGGTTTCGGGTCGGATCTTGGAGCGGAAAAGTTTTTCGATATTAAATGTGCTTCGGCTGGTCTGAAACCGAAGGCAATGGTGTTGGTCGCGACGATTCGCGCGCTCAAATATCACGGCGGAGCGGATCTGAAAGAATTGACGACTCCCAACCCAACTGCGGTTACCCAAGGGTTGCCGAACCTGGAAAAGCATCTTGAGAATACAAGGCTATACAGCCTCGATGCTGTTGTTGCAATAAACCGTTTCGTCAGTGATACCGAAGAGGAAATTCAGATCGTAAAATCGCGTTGCGAAGAACTTGGGTTCCGCTGCGTTGTCGCCGACATCTGGGGCAAAGGCGGCGAAGGTGCTGTGGACCTTGCGACGGCCGTTGCTGAAACGATTGAACAAACCGAAAAGCAATTCGCACCGCTTTATGATTGGAAGCTACCGGTCATCGAAAAGATCGAAACGATCTGCAAAAAAGTTTACGGTGCTGATGGCGTTGAATTTACTTCGCAAGCCAAAAAAGATTTGAGGAAGATCAAGAAGCTGAAACTGGACGGGCTTCCCGTTTGCATTGCGAAAACACAAAAGTCACTTTCGGATGATGCAACCAAGATCGGACGACCCACCGGTTTTGAAATTACGGTCCGCGAGATCGAGATCGCCGCAGGTGCCGGCTTTCTCGTTCCGATCACCGGTGACATGATGCGCATGCCTGGGTTGCCGGCAACACCGTCAGCCGAATTGATCGACATCAGCGACGACGGCGAAATCAGTGGCTTGTTTTAGTCGCAGCTACTCAAATCGAAACTTCAGACTTTCCGTCGTTCGCTTGATAAGGCGAGTGGCCTTCCATCTTTAACGTTCGGCCATGGATCGAATAATCAATTCCGCGCCACGTCACTCGTTTGGCGGTGAGCGCTTTCCAAACGGCGAAGGTGTACACCCACTGCGCGACCAGGATCATAAACAACATGGTGACCAGTCGTCCAATTGAAAGTGACGGCAGTCCTTCAGGGACCGAGTTTGAATGTTGAGCAACGCCACGACGAATGATCGCATACGCGGCGACCAGGAAAATGCCACTAACGACCAGTGCGCAAAAAGCCCAACACACAGTTGAAACGTGGCCAACGAATCCGCCCCAAACCATCGTCGCAATCGTGGCGATGATTAACAGGTCCGTCACGACAACATTGAACTGGGTCGTCATAAACGAAGGCTCGTGAATTCGTGACCAAGTCAAGATTCTCGCCATCCATCGTTGAACAAACGAAAAAGTGCATGACTCGCGATTGATCATGATCAGTGAAGGCAGAACTTTCGATTTCAAACCAAGCGGTTGTAACAAAGCTTTGATAGGCCCATCGTCAACTGCTGACTTTCTCCAGACGTTGATCAAGTCCGTATTGCGGATGGTTTCGGCTCGCATCGCAAACGTGCCTGCCCAGGGGTTTTGGAAGTATACCGTTAGCAGCAACGCGCCCGCGTTCCATAAACTGCGAACCATTGTGCCGACGGTCGCTCCCGATTCCGGTTCGAACCATTGGTTGCCGCTGACCACGCCAACGTTTGGATCGTTCAACGGTCCGGTTACCTCGGCCAACATCGAAGGAGGCGCGTTGACGTCTGAATCCACGAGAACGATCCGCTCTGTTTTCGGATGTTCATTCAGAATAAACTCAACTGCTTCGGCCAGTGCACTGCATTTGAGGCTGCAAGTCTCTAACGGGTTTTGCAATACTCGCATGGTCAGTCGATCACCATGGGCATGCGAGGACTTTATTTTCTCGATCGCTTGCCAAGCTGGATCGGCCTGATGGTCGACGGTGACGCAGACTTGATAGTCCGTGAAATCTTGTTCCAGCAATCCGCTGATCGATCGTTCCAGCGACGGATCAAATCCGCGAACCGAAAGTACGATCCAAGTTGAATGTTGTTGCGCGAGATCGAGAGGAGAAGACTTTAGCGATCGTAACCAATAAAAAAAGGCGATCGCAAACAGCAATTCCAGGAAAGCTCCACACATGATGAGAATCGAAATTGTCATCGGGAGTTTTCTACCAAGTTAAGAATTGATAACCGTGCAGTCTGTTCGCAAACGGGCACAGTCAAAAACGAATTGTGCGAGATAGCTTAATGTCTTTAGCGCGAACTCAACAAGTTCAACATCAGTTTGGAAAAAGATGGCAAGTCTCGGAAGAATTCACTTCCGGGAATCAATGATCGATTATGCACAACGGATTGATCTTCCAGTCGATGCGTGGAAGTCGACCCGGAGATCAAGTGGCGTCCACCGGCAAGTCGTTGGTTCTCGCGAGCCTCTTCGCCGTTGACGTAACATTGCAAGCGGCTTTTGTTAGCGTGAGAGTAGTCGTGTTCCTGGTGGATTGCTTTCACGCAACTTGAAAGATTGACAACCGGAATGTTTTGCGTTTTCGCTGAGGCCACCATCCAGTTATCCCAATTGCCGCGTCCGACGGCGAAAGCTGGAACATCACGATACATGTCTCGGGTAAAGGCGAAGTATTCTTTGCAAACAATCGAAGCCGGTACGCCACGAGACTCGCAATCGTCGAGCAGTTTTTCCAGATCGTGCGAACTGTCAAAGTCCACAGCACGTTCGACTTTGAGATCAGTCCGTCTACCGATGGCAAGGAATCGATTAATCGATTGATCTTGTTGAACGAGGCCAACTGCATTCACAAAATCTTTTGTCAGGATGACATCAGCATTGCAGTAAACGAGTACGGGCGAGGTGGTGACGCGATGTGCGATCTCGAAAGCGGAGCTTACTAGCGGCGTCCCGTGTTCGTTGATGTCAATGTTTCCTGCATGCCCCACGTTCAACTCAGCAGCCGTTGCTTCGATGCCGGCTTCATCACCCATGAGAATGATTTGCACATCCGGCGCAAGCCGCTTCCACGATCGAATAGCGTTTCGCTGGATCGTATCGGTTTGTTGATTGAACGGTTTGGGAAGTGTGAAGATCGTAATCGGGGCCGTCGAGAGTTGTGTCTCAGTTTGCGCTTTGGCTGTAGTATCTTCCGTCACGCGCGATACCGGAATGGCCTCGTCGTTGTTGCTGTTCGGAGATGGTTGCTTATGGATCAAGATTAATTGTTGGTTGGCTTCTTCAATGCGAGTGAAAATTTCCGCGACCATTTGCAGCAAAAACGATAAAGCTGATACGTCTTCAAGTCCCAGGACTCACGAATCTTTAGTCCCGGATACTCTGGCCGCCAGCCCTTCCAAGCGGTTTGATCAAGTTGGGCGAAGAAATTTTCGCGGAGCGGATGAAAGGGACGATAGTCCCATGGCTTGAACATCGTTGTGTAATGAATGATCGCTGGATTGTCGCGCGCCTCGACGAATTGCTGCTGATCAATCGGACTGTTTGCTTCATTTGGATATTCGAAAATGTGTCCGCCCTGATTCCAACGCGCCGGAAGTTCGCCCCACTGACCAGCGAAAACAACGTTCAGTGCGTACTGGTCCCAGCACCAAACGTATTGAGCGTTTTCTCTAAGGCAACGAAACAATGCTTCCTCGATGCTGTCGTCTCGCCATTTTTTCAAATTCAGAACCATCACGCCACTGTTGAAATAGTTTGCCGAGCCATCAAGCCCAAGCGTCTTCCAGTTTTGAATGGGCGTGTAGGCCATCAAGTAAGGTTTGGCTTGATTCGCCTGGGGTGTATGGATTTCGCTTGCGTCGACAAACGGAACCGCAATGTCAATCGCAGCCAAGCAATAATTGTCATTGAGATCCATGTCCCAAAGTTTGCTCAAGTCATCTTTGACTAACACATCGGAATCGAGATAAACAACTTTCTCGATATCGTCTGGTAACAATCGGGCCGCCATCAAGCGTAAATAAGCCGTGTGCGTGATGTGATGCGATGTCATCAAGTCATCGACTTCGCTCAGGTTGGGTTTGAGAATGTCGATCGAAATCGGCAAATCGAAAAGCGATTCACGGAGTCCGACGTAACTTTCTTCTTTGATTCCCCCGTCGAGCAAAACAACGTACAAGTGTTTTCCATCGGCCAGTTGCTCAGCCGCAGAGTGCAACATCACAGCCAGCGGGCGAATGTAATTCTCATCGGCTGCGCATAGCACGACCGGATCAGCGGCGGTCCGCGACTGAGCGATCTTGAGTGCAGGTTGTGGATGAGATTGGATCAACTAATTTGCGGTGTTGAAGTTATTGATTCGATGCGTTTGCCGAGTTGTCGATTTCTACTGGATTGTTTGTGGCGTTTTGTTTTGCAGATCGTTGAAAGAACTGCATGAACTTTTCCCGTAACCGTACGATCGGGCCAGCGATCGGGTGATTGTGAATCTGCTCAAAAATGTCGTGAGCCTGTCCAAGCTCCGACTCAAGCCTTGTTGTCTCACGCTTGAGGTGTTCAATCTCGCGACGCGCGTGAGAAAGCTGTGCTTGAAGTTCCAGCGTGTCGGTTTCCTTAAACTCTGCAACATCCTCAAAGACGGTCGTGTGATCAAGCGTTGGCTTGATCGAATCGTTTGCTGAGCTTAACTGTGCCGTCAAATTAGACCGGCACAACAAGTTCGACGGAAATTGCAGCTGTTTCGAGTCACTAAGTGCCACGTCTACCTCGGCAAACATCGAATGTATCAATTGAGACAGTCGTTCGGTTGCCGACGTTGCCATGTGAATCGCATCGAACAGCTGCGACTCTTGAAACAAAATTTTCCGCGCTGGAGGATTAACGAGCTCCTTGATGACAGGGCCGATTTTTTCATTCGCAGAAATGTTCCACGCCAGCTGCAAATAATTGGGGCAGTTGTGATAGTCGAGAGCAGCGACCGGTTTGTTCGACAACATGGCTTCGATCATCGCAGTCGAATGTGTAGAGATCACTGCGTCTGAATTAGCTAGCGCTTCGGCAAGTTCGCCACCTGTTAGGTCATCGAGTTTGTTTTTTACCCCAATCTCGGAAGCCAAGCCATGCGTCAATCGCCAGGTGACGTCAATCTTGCAACCATCAATTTTTCGGTTCGCCGAGAAGAAAGCTTTTAAGTCCAGCAAACTTTGCTTCGTCGTCGCGACTTGCTCATCGGTGAAGCCAGGTGTTTTGGCGGTCATCACCAGCAAGCGAAACGGATCTGAAGATGAAGTTTGTTTGTCTTGGTTCGAGCCGTCGGGCGACTCGTTGGCTTTTTGTTCAAGCCATCGAACTCGAAGCGTATCGAATCTCGCTACACCGACGACTTCAATTTTCTCATCATTGCCCCAACTGCTCAGCGTTCTTGCTTGAGACTTACCGATACAGGCGACTTTATGTGACAGGACGGGCCGCATCGTATACGGGCACGCTGGTTCGGTATCGCGATTCTCCCAAGCGTTTCGCCACTCTAGAATTCCGTCGATCAAATACAGCGTCGCCACATTGTTGCTTTTGAGTTGGGAAATTGCGTTTCGAAACCGATCGAAATGCTCGGAGAAAAAGATTGTCAGATCACCTGCAGACGCTTGTTGGATAACCTCTTCGCAGGAAACGATGCGAACGTCGAAATGCGGCATCAGCGGAGCCGCGTGATGCGCGACTTCGTGTTGATGGCCGACAAAATAGACAACGCGTTGCATGATGGTTTCGCGGTAACGGATCAATTGGTGGAATGATAGGAGGCGTTTGTTCGAGTCGTCGACAGACTCAGAAGTGACGCAGGCTGTGACGAACGACCTGGTCGACTGAGCATTGGCAACATTAGTATTCGATAGTCTCGCCGTCGTTGCGAGAACAAAGACGGGACAAGGTGACTTCAGAAAGTTCAACTTCAAACGTGCGAACGCTCGCATCGCCAAACATAAAGTTGACGTAGCCGGGGTGACTTGATCCCCAGATTGGGAAGTCTCCTGGCGAGCCTTCTTGCTGTGGGCTTTTCGCGATCCCTAAATCGATGCCTCCGATTCTCATGAAGGTCGCTGGGTCGTCGCCATTAAAAATGCAACCGTCGCCCCAACCGCGAGGCTGGCGAAGATGTTGAGGACTTAAGTGTTTCTCGCCGACGAAGATGGTGTTCGAGGAACCGTCTGTCAGGCTGGGGAATCCGTAACGCCCGATTTCTTTTCCGACCAGTCGGCCACCGACAACAGGATTTTCACGAGTGCGCCCGGAATTGAATACGCCATCGACCTCGTCTGTGAACAAGCCCCAAACATGATTGCGATGGTGCTTGTGCGATCCAGCGTTGCCAGCGTAATCGCCGACGGTTCCGACTGGTTGATTGTTTCGTTCCCAAAAGCTGACTTGATGGCTGCTGCGTCGTGAAGGACACATCATGACCGGCATCTGTTCGCGGACGGTTTGCGGGAACTGCATCCCGTAAGGAGCTTGCATGTCAAACTGGGCATGAAGGTTGTTCATTTCCAGATACGGCATCAAGTAAACTGGCCATGTTAAAAATCCGTCGGCGGCTCGGGAAGGTGGAAACCGGTTGCGACTGGATTCGTAATTTTGAACCGCCAGCCCAATCTGCTTGAGATTGTTCAGACATGTCGTCTTTCGCGCAGACTCTCGAGCCATCTGCACGGCAGGCAAAGTCAAACTGATGAGCACGCCAATGATGGCGATCGCCACAAGGAGTTCGACGAGTGTGAATGCTGATTTGTTTTTCATGAAGTGGCCGCGTTGATGTCCCTCAGTCGATTCTATTTTAGTCTCGCTGAGGAGTTCAGCAGAATTAACTGTTAAAGGTAGCTCTCGAATAGGCGGACAACAAGTTTTCAAATCGATCGATATCCCGACAAAGCCGAAAATACCGGAGGAATCCGACCTGTTTGGCAGCGAGAATGGCTCGCAGGCAGGCCAACCGGAGGATCTTTCTCTTTCGGGGCCGCGACGCCTCGGAGGGGTGGCCGTTCTCAATTTTGGTTTGGCGATCAGGTATTCGCGGCCAACGTGCGCAATCTATAGTCTGCGACGTCTTACCGAAGCACCAACCCCAAGGATGAGAAGAAACGCAATTGCAGTTGGCTCGGGAACTGCCGCGATAACCGTATGGCTCATGTTGTCGATACACAATTCGGAAGTTGATCTCGCAGAGTCATTGTATCCAACCTCTGCTCGTGGAAAATCGCCTGTAGCGACGTCAATTAAAAAACTTGGCAAGTCCAATGACAACGTTTCCAAAACACTTCCTTGTTCGTCATAAAGATTCGCTGTAGCAAATCCCGTAAAATTTGACGTATGCAGCACGTCAAGCTCGAGCGTGAAATAATCCGAAAGCTCTCCGAAACTGTTGGCCGTCAATCCGAGATCTGAAACAGGTCGCGCGTTGGAAACAACGGACGACTGGCTCGCGATGCCGAACTCCTGCATCACAACTTGAAATTCGCTCCAGTTTGGACCGCTACGAAACAATGAGACAATGACTGATTGACTCGCATTGAAAGTGCCGCTGTAACCAATTGACGCGACAGTGCTGGACCCGTTTGTATTGGAAAGGTCCAAAGAGTTTCGAATCTGAAAATCAGACGAGAGCTGTACAGTCGACCCCTCCCCTGGAATATCATTGGGCCCTGTCATCAAGTCCCATATCAGCCTACCGTCATTTGAAAATGGTGATTCAGCTTCAGGAACGCAGAGTCCATTTGATCCATTGCGACCGCGAGCCTCGACAGTCGCGTTAAAAAAATTACCAACGTCAAAAGCGTTGGCAATCGAACCGGCTGGCGTCCCGATAGGGTAACTCTCAAACGTCTCGACAACGTCTGCTGAAATGATTCCCGGAAGACACAAGACTGCTAACAGGAAGATTGAAGTTTTCATTCTGTTCCAAAGTTCAAAGGGGCGATCTCAACACGCTCTGCTTGGCTGACCCAAAGTTAGTTTACTCGCCCCTCAAATACAAGTTTTGAAAACGGCTTCCCTACTCAACGGGTATTTGTTGCGTTGAAATCGCGGTTGTACGCGGTCACGAAAGCGTGTTCGCTGTCTATTTTCGCTAGGCTCTGGACTTCAATTAAAAATTCTGCACAACAACATTAGCCATTGGGCGTTAGCCCCGGTTTTCTGCGCGATTCAACCGGGGCTAACGGCCCAACGGCTAATTGAAGTCCAGAGCCTAGGGCAACCGAAAGCTTTCCCCACATCATTTTTCAACTTCTCGCAAGCGTTCCATCAACTCGCGATACACCGTTTCGTCATTGAAGAGCAATTTCGAAATTTCGGTTGCGGAGTTTTGTAGCTTCAACAGCCCGCTTCGATTGTCCGAGAGCTTTTTTAGTGCATCGGCCATCGCTGCGACTGACTCCACGATGACGGTTGCCGGTTGAGACTCGCTCGGCATTGCATCAAATCCGGACTTCGTCACCAGCGAAGGTTTACCAAACCCGAGAGCTTCGCAGCTTTTGATCTTCAGTCCCGTTCCGAAGGAAACAGGGTTCACCACGATATCGACTTCACCGTAGAACTCATCGAGATTGTCGATTTCGCCTAGCACTTTTATCTTCGTCGTAGAAACGTTTTCCAAGCTCTCACAGATCCCACCGGCAATCACGAATTCAGTTTTTGACATCTCAAGTGCTGGCCATGCTTTCTCAAGGAACTCCTTCAGCGCATGAAGGTTGGAATCATTGGACGAACCAAGATAGCCAATCGTCAACGAGCGGTCCGCCAAAGGTTCTGACGGAACCGAGGTTGAATCAAGCCTTTCAACCGAATGACCGGCTACGATCACTTTGGCTTGAGGAGCCATCTTCGCGAACACCGCTCGCTCCGATTCATGAATCGCAATGATGGAATCGTATCGCTGCAACGTCTTTGATTCTTCAGTTTCGTCGATATCGATCCAATGCGAATATCCGAATTGCTTGAATTGTTGTCGGCGATCGGACAACACATCGTGTGTATCGACCATGCAATGAATCAAATCACGTTGTTGTTTGGAAAGCGATTCCAATAGATACGACATCGTCAGGTATTGATTCAAGATGACGTGCGGTTGGAACGACTTGACTGTACCTTTAAACGCAGTAATCGCCCACGGCCAACGAAAATCGTCGAGCGTTACTGGTTTTAAATCTGAATCCGAGTTGCTTCGGTTGAGTTTTTGTTTCGCGAGATTGACCGTTCCATCGAACCGCCACTTCAAAGTGTGAGCGATTCCAGTCGGCCGTTGGTCGGAAGAGCGAAAATCAACATCGAGAGATAGACTGTTTGCTTGGGCATGATCGGTGTTCTCAGCCGGGCCAACATAAAACGTTTTGATGTTGATTGCAGGAGTGGTTTGTTTGCTTAGCGCTTTAACAAGCCGAAGAATCCGTTGCTGCGCACCCGTTCTGGATTTCCAAAATGGTACGTCGGTCGCCATTAAGATTCGCAGCTGGGACATGGTTGGCTGGGCCTATTGCGATGTCGAAGTTTGCGATGTCGAAGTTTGCGATCTCGAAGTCGGCATGGCGGTTAGCCTGATCGCTCTGCCTCCCGGAAAATGCGAACGTCGATCTACGCCAGTGCTTTGGTCAGGCTTTCTTTTTCGACGTGGATCGTTTGTTTTCGATCAGGTCCAACGGAAATGAACTCGATCGGACGACCAATCAATTCTTGCAACCGCACACAATAACTAATGGCCAACGGAGGCAAGTCTTCCAAGGTTCTAGCGCCAGTAACGTCCGACTGCCAGCCAGGAATTTTCTCATAGATCGGCACCAAGCGTTCCAAGTCATCCGCATGAGCGGGAAAGTAATCAATCCGTTTTCCGTCCAACTCGTAAGCAATGCAAACTTCGATTTCTTCCAGTTCGCTTAAAACATCCAGCATCGTCAACGCGATCGACGTTATGCCGCTCAGCCGAGACGTGTAGCGAACGGCCACGGCATCAAACCAGCCGCAGCGTCTCGGTCGTCCGGTCGTTGTTCCGAACTCTTTACCAAGGTCGCGAATGTGTTGACCTTTTTCGTTGTCTTGTTCCGTTGGAAACGGCCCGCCACCCACGCGAGTGCTGTAGGTTTTGCAAACGCCGATGATTTTGGAAATCCAGTTTCCCGGTACACCCGAGCCAGAAGATATTCCAGTTCCTGATGCATTGCTGCTGGTGACAAACGGAAAAGTTCCGTGGTCGATGTCCAGCAAAGACCCTTGAGCGCCTTCGAACAAAATATTTTGATTGGCTTCGACTGCATCGTGGACAATTCGATTGGTATCGGTGATCAAGGGTCGTAGTCGTTCAGCGTATCCAGTGTATTCGGTGACGATGGCTTCTGCGTCCAGTGGTGTTGCAGTTCCGTCCGAGGTAGCGGAAAGAACTTTTGACTTGACCGCAACAATCTTTCGAATGCGATCGGCAAAGTCAGGTCGGATCATGTCGCCCAACCGAATCGCGAAAGCCCGCGTGACTTTATCGGCATAGCACGGACCAATCCCACGTAACGTCGTTCCGATGTTGTCCTTCCCGGACACCAATGTGTTCCACATTTTGTCTTCGAGGATGTGCCAGGGCATCACGACGTGAGCGCGTTGGCTGAGCTTCATCCGCTGGCCGACATCGATGCCGCGCTCTGCAAGCGAATCGATTTCCTGAAGGATCGTTGGTGGGTTGATCACGACGCCCGGCGAAATCAAATTCAAAACGCCTTCGTTGATGATGCCGCTGGGAATATGATGCAGCTTGTAAACTTCATCGCCGATGACGACGGTGTGCCCCGCATTGGCTCCGCCTTGATAGCGGACGACAAGGTCTTTGCCTTCGGTCAAAATGTCAACAAGTTTCCCTTTGGCCTCGTCTCCCCATTGCAAACCGATTACGCACTGTCCTGGCACACTAGGCTCCTTCAAAGCTCTCAAGCAAAAAATGCAAACATGAATGAATTGGCGAAACGGCAAGTTTGACTGCGACGGGCCATGGGCACAGATCAGGCAGGCGGACCAATGCTCATTGCTTTAACCGCCAGTATGCTCAATTCGCGACCGTTACAAGCGACAAAATTTCGTCAAGCCGATGCCGCAAAACCGGTACATTCGACTGTCCGTCTCGCAAACCTGCAAGTTTAAGTTTCCGAAGCCAAAATGGTCAACCGTTGTCAGCGCTTAGTCGAAGTTAATATGGAAAGAGCCTTCATTTTAGGCGTTATTAGACCCTACTACCGGAAAGGTCGCTCGACAGAATCACGTCCGACCAATTCTTTTTCAGCTGACGTCCCGATCCGGGCCGAATCGCGATGCACCCGCGGCAACTTGCGATCCAGCCAAAAGAGAATGGTTTGCGTAACTCGAATCTTTGACGAATTAGAATCATGAACGAATCACACCAACAAAATAGTTTTCGGAAAATACCAACTTGCGCTCTTCAAGTATTGGTAGTTCTCTTTCTTTTGGGTTCGCCAATGTTAGCCGAGTCGGCATCTGCACAGCGAAAAAGCCGGCAAAAGAATCAACGAACGAATCAGCGCAAGACGCAAGGTAGTTCTCAGCGAACGCCTCAGCGCCAGTCTCAGCAAAAGAAAGACACTTCGAAGCTTGCCTTGATTCGCGGCAAAGCGATTCACGCGCTGGACAAGTACAAAGGCAAGATCGACATCCGCGATATCAAAACGTCACTTCACCAGGAAGTCATGCCGCCAGATGTTCCTGTTCCAAAAAACTGGTTGCAGATGAACATTGAAGACCAACGCCAGTGGGCAGAGACTTTCAAGAAGAGTGACCAAGGAAAAAGGTTTCTCAAGAACCGCGAAGACATGATCGCCAATGCGCCGACATTCGAAGTCATCTACGAAGAGAGTGGTGAGTTCGTTGTCTACGATGTGCCTTCCGGTACCTACGGGTTGCAAGGTCGATTCGACAAAGAAGTTGATGGCAAGACGGTGGCGTTTGAAGTCTTCGCAAAAATTGTCGTTGAAAAGGGAGTACAGATCCTGGACTTACAGCCGATCCCGATCGAAGTCACCCCGCTGTTCAAGGCTGGCCAGGCTGCGCCAAAAATTGATGTGGAAACCTACGACGGCAAAGACAAGTTGACACTTGCCACGCCGAGCTACCAAGGTAAGTACGTGTTTGTCAATTTTTGGTTCACCGGCGACCAAGGCCAGGAGTACCAAAAGCAAGTTCAAGCGATGTACGGGGAGCTTAAAGAAAAGTATCCGATCAAACTGCTGTCGATCTGCGTTGACGAAAAAAGAGGTGCAGCAATCAAGTTCATCGTGAAGGCCAAATACAAGCTTGGCAGCCACGGATTCACCGACGGCTGGGATCATTCGACGATTGAGAACTATGGTGTTCGCTCGACGCCATCTGGATGGCTGATCGGACCCGATAGAAAAATCGCAATGACCCAACACGAGTTCTATCAAGCTGTTAAAATAAAGCCTACGATCACCGATGTTATTCGTGATCGAATTGAAGGCAAGGACAAGCCGACGCCAGCTGCACGACCAGAAGATTCTGACGAACCGACCGAAGACGCGAAGGTTCGAACGAAGAATTCTGGATCTAAAAATGTTCGTGACAAAAGAACGAACGCTGGCGGATCCAGCAAAAAATAGGTTTGTCTGATCTTGGGAGGATCGGTGACCTTCCTTAAATCAAAGACATTCAGATGACACTGCTACGTAAATTGCTTTTCTGTAAACCCCTTTCGGTTTTACGACCCGCTTCTTTTTTGACCACTGCTTCCGCTGTGACGGTTTCGTTCTTGCTGGGGGCCCTGCTGTGTGGCTCGATCGCAAACGCACAGGAAAAAGACAAAGGCGAAAACGAAGAGACCAAGGCCAAAGTCAGCGGCTCGATTGCGCACACAAGCGACTTCAGTAAAAAGAATATTGAGTTCACTGAAATCGAAACATCGCTTTATGAGCGGGTCGTTCCGCCGCAACCACCAGTGCCTCCAAACTGGGCCGACATGAACACGGAGGACCGCACAAGCTGGTGGACCGTTTTTCAAACAACGGACGAAGGCAAAAAATTCGTAGCTGACCGGGATCGTCTGATCAAAAACGCGAGCGTGTTCGAAGTCATCTACGAAGACGATGGATCGTTCGATGTCTACGATGTGCCGGCTGGAACCTACGGCATGCAAGGAAGAATCGACAACGAGATCGATGGTGTTCTGCATGCCTTTGAGGTATTTGGGAAAATCGTAGTTGAGGAAGGCGTCGAAGTCGTTCAGCTCCAGCCGATTCCAATCGAGATTACGCCACTGTATAAGTCCGGCCAGGCGGCTCCCGAGTTGACTGTCAAAAGTGCCGACGAGTCGAATATTGGATTCGACTCTGACCAACTCAAGGGCAAGTATGTATTCCTGAATTTTTGGTCAGCCAACGACCCTGACAATGGCTACCAAAAACAAATTCAAAAAATGTATGAAGAGCTTAACGAGTCGCAAAATGTGGAGTTGCTTTCGATCGCTGTCGACGATGAGCCTGAGAAGGCTGTCGAAGCGATCGCCAAAAATGAATTCGTTGGCTTGCAAGCGTTCACCAATGGCTGGGACCATGAAGCGGTCACTTCGTATGGCGTGCGATCGACTCCGTCTGGCTGGCTAATTAGTCCCGATGGAAAAATCATGATGACGCAGTATGAATTTTATCAAGCAGTCAAAGTCAAACCTTCCGTCGCCGAAGTGATCAGCGATCGAATCACAGGTAAGGACAAACCGACTCCAGCACAACCAGCTCCAGCAGATGCAAAAGGCAAGCCGGACCTGGCGGAAGAAGTAAAAGCCGCCAATCGACAGAACATTCAGAAACTGTTGAATTTGATTACACTATATCAGCGACGGACCAACAAAGCCGTCGAGTCCGAGGAGGCGTTGCGCGAGTGGATCAAGACTTCAGACAACATCGCTCCAAATCTCAAAATGATGACAATCGAAATTGAAAAGTTTGACGAGTATCTGGTCAGCGAACGGGACGGTGAAAAATTTGATGTTCGCTGGGGCTTGTTGCAAGAACGTGGAGCCGCATCCGAACCTTACATTTTTGAAAAGACCGGAGTTGACGGAGAGCGGCAGGTTATCTGGACCAGCGGCGGTGGAATCACGGATGTCGACGCAGCAGAATACGAAAAGCTCAAAGAGAGGGCGTTTGCTCAGGACGACAAATAGATCAAGAATATTGTGGCGGACGCTGCAAGGTCTCGCCGTTACTTCGCAGCTTCTATCGCAGCCTTTCTTGCTGCTTCGAATTCGTCGCCAGGATTCCAAGCCGGCATCGATGGCTGATTGGCGACTTCCATTCCGACGTAGAACATAAGTTTTGCGTCTTCGATGGCTCCGCTAAGCTCCCAGTCATCACTATATTCGTCGCTGACCTGGTGGTAGATGTTTTCTTCCCACATCCGAATCTGCTCTTTGCCCCAGCCATCCGGTTTTCCGATCACGTTCACACCACCGCCAAGATACAAGCCGGGAATTCCAACTTTGGCCAAACTGAATTGATCGGATCGATAGTAGAAACCTCGATCGGGAAACTGGTCACCCACGACCGTTCGTTTTTGATAAATCGCAAATCGCTCCGTAATCCCGTCGAGATCCGATTTGCCTTTTCCAATGACCGAAATGTCTTGTGTACGTCCGAGAATGTTGATGCCGTCAATGTTAATGACCGCAGCGATTCGTCCGGCGGGCACCGGTGGATTTTGAGCGAGAAAATCCGAACCCAACAATCCCTGTTCTTCCGCTGCAACCGCCGCAAACAACACTGAACGCTTGGGGCGCTCTGATTCCGGTAGGCTTGCCATCGCACGGGCGATCGCCAACATCGAACCAACGCCGGAAGCATTGTCGACAGCACCGTTGTAAATGTTGTCTTCGCCAGTTCGTTGCTCGGCCATCCCCATGTGATCGTGGTGCGCCATGAAAATCAGCCATTCTTTGCTGAGCTCCGGATCGCTTCCGGGCATCACGCCCAACACGTTGGCGGAACTTCGCTCGCGCACGCGGCACTTCATTTCGATCGACATCGTGGTGCCAAGCGATACTGGTTTGAAATCGCGACTCTCAGCTTGCTTGCGAAGTTCATCCAAATCTTTTCCGGCCAAGTCAACCAGTTTTTTTGAGGCTTCTTCCGACAGCCAACCTTCCATCAGTGCCCGGCCCGTTGTCACTCCACCCAACGCCATCTGTTCACCAGTCCACGAAGTCTGCACGACTTGATACGGATACCCGGCCGAGTCATCGGTGTGAATGATCAGCATTCCTGCGGCGCCTAATTCGGCGGCTTTTGCGTATTTGTAATCCCAACGACCGTAGTACAACCGAGTTCGCCCGGCAAACAATTCTGGATCGCCAGCCGGATCATTGTTCATGCACAACAAAACTTTTCCGCGCACGTCAACGTCTTTGAAATCATCCCAGCTATATTCGGGAGCCTGCATGCCGTATCCAACGAACAACACTTCAGCGTCTTCGATCTTCGCGACTTTGACGCCCGTTCCGCAACTGACGATGTAGTCTTCGTAATTGGCAAGTTCAAGCGACTGATCTTTGCCGGTCAATTGGAATGTTAGTTTTTCTGGCGGCTTGGTCGTCACGCCTACCAGTGGAACATCTTGAGTCCAGCCACCACCGGGCGCTGCCGGTTGAAGACCCGCGATTTTAAATTGCGACTCAATGTATCGTTGGGCTAACAGGTCTCCTCTTGTTCCCGGTCCGCGTCCTTCGAGCAAATCGTCGGCCAGGAATTTAATGTCGGCACGCAACGACGACTCGGTAATCCCTTTGTCAGCCGCTGCCGCGTGAGCTGCGTTGGGCTCATTTTGCACCAACGCAAACAAAGGATCGCAAGCCGTTAAGCTTACGAAAGCAACCACGACGATCGAAAAAATGGAAGTCAGAGAAATGGGTTTTTGATGTGCCACGATGATCCTCAATTCGGAGTGCCTGTCTTTCCAACAATTGTAGCCGTCGAAAAAATGGTTGCTACCTCGGCAACGTTTGCATGCGCATTTGATGCAAAGTAGCTTGGCGTTAGGCTAATCTGATCAAATAAGAAAAACTTGCAAACAAAATGATGCGATGGCACGTAACTGTCGCAATCATTAGTGCATGGCATTTGTGAGTCAGCGAGAACCACGAAATTCAAACTCAGGGATAGCGAGATGAGCGAAGTTCTAGTTTTGAGGCAGGGCCTTTTTTGGCGACATGCAACTCTTGTTTTTCTGATGTCACTGCCACTCTGGCTGGCAGCACAATTGTCTTTCGTCGCTGCTCAGTCAGAAGAAGATCGGGCAAACGAATCCAAGCCGGCAACATTGATCGTCTCGGTCACCGATCGTAGCGAGAATCCAATCGCGCAAGCTCATGTTGAGTTGAGGGTCTGGACAAGCGACTGGGTCAAAACTGATTTCGTGGGCGAATCGGACGCAGAAGGGAAAATTGAGTTTACTGGCGTGAAGCCAGATGAGTACTCTACGATTTTGGTGACGCATCCAGACTTTGCTTCCTCGATGCAGGACTTCACCATTACTGCGGGTGAAGAACGATTGACCCAATGCACATTGTTGCCGTCTGTTGAAAGTTCCATTGAGATTCGATCGCCCGATGGAGAATTGCTGAAAGGCGCCGAGGTTTCCCGGCTGGAAGTTTCGTCTCCGGGTGCAGCGTCCAAAACGTTTCTTAGCTGCGATATGTTTCCGATGCTGACTGGTAAACCCAAAAGTGAATTCCGAAGCGACGAAAGCGGAAGGTTGAAGCTTCCACCGTTACCCGTTGGCAGTAGTGCGAAGATCACAGTCGTGCATCCCACTTGGTCGTCTGCCGACACAGCAGAAATTGAGTTGACCGCTGGTATGTTGACGACGTTAGTGCTGAACAAGGGCACGAATGTCACCATGAATTTCCATGGCGAAGACGACGTGTTGGCCATGTTGAAGGGACAGGAAGTTTCAGTCCATACATTTGTCAACAATGGCAGCGGGGCGAGTAAGCGTTCAAGATTGATTCACAAATTTGTCAGTACGGGAAATACACTGAAATTTTGTTTGCCGCCCGGACAGTACGATGCGTTTTACCTCACGACGGATGACTTGGTGATTACGCCACAACTACCCAGTAGCGGACCCAGTACTATTTCGAGTTTTAACAATTTCGATGCGGAGAATGTTGAGAAGAATTGTGTTGTCCGCAAGAGTCGCGAGATCCGTGGGCGAGTTATCACATCGGCGGGCGAGCCTGTTGTTGGCGCGACGTTGATCGTGAGCACAGAGAATCTAGTCGCCGATTCAGACGGCGACTTTGTTGCGCTGAAGGAGTTTGGCTGGCACTTTTGCGACTATCCAGTGACGAATGAGGAAGGCTACTACACTGCCAAAGTTCCTGATGGAAAAGTTCAAATCAATTCGCAATTTAGCTCCTACTATTCCGATCCAGCGGAATTCGAATTTGTGAGCGATGGTGAAAAAGCGGTTCCTGATTTTGTGGTCCATCCATTTCCGACGTTGAAGGGAGTTGTCTTGGATGAAGCGGGCAAGCCCTGTCCTTCGGCCGTCATTCGCGTGCTGAGTTTCGGCGAATCAAAATACGTGGTGACTGATCAGGATGGTAAGTTTTCATCGCAAATCAAAAGCTTTGACTACGATCAGGAAACAAAAAAACGAAAGTTTGAATCGAATCTGTTGGCTTTCGATCCTCAGTCGGATCAAGCGGAGTTGGTGACAGTAGGCGTCAAAGACCCCGTGGAATTTGAGAACATTGAGATCAAGTTAAAGTCACGGGAGCCCAATTGGATCGCCGGTGTGCTAAGTGAAAAGTCGAAGGAAAGAGCGATCGAATTCACCGATGAGATGTTGGAGACGATGGAGAAAGCGCGGGCAGAGAGTGTCGAAAAGTTCCACGAAGGCGTTCCAGGAAATCGAGCGCCAGAACTTTTAGGCGGAACCTGGTTCAATACGGATGCCAAATCGCTTGAGGACTTCAGAGGGCAATACGTGTTGCTTGATTTTTGGTTTATTGGTTGTGGTCCATGTGAAAGAGACTTCCCCAATCTCAAGTTGGCTCAAGAGTTGTACGGTGATCAAGGCTTTACTGTCTTAAGCGTGCATACGTCGAGCCAGACTCCCGAAAACGTAAAACAGTATTCCGACGCAAGAGGCTTAGAGTATCCGCTGGTTGTCGATAGTCCGTCGGAGGAGATTTTGAATGCGTACAAGGAAGCGGGGGTCAGAGGGTTCCCAAGCTACATTTTGGTTGGGCCTGACGGGAAAATTCTCTTCAACGATCAAGTTGCAAGTGCTGACGGAAAGGCGAATTTAAGTCTTCGCGCACAAAAATTAGAAGCGATTCACCAAGCGTTAAGGACTAAGAAAGATTAAAGCACTTTCAAAGTTGAGGAAATTGTAAATGTGCAGCGAAGATTCAACATTTTTGCCATAATGCAAAAGTCAGCTTCGAATGGGCGAACTCCTTGTTCGTTTTGGAACTGTCTTTGGCTTGCGCGTGATTTAATGCAACTATTGGTGATTGTTGGAGAGCAGAATGTCTTCAGTTCGAAAAAGTTTGTTAACCTGTTTGGTTTTACTGGGCGTTTTTTCATTTACTGAATTGACGGGGCAAACGCTAACCCGAAATGATTTTGTGTCCGAAGCAAGTTTTGTCGTTGGAACTTTTGTTCCCGACGTTCGCGATCATTCGCCGAAGGCCATCGCGGATTCTGCAACCGCATTCCTGGATTCTCTGGACGAAAACTTGAAATCCAAGTGCATTGGTGAGCTTGATG
>CAZPBE010000031.1:54493-68346 GCA_964584615.1 uncultured Pirellulaceae bacterium | reverse complement strand
ATCTCAAATCTCAAATCTCAAATCTCAAATCTCAAATCTCAAATCTCAAATCTGAACACGTTCTCATTCTTCCCAAATCGCATGTGGATCAAAACTCAACGAAGCCACCATGCTCATGGCGACACACAACGTAAACGCCACAATCGCCGGACCAAAATGGAACTCAACCATTTCACCAAGCTTGACCAGCATCACCAGAAACGCGAGCAGCATCACGTCCATCATGCTCCATTTCCCCAGATGCTCCATCAACCTCAACGTCAGAGCTTTGTGTTTTCGATGCAGCATTTCCAGCCAGCTCAATTCCAACAGCAACACAATTTTGGTTAGCGGAAACACGATCGAAAACAGAAACACGATACCGCCAACGAAATAATTGCCATGCCGAAACAGCTCAACCGTACCACTGAGAATGCTTGACTGATGACTAAACCCAAGTTGTTCAATTTTCAAAATTGGCAACAGAATGGCAGGCCAAAACAATACAAGCGCACCGACAGCTGCGGCAGCCGTTCGGCTTGCCGAACGCTCTTTATTCACTGGCTTAGTAAACTTTGCGTTGCATCGCGTACAGCGAAGCGATGCCAAAGGATCTGCGACTGGGATCTGATGAATGAGTCCGCAGCAGTGGCAAGCTTTAAGAGATTGGGACATGTCTTTAACGCGGATTGCGGAATGCGGAATGAGCAGTAAAGAATACCAGATTCGCGAGAAAATTCATTAACTCACCTTCAAAGCAATTCCGCCCAATTACGATGCTCAATTTTCATCTGCGTCACATTCGCACACTTTGCTCCGCATTCCGCAATTCGAATTCCGCATCTACACTGTACAAAAACGTAAAGTCCTCAAAACATCAACCCACCATGTCCACATCCCACAACCTCTGGCTTCCCTATACGCAAATGAAAACTGCGTCAGCGCCGATCGAAGTTGTGCGCACCGAAGGTGTTCGAATGCATTTGGCCGATGGGCGGACTTTGATAGATGGAGTTGCTTCATGGTGGACAGCCTGTCACGGCTACAACCACCCGGTAATCGTGAAAGCGATTCAGGAGCAAGCTGCTCAGATGCCTCACGTGATGCTAGGTGGAATCGTTCACCCGCAAGCCATCAAGTTAGCCGAGTCACTCTCAAGCACAATCAATCAGTCTTCCACCGGTAACCCCAACCGTGTTTTCCTTTGCGATTCTGGATCGGTGGCTGTTGAAGTCGCACTCAAAATGGCGGCTCAGTATTGGATTAATCAATCGTCCAAAGACCCATCGATTTCAAAAACGAAGAATCGATTTGTTTGCTTCCAGGATTCGTATCACGGAGACACCTCCGGCGCGATGAGCGTCTGCGACCCAACAGACGGAATGCATTCGCACTTCAAAGGATTTTTGCTCGAACAATATCCTCAACCCATTCCACGTTCTTCGTCCGATTTCGAAACCTTCCAATCGTTTTTGGCTGAGAAAGAAGATCAGCTGGCCGGCGTCATCATCGAGCCCTTGGTGCAAATGGCGGCCGGTATGCGATTCCACTCGCCCGAAACATTGACGCAAATTTTTAAAGCAACTCAACAGCATGATTTGCTGTTCATCGTCGACGAAGTCGCCACAGGATTCGGTCGGACAGGGAGCATGTTTGCCTATCATCAAGCCGCCGAAGTCGAGCCACACATTTTATGTGCCGGTAAAGGGCTTACCGGAGCAAGTGTCGGTTTGGCGGCAACGATTGCAAACGACCAAGTCTATTCCGCGTTTCATAGTGACAACTGGGAAGACTGTTTGATGCACGGCCCCACGTTTATGGGAAACCCGATCGCTTGCGCCGCCGCAAACGCGTCGATCGAACTTTTTGAATCCGAGCCACGACTCGAACAAGTCGCAACAATCGAATCCATTCTCACTCGTGAGCTTCAACCGTTGGCTAGTTTGACAAACGTCGCTGAAGTCAATTGCTTGGGCGCCTTAGGCGCGGTCCGATTAAACCAAAACGTTGATGTTTCCAAAGCGATCGAATTTTTCGTTTCCAGCGGAGTTTGGATCAGACCGATCAACGACACGGTTTACATCGCACCAGCGTTCACCATCGACGAACCAGAACTGCAAACCCTATGCGATGCGGTGAAAGATTTCGTATTGGCAAATCTATAGTCAATTATTGCGTTGGCGGCTTCGCTTTCGTAAAACGCTTCATCGCTTCCAAGGTTTGCGGACTGACGTGATGTTCGATCCCTTCGGAATCAATTTGCGCGGTCTTTTCATCGACACCCAACGCAATCAAAAAGTCAAACACAACCTCATGGCGCTCCCGTGATTGCTTGGCAAGCATTGCGCCGCGCTCGGTCAAATGAATCGGCTTGAATGGCTCGGTATCCATCAGACCTTCAGCTTGAAGCCTTTTCACAATTCGCGAAACCGTGACATGGCTAACCGCGAAGTGCGTTGCCAGATCGCCGACACGGCATTCTCCCAAATCGGCAATAAAACCGGCGGCGGCTTCGCAATAATCTTCCGCCGTTTCGTTCGCATGATCAGTTCGCGTGCGCTGATACGGTTCGGATTGCTCTTTGTCCATGTGGTAAGTCGTTGTTGGGTTGCGGTCGTATCGTTCGGAATTCTCTCAGTATAGAGTCAATGCCATTGAAGACAAAACGACAACAAATCTTAAACAGCTTCTCCTGTCGATGTCGACAGTTGACCTTCGTTCGTCGAAGCGAGACAATTTCAAACTTGTCCTGTCACCATCGCATACTCACGAAAGTTTCCTTTGAGTAAAACATTTAAACTGGCCAACGGAAATGAACTTCCATCCGTTGGACTTGGATTTTGGAAAGTCGAAAAACCCGTCGCCGCCAAACTGGTTCAGGACGCCATTGCTGCGGGCTATCGTCATTTTGATTGTGCCTGTGACTATGGGAATGAATCGCAAATCGGCAAAGGATTTTCAGCGGCGCTCGCGTCGGGCTTGTGCCAGCGTGAGGATCTCTGGGTCACGTCGAAACTTTGGAATACGTATCACGCCGCCGAACATGTTCGACCGGCGCTTGAGAAAACGCTTGCTGACTTGCAATTGGACTATCTCGATCTCTACCTGATTCACTTCCCTATCGCGTCGAAGTTCGTTCCGTTTGAACATCGCTATCCTCCTGAATGGTTTTTTGACCCTGAAGCCGACGCGCCGAAGATCGAAGCCGTTCCCGTCCCAATCCAGGAGACATGGGAAGCGATGCAAGAACTCGTCGAATCCGGTTTGGTGAAAAACATTGGCGTTTGCAACTTCAACACTTCGCTGCTGCGCGATTTGCTTTCCTATGCAAAGATCCGGCCTGCCGTCTTACAAGTCGAACTGCATCCACAGCTCACTCAAGAAAAACTATTGCGATATTGCCGACAGGAAGAGATCACAGTCACTGCGTTCTCTCCACTTGGAGCAGAATCCTATTTTTCAATCGGTAAGGCCGAACCCGAAGAATCCGTTTTGAAACAGCCTATCATCTTGGAGATCGCCAATCGACATCAAAAGACTCCCGCTCAAATCGTATTGCGCTGGGGCGTCCAACGAGGAACAGCCATCGTTCCTAAAACTTCGCAAGCCGAACGGCTAACTGAGAACATCTCTATCTTTGACTTTGCGTTGACCGATGACGAAATGCAGTCAATTTCAGCCTTGAATCAGCACCGTCGTTTCAATGATCCAGGCGATTTCGCTGAAGCTGCGTTCAATACTTTCTTTCCGATTTATGAATAAGAACGGCGTGCGTTGAACATACAAACCAAGCCCCGTTTACCCCGGCGGGGCAAAAAATTTGGTAAGATAGAAGCCAAGTTAATTCCCAAACACACCAGGAGCCTCGCAATGAGTCTTAACCGGTTTTCCTTTTTTGGCGCATTCAATTTTCTAGCAGTTGTTCTTTCTTGCCTGGTTTCCATGCCATTGATGGCGCAAGAAAAAGATTGGCCGACGTTCCGTGGTGCTGATCGAACTGGCGTGGCTCCCGACACCGGGTTGCTGGACGCATGGCCAACCGATGGACCAAAGCTGATTTGGGAAGCAGACGGAGCGGGGCGCGGATATGCGAGTGTTGCGATCGCCGGCGACAAAATTTATACGCTTGGCGATGGAACAACCAAAGACGACAAAGATGAGTACTTGCTCTGTTATGAACGGGCTACTGGCAAGCAACTTTGGAAATCCCGAACAGGACCACCCTTCAACTCGGGTCAGTCTTCGTGGCAAAGCTCACGCAGCACGCCAACGGTCGATGAAGATCGGGTGTACGTCGTGACTCCGCAAGGCGTTCTGTTTTGCGTCGGGACCGACGGCACCGAAAAATGGAAAGTCGACCTAACGAAAGAATACGGTGGCAGGAAAGCAGAGATGTGGGGCTACAGCGAATCACCATTGATCGATGGAGACAATCTAGTCTGCACTCCGGGCGGACCTGAGCATACGATGCTCGCGTTGAACAAACAGACGGGTGAGAAAGTCTGGTCAACGCCACGCGAAGGCGATCGCGGGGCAGGGCACGCGTCGATTGTGATTTCTGAAATTGGATCGACACGTGTCTACGTTCAAACAACCGGAAGCGGAGCCATGGGAGTGCGAGCCAGCGACGGCGAGCTTTTGTGGACTTATGATGTTGATAAGACAACCGCGATCGCTCCGACACCGATCGTTCGCGACGACCTTGTTTTCTTTTCCGCAGGTTACGGACGTGGTGGAGCTCTATTGCGGCAAGTCGCCAACGGTGACGGAGTTAAAGTTGAAGAAGTTTATCCCTTGAATCCAAAACTTACCAACAAGCATGGTGGGATCGTATTGGTGGGAGATTACCTTTATGGCGACACCGACGATCGCGGCAATCCTTTTTGTGCGGAGTTCATGACAGGCGAAGTCAAATGGAAAGCGCGAGGGTCTGGGAAAAAGTCAGCCAGCGTCGCAGCAGCCGATGGCCACGTTTACATTCGCTATTCAAACGGTGTGATGACCATGGTGAAAGCGGATCCAGAATCGTTCCAGGAAGTCAGCAGCTTCACTGTTCCTGGCAGCGGCGAACGACCAAGCTGGGCTCATCCTGTGATCCTGGATGGTCGTCTGTACTTGCGCGAAGGAACGAAAGTTCTTTGCTATTCGCTCGTTGAAGGCGACGGGTAAGCCGTTTTGAAGGCAGTTTGTGGAATCATCTCCGTTGTGGCACAACCGGATCCGCCAACTAGTTTTCAATGATGTAAATCTAAAAACTGATGGGGAATGCGTGTTCCTGCTCGTCTTTTCCGGGGCAGAACAAGCTGGCCAATTTTTGTTAATATTCGTGCCGAGTCTGTGCAAAAACAACTTGTTGCATCCGCCAAAACAACACTTAGAATCGATCAATGGGTTCCCGTGCTTGAGACAGACGCACGGGCGTCAGACTTAACTTGAAACTACTAAATTCTTGATCGGAGCAGCGATGACGAATACGAAAAAGAAGTTTTCAGTTGCACAAAAAGTTGCCGCGACCGCTGGTGTACTCGCTGCACTTTCACCGACCACGGTTGAAGCCGATTTTATCTTTGTCAACGATCGGCCGATTGCAGCATCACCGTTTGACGGTCAGGGCTCAACGGTTGATTGGGACATTGACGGAATAGGGGGCGCTGAATACCAGTTGTGGGTACGTTCATCCGCCTTTTTTTTGTCATTTTACGTTTCAAGCAACAGTTTCAGTTTCAACTCGGTGTTCTACGGCATTTTGAATTTTGCAAGCAACGGCTATTTTGGTACCGAATTGAATGGTCGAGGATTAGTTGGTGATGGGGGCCTGGGGGCCAATGCACTCCAAAGCAGCTTCCGTGTTGGGCCGACCTTGGCAACCTACGATTGGGGTGCAATCAATATTCCGTATCGCAGTGCTGCCCGCTTTGACTCCAACTTTTTCTCCAATCAAAACAGTAACGGCGGCACCGCTCAATCAAATTTGGGTGTCGACTTTGATAACTTTCAACAAGGCAGCAATTTCCTTGGGTTCAGGTTCGAATCAAACGGCGATATGCATTACGGATTTGCAAACGTTGAATTCTCTGGAAGCCAGTTGACGATCAGTAGTTGGGGATATGAATCGGATCCGGATACTGCGGTCCACGTAAGGGCTGTGCCCGAACCCAATTCACTGGCGTTGTTGGCAATGGGAGCAGCGGGAATCATGACAATGCGTCGGCGGCGAAAATCGGACGACGTCAATTAGGCAACAAACCAAGTTCACTTAAAACGCCCGGTCATTCGACCGGGTGTTTTTTTTGATCCTCAAAACAAACCCACCTGGAGCGTTGACGCGCTCAAAGCATGGTTGGTGCGCAACAGAAAGCCATCGAGTCGTTTGAAACGGCGATCAGCCAGAACTCAGTGTTTCCGGATTGTCTACGCTCGCTTGCGGATCTTTACCGACAGGATGGAAAAATCGATGAGCACGAAAAATATCTTGCGATGGCTGATGCCGCCGCATCGCGAATCGAAAATTTTAGGAAGCTAACGCCACTCCCCGAAGATACCGATTTGGAGTTGGATGTTTCGATGGATGAGCCAATTGGAATTGGAAGTATCAATCATGCTCGTTCGAAAACGGAATTGGATCAGACCGTCATTATTGTTTCCGGACTGCCGCGCTCGGGAACATCGATGATGATGCAAATGTTGCGAGCAGGTGGACTTGAAATTCTGGGCGACGAAAAACGAGCAGCCGACGAGAGCAATCCCAAGGGTTATTTGGAATACGAACCGGTCAAGCAGTTGATGAAAGACAACAGCTGGCTGGCTGATGCAAAAGGCAAAGTCGTCAAAATCGTGGCTCCGTTGTTGCCCCACATTCGGAACGACATTAATTACCAGATCATATTTATGGCCAGGCCTTTATCGCAAGTAACCACTTCGCAGAAAAATATGCTGAAGCGACTTAATCGAAGCGGTGCAAACATTTCAGACCGCCAACTTGCATCGACGTTCATGAAGCAAATCAAGAATGTCACTCTGATGTTGGAAAACTATCCAAACGTTTCAGCCATTACGGTCAACTACAACAATGCAATTGATCGACCGGACACCGTTGCAAATCAGGTGAACGAGTTTCTAAATGGACGGCTTGATCAACAAAAAATGTCCGCTGTCGTTGATTCAAAACTTCAGAACGAAAAGCCTTAATCTTTTACGTCAGCGTCCTCAAAAGATGGACACGATTCCCAGTCGATCGGCTCTGGAAATATTGGATTCCGCGACTCTTCGGTCTGCCGATGACGGACCCAATCATCTCAGCCAACGATCGTGAAAAACTGACCATATCGGAAATTTTAAAGTGCGAAACCATGTAACAGGACTTCAGAAACCTGTGATCAAGACGACGATTTTGCCTACAGAAGTAAAAAAACAGAATTGGTGAGAGATACGAATTATTGCTCGGTAGAGATTGATGAAGTGTTTCAATTTTTACTGGAGTAAATCAATGAAGAGATTAGATATAGCCCGGTTCGTAACCGGTTTAGCAGTGGTCCTTGTTCTTTCAGTACCACCGCCGAGTATCGCTGATGGTCAAACTCGATGGGCGGGTGTCACGGTAAACGTATCGAACACGGATTTTGAGGGTCCTCAAGGATTGGATTTTGTTCCAATTGACGGTGATTTCAATCAAACAGGAAGCCTTATTGAATTGAACGGGCACTCTTCTACTTGGGCAGGATCCAACAGACAGGGCGATTTTGGTTCCATGATTTTGGACGCATCGGGTTACGCAGAATCGACAAACGCAGTTTTTCAGCGTCTTCGGACGAGTGTTGAAGCCAATCTGCTCAACTCTTTTTACAGCGAAAACAACGAGCCTTACATCAACTCAGAAACAGGCGAGTTCAATCCTGACGGGACTCCAGATATTTTTGACGTCAATGCAAATGCCGGATTCACCGACACGCTTCAATACGGCGGCACGGCGACAAACTACACGTCACGCTATATTTTTCGATTGCATGGAGAAATTTCTGGCGAGGAAGCGTTTCACTTTACCAGCCTGCAACATGCGTCGCAGACATCGCAAACTTGGTTTCAGTCGACACCGGGAGTATACGATGACATCATCGTTTCGGAAGCATTTATTCATGGGAGTTCTCCACAGGAATTTCGACTATCAATGCAATCGATCTTTCAACCGCAAACACAATTCTTTGAAGATGGAACGGACATCTTCGGTTCGGTGATGTTTGGACAAACTCTGGAACTCATTGGTGTCGACTTGCGCGATGAGAACGGTGTGTTGGCCGCTCAAGGCACAATTACATCTACCTCAGGTGCGACATATAACATCATGGATGCGAGTGCAGTTCCTGAGCCAGGTTCCAGCGCACTAATCGTGTTAGCGACATTAGTGTCGGCGACGCGGCTTCGACGCAGGAGTATCTAGGCTGCAATTGCCCGTTGTCGTTAAACTATTTTTGGGTGTCGTGCTTACCAAGCAAAGTGCCATTTGCTGGTGGAGCAGGGCACCCATTCATTTAAGTGACGTTCTGTCTTGCGGTTTGTCAATTCTTGTGAGGCACCAAAAAAGCACCATCAAAAATTTGATGGTGCTCTTTGAATTCAGCTTGATCAATGAAGAACAACGTCAATTAGTTCTTCTGGCTACCGATTGCGGCATCAGCTTTCGCTTCGGCAGCAGCTTCAGCAGCAGCCTTTTGTTTGGCCAACGCAGCGGCGCGATCTGCAGCAGCCTTTTTGTCGGCAGCCGCTTTCGCTGTTGCCGCAGTTGCTGCTTTGGCTTTAAGGTCGGCGAGATCTTTTTCCTGAGCAGCCAGAGCTTTCTTCATGTCTTCCAAATCCATCTCAGTGTTTTTGATCTTTTGACGAAGAACTGACATCTGCTGTTGTGATTTACCGATGATGTTGTCATAGGCTCCTGGCTCTGCAACCGTGCTGGCTTTCAAAATGTCGGCCATTGTTGCCAAGCCAACTTCGATATCTGTTTCTTTGCCATTCTTGTAGCGAGTTACCGTTACTTTACCACCTGGTTCCATCGCAGAAATTGCCGCGTTGAAGCTACCAGAGTTCTCAATTGTTTCGCCATTAAGCTTTCTCAACATGTCGCCGGATTGCAGACCCGCTTTTTGTGCCGGGCTGTTTGTGAAAACCGACCCAACAACAATCGCCGAGCCTGCATCGTTGAACGAAGCACCAAGGCTTGCTTTGCCAAGTTCTTCCTTCGATGGAGCTTGCACGATGACTTCGGTTTGATAGTTGCGTGGTCGCTGAACTTGGCCCTGGATTTGGTACTGGCCCTGAACCGGTACACCCTGTTGGATATAGCCTTGGACTGGTTGCGGCGTTGCAAAAGTCTGTGCCTGGCTGAAAGTTGCAGTAGCAAATACAAATGCGACAGCGACAATTAGTCCGCCGGCGAAATTGTTAAGATTCATGACGTTCCTGTAGTTGAATGGTTTTTGGTTATGGTTGGTCAACAATGATTGCCGTTTTGCGGCAATGTGATTAAACCCTAACAGCATATTCAAACATGTGGCCAATCTCAAACGATATTGGGCAATAAAACACCGAAAAAAACGATCACCTTGAGTAGTTCTGTAATTGGGGTAATTGGCGGCAAATTATCTATCGCACTAACAACCGTTTCGTCGAATATGAGTGGGTCGCAACCTGACGCCAAGATGCTCTGTTTCGTGAACGCTCAATCTGAATTACGAATCCAACCGTTGTGGCAGGCTCGCAGTCTGGAGATTTATAGATCCTTAAACCGGACCTAACGCGGCTCAATTTGGCTTTATTGAATTGGTGATGACCGCTGGAGCTTTTTAACTAGACTTGGGCGGAACATCGAGGCTAACCGACGTCACAACGCTACCAGTCTCGACATCGTAAAAACTACAGGCTGATAACAAGGTGGACTTGTGTTATTGGTGACATCAGATACTCTCCAGCCCAAATTGACGTACGCTAAGTCGTACATTGATCAACACTTTAGAGATCACAATGACGCACGCAATTCCAGAGTTTTTTGACAATCAATCTGACCTGATGAAAACTGCTGCGACGGCAGCGGTTGCTGCGGGTGAGGTCATCAAAGCTGGTTATCAAAAGGTCCACAAGATCGACTCCAAAGGAGTTGGTGATCTCGTGTCGAAAGTTGATTTCGAAGCCGACATGGCAGCCAAGGAAGTTCTGCAAAACAGCTCGCATCCGTTTCCGATCATGTCGGAAGAGCTTAGCCCTGAAGTCGACGACACGAATCAAACGATGTGGGTTGTCGACCCGCTCGACGGAACTACAGCGTATTTAATGGGTGCGGGAACGCAATTCTCTTCCGTGTTGATTGCCGTCTGCGAGAACGGCTCGGCGACGCTTGGCGTGACTTATTTTCCAATGCAGGATGAGTGGTTCTATGCTTCCAAAGGCAAAGGCGCTTTCAAGAACGGGAAACGTTTGGTGATTGACAGTCGCCCCTATGAGCTGAAGGATGCCTGGGTTGAAATGAATCAATACGGTGATGCGGCTTATGAAACCGACTTTTTCAGCAAAGCCAAAGCCGCACTGCGGTCTCGACGTGGAGCTCGAATCGCCACTTCAACTTTCCCCCATGCTGGAATCGCCATGAGGGTCGCCGAACAAGCCAACGGACTGTGTGCGGTGGTTCACGACAACAACCCGGATAGTGTCAAACAGGGCCCGTGGGATATCGCGGCCAACCAGTTGATTTTCGAAGAAGCAGGTGGTCTGTTTTTGACGCCAGACTTAAAACGAACGTCTCCATTTGTGGCTGAGCCGATTATCATTACGCCGACATTTGAGTTGGGCGCTGAGATCGCCAACTGTGTCACGCAGAAGCAGCTCAGCTGAGCGGGGGAATCGTTTTCTCTACTACCGACGATTTAGGCAACGGGTTCGTATCGCGTTGCATGCTGAAAAACAGGGAAAACTCCGCCAACTAGCGGTTGCGAAAATCTGTTTTCAGTGTCAAAATAGCGAATTCAAAAGGCTTGGCGATTCGCGACCGGACTTGCGCGCCGGCTAATTCTTTCGATACCCAATCAATTTGGCACGCTGGTGCAAATTCGCGCGAAGCGTACAGGCGGAGATTGCTTCCGTTTGCCTTGATGACATTCCTGTGTTTTGGAGAAGTTTTGATGGCTCAGATGCCTGAAGTACAACCACAGCTCAAAGACGTTTTGCTTTCTAACAGTTCCTTCGGCCCCAAAGAAATCCAGTTCGTGGCCGAACGAATCTGCAACGACTATTCTCAATTTCCGCAACTCAAAGAAGTTACGCAGGAACTTGAAGGCCAGATGAACCGCACGCCTGCCAGTTCTGTCCGTCTTGGTGTGTGCCGTTACCTTCTCGGTCGATACTCCGATGCGATTGAAACTTTGGAGAATGCCGACGGAGGCGCGTTGGCTCACTTCTATCAAGGCAAAGCGCATTTCGGATTGGGAAATTATCAGCGTGCGGTTGAGTGTTACGAATCGGCCAAAACGGCTGGCTACGATGCTGACCTTTGCATGTTGGCTGTTGCCGAATGCAAGCGACACGCGCGCGACCTTGAAGGTGCGATGGCGATTGTCGACAACATGTTTGGCCCGATCGAACAAACGGCTGAGTATCTTTATCAGCGCGGTGCGACGATTGCAGCACGCAGCGACAATCCTGAAGAAGTCTGTAAGTTGTACGAGCGAGCCGTCGAAGCCAACGATCAACATGCAGGCGCACTATTTGGATTGGCGCTTGAGAACGATCGACGCGGAAATGATGAGAAAGCGATCGAGCTTTATCAACGTGCCGCCGCTGTGTTTCCAGCCAACGTGGGAGCTTTGTTGAACCTTGGTTTGCTGTATGAAGACCACGATCAATACGAGCGTGCAGCACGTTGCTACGACCGAATTCTTGAATCGCATCCAACTCACGAGCGGGCAAAACTTTATCGCGCCGACTCTGTCGCTTCGATGGATGAGAACTACGATCACGATCGCGAGAAGCAACGTCAGCAAATCGCAGGCGTGATGAGCATTCCAATTGCCCAATTCGAACTTTCGGTTCGCTCAAGAAACTGCCTGCAGAAAATGGGAATCTTGACGCTTGGCGATTTGACCAAAGTCACCGAAATGGAATTGCTGAACAGCAAGAATTTCGGCGAGACATCGTTGGTTGAAATTCGCGAGATGATGAACAACAAAAGCTTGATGATCGGTCAGTTCGCACATCAAAAAGAAGAAACCGAAGAGCCGATCGACACAAGTCACTTGTCGCCCGACGAGCAAGCGTTGCTTGACCGCCCAATCTCTGATCTAAACCTATCGGTTCGTGCTCGCAAGTGCATGACTCGATTGGGACTAACAACGATCGGCGAATTGGTACGCAAGTCTCAAGACGATTTGCTGGAGTGCAAGAACTTTGGTGTCACAAGTTTGACAGAAGTTCGAGAGAAACTCGAACAAGCCGGCTTACGTTTGCGTGGCGAATAATTCTCGGCGCGTTTAACGGAGACAAAAAATCAAAACCGCATTCGAAAATCGAGTGCGGTTTTTTTGTGTCCTCGACGTCGGACCTTTTTTATAATTCCAACGCGTAATACCGGTCGCAACTACAGTGGCCGGTCTTCCCCATCGCCGCCTCGAGCCGTTTGAACCCGCGGCTTTCATACAGTCCGGTAGCGCCCGTCATTCGTTCCAACGTTTCCAAATAACACGTTGTGTAATTTCGCGCACGAGCTTCTTCCAGCAGCAACTTTAGCAGCCTTCCACCCAAGCCAAGTCCACGAATCGAAGGCATGAAAAACATTTTGCGCAATTCGCAAACCGATTTGCCGGCACCGACTAACGGCGCGATACCTCCAGCCCCAAGAACTTTTTCGTCACGGACGATTACGAAATAGCATGAACGCGGAGGGGGATAGTTTCCGTACATGTCGTCAACTTCAGCGTCACCGATGGAATACCCTTCTCCGACAGCACCGAATTCGGTCATCACTTCGCGAATCACCTGGGCCACTTGAGCGTTGTCTGTTTGTTGAACCGGGCGGATCGTGAAGCCTTCCGACAGATCATCGCGATTCGCTTGGACGTTGTCCTTCGAAAGTTTGTCAGGCTGGTCGGGTTGCATTTCCACTCCTTAAATCAAGCTGACTCGAAACCACAGACAGTCAGAGCGTGTATGCCAAACTCCGAACGATTGGTATCTATTCGTTTAGAAGTATACCGAAACGGCTAGTTTTCTCCCATAAACGCTCGCAAATATCCAATACTCAAGTTGGGCAAAGATTGCCCGACACGAAGTCGAATCGAATGTGTTAAAACTGTGGCTTGAATTTCTTGCTGGCTGATGCGAACGTCGCTGGAGAATTCAGTGTACTTTTGACGCAAATTCTTTAGACAGGAAATGATTCGACACGTTTTAGCTTTTGCTTAACACATACTCGTTCAATAAAGAGGACTAACCATGCGTAAATTTGGTTTCTTACTAATCTTCATGAGTGCGATCATGATGTCATCAGTATCGATGGCGCAACAAAATGGCCAGCGCGGTCAAGACGGTCAGGGCGGCGTTGGCGGCCAAGGAGGACAGGGCGGCCAAGGTGGATTTGGTGGTCGTGGCGGGCGTGGTGGTCAGGGTGGCCAAGGCGGCGGACGAGGTGGTCGCGGAGGACGGGGTGGTGGACCTCCAGGCGGCGAAGGTTTTGGTGGACAACCACCAGCCTCTCCTTTCATGTTGGCACTGGATACAGATAAAGATGGTCAGATTTCAAAAGAAGAAATTGCCAACGCGGCAACGGCGCTTCTCACGATGGACAAAAATGGCGACGGCATTTTGAATGCCGAAGAAGTCGCACCTCCACAGCGCGGCCG
>CAZPBE010000031.1:35670-54393 GCA_964584615.1 uncultured Pirellulaceae bacterium | reverse complement strand
GGTGGTCCAGGCGGTGGATTTGGTGACTCCAGTGCGATGGTCGATCGATTCATGCAGCGTGACACCGACGGCGACGGATCACTTAGCAAAGACGAAGCGGGAGAACGGATGGCGAATGCATTCGGCACCTATGACACCGACAGCAACGAATTGCTTTCCAAAGATGAAATCGAGTCGATGATCAAGAGCTGGACTGGCGGAGGCCGTGGTGGCCGAGGCGGAGGCAGCAGGCAACCGAAGACCAAGGATTCACGTCCGAAGTTCGAAGATGGCTAAACCAGCCTTTATTGATCCAGCTTTAATTTGATCCAGCTTTAATTTTGATCAATCGTGGAATGCAATTTGGCGTTCCACTTTTAATCGACGACCGTCTCACAATTTTGCTATTTAATAACCCGAGGATAACATGACACAAAGCTTGCGCTTTCAATTGGCAAGCCTCGCTGTAGTCGGATTCACTCTGATCACATCGATTGCCAACGCAGAAGACTGGACGCGATTCCGCGGTTCCGCTGGCAACGGCGTCAGCCCGACTGCTGCACCGACTGAGTGGAGTCCAGATAAAAACTTGAAATGGAAAGCCGCACTTCCTGGTGCGGGCGTTTCATCACCGATCGTTGTCGGAGACAAAATCTTTGTGACTTGTTATTCAGGTTATGGAGAAAGCCGAGACAACGTTGGCAAACTGGAAGACTTGGCTCGACATGTCGTGTGTCTGGAACGCGCGACAGGAAACGAATTGTGGAGCAAAACGATTCCCGGAACTTCAAACGAAGATCCGTTCTCCGGCATCGGTGTCACAGCTCATGGGTACGCTTCGCACACACCTGTCTCTGATGGCGAAAACCTGTATGTCTTTCTTGGCAAGAGCGGCGTAATCGCTTACGACTTTGACGGCAAAGAATTGTGGAAGCAAGACGTCGGCGATGGTTCTGACGGAAAAGCATGGGGCTCGGCTTCGAGCCCCATCGTCCATGGCGATATCGTTGTCGTTCCAGCGCTGGCTGAAAGTCGCGCCGTATTTGGACTCGACAAAAAGACTGGCGAGAAAGTCTGGGAATGTCCTTCCGATGCGATGGATAATACTTGGGCAACACCGATTGTCGTCAAAGTCGATGACGAGCGTAGCGACATCGTGTTAGGGCTGCCTGACGAACTTTGGGGCATCAACCCAAAAACGGGCGCTCTGACATGGGCCGCGTCGGGAGTTGGTGGCGATTCGTTTTACACTAGCGCCATCGAAAGCAACGGAGTCATTTACGCTTCGGTCGGAGGCCGAAGTGGTGGTGGAAGTATCGCCGTTAAAAAAGGTGGTCGAAAAGACGTTACCGAATCGCACGTTCAGTGGAATGGACAAACGAGAGGTAGTTTTGCGACACCAGTCATTCACAATGGCCATATGTTTGTGATTGGCCGCGGCGGAGTCATTGAAGTTGTCAGTGTTGAGACGGGAGAAGTTGTCAAAAAATCTCGTTTGGAAGCATCCAGCAGCGCACCCAGCGGTGGAGGTGGTGGCGGACGCGGTGGTCGTGGTGGACGCGGCGGTGGGTTCGGCTCACCGGATTATGGTTCACCTGTCATCGCCGGAAACAACCTTTACTACACCAACGGTTCAGGACAGACTTTTGTGCTGACTGCCGATGCTGAATGCACGCAAATCGCTGTGAACGCATTGACGACGGATTCAGAAACTTTCTCTGGTACGCCTGCCGTTTCCGATGGACATATCTTTATTCGCTCGAACAAGTTTTTATACTGCGTCGGTGAGTAAGCGTTGTGTCGAACCAATTCGACATTAAACAGTGACGAAAAAAGAAAGCGAACGAAGAGAAATCTTTGTTCGCTTTTTTTCGTTGCATGATTCGAATCTTGAGCTGCGCGGTCGGCGTTTACCGGCTCAATTTTCACCAGATAGTTCGACTTGCCGAGTACTTTGTAGATATCCGATCAAGTCAACGACTTCCTTGTCACTAAAAGTGTTCAACAATCCATCAGGCATCATTGAAACCGGAGCAACTTTCCGCGACTCAATCTCTGATTTGGAAATCACAACCGGTTCTTCCTCGTTGGCAACTTTTAGTTTCAACACGCGTTCATTTTCGTCCGCCGGAATTCCCGAATACAGCCTTCCGTCTTCGATCAGCACCATACTCATTCGGTACTCATCCTGAATCACTGCACTGGGTGTCAAAATATTCGACAGCAAATACTCGCGGTCCGAGCGATTCGCTCCCGTAATGTCAGGACCGACTTCTCCGCCGTGGCCAAACAGTTTGTGACACGAAGCACATGTTCGCTTGAACACAGCGCGACCATTTCCGAGTTCCGCTTTGGCCAAAGCGTCGTCCGACAGCAACGAACGGTACTTGGTTAACTGAGCCTCTTTGTCAGCCGATAGTTCATCGATCGGCCCCCACACATCAACGAAACTGTTACCAACAACTTGTCGGAGTAGTCGCGCAACGTAAGCCGGAATGTCTCGGCGCGGAATGGCTTCTGACTTGATTGCTTCAGTCAGTAACCTTCCCGATCCTGAACGCGCGGCCAAAGCATGAACGACCTCCAATTTGTTGGCTTCGTCAAGCTTTCCGTATCGACCAATCAAGTTGCGGGAAACTTCATCATTGTCAAACGCAGCAGTTGCGCGAATCGCGTCTTTCAACAGCTCATCATCATCGAGCAGTTCGGGCAGCGCCTCAAGCAACGCCGGATGTTTGCGACCGGCAAGTGCTTTCAATACGACTCGACGATCGTTCCCATCGGCGGAGTCATCCAACAGCGTCACCAACATGGTGTCGGCAGCAACCTTGTCGCCGAACTGCTGAGAAAGTTCCAACGCCAACTGCGCGCCGTAACCACCTCCTTCGTGCAGTGACTTGTAAACGTCCGGCCAGTCAGCCGGTGCATCGACGTTGTATCGGCCTTCCAGCCCATCTCGCAGCCCAAGCAGCATTTGTTCGCGAGTTTGTTGGTTGCCAGTTTCGAGTTTCAGTCCGTTTACAACCGCGGCAAATTTATCAGCGTCCGATAAACGTCGCGCAACGTGCCGAGAGATCAACGGGATCTTCGCGACGGAAGCCAATTTCGTTGCCCGGATTGGGTCATCTGGAACCAATGGCTCCAAACCGAACCAAAT
The DNA here is from genome assembly GCA_964584615.1 of uncultured Pirellulaceae bacterium. GTDB lineage: Bacteria > Planctomycetota > Planctomycetia > Pirellulales > Pirellulaceae > Mariniblastus. The sequence continues at coordinate 51,257 of CAZPBE010000031.1, read as the reverse complement.
CATTTTCGGTAGATTGTGATCGCTGGCATCTTCTGCGTGTGTAACAAGGCCCTCGATGATCGACCATTGAATCGCTGAGTCTTTGAGTCGTTGTACGGCCGACGCGAGATACAACCGGACAACCGGCGACTCATCTGAACTGGCCATCCGAATGAAGTTTTCGTTGACTTGCGCGGGCGCGTCGAAGTCTTCGCACAAAAACTGAATGGACCACGCTCTCAAATATTCGTTTTCGTTTGCCAGCATCGACACAAGGTCTTCTTCAGATAAAGCATCGATAACATGCAGCGTCCAAAAAGCACGCAAGCGATAGTCAATTGCTTTAGCGGACGATAACACTTTCTCCAACTCGCTTACTGCCGGTTGATCGATTTCACGATGTTGTGCTCGATGCTGAAGAATCGTGCGCGCTCTTCGCGAATGCCAATTACTTTCGTGCCAATGCATCGCTACCAACTGAACGTCCGAGAGCTTTGTCAAATCGACGTATCGATTCTCGAAATCAGTGGCGGCGGATTGGTCAGGCATGAAACGAAAAATTCGGCCAGTATCTTTGTTGTTCACGGAGTTGCCACAAATGTCGGCATCGTGCCAATCAAGCACATACACGCCGCCTTCGGGTCCGACTTCGACGCTGAATCCAATCCATTGCGCGTTGTTGGCAAGTGCAAAATCGTCACCATGTTTACCGATGTAACCGCTCCCGGCTGGTTCCAGAATATCTGTCAGCACTGCATGTTCATGAATATTGGCCATGAAAATTCGATTCTTGTACTCATCGGGAAACGCATCCGATTGATAAACTCGCGCGCCGCCGTGAGCAGAACGATGATGGTGATCGGCGATCGTCCGAATGTCTTGATAGTAGAAAGGGTTGTAGTGCGAACCGCCTTGACGATGATAAATTCCACCGGGAATCACATGCCACAAATGCGGAATCACACAGGCCGTAATAAAAAGCTGCCCCTTGGAATCGTAGTCCAGTCCCCAAGGATTACTGAATCCGTGAGCAACGACTTCGAATCGATCTTTGGTTGGATGGTAACGCCACACACCGCCATTGATGTCGACGGGCGTGCCTTCAAACGCAAACTCTTTCGGGAAATCGTCTTTGTGTTTAAGCAGTTTGCCTCCGTCTTTGGGTTTGCCAACTTGCGACGGTGTTGCAAAACCCTGGCACCCGTACAGCCAGCCGTCTGGTCCCCAATGGAAACTATTGAGCGTTTCATGACGATCCTTGATGCCCCAACCTGTTAATCGAATTTCGATGTCATCCATGTCAGCTTTGTCGTCGCCATCGGCGTCGGGAACAAACAGCAAGTTTGGAGGCGCTCCCAACCACAGCCCACCCATGCCGACTGCCATTCCTGCTGGAAATGGAATTCCTTCGGCGAAGACTTTTCGCGAATCGGCAACGCCGTCTCGGTCAGTGTCTTCAATGATCAAAATTTTGCTGGTGCCAAAGTTTGCGAAGCCCTTTCCTCGATCTTCATAATCAAGATTTTCTGCAACCCACATTCGACCTTTCGAGTCCCAACAGAAAGCCATCGGCTGAGTGATCATCGGTTCGCTGGCCCAAACGTTGGCTTTGAACCCTGGCTTGATCGTCATCGATTCAACGGCTTTCTCGGGAGTCAAAAATTCTGCCCGCTTGCCTTCTTGTTGAGCTTGATGCCACTGCGCCCAAGCCATTGGTTGCCCCGAGAACTTGGCCCATTTATCCATCAATTTCACATCGTCTAACTCTCCCGTGTAGACAATCAATTGATGTTTGATCTTTTCAGTCGCGCCGTTTTTGATCTTCCAATCACCCAGGCGAGCTCGAACCGGGCCGACACCAAGCTGGCCGTCAACGCGCCACGGCTGGGGAAAACCTTTGTTGTTGGGATGATCAAAAATGGCAATGTGAGCCATGTCATCGCGACCCTCGACTTGCATGCCAACATCCAGCCAAACACTTCGCTGACCCTCGGCGCGTTGATCGCGCTGCCGTGCGGAATTAACAGCATGCCCATGAATCCCTTGCTTCCAAGGCATCCGCAAAAACAATCCGCCGTAGTCATATTTCGAAACAGTGACATCGATCTTCGCTGTTCCTGACCAGTCGAGGCTGAGAACATATTCGCCGCCTACCGACTTTATTGACCAAATTTGTGACTCTTCCAGAACGACGGAACCATCTTCGGCCAGCATGTCGTAGACCGTTTGCCATTGAACCGAGTCATTGGAACTGGCGGCCTCGGCAGTTAAGACTTGAACTGATGTTCGTCGCCAATAGCCATCTTGGGGATGATGAAAGTAATCCCGACCATTGACCCGAGTGAATCCCCAATACACACCGGTCTGATGTTTGTGATGGCCTGGACTGTATTCAGTAACGAGTCCTTTACCGTCAGGAGCAGCAATGGGATGGAGGAACGGACGATGATCGACTTGCGCAACCTGCGTCAAAATCGGTTTGGGATTATTCGTCTCGAAGACTTCAATCTTGTCACCGGCCTCTGAAAGTTTAGCCGCTAAGTGCGGAGATTCCTGATTTAGCCGAAAAGCATTCACCGTCTCCGATGAGGCAATCCAAAACGAAACGAAGATAATTGCAATGGTGAAGCGTTTCATGGAAGTTATTAGAGGGTATTTCAAAACCTGTAGTGGACTTCGCCAGAAGTCCCAGCTCGCTTTCAAAACAAAGGGAATTCTGGCGAATCCCACTACGATGATCGCACGATTTTAGGTTTTGAAATGTCCTCTAGTTAGGAATGATTGGTGCTTAACAACAGGCGCTTTTGTGATCGGAATGATCGAGTCTCAGGAATTTTGTTCGAAGTCTGGAAGAAAGACAATCTCTCCGCCTTTCTCTGCTGACTGGTGAGCACATATACCGGTCGCAGTCCAATTGGCGCTGGTGACTGCGTTGGGCCATGGATCGCGATCTTCTTGAAGCGCAGTCAAAAACTCATGGACCATGTGTGGATGCGAACCGCCGTGACCGCCACCTTGAACAAAAGACAAATGTTGATCGTCGTGAATCTCGGCCGGCTGCGTGAATCGCTGAATTTCCGGCGGCAACAAGTTTGCGAAGTCAGGCACCACAATTTTTTCGGGAATCTCGTGTTCAGCTTTCTTCGCCGTATGCAAAACGTGAGGTTCGTTTTCGATCAGCGTCCACTCAAAACTTTTCTTCGTGCCGTAAACGTCAAAGCTTTCTCGATACTGCCGAGCCACGTCGTATAAAAAACGCCAGATGTGAGCCGTTACGTCAGAGTCCTTCAACTTTATATGACAACTCTCCACCGCAAATTTGCATCCTGACTTTTTGGCAATATCATCTCGAACGGTTCCTGATCCGAAACAGCTAACCGATTCGGCCAACGAGTTTGTCAGACCAAGACACGGACTAACAACATGTGTTGCGTAGTGCATTGGAATCATCTCTTGCCAATAGTCTGGCCAGCCGTCCATGTCTTGCGGGTGGGACGCGGCAAGATGCTGAATTTTTCCAAGCTCGCCGTTTTCATACATCTGCTTGATGAACAAAAATTCGCGCGAATAGACAACCGTCTCCGCCATCATGTACTTGAGGCCTGTGGATTGAACTTTCTGAACAACCTGTCGACACTCGTCCAACGTTGTGGCCATTGGAACGGTACACATCACATGCTTGCCCGCATCAAGGGCTTTGAGAGTCATCCACGCGTGATCGGGAATCGGACTGTTGATGTGAACGAAATCAATGTCTGGATTGGCAAGGACATTGTCGAATTGGGTGTAGCGTTTTTCAATTCCGAACCGATCACCTGTCTCGTCAAGGGCTTCCTGATTGCGGCGACAAATAGCCGCCACATTCGCTAACGGATGGGCTTGATAAATCGGAATGAACTCTGCGCCAAACCCCAGTCCAATCATGGCGACGTTGAAAGCCATACTTGTCTTCCTCGTTGAGTGGTCAAAACTTGAGAGCCGTTAAAGAGATCCATTATTACATTCTCAATCAAGCTTCGCATCCTTTCGTCGTGCTAAAAATTGTTTAAGATTAATGCCCGTTTGAACAGCGATTCCCGCGGAAGCTAAATCGAAATATCGAGAAACATTGAACAAGCCTGGATTCCAATTTGAACTGCTTCACGTTGATCGACACTGTGGAGCAAGGTTAGGACGACTGACAACGCCGCGCGGAGTGATCGACTTGCCGGCGTTTATGCCGGTGGGAACTTGCGGAACGGTCAAAGGAATGACAACCGGCATGGTGGAATCGACCGGATCTCAGATCTTGCTGGGCAATACTTATCACTTGCATTTACGACCAGGCGAAAGTGTTGTCGCTGAACTGGGTGGACTGCACAAGTTCATGGGTTGGGGCAAACCGATTCTGACCGACAGTGGCGGGTTTCAAGTTTTCAGTCTGGCCGAGCGAACCAAAGTCACCGAGCACGGAGCAAAATTTCGCTCGCACATCAACGGGAGTGAAATTGAGATCACACCCGAGATCAGCGTTGAGATTCAACAGCAACTTGGTTCCGACATCGCGATGGTGTTTGATCACGTGATCGAGCTTCCCAGTGATCGGGAAAAAGTCAAAGATGCAATGGAGCGATCGACGCGTTGGGCCAAGCGGTCCCGCGACGCGCACACACTGGATACACAAATCCAGTTTGGAATCGTGCAAGGTGGCTTGGACGTCGACTTCCGAATTGAGTCGGCCAATGGGCTTATCGATCTGGACTTTCCGGGTTACGCGATCGGCGGCTTGAGTGTTGGGGAACCACCAGCTGAAATGTATCGAATCATTGAAGCGACCATTCCCGCCATGCTCACCGATCGCCCAAGATACTTAATGGGCGTCGGGCGGCCAGAAGATCTTGTCGAATCCATTCTTCGCGGTGTAGATATGTTTGACTGTGTCATGCCGACTCGTAACGGTCGCAATGCAATGGCGTTTACTGATTCGGGATTCCTCAAGATGCGCAACGCTGTACACGAACGGGATCCGCGTCCCATTCAAGCAGATGTGGAAACGGCTTACTCGCATTTAAGCCGTTCTTATCTTCGTCATTTGTTTGTTGCCAACGAAATGTTGGGCGGCACGTTGTTGTCACTGCACAACGTGGCTTACTATCAGCGGCTTACGCGACAGGCGCGTGAAGCAATCGCTAACGACTGTTATCTGGACTTCTACAAAGAACGAATGGCTGGTTGGAAATCCGGAAAGTCGGTTGACTAGGTCGATCGTGATCTCATTGGTTGCCGCGACAGACCCTACGCCCACCCTCGTTTGTGCGGCTGGAATAACCTGCAAACATTTTCTGATTGCGCTCACCGGTTTGCAGTTTTCGAAACTGCGCCGAGCGAAAGCGTTTTCTTCTTTTGTTGTTGGCTAAATCCATTACGTTTCAGTTGGCATCATTGCGCGGACTCGTTCAACACAAACAGCTCCGCCAAGTTGCTTCATTCGAACACAAACTGAATCGAGGTTTCCTTATGGCTTCACGACGAACCCCAAAATCCAAATCCAAACGAAGAAGAAAGAACACCTCGTTTCAATACTCAACACTGGAATGCCGGCGAGTATTGGCAACGACCGTCACTTTTGATCCGGGCACTGGTCTAATTCAAATCGAAGGCGACAACGCAAACAACCAGATCGATGTGTTCGAAGACTTGGGAGACTTGGTTGTTCAAACAGATGATGACGTTCTTTTCTACAATCCTTCGCAAGTAACACAGATCAACTTCAATGCGAGGAACGGGGACGACATTTTTTATAACGAGACAAGTATCCCGACACGCGTTTTTGGTCACGGTGGAGACGATTATATCCGTAGCGGTGAAGGCAACGACTTCGTTCACGCAGGGGACGGTAATGATACGCTGGAAGGCGCCGCAGGCGATGATCAACTACGAGGTGGAAATGGAATCGACGACATCAGAGGCGAAAACGGAAACGATACGCTTTATGGTGGCAGGGAAAACGACACGATTTTCGGCGGTCAAGGTGACGACTTCATCAATGGTGAATTTGGTGACGACATCCTGTTTGGATCAGCCGGAAATGACACAATGTTAGGCTTCTCGGGCGTCGACAACATGCAAGGAGGAGGTGGCGACGACATCATGTACGGGCAAGCGGGCAACGACATCATGATGGGCAACGACGGGGCGGATCGCGTTCGTGGCAATCCAGGCAACGATGAGCTTCATGGTGACAATGGCGACGACGTGGTGATGGGCGATCAAGGCGACGACCTCATGTACGGAGGTTTTGACAACGACACCATGATCGCTTTTGACGGCCAGGATGTAATGTACGGAGGTTTCGGAAATGACTTCATGTATGGCCAAAACGGTGATGACCTCATGTACGGTGAGGGAGGAGAAGATATCGTTCGTGGCGGCAACGACAATGACGAACTCTACGGCGGAAACGACGATGACTCGGTCATTGGCGACGCAGGCCACGACCGACTTTTTGGTGAAGATGGTGCGGACTTCCTCAATGCCGGTGATGGAAACGACGGGCTGGTTGCGGGCGGCTTGACAGATATCGACCGCATGAAAGGCGGTGCAGGTGCGGATCGATTCATCGTTCAGTCAACTCCCAGTCTTGCCGATCTGATCGTTGACCACGCAACTGAAGACGCAACGGTCAACTTCCTTGATGAGACTTCGGCGTGGACCGACGCGGAAATTGCAGTTGTTGACAACGCATTTTCAATTCTTCACAAACGAACGGGAAACACATTTTTCTTGAAAGACTCTATCGCGCCTGGCGATTTGACGTTCTACAAGTACACGTCGGTACCCAACGATAACATGGGCGGCGCAAATGAACTCACTAATGGTGGCAGCGGCTACTCGCGTGAAATTCATATCGGAGAGTGGGTCGAATCCGATGAGGTTGCCAGCGACGAAGTCATGGCAGTTGCAATTCGACAGATTGCCCACAACTGGGACAGCGTTCTGGAGCAAGAGACCTTGCACGGAATTGAATTGGCGGGGCAATACAATACCTTTACAGCATTGAGCGACTGGCAAAATGTCGATCCGGGCTCGGGCTACACTCAATCGACCGATGGTCAGTGGTTTTATCAATCAAGTGCTGCGTTCAGCGACGACCATGGTCGAACCAATCCGATGGAAGATTTTGCAACTTCATGGGAATACTATTTTCGCAACTACGAAGACGTTGGAATGAACCATGGCGATCTGCAAAGCAAATTTGACTTTGTGGATGACTTCATGGATATCTTTGCCACGTAGATTCAATTGCGAGTTGTAAAACTCGCAATTGAAAATAGCCACATCGTGACGGTCGGTTGTCGTCACGATGTGGCTAATTCACAACGAATTAATTTCCTGAATTGTCTTCAAATCCGCGTTTCGAAAGTTGTTTATTGACAGCATCCAGAATCGCATCACCGAAACTTGCTTCCGCTCCAGGCTCACTCGCTTTCTTAGCGAGTTCTGATGCCAGATACTTTTCACGCTCCAGCGACAGCTCCTTGATTTGCTTTTGAATCTCTGCGCGTTCGGCTGCTTTTTCTTTCAAAAACTTTTTACGTCCTTCGGCATCAAGTTTTTGCATTTCCTCTGGTAGTGCATCTTCTTCAACATCGTCCAGTATGGATTCATTGGTCGCCAGTGAATCAACAAGATCATTGCCAAACCGATAATGCCCGCCCGCCTTCGATACGATTCGATAAGAACTTACACCACCGGAAGCCGCGTTGTTGTCCTGCACGCTTTGATTAGTTGTCATCGCCTTTCGTTCATCAGCTTTTCCATACCAGAGATAAGTCGAATTCAGTTTGGTGTTGAGTTCGATAATGATTTTGTCTTGCGGGCATTTAATATGAACGGTCTTAATGTCCTGATTGATATTCAAACTTTCACCTTCTCCAATGCGGGCTCCATCTGCCCACATGCCATTGACGCCCGTCGAATGATCGCCGCAATGAATGGTGTTGACCACAATGCCCGACTGAATAGCTTTCGCACATGTCTCTTTGTAGCCAGTACTGCCTTGTGTAAACGGTTCATTGCCCGCAATGAAGATAGCCTTGTAGGCGTCCGCGCTCGCACTCCAATCGAGCCGCTTGACGGCTTCACCAATGACGGCGCCGCAGTATTCATCGCCTCCATTTGTCTTCAGCGAAAATAGCGCTTCGGAAACCTTGTCCAAATCATCACTCAGTGGCAACACTTGGCGAATGTAGTCTTCTGATGCGGGCAGATTCGTGTTTCCGTACTCGAAGACGCTAACGCGAAGTTTTGGCAAACCTCCATTTTTTTCGGTTGTCGAAAATTTCTGAACGATTTTCCAAAGCTGAGTTCTGGCTTGATTGATCAGCCCATCCATTGAATTGGAAGTATCAAGCAAAATCGCGACGTCGATGGGAGCACGATCTTCGTCGGCAACCGGTTCGCCAACTTTTTTGCCATCAACATGAATATGCACGTCGACTTTGACTTGATCGGTCGGCGTCTTACTTTGCGGATGGGTTTGATCTTGCGTTGCCGCTTGGGCGAAATTGCTTTGGACCGTTGTCGTGACCATCGAGATCGCCAGCAAGCACGCGCAGAACTTTGTTTTGATAAGCATTTCTTTCTCCCTAATAACAAGTCATCTCTTTTGAATAGCCAGACATTGCTGACTTGGATGACCTGTTACGGACATGTTTGATTTAAGTTCAGTGTCTTGGAGCGAATTTGTGTGCGAATACCGCGACCCATTGTCTGATCTTCCATCGGCCGATCGTCCATTCGCTGTACGTCCAATCCCCGTCTGCGTCCATGGACGGTCTGAACTGGCAATCGTTCCAAGAAAGTTCAAAAATCTCCGCCTACAGCTCGCGTTTCCTTGACCTGCCGAAGGATCGTGAAGGCTGTTGGGCGTCCCAAGTTATTGGCAAACGGTCCATTCCGATCGATTCGAGGGCTCATTTTCAGCCGTGAAGAACCATGCAAATACCCCATCTTTCTTGAGGTATGCTCTTGCCCGCTTTTTTTGAAAGATTTAAACTGTTCTGCTTGTAAAAGACCAAAGATGGCCCGGTTTTTGGGGTCGTCCAAACACTACGCAAAGCAATACCTTCCACTCTTTTGAGTCGAGCTGGTTTTACGGTCTTGATGGGATGTTAGATTCGGCATGAAATTAGTTTGTCGAGTTATTCAAATGGCTTGAGTTGCCGATCGATCTTCGCGAAAGATCTGCAATTTCAAAATTTGCTGTTGGCGTTCCGTTATCCGTAGATGTTGCGTTTGAGATTCAAATTACATGATGTATTACCTTTATTCCATCTGCTACTTTTTTGTCGTTCAGACTTCGGTTACGCCGAGTGCTTCTGAGGGAGAGTCAGCAGCTTCGCAGGTTGCGACGACAGCGGTGGAAACAGGAACTGCAACTCCACCACCACCTGGGATTTTCGAATCGATGGCACTTTTCTTGCCAGCGATGTTGGCGGTGATGGTTGTCTATTTCATCATGATGTCTCGACCGCAAAAGAAAGAAGCTCAGTCTCGAGAACGTTTAAAAGATTTAAAGAAGAACGATCGAGTGGTTACCGCTGGGGGAATTTTGGGAACGGTTGTTAACGTTCGTCCTGATACTGAATACACAACGATTCGTATTGACGACTCAGCCAACACCAAGATGCAAGTGATGACTCAGTCTATTGTGCGCATACTGTCGGACGAATCAGCAGAATCTGGTGCCAGCGAGAAATCCAAATAAGTTCGCCGAGCGCTTCAGGCGCGACGGTGCCTTGTTTGACTTCTTATCTTTGCATTCTACAAGCCTACGTTTGTAAACTCTTTCGAGACTCACTGCTAATCATTGTTGCAGTTGGGATTCGGAGCGGGCTTGCATTCAACACTAAAACATAAACAGGTTCATTCAGGAATCACTCGATGTTGGATTCGCTCTACAGTCCATTGGCCACGATCATCGCTCAAGCCATGCCGGAAGTTCCGGAGAAAACTCTCTTTGAGTCTATCACTCAAAGTGGTTACTTCGTGTTCCTCACCTTGATCGCCGCGATCGTGATCGGGTTTTTGCTCGCTAAATTCATCTCCGAAGGACTTCGCTTGAAAGAGTACCGAAGTCGGCTGACTTTGGTGCTGGTTCCATTGCTGATTGGATTGTTACTGATCAGTAAAGGTTGGCCGCCAAAATTCGGCGTCGACCTCAAGGGCGGAATCAACATGATTGGTTCGTTGAACCTGGATGCGCTTAAAGACCAAGGTAGTGATGCCGAACGCCCCACAGCGGCGAGCATTATTCCGAACCTGATTCGACGCGTGAACCCGTCGGGTACCAAAGAGATCATGATTCGTCCGCTGGGCGAAGACAAAATTGAAGTCACCATTCCGTCTGCTTCGATTCAAGAGGCCAACGAAATCTGGGAACGTCTCGTCCAGGCAGGCAAGCTTGAGTTCCGCATTTGCGCCGATGCGCAGTTTCACACACCGGAAATTGAACTTGCCAAAGCGGCTGCCGCGGAGGGAAACCGAAGTGCAATCGTCAAAGGCGAAGATGGTGAAGAAAAAGTAGGGATCTGGGTAGCGTTGGCTCGAGAGAATCCCACGGAAGGCGAAGTGCTCGACAAAAAACTCATGCCGTTCAAATTCGCACCGATGCCCGGTCATTTACTTCGCGACAAAAGCACAGGCAAGCTCATCGAACAGTCGTTCTACAGCCAAGGAATTTCTGGCGCTGGACTGTCAGATTTGTGCGCTGCTCTCAACATTCGTACGCCGCAGATCTTGATGATCTTTCCCGACGAATCTCAAAACGTTGAAGGTAAACACCTTTCCAGCGTAAGCCAGGGCGTCGACAAAACTGGACTTCCATGCGTGAATTTCCAGACGACCACCGAAGGCAACGACCGACTTGGAACGCTGACGGTGATGAACAAGCCAAAGAATAACAAACACCGACTGTTGGGAATCGTCCTCGACGGCCAGCTACACTCGGCTCCAAGAATCAATGGACCGATTTACTCTCGCGGTGAAATCTCCGGTCAGTTTACGACCAAAGAAATCCAAGACCTGATCATCAACCTTCGCAGCGGAAAGATTGATGTCGCACTTAACAAAAACCCAATCAGTCAGGACTTTATCGAATCGACTCTGGGTAAAGAGCTTCGTGACCAGGGTTTCCTGGCCATCGGCATCTCGCTGGCGCTTGTTTTGGTCTTCATGATCTTCTATTACCGTTTCGCGGGCATCGTTGCCACGATCGGATTGATATTGAACCTGGTCATGATCCTGGCGCTGATCATGGCAATCAAACAACCATTTACTTTGACTGGACTTGCCGGCCTTGTATTGACGGTTGGTATGTCGGTGGACGCCAACGTACTGATTTTCGAACGGATACGCGAAGAACTGGACCGAGGTGCAGCGCTGAGGCTGGCGATTCGAAACGGCTTTGACAAAGCCACAACCACCATTGTTGATGCCAACGTTACGACTTTGATTACAGCGATCGTGTTGTACTGGATCGGAACAGAGCAGATCAAAGGATTTGCCGTTACTTTGATTCTGGGTATCGTCATGAGTATGTATACCGCCATCTTTGTTTCGCGATTGATCTTCGATATCGCAGAACGTAAGCGATGGCTGACAAAACTGAACATGATGCGAATCATGGAAAAGTCGAAATGGGACTTCCTAGGAAAAGTCTCGATGACAGCAACCGCGTCATTCTTGGCGATCGCCTTGGGATTGTTCAGCATGTTTGCACTTGGACCAAAAATCCTCAGCCATGATCTACGTGGTGGATCAACGGTCCGCATGGTCTTCAATGAAGCCCAAGACATCGAAACCGTCCGTCAGAAGCTGAACGACTACGGCTATAAGGTCAAAGACGAAAAAATCGACTTCTCGGTTACCGGATTCTCTCAAAGTGATGAGGGCATGGCGAACCGAGTCTATAAGGTCGACAGCAACTTACCGGCTTGGGAAGGTGGTCCCGAGGAAGATAGATGGTTGCAACTTGATGAGTTGATGACAGAAATTTTCCCGGGTGAACTTCAACTCCACAATGTAAAAATCACCAGTGGTGTGGGGGGTGGCGTGGGTCAACTTGAACACAACCCGTTTCAACGCACGCGAACTCAAGTCGCGGGAAAAGCTCCAACTGAAAATGCAATTCAGCCTTCATGGAATCCTGTTCCCTCCATTTCAGCATTGACGTCTTCGTCACCAACCATGTTGTTGCAGGACGCCGGGACTGCGGCCGAACCCGTTCAGGAATTGGCGACTCCAGAATTGGAAACGCCAGACCTGGAATCACCTGATTTGGAAGTACCGCAGACAGAAATGCTGCAGACGGAAACACCAACAACAGAAACACCGGCTACGACAGCCGATGGCACCGATGCGGCTACAACCGATTCAACATCGGAAGTTGCCCCAACTCAGGAAACTCAGTTGCCGGGCGAGCTTGGCGGTGATTTTCCGTCCGGCAATAATGAAGCGACGATCGGAGCCGCCGACAATTCAAGTGGTTTCGGAACGGTAACCGAAACTACGATCACCGTTGACCCGCCGTTGCTTGGAAAAACGTTGCGTGCTGAACTTGTTGAGCAAGCTCGCCGTTTGGACTTGGATTTGGATGAAGAAACTCAAGTCATCCTCGACTCCAAGGATATTCCTGAAAACGAATCGGCCGACGGAACGGTATCGAATGAATGGACAATCAAATTAGCCGTTTCTCGAGAAGGAGACGGGGAAGAAGTGATTTCCAAATGGGCTGAGAAATTTAACAAACAGCCTTACTTCCCGACAGCAAGTAAAGTCGGTGGTCAAATCGCCAAGAACACTCAATTCCAGGCCGGCGTCGCGATCTTGCTCAGCTTGCTTGGAATCATTGGATACGTTTGGATTCGATTCCAAAACATTGCCTTTGGTTTGGCCGCGGTTGTCGCATTGATTCACGACGTCCTGTTCGTGCTTGGTGCGATTGCAATTTCGCATTGGGTCGCAGGAAGCCTTGGCTTTCTCGGCATCAGGAATTTCAAGATCAGTCTCGAAATTGTCGCGGCTTTGTTGACCGTGATTGGTTATTCGCTTAACGATACGATCGTGGTGTTTGACCGTATTCGAGAAGTTCGCGGCAAACGAGCCGAAATTACATCGGAGATTATCAATACGAGCATCTCGCAAACGCTCAGCCGTACGATTCTGACTTCGGTCACGACCTTTATCGTGGTCTTCATTTTGTATTGCTTTGGTGGCGAAGCGATTCACGGATTCGCATTTTCACTGGTCATCGGCGTGCTGGTCGGAACTTACAGTTCGATCTTTATTGCTTCGCCAGTTTTGTTGTGGCTGATGAACTCAGTTGGCCTTGCCCCTGAATCGGTCGAAGCGGTTGCCGAATCTGGCACGGTTTAGTCACAAGCGAACGTAGACGTTGTAAAAAAGCAAAAGGCTGCCGGGAATTCTCGGCAGCCTTTTTTTGTGGCAGATCCCTTTGCTTACGCCCAATGCCACCTACTTTAGATGTTCAATTTGAATTGCTCCCCTCTCCCCAAAATTCGGATTGAGTTTTATGACATTGGAAAATTCACTTGTCCGAATTTTCAGGCGAAGGGAGATCGTTTATCTACTTTTGTCCGATTTGAAGTTTACAGTAGGTGGCATTGGGCTTCCGTCGTGGGCTACTTGCTGGCGTGCCTTTGACACTTTGACGAACGAGTAGGTGGGAACCAAGTTGCCGATGGGGTTCAGAACCACGCACGCCGTTGTTGAAGATTCTCAATGATTCAAGGCTTTTTCGCTTTCAAGATGCAAGCAAAACCCAACTATCTTACGCAGGCTTACGTAGCCGCATTCTCTGACAAACTTTCGCAAATCGTAATTACCTGATTTTTATTTGAAAGCTTGCGATCCAATCGAGGCGAATTCGCGTACCTTTGTTGCACTCTGTGCAATACTTCCGCGGTGACAAATCAAAACGGATATCGACGATCACCGGCCATGGATTGGCGAAGACACTAACAATCCCGACCGGATGACGTTGGATCAACTTGATCAATCGTTCACCACCTGTCGGGCAGTCCATGGAGTGACCGATGGGTTCAATGCAACAAATCATGATGGGGCTTACTTGCCTCGCCGCCGCCTTCGTTTTTGGCCGCTACGTCAACAATAAGCCTGCTCCGGAATCTCCGATGAAGGCCGTCGTCGCGACAGCCGATTCCAATGGCTTTCTTCCGCTTACATCATCGATGTCAGCCAATTCTCCATCGACTGCACATCCGCATTCAACAATCACTTCGTTTGCTGAACTCGATGAGCCCAACGAAATCCCAAATCGTCAGGCCGCGAAGTTTCCACCGGCACCCAAACTGCCGACAGCCAACGAACTTCAAAATAGCTTCAATCCTGACTCTGTTGCCGGTAACGAAAATGGACATTCACAAGAGTTTTCCAGCCCCGAAGAGTTTTCCAGTTCCAATCAGTTAGTTGCTGGCGAACAAGCAGATACCTCCGTCGAAACCCAGGGCCGTATACCGGCTCAAGGAATACCCCCAACCCAACTCGTCCGTCAGCCAGTCGTTCCCAATTTTTCTGAACTTGCCAGCCGGTTTGACAACGGGCCACTGGCGCTGCCTACGATTGGCGATCAACGCGATCATTCCAATGACGGGAATCCAATCCATGAAGCCGAACGCGTTCCGCGATTGCTGACGTCAATCGATACGTCGGCGCCTCCACTGGAATTCCGACGGCCCGATTCGTTTGCACCGAAACAGTTTCCGCGCCAGGAAACGTCAATGAAGATGAGTGGGCCATCGGCGCAATCCAGGGTTGCGCAGCCCAATCCCAACATTGGCAACATGCACCCAATCAATCAGTTTGCCGAGGCAGTCGACCAGTTCGAACAATCAATTGAGAATCCGGCGACGACAGACCGCCAGGAGAATCCAAGCGTCAATCAGGCTCCACCAAGCGGACAACACGCTTACAAAAACGTTCAAAACTTCCCTCGCAACAATTCTCGATCTGGCCTCCGAAACGAGCAGCGGAACAATCAACGCTCGGTCAGCCAATCGGTTCGCAATACGGGACAAAAATTTGTTCCCGGCGTCGATATCGAATCGTACTTTGCCCAAAGAACGGCAATCGAGATGTACGACAAATCAAACGCTGTCGAATCCGAGTTTGGAGCGAACTACCTAAACCAAAACGCCAATGAATTTGCTACATCAAGTTCTTTTGATGACGTTCAAATGCAGAAACTTCGCGATCAAAACGTCCGAGAGAATACTGCACGTGGACTCAACAACAACCAAACACAAAGGATGCACGATCAACAGGATCAACATTCGCCTGTTGTTGACGTTTCTCGACTGAAGCAATGGCGCATGTCGACAGACCACGCGCCGCCGGAACCTGATTTTGAACCGCCGGAAAGAGTCAGCCCAACCAATTCAAATGTTGCAAATCGAGCGTTTTCGAACCCTCAGAACCAACATCCAATTGCGGGAAACCGGTTTGATAATCGTCAGGGAATCGATGGTTCGAGAAGGCCTCGATCGATCGTTGGCAGTCCACCAGAGTACGCCGCGCCCCCTGTTCCT
>CAZPBE010000031.1:0-35570 GCA_964584615.1 uncultured Pirellulaceae bacterium | reverse complement strand
CCGCAATTCCGAGCCACAACGTATGGCGACATCGAACCGCCAATTCGTCAACCGAAACCAACAGCAAGGTACAAACCGAGCTCAAGAGGCAAACCGTCCGATCGCAATCGCCAATCGTCCAAATCAGTCGGCGACTGGAAACATCCAATCGTATAACCGATCTCTGGTTTTCAAACCGCTCCGAAACCAGGGCAGGCGGTTCCAAACCTCAGAGTCAGAGCCCAGCAATTGGACCGCAGCTGATTCTATGAATGAATCGAATAGGCCATCACCGGATTTGTCCGGATCAAACCGGTCGAATTCGCAGTCGGGAATAACTCAAGTCACACGTCCAAATTCGCTGCGAAAAAACTCCAATGCGTTGGGGGATGAGGAGAAGATCTATCGGACCAAACCGGGGGACACGCTGCAAAGTATCGCAGCGCACCAACTTGGAATGCCGGACTACTACTTGGCAATTTATCTTGCCAATCGCGATCAATTGGAAAACCCGGCTTTCGTCCCCGTCGACATCGACTTGGTCATCCCCAACATCAATTAGTCTGGTTTGAAAAAATTTAGGGACTGGGGCACTACCCTCGAACTAGTGCTCCAAACACTGCCGAAGATCAGCAATGATGTCTTCGGCATTTTCAATTCCACATGCCAGCCGAATCATATTGTCTGTGATTCCAAACTCAGCTCGTTCTTCTGGCGTCCGTTCAAAATAACTCATCACCAGTGGCTGCTCTATCAAAGTTTCCACTCCGCCAAGGCTTGGCGCAATCCGTGCGAGTTTTGCCGCGTCGACAATCGCTGCCGTCTGCTTCCAGTCCGCATCGCGAACTTCGAACGTCACCAAGCCGCCATATCCGTTCATTGTCGCTTTCGCAATTTCGTGATAAGGATGCGATTCCAGCCCCGGATAGAAGACACGTTCGACGCGAGGATGCTGTTCAAGAAACTCGGCAACTCGTTGACCGTTCTCGTTGTGTCTCTCCATCCGCAATGCAAACGTCTTCAAGCCTCGTTCCAATAAGTACATATTGTGTGGTGAGTTTACAGCTCCCATCACTCCGCGTAACGCACGAACTTCGGCAAGTTTTTCGGTCGATCCCAAAACGATCCCGGCCAACAAGTCATTGTGACCGCCAAAATATTTTGTCGCCGAGTGCAACACGTAGTCGACTCCAAATGCGATTGGCTGCAGATTAAACGGCGTCGCCAACGTTGCGTCGATCATCGTTTCAACGTTGTGTTGCTTTCCGATCGCACAGAATCTTTCCAAATCAATGATGCTCAAGTGCGGGTTCGTTGGCGACTCGCTGACCAACATTTTCGTGTTCTCGTTGATCGCGGCTTCCATCGCATCGTAGTCACCAGTTTTGACTTCTCGCGTTACGACTCCAAACCGAGCAAGATACGTCCGGCAATAGTCTCGTGAACGGTGATAACATTGATCAAAGAAAACGATCTCATCGCCTGCGGCAAGCTTACAATTCAACAGCCCAACCAGCGCAGCCATTCCGCTGCTAAAGATCACACCATCTTCGGCTCCTTCCAGAACAGCCAATTTACGCTCGACAACTTTTTCGCCCGGCACACCGTAGCGTCCGTATTCGCCGCGATCCTGCTTTTGCTCTATAAAGTCGACGATCGACTGTGTATTCTCGAAAGTGAACGTCGACGCCATCACGATCGGATCGGTAATCGAGTTGGTAACCTTTTGACGATCTTCGCCCGCATGGACGGACATCGTCGAAAGCCCAGGTTTACTCTGGTTCGAATCGGTAGATTGACTTTTGATATTTGCTTTTGACAAACGAGATGAATTGATCTCAGACACGGTAATTCCTTAACTCCAACATTTAGTTTTGGGAGTTGAGTGCCTAAGATCGCGAAAGCGCGGTGGCCAGATATTCGTTCGGTTCGCCAAACCGGCGGCCAAACGGATAGAATCTTTCGATTACGTGCTCTTTAGCAGATAAAGGCTGCAAGCGGCATCAAATCCCTATACTTTTAAGCTAATCTAACGGCGGCAAAAATTCAAGCGAAATTCTGCCGTTCAACATTCAAAAAAGTCTGCATCTGATGAAGAAACTAAACCGCGATGAACTCATTAGACTGGTCGAACACATTACCAATGCAAGCGGCTGCATCACGGACGTTGACTCGCTGCTCAACCAATTTGATGCCAACGTGCCGATGCCAAACGCGTCTCAACTTATCTTCGATCCGCCCAACGGCAGAAAGATGACTGCCGAGGAAATCGTCGATTTGGCTTTGGAAAATGGAAATTGACCAAGGACTTTCGCCAAGAACCATGTCAAGTCTTTTGGCAACGGCAATTGAATTGGTTAGAATTGGCGATCCCGTCTTCACCTTCAATCGTGAATCGAACGCCAACGGAACTCTTGTCCTGGCACCCAACAAACATTAACGAGGCATCCCAATGCAACGACGAACATTTTTGAAAACTTCCGCGATGGCAACTGGATTTGCCGCGCTTTCCCACTCTTTGGCCCAACCATTATTTGCCATGAATCAAGATTCGAAATTTTTTGACAACATTGGCTTGCAGTTGTGGACCGTCCGGGACCAAATTGCGGAGGACACTGCCGCGACGCTTAAAGCCGTGAAAGACGCTGGTTATGCGCAAGTCGAACTATCGGCTGTGATGGGATCTGATGAAATCATCAAAGTTTGTGACGAAATCGATTTGAATTACACATCTTCCTTCATCAACTGGAATTCCGTCCTGCATCCAAGCCAAAAAGACGCTAGTCGGTTGGAGGACATCGTTGCCAAAGCGAAAGAGCTTGGCCTGAAACACCTAGTCTTTGGCTACATCGGCAAAGGCTCGCGAGAAACGGTTGACCAGATGAAGAAAGCCGCCGAAGCCAGCAACAAGCTTGGTGAAATGTGCAACGAAGCAGATATCAAACTGTGTTATCACAATCACGCGTTTGAGTTTGAAAAGCTGGAAGGTGGTGAATTGACGGGCTTTGACGTGTTGATGAACGAGTTCGACAACGATCTTTGCAAATTTGAACTGGACGTGTTCTGGGCTGAACTTGGTGGCTGGGATCCGATCGAAACTTTGAAGAAACTCGACGGCCGTGTGACTCAAGTTCACCTGAAAGACCTGAAGAAAGACACGCCAACGATTTACGATGAAGGCAAAGTTCCCCATGAAGCGTTTGAAGAAGTAGGAGATGGCTCGATCGACATGGTCAAAGTTATGAAAGTGGCTGCGGAGATCGGTGCCGAACAATGTCACGTCGAGCAGGATCAATCCCCAGACCCAATCGCTTCGATCGGACAAAGCTACGAGTACTTGAAAAAGGTCTGTAGCTAACTCGCGCAAGCGGCTAAAAATTTGACCAGCACGGTGAATGAACTTTCGTGTAGGTCAGAAACAAAACCAGTCATGCCCACGCTTGCGTGGGCATGTTCATTTAGCGGACCTTAAAAATTATGACGATTCGTTCTGTCTTTTCTTCTCATCGGGCGCGTAGTCCAGAGACAAGCTTCTCTCTATTTTCTATTTGCGTTGTGCTGCTTTGCACTTTCGTGTCGACTGCTCACGTTTTCGCTCAGCAGACGGAACCAGATGCTGTTGCAGAATCGTCTCAAGAAAACGAGCAGGAAACAAATTCCGAAGAAAAACCAAATTCAGATTCCGTAGAGAAAAAAGACGAAACCGATTCTCCAGTCATCGAACTTGATCCGAATCTTCCAGACGTCATTGCCAAGTATGCGCCTCGTGCGATCAAGAAATGGGAATCCGATATCGTCAAACTCGAAGATAAAAACCAGCAGGAGCAATACCCGGAAGATGCGATTCTGTTCATCGGTAGCAGTAGCATCCGTCGCTGGGATTCAATTGCAGAAGACATCGCTCCCTATATTCCAATTCAAAGAGGCTATGGTGGAGCCAGATATTCTGATTTGGCTTACTTCGCCGATCGTTTGATTACGCCGCATCAATATCAAGCCGTTGTTATGTTTGTTGCAAACGATGTACAGAATCAGAAAGGGGATGCCGACACTGATCTGGATGACATTGACGGATTGGTTCGACACATTGTTTCCGTTTCCGCAAAACACGCGCCAGGAAAACCCTTTTTCATCATTGAGGTAACACCCACTCAATCGCGACAATCCATCTGGGACAAGACGAAACGACTGAATGCAATCTTGCGTGAAGTCTGCTTCTCGACACCGGATACTTTTTTCATTGAGACAGCGGAAACGTTCCTCACTGATGATAAGCAACCCATCGAACGATTGTTTGTCGAAGATCGATTACACCTTAACGCTGACGGTTACGACTTGTGGGCATCATTGATTAAGTCTGAACTGAAGTACTTTCTTGAGCGACACAAAGCCAATGAGTGAACGGCACTGGAGTGTTTTCGTTCGCGTCTGGGCATTGTCGACGCTAAGCCTGTTCGCAGTGACCTGGAAATTATGGGGGCCAGCAACCGAGTTCCCGCAAGTTGCTTTGCTTCCGTTTGCTCAGTCACTTCCGCAATCGATCGACTGGATTTTTGGAACGGTTGTCGGAACCTCGCTGATTGGATTAACGCTCGTTGGTGGAAACCATCGGATCTCTAGAACGTTGTTCTTTTGCCTGTCGATTTCACTTGCAGCGATGTTCTTGCTTAACCAGCATCGACTGCAGCCATGGGCTTGGCAGACGTTCATATTCTCAACGCTGTTTGCCGTTGCGGGCGCTTGTGATCATGACAGGCGCCGATGCGTACTGGTTTGTTTGCTGGGCTGGATTTTGGTTTCAATCTACCTATATTCGGCGATCAGTAAATTCGATTATCAATTCCTGCACTCAACCGGCGAAGAATTTCTTGACGGATTCTTGTCGTTGCTCGGCATGTCCTCCAAAGACTGGTCGGCGCAACAAAAACTCGTTTGCGTATCCATGTTTCCGATAGGCGAGATGGTCATTGGCCTCGGATTGCTGTTTCGCCAAACGCGAAAATGGGCGACGGCGGCCGCGGCTGGGCTGCATCTGGCACTGATCCTGGTCTTGAGTCCGCTGGGACTGGGGCATCAATGGGCCGTTTTGATTTGGAATGCGCAGTTCGCGTTCCTGGTCGTTTATGTGTTTCTAGTCTTTAAAGAAGAGCCTAGCCCGACGGACGACGAGAGTGCTCCAACATCGAAGTCAAACTTTTTTTCACTTGGCCTCGCCATGACGATCATCGTGATCGTGTTGCCAATCCTTAAACCGATAGGTTGGTGCGATCACTGGTTGGCTTGGGGGTTGTATTCACCCAGCAACAGTCGGTCTGAGTTACGAATCCCAGCGACTGCGGTAGAACAGTTTCCAGATCAATTTCAAATTTGCATTGAACCTTCCGACGACACACCCGGAGTCTTCAAAGTCAACCTGGGCGTTTTGTCGCTCAATGAACTTTCAGTTCCCGTCTACCCACAGCGTCGGTTTCAAACCGCGGCCGCCTTGAATTTGATTGAATCGCACAATCTAGAAAGCCGCGCCCAGGTCATTGAGTACAGTGCGTCAAATTTCTGGTCGGGGAAGCGAATCCGTACCGAAAAAAGTACTGGTGATTAGATTCGCTTAACGTTATGCAGCGCGATGCGAGTCAAGAATTTTCAATTGCGAATTCTCCGGGACAGGGGAGACTCCACCCGTTGATAACGCTTCGTTGGCGACAGGCGGCTGATCAGGAAAAGTGATCTGATTCGAACGGCGCGCGCGAACAAAAGGTTGCTGGCCAAGCATCTTCTTTCCCGAACAAGCCCATGACTCGGCGTGATCGCAAAGATCATTCATCAAGTTCTGAACCGCCAAACGGTTGGCTTCCAGTTTCTCTCGACTCGGTTTACGCGGGATGTAAATCTTGGGACCAAAGATCATTCTTACTCTTGAGAATGGTTTGGGAATTGCAAACCGGTCCCACGTTTTTAGCCGATAAGGATTGTCAATTCCAACGCCAACTGGAACCACTGGCAACCCCAACAAGGAAGCCAGAAAGATCGGACCCAAAGCCATTTCTCGTCGCGGTCCGCGTGGACCGTCTGGAGTTAATGTGAGACTGGACGTCTTGCAGTTCTTTTTCAATTGCCGGATCGCCGACGATCCTCCACGTGAAGAACTTCCACGAACGATTCGCAGCCCCAACGCCAACGCAGTTTGATTGACCCACTCACCGTCCCGGTGTTGCGAGACAAGAATGCTTAGCGGAGTATGCCCCCAACGCGGAAGCACGACGCCAATGTACTCGTGCCAAAAAGCAAAAATCACATGCTCGTTGTATTCAGGGCGAGCTGGATCGACGCTTCGATCGTAGTGGGCGATGCGGAAGTTCAATAAGTCCAGCGCTCTGGGCAACACAAGCGCATTGACTTGCCCGAGAACTTTCTGCTGAATTGTTGCTTCCGTCAACTTACTCACTTGATCGCAGTCTCCATACGTTGATCAAAAATTTAGTTCGGCATTAAGCCGTCACGTTCTGCTTTTCTTTTTGGCTTTCCCAAGTTCCAGAGAAGACTTCCGTTGCCGGGCCAGTCATGAAAACATGATCCGTCGCTTCGTCCCACTCCAGAATCAAAGTGCCGCCAAGCAAATGATTCGTCAATTTTCTATCTGTGCGGCCGGATAAAACTCCCGCAACACAAACCGCACTGGCTCCCGTTCCACATGCCATCGTTTCTCCGGAACCTCGCTCCCAAGTTCGCTGGCGAACTTCCGTCTTGGAAATCTGCTCAATAAACTCGACATTCACACGAGCAGGAAAGCGCGGATCGTTTTCGATCTGCGGCCCAATCCCGTGCACAATTTTATCCGTCGCTGCATCAACAAAAATGACACAATGTGGATTCCCCATCGACACACAAGTTGCCAAAAATTCTTGCCCCTCAAAACTGATAGGCACATCGACAACGGGCGCTTCTGGATTCGGACTCCCATCCGCATCGTTTCCGATTAGCGTCGTAGGAATCTCACTGCCGCGCAAAATGGGCCTGCCCATGTTCACACGAACTTGCTGCACTTTACCGTTTTCTACAAAAAGCTCCAATGCCAAGATGCCAGCACCCGTTTCGATCGCAAGCTGTTCTTTTACGCAAATCCCGTGATCAAACACGTATTTTGCGACACAACGCAAGCCGTTTCCGCACATTTCCGATTCGCTGCCGTCCGCATTGAACATCCGCATGCATGCATCGGCAGAATCTGACGGGCAAATCAGGATCAACCCGTCGGCACCAATTCCCTTGTGCCGATCAGAAACCTCGATTGCAACTGCAGACGGATCTTCCGGCATCGGATGATTGAAGCAGTCGACGTAAACGTAGTCGTTGCCGGCGCCATGCATTTTCGTAAATTTCATCGTTACCTTTGACTTCTCAATTGAATCCGCAAAGTTGACCTTTGATCGTAAGTTCATTTCGAGAAAATTGCAAAGCCTGAACCGAGGAATGGCGTAAACAATGTTGCGTTGACAAACGTAGAAGCAAGCTCAAAACCCCCGCTCAAATGGCTGGCATCTGCTGAAAAAAATTGCGTTTCAAAATCGCAACCAGACGCGCTCGTATGCTGCTCTTTTCGAAATACACTGGTCGCTCGAATGCAAGTTGTCTAGCGCAACAGGAGTTAAGTATTTGAAAGGGTTTTAACTCGTCCTGCCGTTAGAGTAGTATGACGACCGTGCGTGGAGGCTGGACGAAGGGCGTCTTATCCGTAAAAACCAAGATCAATTCAATTCGTTGTCCGTAAGCTTCTTTACTTTCCAACGTCTCACTGTGGGCAAGAGAGTACGACACAACTATTTCGATCCGGCAACGAGTAGACGATGAATACTACCGAAACGAACAGCGCATCGGAGAAACCCAAATCTTCGCTGCTGGGAAAAATCATCGTGTTAACCATCTTCGGTTCGATCGCGGCATTCCTCTATTGGCAGTTCGGCTCACAGTTGTCGCTGGAGAGTCTCGCGCAACGAGAAACTGCACTACGAAGTTTTCAGGCAGATCATCCTGTCCTGGTCTTCGCGATCGCGTTCGCGATCTACGTTGCGGTAACCGGAATGTCGCTTCCCGGTGCATCCGCCTTATCCTTAATGTACGGTTGGTACTTTGGATTCATCGAAGCGTTTGTACTTGTCAGCTTTGCCTCGACGCTTGGGGCGACGATCGCGTTCCTTCTCTGTCGCTACCTTTTTCGCGACGCCATGATGAATCGGTTTGGAGAGCGGCTGACGAAATTCAACGAAGCCCTTGAGCGGGAAGGTCCGTTTTACTTATTTACTCTGCGGTTGATTCCCGCTGTGCCATTTTTCATCGTCAACGCAGTCATGGGGCTGACGCCGATCAAGACACGAACTTTTTGGTGGGTTAGCCAACTCGGAATGTTAGCTGGAACGGCAGTATTTATTTACGCCGGTTCGAGCGTTCCCAATCTTTCGACCCTTGCCGACAAGGGCGTCAACGCTGCGTTTTCTTCGACTCAGATGATGCAGATCATCGGAGCGTTCGCAATGATTGGTCTCTTACCATTGATCACACGTTGGATGGTAAAGACCTTTCGAAAGAATTCCGTCGCCGAGTCACCAGCTGTTTAGATGTCCCGCATGCACCGTTGCCAAACGAGTCACGAACAAGAAAGCCAACATGTCAGAGACGATCATTCAATTGCAACCGCTGGACGAGCACAATCAAAAACTCCAATCCAATGTCCATCCGCCCCAGTGGCCGAATCCCACTCCGAAATCAAATTATCATTTGGTGGTCATCGGAGCCGGTACCGCCGGCCTGGTCACTGCCGCTGGAGCCGCGGGGCTTGGAGCACGGGTCGCACTGATCGAACGCGAGCTGATGGGCGGTGATTGTCTCAACGTGGGCTGTGTTCCCTCCAAAGGCGTCATTGGGACTGCGCGAATTGCGGCGACTGTTCGCAACGCGGCTCCGTTTGGTGTCAATATTCCTGAAGGAGCCGCGGTTGATTTTGAAAAAGCGATGGCTCGGATGCGAAAAATTCGGGCCGACATCAGCCCAGTCGATTCGGCTCAACGTTTTACCGATCTTGGCGTTGACGTATTTTTCGGCCAAGGCAGCTTTGAAGACGACGGCACCGTATCGGTGACAACCTCATCGGGCGAAGTGACAAAACTAAATTACAAAAAAGCCGTCATCGCGTCAGGAGCCCGCGCCGCAGCGCCGCCAATCAAAGGGCTTGAAACGATCAACTACTTGACCAACGAGAATCTGTTTTCACTCACGGAACTTCCAAAGCGATTTGGAATCGTCGGCAGCGGCCCGATCGGAAGTGAAATGGCACAGTCTTTTGCTCGCTTTGGCAGTGAAGTCTTTCTGTTTGAACGTGCCGACCACATTCTTACTCGCGAAGACGCTGATGCAGCAGCCGTCGTTCAGGAACAGTTCGAAAAAGATGGCGTCAATCTTGTGCTTAATGCCGAGGACATGGAACTTGCTCCGTCTGGTGATCAGATCAAAGTCAAAGTCGTTCAAAACGGAGTCGCCAACGAAATCATCGTTGATCAATTAATGATTGCTGTGGGTCGTGCCCCCAATGTTGATGGCCTGAATCTCGAAACGGTCAATGTGAAATATCACAAGAAGGGCATCGAGGTGAACGACCATATGCAAACGACTAACCCGAAAATTTACGCGGCGGGCGATATCTGCTCCAAGTATCAATTCACTCACGCAGCAGACTTTCAAGCGCGCATCGTGATTCAAAACGCATTGTTCGCCGTCGGGCCGTTTGGCAAAAAGAAAGCCAGCGATCTAATCATTCCATGGGCCACCTACACTTCTCCAGAAATTGCACACGTGGGAATGTACCCCAACGACGCAAAAGCAGCGGGGGTCGAGATTGACACTTACGTTCAGCAACTTGAACATGTCGACCGTGCGATCCTTGAGGGAACCGACGAAGGCTTCGTCAAGATTCACACCAAGAAAGGGACAGACAAGATCGTAGGAGCCACAATTGTTGCTGAGAACGCGGGTGATATGATCTCCGAGATCACCGTTGCGATGAAAAACAAAGTTGGTTTGGCTGGGATTGGCTCAACGATTCATCCGTATCCAACCCAAGCCGACGCCATTAGAAAACTTGGCGACCAGTTCAACAAAACGAAGTTAACTCCCTTTAGTGCGAAGGTGTTAAAGTTCCTTATGAAGCTGAACGTTGGCAGTTGATTCCAAAGTTCTTTACCGAGGGTTTGGCTGTTGAAACAACTGACGGATCGAGTCGTTGAGCTGTGGCAATACTTGCCGTTTCATGACAGGATTGTTGCAAGTTCCACCAACTTTGATCCACAAGATTCTTTGACTTCCGGCTCGATAAAGATCGCTGATCAACGGCACATTGAATTTGTTTCTACCCATCACTGAGTAAAAGTTTACGTCCAAATCGCGATTGAGATTGACCGAACCATTGCCAATCAATGAAATCGCATCACCATTGAATTCCATTCGATTGAGATCAATGTTTTCGCCATTAACGGAGAAGTCAATGTTGCCAGTGTCGAAAGCAGTTCGATCGACTTGCTTGATTTGCAACAGCTTCAAAAGTGACAACACCGTTGGCAGTTCATAGATTTGCGCGTCGCGCAACTGCGCCACTCCACGCCCACGATACGAATCAATATTTGGCGCGTCACCTGTCAGCTCCAGGGCGCAGAATCCATGCCCTGCAATCTGTTCCATTTGTGGCGCAAACTCTTGGCAAAACGTCTTTAAGTTTGCATCAGCGACCGTCGTCCGTAAATAGAACTCACCTTTTTCATCGGCATTCATCACCGCATCAAACCGGACGATCCCGCCGTACGACTCGCCCGAAATTGAACGCTGCTGTAGGGGTCGTGATGGCAGCGGACTGA
Organism: uncultured Pirellulaceae bacterium; assembly: GCA_964584615.1. GTDB lineage: Bacteria > Planctomycetota > Planctomycetia > Pirellulales > Pirellulaceae > Mariniblastus. The sequence goes on along the minus strand of CAZPBE010000031.1, from coordinate 24,696 downwards.
CCGTCGACGCATTGTTTTTGTTGATGTAGTCAATCGCCAGACTTCCACCAGCGGCAAGGTTGTTGTCAAGCCAAATCGGTCCAGTCACGTTGGTGACCTGCGCGTCGTAGATGGTTAAGGAATCGAGCTGTAACTCGCCACGGCATTTCGCCGTTTCGCCATCGTAAACGCCGTTCAGATTAACTTTCCCGAACACATTACTAATTGGCAGGCCGACCATCATATTGGACTGGATCATGTCGAAACGTAGATCCCAAGCCATCGTTGTATTGTCTTGAAAGCTTGACTCTTCGCGCATGTAGATCGGCCGGCCAACGTGCTTTCGCGGCGCCGCTTTGTCTTCGAACCCTGTCTGACGAATCTGGACGTCAATCGCCGACTCTCGATTTGTCCAATGCGCCAACTCTGCTTTAGGATTCTCGCCCTCATCTTGCAGCAATCCGGCCAAAGTAATCTCACCGTTAACATTGAGCAGGCCTTCGAAATTCAACGCTCGCACTTGAGGGACCAACGAACTCGGTAAAGCAGCGAACAAATTTTCGTCGACTTTCAACGCCAACACCAACATCTTTTGAAGGGTGACTGACCAAGCTTCATCGTCGTACTCTCCTGATCCTTGGCATGTTACAAAAGACCGCCCGTGCTTGCCCTTAAAGTTCGAAACACGCACCTGGCCATTACCAACCTGAATCTTGCCGCCAACCTCATTGATCTCGTAAGGAAACCAAGTTGGAAAGATCGACACGTTGCTGGCTGATATTCCGTTTTCGGGTGGAGCCAGATCGGCGTCCAAGACAATGTTGCAGTCGGTTGCGCCAATCGGAAGCGCCATGTCGACTTTGATTAGTTCAGCAGTGCCGCGCGGACGAAAGCCATCCCAAATTTCTTTTAACTCCGGCCGCAACGCAAATCGTAATCGCTCATCCAATTGAACCTGATTACAAATGTACCTTGCGTTCAACCCGTTCGTCGGATTCCATTGACCGCTGGCGCTGATCGTGCCGATTCCATTTGAGCCTGTCAAATTGTCAAACGTAAAATCAAGGTTTCGACTTTGAATGACGCCACTGACAGCTTCGATTGGATATTGAAAATGATTGTGGCGCATCGAAACGTCAACCAACTCAACATCGAAGGCTTTGTTAACTGGTCCACCCGGTTGAAGTTTCGTGATCAATCCAGTTCCTGTGATTCGGCCATTAGGATTGAAGTCGCGGACAATCTTGGAAAATTTTGGAATCGCATCGACTGCCGTTAGCAGCTTCTCATCGATCGGCATCGTCCCATCGGCTTTCAAGTGCGTTTCATAAGTCGCCATCGGACCTGGACGTTGAATTTGACCACTGACCATAAGAACCCGATCTTTCTGATCGCACTCCATTTGATAACTCAGCAAATCGTCAACCCATTTCACGGTTCCAACGCAATGGTCAAGCTGATAGGGAAACCGTAGATAGTTGAATCCCATGTCGACAATGTGACCGTCGAGGTTTTTCTTGATATCGCGACCGTCCGAAACCAATGTCCCGCTGATAGAACAAATCCCGGTCGGCGAGAATGTTTTGCAAAACTTGGAACAAAAGCCAGGCAAGAAAGCTTCCATGCTGGTGAGATGACCAAAGTCAAAACGATTGAAAAACCCTTCAAGCTGCCAAACTTTGGGGACCCCCAAACCGTTTTGCCTGAATTGAAAACCAAAGTCTCCGTTGCCAATTCTGCCGCTGGCTTTTTCGACACGCACACTTGCATTGGAAACAGAAAACTCTGCTTTTCCATCGAGCATTGGAAATGGCAACCGGGAATCGTCAAAGTTCATATCATTGCACTTTGCCGTGACAAAAAATTCCGGTAATTGCCCTGACCGGAAATCACCTGCCGCTTGACCAGCCAATTCAACGACGCCATTGATCGACCGAACATACTGTGCATGATGTTGCATCGAATTCGGAATCAGTGACAACCAGGCTCGATGGACTCTCGCACGATTGAGATTGGCTTGAAACTTATATTGAGATGTCTGTGGATCTATAAAAGCTTTAGCAGAAAGTTCCCGAATATCGTTGCTGGAAGCGTTGAGTGTGACTTCGAATAGTTCACGCCCGGAGATATTTACCGGCGTGAAATCCAAGTCGATGTTACTGATTACTTTCTGAATTCCTGTTGATCGATCCAGCAAAGTAAATTGTGAATCACGAACCCGAACGGGAATTAGTTTTTGGGATTGATCTGCTTTACTTGCCCAGGATTGACACGCATCAATGAGCGACTGAAAGTCGAAACTGGAATTCGCCTCTCGAGCGAATTCAAATTTCACTCTGCGCAATTCCACCGCCGTTGGCTTGCCCGCGCCCATTACCAGATCGGTGGTGGTGCAAGGCATGTGCAGAAAAGTTTCGTAAGCAAACATTCGCAGTTGAGGTGTTACGAGTTCAACATCGTGAAGCAACAATCCGGTGCCTTCGAGAAATTTGGCTGCAGATACATTCGCGTTGACTCCGGTTCCTGCAAGCGCCGTGTCAATCTTGGACTGGACCTCGACGCACAATCGATTGCGAACTTTGTCTTGCAAGAAAAAAAATCCGGCAACGCAAATCGCAAAGACAAAAATTGCCAATTTGACAAAACACCAAACCGATCCTGCAGCTCGCGAAAAGAACCCAGCGTGCTCGGCGGGACTCGTGCGCAGATAATTATGTCGAGTGAATCTGGACAACGATTTGGATGACCAATGAGATGGGATTGCAATCAGGCACCAGTCACAAAAAACCGGCTCGGCATAGTAGTTTTTTCCTACTCAACACCCTAGAGATGAAGTGATAGCACTCGAAGTCTAAGCCGCATGTTCGTCGTGTATTGTTCAATCGTTTGCGCTTGTTTTTGCGACGACAAATGACTTCCCGTTTCGACGCTAGAGCTTGGCCACTGAGCACGGCTTGAACATCAAGGGAACCGAGGCAGTTTCGGTGTACCGCAAATCGTTGGGATTTTCGTTAATTTGGGCGATTCTTGCCGTTTGCAGTCACCTAACAAGACAACAAAGTGCCGTCCAAAGCGATTCTTTGATAAGAAGTGATAGCATTTTCAGATGCGCTCAATTATTCTTACTCGCCTGTCGTCGCAAAATTTTTCCAACCACTCAGAGCCTCAAATCGGGAAATCTATGAGCACTGCCACACTACCAGAAACAAATGAACGCCCATCACAACTTGTGTTTTGGGGATGTTGGATTGCGTTGATCACGACCGCGTTCGCCTTCATTTCACGCTCGTTCATGATTAACACGGCCAGCATGTGGCCGGCTGATTTTGGAATCGACAAAGTTCAGGGCCAGGCTCTGTTTGGCGCAGGTCTTTGGCCGTTCGCCGTTAGCATCATTCTGTTTAGCTTCATCATTGACCGAATTGGCTATCGCGTCGCCATGTTTTTTAGTTTCATTTGCTACGCGGCATATGCGGCATTGGCTTTATGGGCTTACAGCATTGTGAAAGCCGAGGGGTTGGCGGGCGACGAACTTCTTGCTGCTCAAGCGAAAGGACTCAGCCTGCTAACTTACGGCTCGATCATTCTTGGACTGGGTAACGGAACGGTGGAAGCCTTTATTAACCCGGTCGTTGCGTCGATGTTCAGTAAGGAAAAAACAAAGTGGTTGAACATTTTGCATGCGGGCTGGCCGGGCGGATTGGTGCTGGGCGGACTAATCACGTTGGGACTGGGCGCTTCAGCGGAGAATGACTGGCGTTTGCTGATTTACATTATCGCAATTCCGGCCATCGTTTATCTGGTCATGCTGATGGGTGCCAAGTTCCCTGTCAGCGAGCGTGTCGCTGGTGGTGCAACGTACAAAGAGATGTTGGCTGAGTTTGGCGCGATTGGCGCGTTGATTGCCTCCTTCCTGATGTTCCGAGAGATCGGCAACGTGTTTGCGATTCCAGACATGTACGTTTGGATTGCGATGGCGGTGGCTGTGATTGGTTACGGTATCTATTGTCAATCACTTGGACGGCCACTGATGATCTTTCTGTGCTTGATCATGATGCCGCTGGCAACGACTGAGCTGGGAACCGATGGCGCGATCGGCGGCTTGATGGAAAAGCCAATGGAAGCTCTAGGCGGAAACGCATTGTGGGTTTTGATTTACACTTCATTCATCATGATGGTGTTGCGATTCTTTGCCGGCCCGGTCATTAAAGCGCTGACCCCGCTCGGTTTGTTGGCAGCTTGTTCAGCGTTGGCCATCGTCGGCTTGTACGCTCTTTCCATGACAACGACGGCTGCGATGATTTTTGTGGCAGCGACTGTTTACGGCGTTGCCAAGACTTATTTCTGGCCAACAATGCTCGGCGTTGTTGCCGAACAATTCCCCCGTGGAGGAGCCCTGACGCTAAATGCGATCGCTGGAATCGGAATGTTGACGGTTGGAATTATCGGCGGCCCGATGATCGGGAAGATGCAGGAAGACTCTGCAAGAGTCGCCTTGGAGGCTCAAAAGCCTGGCGTCTACGAAACGATCAAGAAGGAAGACAAGAACTTGTTTTTGGGTGAATACACAGCTGTCGATGACAAACTGGTTGATGGTCGAGACGATAAAGAAGAGATCGGCGCGATCGTCAGCACTGCCAAGCAAGGTGCGTTGGCGAAGATGTGTATCTTCCCGGGCATCATGCTGCTTTGCTACCTGATCTTGATTGTTTACTTCAAATCCAAAGGCGGTTACAAGCCCGCCGAGTTTGGAGCTGGGGCAGCTCATTGACGATTCGATAATCGAACGTAGATAATAAATTTAACAGCGTCGTATTCTTACGACGCTGTTTTTTTGTAGGTATCGCGGGCCAGTACCGACCAGGCCCATCGTCTCGTCGTATGCATTACGAATTGATATACTAAGCCAATCCGCCAATTAACTATCACGACTACGGTAAAAAGATCATGTCTGACTCCATCAAATCGCTCATTCATTCGGGTACAAAACTTTGGCTCGACAGCATCGACCCGGAATTGGTACAGGAGAATTTTGAAATGGGCGCAACGGGCGCGACTTCAAATCCAGCCATTATTGCCGACTTACTCAAGGGCGGAAAATACGATGATCGAATTGAGCAGATGTTCAGCGAATTCGAAAACAATGAAGACTTGGCCTGGAGACTTAACGACGAGATGGTGTCCGAAGCAGAAAAGGTTTTTCAGTCCATCTGGGAATCATCGGCAGGCAATGATGGTTACGTTAGTTTCGAACTTGACCCGCTTCTCGAAGACGCCGACGTCAACCTTGACCATGCCGCGCGCGTGAAAGCTTATGTTTCACTCGGCCAAAAATGGTCCGCTGGCCATACCAACCGGATGATCAAAGTTCCCGCAACTCCGGCGGGCATCGAAGCACTCGAGCCATTGGCCGCAGCGGGAGTTCCGCTTAACGTGACTTTGATTTTTACGCGCCGACAATACGAAGCGGCTCGAGATGCCGTTTGGCGTGGGGCTCAGAAACTGAAGTCTCTGGAGAAATTCAAAAGCGTCTACAGCATTTTTGTTTCACGAATCGATGTCTACACAGCCAAACGTATACCCGATTTGAGTGAAGCGTTGGCAGGGCAAGTCGGCACGATCAATGCAAAACTGATCTGGGCCGACAATCAACAGTTTTGGGCCGACAAAAAATGTCCGCTGAATCAGGAGATTGTTTTTGCTTCCACGGGCACCAAGAATCCTGATGAAACCCCGTATCGCTACGTGGCCGCATTGGCTGGCAGCGACATTCAAACCAATCCACCCAAGACGAACGAAGCGGCAGCCGAAAGCGGCCATACGTTTGACCGGCAAGTAGACCAGTTGCCTGCGGACGAAATCCTTAATGAGTTGACTGAGAAAGTTGACATGGTGGCAATGGAGAAAGTCCTGATGGAAGAAGGCGTCGCCAAATTCGTCAAACCTCAGCGACAACTCATCGAGCTAATCTCAGAACAACGTGGCGCACGAGCGATATAGTTTCCAAAATCACGCGCGAACGATCCCTGGTCACGATACGCCGAGAACTGGGAAATTCGCGCCAACGTTTACGTTGAGGAAGCGAAGTAGTTTTGCAAAGGTTGAAGAAGACGGGTTTCTCATGATTTTTCTAAATTTCTTGTCACCGAAATGACACGGCACGCACTGTTATGATGGATACCAGACCATTTCAACGGTGAGTGTGATGACGAAACAAGATGAACTTCTATTTGCTGCCTGTTGTGCCGGAGATACCGGCGCATTCGGCGAACTGGTTACACGATACCAGTCGTTCGTTGCTTCGATTGCTTATTGCGAAACGGGCGACCTCGATCGAAGTGAAGAGATCGCTCAACAGACATTTGTGACGGCCTGGGAGAAACGTGATTCACTCCGCGATTCAAAACGGCTTGTCAGTTGGCTGGCTGGTATCACTCGAAATTTGTTGCGATCCGATTATCGACAGCGCAGTAAGGCTGCGGCCAGCGATACGATCAACGAGCTAGTCGTTGAGCAACCATCACCGCTTGATCGATGTATCGACCAGGAGCAACGAAAACTTCTCTGGAGTGTGCTTGAATCGCTGCCGGCAAATTATCGAGAACCGTTGGTGCTTTACCATCGCGAAGGATGTTCGACCGCTGAAGTCAGCCGGCTGTTGGAAATCAGCCAAGACAATGTGAAACAGCGGCTGTCTCGGGGCAGGGCGATGATTCGCAAAGACATCGCCGCGTTTGTTGAAAATGCGTTGGAACAAAGTAAGCCGAGCGACAATTTTTCGGCGGGCGTGTTGGCGGCGGTGACGTCTCAACCTATTTTCGCAGCAACGACCGCCACATCGACTGCTGCAGTTCCATTGCTTCCTGACGCAGGAGCCAACGCTGCTTCCGTCGCCAAAGGAATTGGGACCACGTCAAAAATAATTCTTGGCGTCGCTGGAACAGTAATGCTAATCGGATTGGCTTGGGTCGGGTTCACTTTCGCCAACCACGCCAGGAACATCGTATCGGAGGCAATGCCGGCGTTTGTTGAGCCCACCCGATTCGAATTTGAAAACGGATTGAAAGTTATTCTTCGCCCCGTCAAAGGATCTTCCGACATTGCGATTGTGACTCGGTTTGATGTGGGAGAATTGAATGATCCTGCCGGCAAATCAGGGCTGGCGCATTTGATTGAACACCTATATGTGACGGCGGCGACAAGCGAAACTCCCGCGCGAACGGTTCAAGAATATGTAGCGGCTTATCCGAAAGGCTGGAACGCGCAAACGGGCGCGGATTACACGGTGGTCGCTACCGTCTTTGACCCGAAGGATTTGGAAGCTGAAATTCGCGACGTGGCCTTGAGAATGAGCGATTTGAAAATCGAGCAAGCCGATATTGATCGCGAAGTCCCACGGATGCTTCAGGAAGTCGACAACATGTTTAACAATTTCGCGCCGCTGGCTTCGATGAACCGTGCTCACACGCTGCTTCACCCCCGCCCACATACGGGACGCAAGGGTGGGCATCCGGATCAAATCAAAAATCTGAAACTTGAAGAAGCTGTCGAGCATTGGAGGAACTTTTACAAACCCAATCACGCCACGTTGGTCGTGGCCGGTGATTTTGATTTGAAATCGGCAGAGAATGTGATTCGAAAACAGCTTGGCGAAATCTCCGCGCCGGAATCGAAACTGAAAACACCAGAATTGAAACCGGCTGTTTCCAAACAAGATCGTTTCGATATAGCAAACACCGAACAGCCTGTTGTTACGATTGCGGTTACCTGCCCGCATCCCAATTCAAAATTGTTCGCAGCTTTTATCACCATCGTGATGCAAATGCAGAAAGATGGAAAAACAATCTCTAATAAACAACAAGAGTTTCCAGTCATGTTCATGCCGCTTGACGATTTTGGGACGCTATACGTTCGAGCGTGGGCCAAGAAAAAAGGCTCCGGCAAGTTTGAATCGGCTGACGAAGTCGTCGAGCGGTTAGAGAAATTCATCGATGAGATCGACCCCAAGAAAGTCTTTAAAGCGAGAAGACTCGCCAAGCAACAATACGCGTTCATGTTTGGAACGGATCCGCTGAGCGACATGGCAATGAGCAGAAACATCTACGGAGCAGCGTTTGGAATCGCTCGTCGTGATCAACTTGGGATCGACGGTCAAGAATTGGCAACCAAACTTGACGAGTTGACCATCAAACATGTCGAATCCTGTTTGGAGCAGTTTTTCGCCAAAGATAAACGCGTGATCGCGATCGTGGAATAAACGACCGGCTTTGGGGAGACGATAAATCGTCGAGACTGAGTGATTCAGCGTTGAGCAAGCGTCAATTGCCCTTCCTGCTTGCGGCACGAAATCTTGCCCGGCAGATGGAACCCCGGTTCATCACGATGCTGGTCGAGAATCAACAGAGCGACTTGATCGAATTGCTCAAAACTCATTTGCGACTTTTCCCAACCCGTTCGATTCCAAATCTCACTGAGCAATTCTCTGACAACGACCACGTGAGTTCCGGACAACGACTGACAATCGAAACTGACCAAGTCTGGCTCGAACGTCACGTTGTTTAATAGTGGTTCGACTTGCGTTCGCAGGAAATCCTGTTGCTGGCTTGCCTGGTGACCCAACCTCAAAACTGCCGAGTCGAATGTGTTTTCAAATCGCGACTTGATCGTCGGAACAACTTCGTTACGAATGAAGTTTCTTGTGTAGTCGTTCGTTTCGTTGGACGCGTCACTGCGAAAATCCTGCCCCCACTCCATGAGTGCATTTCGAATCAGCCTTTGGTCAACATCCATCAAGGGACGAACAATCGTAATCGAATCGTCAATGACTCGTTGGCGCGGCATGCCTTTCAACCCGGTCAAGCCAGTTCCACGGAAAATCCTAAACAGAATCGTTTCAATTTGATCCTGCGCGTGATGTCCAAGCGCAATGTAGCGAGCCTGATGCTGACGCGCAACGTCGGTCAGGAACTGATAACGCGAATCACGAAAAGCTTCCTCGTTTGCGGTTTGTCCGTTGTTCAAGTTCGAATTGTCTTTGCTGGCTTCGAAAGAACCCGCGGCAAATTCCAATCCATTCTTTTTCGCTAACGATTCCACAAAAGCCTGATCGCGTTCAGAATCATCTCCACGAGTTCGATGATCGAAATGCGCAACGACTAACTTCTTATCGTTGTCGCCAGTATCACCCAAGTCACCAGTTGAAGACTCGGCGGCGTTGATCTCTACCAAGGCACGCAACAAACAAACACTGTCGGCACCGCCCGACACGGCGACAACCACGTTGTAACCGGCCCAGCGGCTATGTGGCCATGAGCTAGAAAGTTGAGTCAGCAACTTTGGCACATACAATCGTTTCGAATCCCGAGCCGGAGGCGGATTCGAGTGTTTTGATCTTCCGCTGTTGGCTGTCATTTCAATTACTTGTGTTAGATCGTTCGCCGACGGCTGCGGAAAGGAATCAGTTTTGTCGTTAAAACCGGCTGGAATTCTACCCATGTTGTCGAACGAGACTCGGCAAAGTTGGAAATGAACACGAAGTAATCGTTAAAAGTTGTGTTTCGGACTGGGTTTGCCTATCATATAGATGAGTCCTGAACGAGAAAGTTCGCTTTCTCGATCGGGCAACCAAACAGACATTGTGGCAGCTTAGGCACCATAAGTCGGTTGAGATTAGAAAAACGAGTCATAGGTGGTGGTTTACTTTCAGCCTTGATTCGACATGCTCAATATATCTTTCGCGGCGGAAAAGTTCATGGACTTGCTCCACTTTTTACTAAGTATCCTGATCGGGTTATTTCCGAAGATACTTCTGTTCTCGCCTGCCCGTCACCATTCTGGATCGGCCTCTGACCGTCGATCACGTACCAGATTCTCAGTTGGTTACAGCACGAAAGAGTACATCATTGGACACCGTCGAATCGGTTGGTATTGCGTAACGGTAGAAGTCATTCCTGACGATTGGCTGCCCTGTCGCGTGATCGATATTTCCACATGGAAACATAACGAAACGAATAACTCCAAACCTATTGCCATAAATTCGAATCGGGACGCGTCGAAAAATTCGACGTCGAAAACCCCTCCTACGAACCCTATGCAAACTTAATTTCTATTACCGAACCGTTCGCCACATTCAACGTGTTGCGAATTCGATTCGGTTCCAACTGACCGCCGGCTGCCACACTTAATATAAGGAGTGGCAAACATGGAAACTCAAACCATCATTGGTTTGTTGATCGGTCTAGCTGTCGCTGGCGGACTTAGCTTTGTCTATTCAATGCTCGTTTCTGGCGGCGCGAAAGCAAAAGCCAAAACGATTCTGGATGATGCAGATCGCGAGTCCAAAAGTCTGCTCAAAGACGCGGAAGTTTCGATCAATGAGATGGAGCTGAAACGCACGGCAGAAATCGAACGCCAGCTAAACAAGTCTAACGAGTCAATTCATCAACGCGAACGATCGTTGGACAAACGCGAATCGTTGCTGGACCAGCGCGAGGAAGACTTTAAGAAGCAGGAATCAATCGTTGCGACCTCGCAGAATCGGTTGAAAGTAAAGATCGAACAAGTCGCGCAAACCGAACGTGATATTCTCGAAGTGCTCGACAAGAAGCGAAAGCTTCTCCATGAAGTCACTGGACTGACCAAGGAAGAGGCAAGCAAGCGGTTGTTGAAACTTTTGGAAGATGAACTGACGGATGAAGTCGGTGGTCGAATCCTGGAACACGAAAAGAAGATGAAGGAAGTCTGCGAGGACAAGTCTCGCGAGATTTTGACAATGACGATGCAACGGTTCGCTGCCAGTCATACATCGGAAATGACGACCAGCACAATCGACATTCCCAGCGATGAAATGAAAGGCCGAATCATCGGGCGCGAAGGCCGAAACATCCGCGCGTTTGAAAAAGAAACGGGCGTCGACGTTATTATCGACGATACGCCTGGCGTGGTGATTGTCAGCGGCTTTGATCCGGTTCGACGGGAAGTTGCCCGTATTGCGCTTGATCATTTGATCCAAGATGGACGAATCCATCCTTCCCGGATCGAAGAAGTGGTCAAAGAAACGCAAGACGAAGTCGACCGTGTGATCAATCGTAAAGGAACTGAGGCGGCTCAAGAGGTAAACATCCACGGGCTAAATTCGCGCGTGATCGATTTGCTGGGCCGATTGCATTTTCGCACCAGCTACAGCCAGAACGTATTGCGACACAGTATCGAAGTCGCCTTCATCGCCGGCATGTTGGCCGAGATGATGGGACTGGACGGAGATCTTGCGCGGCGCTGTGGCCTGCTGCACGACATCGGCAAAGCGGCTGATCACGACATGGAAGGAGGGCATCCGAAAATCGGAGCCGATCTTCTTAAACGCAACGGTGAGGGCGGAGAGGTTGTCCACGCAGCGCTTGGTCATCATGACGAGATTCTGGTAGAACATCCGTACACGGTTATCGTGGCGACAGCCGATGCGTGTAGCGCGTCGCGACCGGGAGCCCGACGTGAATCGCTTGATCGATACATCAAACGAATGGAAGAGCTTGAATCGATGGCGATCGAATTTGCCGGAGTCAAACAAGCTTACGCAGTGCAAGCCGGTCGCGAAGTTCGCGTCGTTGTTGGAGCCAAAGATGTAGACGACAATAAAGCGGCAAAAATTTGCCGAGATATCGCTTCAGCCTATCAGGAGCGACTATCCTATCCGGGCGAAATTAAAGTCGTTGTGATTCGCGAGTCTCGGTTTACCGAGCTAGCGAAGTAATTATTTAGAAGAGCTAGTTTAAAGAGCGTGCAGGCTCTTCAATAGAAAGCAAACATGCGAATCCTGTTTATCGGCGACATCGTCGGCAAGGTCGGTGTCGATCTGGTCTGTGACACCATGCAAGCTTATCGACGACAAGAGTCGCTCGATTTGATTATCGCCAATGGCGAAAACGCATCGAAAGGATCGGGAATCACTCCGGCCATTTATCGTCAATTGGTCGATGCCGGAGTCGATTGCATCACGCTGGGTGATCACATCTATCGCAAGAAAGACATCATCCCGCTTCTCGAATCACAGAACAACATCCTGAAACCGGCAAACTACCCAGCCGACGCACCCGGTAAAACATGGACCGTTGTGAAGACTGCGACCGGTCGAAAGGTTGCCGTTTTCAGTGTGATGGGCCGCGTGTTCATGAAGCCACTGGATTGTCCGTTTAAGGCGGCGGAAAAAGTACTGGCTGAGATCCCCAAAGAGGTCGTCATTCGATTTTGCGATTTTCACGCCGAAGCAACCAGCGACAAGAACTTGATGGGGCGATTTCTAGACGGGAAAGTCACTGCCGTATGCGGAACTCATACTCATGTTCCTACCGCCGATGAACAAGTCTTTCCCGGCGGTACTGCCTACATTTCGGATGTGGGAATGTCGGGGCCCCATCACAGCATCATCGGTCGCAAAATCGAACGGGTCATGGAAGCCGCGATCACTTTCAAACCAGTTCCGTTCGATGTCGCAACTGATGACGTGCAAATTTCTGGCGTGATCATCGACGTCGAACCGAAGACGGGTCGGTCAAGCGGGATTCGGCGAATCAAGATTACAGAATCGATGGCGGAACGGCTGGCCGATGAGTCGGACGACGACGATTGAGAACCAAAACTCCTCCGTTGAACCCTGGAGGACACCCAGATGAATCTGTCATGATCACTTATTCGTCGGACAAACCAAACACAACTAGCGCCGGCGAATCAGGCAGGTAAAACCAAATAAGACACTGAAAACAGCAAGGCTGTTGGGTTCAGGAACTGCTGCAACAGAATAGATGTGCGCGCTTCCTCCACCGCCACCATTTGGAAAAATGAATTCCAACGCACCACCATTGATAGCAGAAGATTCAAAATCCCCACTCCACGCGTCACCGAATCCTCCTGATGATGAAATCAAAGGGTCAATCTGTGATGCATTGGTATCGACCTCGTAGTCCCAAGTAAAAAGCAAATCAGAATTGTTTTTGAACAGCGATATATTGTCCAACGCCCAAGGGTCCAAGCCGGCGGCTTGCCATTCCCCCGCGTTAACATTCATGGAAATCTGAATCTCGGACACATCTGGAATCACGCCGATGTCAGTACAGTATTGCCCGCTGTTATCAATCAAAAATCCAGCCCCGTCTGACTCCATCAGGTAATCAACTGACCCTGCAGTAGTAAAAGGATCACCGGGGTTTTGTCGGTATTGAATTTCGAATGTTAAATTCCCGATGACTTCATCAATGTACGGATTGTCGTCGGCGTCAAGCACTTGAACTGATCCCGCATTCGCCGGAGTTGCGATGTCAAAACAGAGGTTTGACATGTCCGTTTGTGCAAAACATTCAAACTGTACCAAACAGGTGAGCAGTACGAAGGTTGCTCCCAAGCATTTACTTTTTTTGATGGACAGCATTTGATCACTTTCAAATTCAACCAAATCGACACAACCGTTTCCTGATCGTTTTTGTAGATCTTGCTTGCTCCTCGAAAGTAATCGGATTGATAAGCCGTTGGAAAAGACATGAATTAGGGTCGCCCGCACAATCGAAATGTGTCAACCGAAGGAGTCGTATTTCCTATATGCAGAGCGTTTCATTGACGGCGCGGACGACATGAATGGGGACAATCAGTCGTGAAATCAGCAGGCATAAGATTCAACGTCAGGGAAATCATCACGCGCAGAATCCAAAAAACCAGTAGAGACGGGAGAACGTCGACCAAATCACAAACCCTGTACAGGCGGCTCGAAACGAATTACTCGCCGCGTAAAACTGCTATTGAAGCCCTAACCGCGTTCCTCTAATCTCCCCACCGAATATCCTCCGGAAAAGGTTTGTCCATGCTTCGCCGTCACTACGCTACATTTTTGATGCTCGCAACAGTTGCCCTGTTGATTGTCGCCTCCACGGGCTGCATGGGAGCGATGTCTCAATTGATGTACGTCATTAAAGGGCACCAGATCGATCCGGCTTATCCGGGACTGGTTGGCAAACGAGTTGCCGTTGTTTGCGTTTCCGACGCATCGGCTTATGGCCCCGACACTTTGACTTACACCGTTGCTCAAGCGGTTAGTATTCGGCTATCGCAAAGCGTCGATGAAATCGAAGTCGTTTCGCCGGGGAAAATCGAAAACTGGATCGACCAAAATGGTTGGAATGAATCTGAATTCGTTGAACTTGGTAAAGGCATCGACGCCGATATCGTGTTGGCAATCGAAGTCGCTTCGTATTCGATCCACGAGGGCTCAACCATGTACAAGGGTCGAGCTGACATCACGGCCACGGTTTATGACATCGAAAAAAATGGACAGGTACCTTTTGTGTACGGCCCAAAACATTTCGCTTTCCCGGAAAATGGTCGTCCGGCGATCCAGACCAGCGAAAGAGAATTCGAAGCCTTGTATCTGGCTCAACTCACGATCAACCTGACCAATCAATTTGCTCCGCATGACAAGCTGGAAAGCTTTGCCAACGATGCGATCATGGCGGATTGAGTTCCCAGTTCGCGATCGAACAACAGTCCCGTCCCAGTTCGCGATCGAACAACAGTCCCGTTCAGCAAACGGGAAGTACGTTAAGCAAACGTAATCGCTAAGTGAGCCGGGTCGTCGAGCGAGCTCTACTTTTTACGCGTGGACTTCTTAGATTTAACGGCCTTTGCCGCTACCGCCTTCTTGCCTTTGGCGGGCTTTTTCTTGCCGGCCTTTTCAGCACTTTCATTTTCGGCTTTCTTCTTGTCAGCCATCGCTTGCTTGCGAGCCGCCGCACGAACTGGGTCGGTTAAATGCCCGAATGTTTCGTCAAACTCCTTGCCGTATTTGTCGTCTTCGAGCTCGTATTCACCGTCAATTTCTTCTTCGAAATCGTCGTCGAAATCTTCATCGAAATCGTTCTCGTCAAACTCGTCAACGACTTCCAGGTCCAAGCCATCGCTTGTTGCAGTCGCTTCGATTTCTTCATTCAAGACAAGGCCCGCATCATCGTCAGCCGGTTCGGCAGTTACTTTTTTATCGGTGTCGTCGGTAGGAGCCATTTTCAATCACTCTATTGGGAAGTCAGGCGAGAATTGACAGTCGTTCGAATGCCTTGCAGCAAGTTGTGGAAGCCCACAATTGCGCGGCAGAATCGTGCCAAAAGTGCCTTTATTTTATGTTTCGTAATGAATAAGGGTAGGTAGATCACCGGGAATGTCAAGCTGTCAAAATCGCGCAGTTGGGACTCAGGAAGACCTCGTATCCCGTACCGTTCGGATATACCTTTTGGGTTGAGAATTACGTCGTATATTCTGAGTTGAATTGGACGTATTGGACAGTCAAATCACTGGTCCAATGCTGGGCTTGGCCCGCCCCCATGCCGACAGAAACCGCGATTTGCGTTTCAAATTGGTCTTTGATCGATTGACTAAGCTTCGCGGCGTCAAATGACAGCGGCTGCCCTTTTTCGAAAATAGATGAACCATTGAGCGAAAGCGACAAATGTTCGGGGGCGAACTCGATTCCGCTTAAACCAGCCGCCGAAACGATCCGTCCCCAATTGGGGTCACTTCCCGTGATTGCCGTTTTGACCAGATTACTCATAGCAATCGAGCGAGCGATCTTGTCAGCCTCTTCATCGGTCGCGGCTCCGGAAACTTCGATGTCTATCAGATGCGTGGCACCTTCACCATCAGATGGAATTTTTTTTGCCAACTCGATGCACAAGTCTGTCAACTCATCGGTAAACGCTTTGATCGCTGGCCATTTCGACATGTCGCCTTCAGAGTCGCCACTGGCCATCAACACCACTGCATCGTTGGTACTGGTATGCCCTTCAACACTGATACAGTTGAACGAGCGGTTGACGACGCGAGTGAGAATGTCGTTGGCGGAGATCGGCGTAAGCTTTGCATCGGTGGTAATGACAGCCAACATCGTTGCCATATTGGGACCAATCATCCCGGCTCCTTTGGCCATCCCACAGATTCGAATGGGCCGCCCTTCCACTTCAAATTCTCGAAACGCCGTCTTGGTTCCATTGTCGGTCGTCAAAATCGCTTGGCTGGCAAGCTCAAAGTCCAATTGTTCTGGCCCAATTTTTTCAGCCGCCGACTTGATCCCAGGCAGGATAACATCCATCGGTAGCTGATGGCCTATGACGCCGGTGGAAAGCACGCAAACCTGACCGGGGTTTGCGTCGAGTTGATTCGCAACTTCGATCGCCATTTTTTGATTGTTCTTAAAGCCCTCCTGCCCGGTACACGCATTGGCGTTGCCTGAATTGATGACAACCGCGCGCAAATGATCCGTTGGCGTGACTTGGCGATTCCAGTCGATACTCGCGGCACGAACAATGTTTTGAGTGTAGACACCCGAAGCGACTACAGGACGGTCCGCCACGACCAAAGCCAAATCAGCATTGCCAGAGGGTTTGATTCCGCAACTTATGCCGGTGTATTTAAAACCTGACGGCAAGTTCATTCATTATTCCTTGTGTCAACCTAGAGCAGGGCAGTGGTTTGATCGAACCCAAACATGACATTCAGATTCTGCACCGCCGCACCTGAGGCGCCTTTGATCATATTGTCGAGAGCACTGGCGATCACAATCGTACCGCGAGATTGCTTGACGGTAATGTCACAGAAATTCGTTCCGGCAACATTTTTCGTCGCCGGAAGCTGATCGCTGATTCTCACAAAGCGGTGATCTCGATAGTAGTCAGCCAAATGATCCAACATATCGTTGCCCGTCACTCCGTCTCGTGCCGTCGCGTAAATCGTTGAGAAGATGCCGCGGTCCATCGAAATCAAATGGGGTGTAAAAACCGTTTCGACATCAGCATCACAAAACCGTTTTATAATTTGATCGATTTCGGGCATGTGACGATGTGAGCCCACGCCATACATCGAAACGGATTCATTGCACTCTGGAAAGTGAAACTTCAAATTTGGCTTGCGACCTGCACCGGAAACTCCAGTCTTGGAATCGACAATAATAGGCCTGGGTTCAATCAGTTGTTGCCGCAACAAAGGGGCAAGTGGCAACAAAGCAGAAGAGGGAAAGCAACCTGGATTGGCGACAAGATCTGCATCGCGAATTGCATCGCCGAATAATTCGGGAATCCCGTAAGCCACATTGCCAACCCGGTTCGGATCAGGGTGTTTGACCGAATACCATTGTTCGAACGTTCCAACATCGCTTAGGCGATAGTCGGCACTAAAATCGATGACTCTCAAACCGGCATCGAGCAGCGGCCCAACCACTTCCGCCGACGCCGCATGGGGCAAACAACAAAATACGACGTCGCACTGACTACCGATTGTGCTGGTGTCCAACGGAACCAATCGCAGGTCCAGCAAATCTCGTAGCGACGGATGGACTTGTGAAAGATGCGGTTGTTCAGGATCTCGGGAAGTCAGCACCGTCACGTTGACTTCCGGATGACGTACTAAAATTTTTAACAGCTCAAGTGCCGTATAACCAGTGGCTCCGACTACGCCAACTCGAATCATTGCAACGCCGATAGGATAAAGTTTAAGCTGAAAAAGATGATCGAACCGGACTCGAACAACAATATTGAGAGGCTTCGATTAGAACGGAGAAGATCGCGGCCTTATTTCCCGGTCACCTGCTGAACTGATTCTGCAAGAATTGTCCGATGCTCTCCCATCTCAAATGTAATTGTAACGGGAATCGGTTTGTCGAGAACCTCAGGCAGGAACTCCAAGAACTTGTAGTACTTTTCCCCTCGACTCAGCATTTCTTTCGCATTCTTTTTCAATTCGCTTTTGGCAGCCTTCAACTCTTCGTAGCCACCTTTGAATCCTTGAGACTTTGCTTCGTCCGTTTTCAAATCTTTGATCTGATCGTACCGAGTTTGGAGCTGGGTTCCTTCGGCCTGAAACGCGGCAGACATGTTGCCCAACATCGCCGGCTCGTTCACCGACATCGGGGCCTGAGTCGGATCGGGATGGACAACTAGCGCCGCCCCAACCCGCAGTGATTTCTTCATTTCGGCCGAAATGTCAATCCACATGAGCGAGTGATCCCTGTCAAAAAACATCTTTGCAGATTCATCCCGAGTCACTTCCATCGGGTCCATAACCGCCGGCTCGTGATCGCTGAGCCTGACTTTCAAAGGCGCCGCCGTGACGCGAATCGTTTCCCGGTTAGGCAGCCACGGAATTTCGACTTCGGTTTTGACGAACGTTTTATCCGCAGTCAAAACAAAGTCTTCAATTTTGATTGGCTTTCGAAGCGTCAACCAATGTGAATTGTCCGGTGTAGAAAGTTTGAGGATACAATTCCGCAAATAGTTCGCGCCTTCGTTTTCAGCCACCGTCGGCATCCACTTGAAAAGAAGCTGCGAGTCGGTTTTCTGCAATGTTGCGACAACGACCGGGTCATCACGTTTTTTCTTTTTGTACGAGAATTCCCAAGTCTGTTTGTCGTTTGCCGAACGCGCCATCGAAAACATTGGCTTTGATTTTGCAATTTCAGGGCCCGTCACCAGCTCCGCACCAAGCAAATGTTTTTTGCTAAGGACCAAGTCGCCAATGGTCATCGGATTCAGATCCTCAGAAAGCGGAAGCTCCGTCACTTTCGCAAAATTCTCAAACGGGTTGGTTCCCGGCGGGAGATCAACAGGTTTCTTTTCAGGCTGCTCAGCCGCCTTTTTTTCCTCCTGAGGTTCTGCCTTGGCCACGGTGGCAGCGGGAGCAGGTTCTGGTGGCGCTGTCTGCGGCTCAACTTCGGCAGGCGGATCAGTTGCTTGCGGCTCCTCCATCGCGACTCCTGCCGCTGCTTCGACAATTTGGCTGTCAGCGGGATCCGGAGGCGTTACCCCCGCGGCAGCATCTTCAGCCACCAACTCTGTGGCCGGCGGTTCGGCCTCAGGCTTTTCACCTTCACCAAAAATCTCGCTGATCCTTTTTGCATTCGCATCTTTGTCCAACACATTTTCCGAATCCAGACGTTCGTCGCTCGACAGCCGTCCGTCATCCAAGTTGAACTTCGGACGAATAACCTCGTCAGCTTGCTGGCGGGTGCGATCTTTTTTCGGTTTGTTGCTTGTTTTCGTTTTGCCACCATCATTTGAAGCGACTTTCGGCTGCGGTTCTTCGGCAGTCAACATTTGGCTGCTGGCCCAAATCGTTCCGCCAATCATCAGCACGATCGCCAACGCTCCAGCAGTAATCATGGCAAGCGGACTACGTTGAGCCATCGCGCCAATGAATCCTACTGGCTCCGGTTCTTCCGGTTCTGGCTCTTGTTGAACGGGCTTTTTTTCCGGCTTCGCTAACGTAGACGCGGCGCCACCTTCGATAGGTTGATCAAATCCGCCTTCTGCGTTCTCGCCAGAATCTCCGACTAACTCGTTAGACAAATCCAATTCATTGGCAACGTCTGCCTCGTGAACGGAGTGGTCGTTATCTCGGACCCAGTCTGCCAACTCCGTTTTGGCCGTCGGAAGATCCGACTCGAATTTGGCAACGACCGCCCTCAAAGAACTCCACGCAGAAGAATCAACGGGCACGACTTTACTGGCCAACTCTTTCGCGACGGCAACTAACGATGTGACATCTTCGCTCGGCGAATGTTTTCGGCTTTCACCTGCCAAAGCATTGCGAACCGAAACCAAACCCAGGTTCTGGATTTTCGAGTCGCCACTCTTGGTTAACAAAATGCTCTCGGCGTCGATTCCACCGTGTACGACTTCGTGGTTGTGGGCATACTCCAATCCAGCGAAGCAACCGTGCAAAACATTGGCGAGCTCTGTTTCTGATATCGAACGGTCATTTAACTCGGCCAACGATTCACCTGCAACAAACTCGCTAACGACAAACAGTCGACCAGACTCTTCATCGATGTCAAAGACGTGGACCAGATTCGGATGGTCGAGATGAGCGATTTTTGAGGACTGAGCCAGGAAGTCGTCTTTGAGTTTTTGTTCCTTGGACAACTCTGAAGGTAGAATTTGAATGGAAACCTTACGTCCCAGTTGCAGATGCATCGCTTCGAATCGATCACCAAATTCATTCCGACTGGTACGCGATAACAAACGATAACTTCCAATGTCCAATCGATGACGACCAGAAAGTACCATCTTGGCTTGCCACAAAGTCAGCAGTTTTTCGCGGACCAACGACAACGCCATGTCCTTGGGTCCATTGGAACCTTGCCGAGATAGCCACTGTTGGATTTTGTCTTCGTCAAGAACTTCGGACTTTGCCAAACATTTCAGAAACGCTTCTTTTGTCATCGTCGCCATCAGCCAACCGAGATACGAGGAATAGTGTGCGGGATTCGAAACTTGCGATCAGTAAAAACCTAATCCTGACAGTTCACAAACATGCAATTCAAATTTTGGAAGGAGGCAGATCGGGAACGAATTACGACGCACCCAACAAATACTATTTTCGCAGCACCGAACGAAAACTTCAACCGTTTGCTCGTTAAAGATGTCAATCTAGCGGCTTGTCGGGGCCAACAAATGCAATGACTGACAAAACAGGAAAAACCGATGGGTTTTTGCGAATTGAAACGACAATGTGGCGTTCCGCGACGACGATTGGATTACGTATTCTGCTCATGTGTCGAGATGGCTGCTTGCCGTAAATCGCAAATGCCCCAGCCATTGTGGCGAATGCACAACAGCAAAGCGAGAGCGCGAATCAAACCTGACGCAACCCGCTCACTATTTCGGTTCGAGCGGCTTGAATCGCTGGGAAGATTCCAGCGAGCAGCCCAGTCATCAGCGCGACCACGATGCCTGTCATCGCCAGACTTAGCGAAGGCGTAAACGCAATGGTAACTGCCTCGGCACCGACTGACATACTTTTAAACTTCAAGAACGTGAGCGCTGCTCCAACGCCGAGCAATCCACCAATCAATGACAAGAAGACGCTCTCCATCATCACCAAAGCAAAGACTTTTGGTCCCGAATATCCAAGTGTTTGCAAGACGGCATGCTCTTTGATTCTGTCTTGCACCGACATGACCGTCGTCGTCGCGACCAGCGCCAACACTAAGCCAACACAAGCCAGTCCAAGAAAATGCGCCATTCCGATCAGCTGCGTCAAATCACCAAGACTCTTTGCCTGAAACACACCCTTGGGGCGCGTGTCGGTCTCAACTGAACCTGACTTAAAATCCTCATCAATCTTGCGACAAATCGCATCTGCGTCAGCAGTCTCGGTAAGCAAGACTTCCAATTGAGTTACCGTCCCGACCAGATTCATCCCTTTGTTTCGTTGTAGAAAGTCGAGATGAGAATAAATGTAGTTTTCTTCAGCCGGATCATCAGCTGTATAAACCCCGGCACAGACAACGCTCAAGTCGCCGATTGAAAATTTGTCACCAACCGCGATGTTGCGTCGATTGGCAACCGCCCGACCCATCACTGCCGAATCCTGATTCTTTTCAAACTCCGCCCACGAACCGCTATCCAATTCAAAATCAGGACGGGCTGGCCGAAGTTTCTTCGGCGGTAGACCGTAAAACACAACGACGTCGAGACTGGCGCGACAGTTGTTTGTAAAAACCTGAATCGGAACGACTTCGCGGACTTCTTCGATCTTCAAAATTTGGCTCTCGTAGTCCTGTGGAAGATGACTGGTCGCGGGACAAAACTTATTTGCTTGAAACACTACCAACGATCGGTTGCCCGCTTGTCGGCGCTGCAGGTCGTCCATGCCCTCCTGAACGCTGCCGACAAAGCAAAATACGAACAGCGCGACGGCAGCTCCACTGACGGTCAATACCGTCCGAGACCGGTGACGCCACAACGTCTTCAACACATAAGGGAGTAACTTCAACATCAGTTCACCTTAAGAATCGGTTGAGACGATTTTCCGGAAGTGTATTCGACCAGTTTCCCCTGCACCAATTGGAACTGTCGATCTGCAATCGCAGCAGCGTTTGCATCATGCGTGACCATCAACAACGTCGTGTTCAGTTCGTCATTAAGTCGTTTCAGCAAAACTAAAATCTGTTCTGATGTTTCGGGATCGAGATCACCCGTCGGTTCGTCAGCCACGACAACGCGCGGGTTTGCAACAATGGCTCGAGCGATCCCCACACGTTGCTCCTGACCTCCAGACAACTGTCGCGGATAGTGATCGGCCCGATCGAGCAAGTCAACGGCTCCCAACGCGATCCCAATCCGTTTGCGCCGTTCGGCTTTGCTGATTGGCAACAGCAACAATGGCATTTCAACATTCTCGTAGGCCGTCAAAACCGGGATCAGATTGTGCGTTTGAAAAATGTAACCAATGTTTGCCGCCCTCCAACTGGCCAACTGCGTTCGAGACATTGTCGTGATCTCAGTGCCGCCGACGGTGACCGTACCCGTATCGGGTTTATCGATACTGGCCACCACGTTCAGCAACGTGGACTTGCCCGTTCCGCTGGCACCCATCAACGATACAAATTCACCTTGCTCGATATCAAGTGATACACCATCCAAAGGCTTGATGGATTGACCACCTTTGTGATAGTGCTTGGTTAAGTTTCTAATTTCAACGAGTGCCATAGTTTTCACTTTTTCGTCACTAAAAATTGGTTGTCAAAGTCCAGATTCTTCACCAACAACTTTGATCCGACTTCCCTCGCGCAACCCATCGGTCGAAGTGATAATTCGACTGCCAACATCCAAACCATTTTTGACTTCGACCAGTCCGCCATTGACGGCCGAGCCAAGCGTCACCATCACGTGATGAGCGCGTCCCGATGATTGATCGGCAACCCAAACGGCGGAGCTTCCTCCATGAGAGCCGACGTATTTTTCAGGCACGTACAAACGCATCTCTTGCTTGGCCGTTTCTGTTGACTTCGTCTGCTTTGGCGCCAGGAACATCACGTCGACCAACATTTCTGGCTTGAAGACCTCGGAGGCTTCATCGATCGCAACTTTGACTTGTAACGTATTCTTTTGAATATCTGCTACCGAACTGATAAACAGCACCGAACCAACAATAGGATTGTCCAGCGCCGCGTTCTCAATCCGCACCGGCTGGCCAAGGCTGATTTTTGGGACATCTTCAAACCGAACATCAACGCGAATCTGTAAACTCTCCGGCTGGTACATCGTGATCACCGAAGCACCGTCGTGATCGGCCATCGCTGTCATGATGCCCGTTCCCACACTTGCACCAGGCAAACCAATCAACTCGTAAACACGCCCGTCGACCGGTGCCTTGATCGTCATCCGGTCGAGCCGAAGTTTGGCTTCAGCTTCGGCGACCCGCATCTGCTTGACGCCCGCTTCGCCGATCGCAACTTGAGCTTTCGCTCGATCTCGAGATTCGATTTCGTCAGCCAACAACTCCAACTGCAATCGAATCGCGTCACGCCGTTGGCTCGTGGCTTTAGCTTCGGTCACTAATGAAGATTCTCGATCCCGAAGCTCTTGCAACAAAGCGGCCGCCGTTTCAAATCCCGTTCGCGCCTCGTCGATCTCTCTTTGTGAGACAGCTTTCGATCCAGCCGACGTGTTCCGGTCGTAGTCTCGACGCGCAAAATTCACCCGTGACTCAGCTCGCTTGGTTTCAAACGGCAAGTTCGTCAACATCGTGTTGATCTTTGCTAGCGCAGTATCGGCTTCCGCCAACGCGGCTTGCAAATGAACGGGCTGTTCAAAACGAGTCGTTGCCGCAACCATCGTCGCTTTCGCCCGCTGAAGTTCGGCCTCGGCCAACTCCCTATCGGCAACACAGCGGTCGAACGCCAACTGGGCATCCTCATCAACCAGCAACGCCACGGGTTCACCGGCTTTAACTTTTTGGTCCTCAACGACCAGTAATTTCTCAACAATTCCACTGGCAATCGCCGCGACTCGAATCGCCGTCGGCCGCGGTTCGATCCAGCCAGCCGCGTTGAACAGCTCAGCCCCCTCGGTCCGAGCCGCCGACTGAGTTGCCAACACGGGGACAACGTAAACTTCTTTTGGCGGAAAGACGAAGTCGCGACTGGACCACGCAATCAAAGCAAGAAAACCAAGTATCAAAACTCCAGGCAAAACATACCGAGAGATAATATTTCGGCGCGTACCGACAGGCAAACCCGTCGGGGCATCACGATCGACTGCGAGTTGTGAAAGATCAACTTGGTTCAAAGACTTACTTTCGTACAAACATTTGACTGGCCAGAATCGCAAACCCACCCGACTCGTCACGCTTGACGGTGCCTTGGACGAAGACCGTATCCAATTCCGTCACGCCAAAATTGTCTTTCGCATCATGCGGAATGACCTTGCCGTCGCTGTCAACGAATTTTACTAACACCATCGAAGTCGGCAGCTTGTCCGACTCGCAGCAATAATCCCATGGCGTTGTACAGCTGCATGTTTCGCCATCTTCTGTCTCATCACTACACGCGAGTAGCGAATTGTCGACGATTGAGAATGCCGCAACTCCTTTGACCCACGGGTCCATGCTTCCACCAATTCGACCAACGACGACGATCTCATCCTGGTCCTTCGAAGACTCAATGGCTGCTTTAACTTCGACAGCACCTTCTGGCTCGGCGGTGAGCAGAAACGGCGATGCGTCATAATTCTCAACGACCGTTGGCGCTGGAGCACAACCGGCAACAACGATCAGACTTGCGATCATCAAACTCATCAGTGACATCGTATTTTTGAGGGTCATCTTTTTATTCCATTAGGGGAGTAAATAATTTTTTGAAACTAGAGGGTATTTCAAAACCTGTAGTGGACTTCGCCAGAAGTCCCAACT
>CAZPBE010000030.1:0-68574 GCA_964584615.1 uncultured Pirellulaceae bacterium | reverse complement strand
GTCAACTGAAAATCAAAGTCCGTCCTATCGCTGCGCTCAACCACCGGCTATAAGCCTCAACCCCTTCGGGGTAACGGGGTCATTTGAAAATCAAAGTCCATCCTATAGCTGCGCTCACCACCGGCTAATGGCTAAAACCCCTTCAGGGATAGAGGTTGCCAAACCACTCGGTTTCAGGACTAAACTGTCGAAATTGAAAGCTCGGCAGAAATAAACTGGGCTGCCTGTTGTTCATTCTGATCCATTTTCTGAATCTGCATCAGACTCCATCAAATGCTTCCAGTACTTCTCCGGGAAATCCAGAATGCCTTGCGTCAGTTGATAGTGGCTGGTCTCTTCAAGCGTGGTTTGGTAAATCGAATCTGTATCGAGATTGAGAATCGTCGCGCCGGGAAAGGTCATCAAAATAGGAGAATGCGTAGCGACAATGAACTGCGTTTTCTTGGAACGCACTCGTTGGGCCATGATTGCCAACAAAGACAACTGGCGCTGCGGCGAAAGGGCGGCTTCCGGTTCGTCCATCAAGAACAATCCATCACCCAACCGGTTGTTCAACAAATCCAGGAACGATTCTCCATGTGATCGCGTATGCGGTGATTTGCCGCCGTATCTCGTGTAGGGATCTCTTTTGAATTCGGGATCTCGCTTCCGTTGGTCCAACAGCGTCGCGAACTGCGCATAGAACTCGGCGCGAAAAAAGTATCCGTCTCGCGGACGTTTCGTGAAATGCATGTACATCGCTTCGGATAGCTCACTGAACCTCTCTGGACCAAACTGGCTGGCGATATCGTTTTTGCCGCCTCCGCAAACCGGAAAGCCGGCCATCGACGCAATCGCTTCGATCAACGTTGACTTGCCACTGCCGTTTTCGCCAACCAACAAAGTGACTGCCGTTTTGAACTCAAGCTCAAAGTTTTCGACCCACGGTATAGAGAACGGAAACCGATTCTTGCGAGCGACTTTGGAGATTTTCGGATCGGGTGGTAAAAGATCCGACGGTGGATCAGGCTCTACATCAGGAACAGCGGCGACTTCTGTTTCTTCTTCTGGATCAATTGTTGTCAACGAGTCAATGAACTCATCATCGGTCATGAAGAGTGTACTTTTCGTTGAATGGTCTTCCGTTGGAACTGGCTTGGGTTCTTCGATTCGTTCTGCTGGAATCGCGCTGGCCCGTTTTTCAAAATCGAAATCGTCGCGCAGATAGACGCCTTTGAGAAAGGGTGGCGGAAGATCTAATTTATCTTTGCTCATGATAGCGCGATCGCCCCACCGATAGACCTACATTTGATCGATCACTGAAATGCCCAATAGTCCCAACCCTGTTTTGACAGTCCGCGACATCAGATCACAAAACTGCAAACGGCTTTTCTTCAACGATTCGGTTTCTGCGTCTTTGACGCTGCACTTTTCCAAAAACTGAAAAAAGACCTGCGTCAGTTCAAACAGATAACTGCAAAGTAAGTTTGGTTTGTATTCGATCAACACTTCGTCGATCGCTTCACCGAAACGAGCCAACTTCACAGCCAGCTCGCGTTCGACATCGGTAGCGAATTCAAAAGGAACTGGTTTTGCTCGAACGGCTTCGAGATCGGCACCTGTCTTGCGAATGATCCCCTGCACACGAGCATAGCTAAATTGCAGATAAGCCGCCGTGTTGCCACGCAATGCCAACATTTTGTCGTAACTGAACTTGTAGTCAGAACTGCGGTTTTGACTGAGGTCAGCATATTTGAGCGATCCAATTCCTACGGCTCGACCGATTTCGCGTTGAGCCTCTTTAGATAAATCTGGATTCTGCTCAGCCGCAATGGCGAGTGCACGTTTTTCGGCTTCGTCAAGCAACTCGGCCAATCCAACGGTATCACCCGAACGCGTTTTGAATGGCTTACCGTCTTCACCAAGCACCGTTCCAAAACTGACGTGCGTCAATTCGATATCGTTGGCGCCCCAAAGTCGTGCTGCGTCGAAAAGTTTTTCGAAGTGTTCATGCTGACGGTGATCGACAACGTACAAGGACGCGTCGGCCTTAAAGTGATCGACTCGATACTTGATCGTTGCCAGATCGGTTGTCGAATAGAGAAACGCTCCGTCCTTTTTTCGGATGATCATGGGCGTTTCGTAGTTGTCCATGAAAACACACACGGCTCCATCGCTGGTCCGAGCGAAACCTTTGGCTTCGAAATCAGTTACGACATCGCCCAGCATCTCATGATAAAAGCTTTCGCCCAACTCATGATCGTGCTTAACATCCAGGCGGCGATAGATTTTTCGCATGTCTTCCCAGCAGAACGGTAGAAACTCGTTCCAGAGTTTCGTGTTCTCTTCATCACCCTCATGAAGCTTGGCTGTTTCAAGCAAAACTTGTTGACCGATTTCGGTGTGAGCGTTGGCGAGTTCCAACAACGCCGGATCGGATTCGACCGCCGAAATCTTTTCATCCAATCCTGCCACTTGTTCGTCTTGATTGTCCAACCGTTTTTGCGCAGCTGAGACTTCCTTCTTAATCTTTTTCTTTTCGGCTTTGTCTGTCGCTTCGCTTTGTTTTTCTTTCAAGGTGCCAAGCTGTTTTGCCAATTCCTCTACTTTCTTTGTTGCATCATCAACCTTCGATTTCGCGCCGTGATAGTCGACCAGCTGACGGACGAATTTGTACAGTCGCCCTAGCTCAGCAACCGAGTCTGCTTCGTACGCTTTTGGATCGAGGAAGTGTTTGTAACCGTAGATGATCATGCCGAACTGCGTGCCCCAGTCGCCAACATGATTGTCGGTAACGACTTTGTGTCCGGCGAAACCCAGGATCTTTGAAATCGCATCTCCGATTACCGTTGAGCGAATGTGCCCCACATGCATTGGCTTGGCGACATTGGGTGAAGAAAAGTCGACAACAAAGGTGCGCGGATCGGCCGTCGGTTCGACACCCAGTTTTTCATCAGCCAGCGCAGTTGCAAGCCGTGTCTTCAGCCAGCCATCATCCAACGTGAGATTGATGAAGCCCGGACCAGCGACTTCGACTTTCTGGCACAGATCATCCAGCGCCATCGAGTCGGCGACCTGTGAAGCGACATCGCGTGGAGGTTTGCCCAATCGTTTCGCCAACGACATGGCGAAGTTGGCTTGATAATCGCCAAACTTGACGTCACCCGCCGGGCGAATCATTCCCAGAAACTCGGTCGGATCATCGACCAATGGTTTAAGTCCGGTAGCAAATCGGGTTTTAAGTTCTGAAAGTGCGTTCATGAAATTGATACGATGCGTTTTTACTGCGTGGACGGCAAGAAACAGGAGGGTAGAATGTCACAGAAATACAGCGTTTTCGCAATCCGGTTTTGCGATCCGCCACCAATCAACTGGTCGATACCAGTCGGATAAATAAAGAAACATTGGGTTCACGTGATGGTTGAAAATTTTTCGCTAACGCAAATGCTGGCGACGAGTCGAATTTCGCTCGTTTTGATGGTGCTCGTCGCCACCGTTTGCTTCGTGTCTTGGCCCACTGCGGTCGAATCTGCAAGGTTGAGATCTATTCCCGGCGCCGAACATCCCGTGTCCGTGGTGGAAGCCGATATCTACGTTGGCAAGTTCAAGATCTCCATGCGGCTGAAGTGCTTTGCCGAAGACCTCGAATTGTTGCAAGGTGTTGAACCCTACGAGGACGGAAAATACGACAGCGATGAACTGCGTGAAGCAACCAAAGATCATGCCAAGTACTTGCTGGAGAAAGTCGTGATTCTCGATTCGGCTGGCGATCCGATGGAAGGGAAAGTCACTGAGATCATTGACTTCGAAATTCCCGAAGAAGGAATCCTGTCGGGTCAACTGATGAACTACTCGATTGGCTACGTGATGGAATACAAATGTGAAAGTCCTCCCGAGTTTATCACGGTCAACCAACAGATGGTGGCCGACGGAGCGCTGCTTCCGTCAGAGTTAAAAGTTTTGCTCAAGCAAGCGGGTAGTGATATCCCGTATGCAAAAATGCTGAAGCCCAATTCACCAGAAACTTTTTCGTTTGACTGGGAGAACCCGATGCTGGACTCGAAAGCGTCGGAGGCGGATTGGAAAGTCTGGGCAGATGAACAACGGAAAAAAAATCTTGGCATTGAAAGCTACAGCAGCGTCTACGCTTTCATCTACATCACCGACCGAGAAGTGCGCAACGAAGTATTGATCCCGTTGGCGACGCTCTCGACGATGATGGAATTTGAACGTGCAGACGAGAGTTTTCTTGACATCCCAGAACAGGATGAAGCCCGCAAAAAGATCGAAGCATTTTTTGCATTGGGAAACCCGGTTCAAATCGAAGACGAATCCGTCCAACCAATTTTCGACAGCGTCGATTTCTACGGACTCGACCTGCGCGATTTTGCCATGAAGGCCGAACGTCGCAAAGTCAGCATGGCCAGCGGACGTGTCGGCGTGATCATGCGTTACCCCGCCAAATCGACGCCAGAAAACGTCAAAGTCACTTGGGATACTTTTAACAGTGTGATTCGCAGTGTTGATGCCGTTGTGTTTGCACACGACGAAGTGAAGAAGACAGAGTTTTCAAAGTTCTTGCAAAACAACACTTACAACTGGGACAGCCCCGGTCGCCCGCCGCTGCCGGAAATCACAGAAGTCTCTTCGGCGATCGACGTTGAAAGTTTGAAACCGGCTTGGCCGAATTTCCCATGGGTTTCTGCGATCCTGTTGGCGACAGCGACGCTGATGATGTTGGTGTTGCCGAAAATCGGGCAAAGCCGTTTGCTTGCCAATGGGCTGGGCGGGTTCTTGATTCTGCTGGGCGTGGTGACGGTACCGTACTTCCAAACGGATCTTTATCTTCCGACCGCAAGCAAGTTTCAGATTGAGGATGAAGAAGCCAAGCAAATTTTCAGCAGCCTACATCAAAATCTGTTTCGTGCATTTGACTTTCACGACGAAAGCGACGTTTACGACTCGCTGGATCGGAGTGTTGACGGGGAGTTGCTGCGGAAACTTTATCTTGACATCAATGAAAGCCTGCGAGTGGAAGAGCAGGGCGGGGCCATTGCCCGAATTGAGAAAGTTGAATTGCTTAGCGACGAAATCACTGAACCGAAAACGCCATTTGAAGTGACCGAACCAGGATTCGCCGTCAGGGCCAAATGGAACCTGGTCGGTGAGATCGAACATTGGGGCCACATCCATGAACGCACGAATCAGTACGACGCGCTGTTTGCCGTCCAACTCAAAGACAACGCGTGGAAGATCACGGAAATGCAAGTGCTGGACCAGCCGCAAGGAATTGTAAAAACACGAGTGCGCGAGTTTTAGTACGGTCAGTACGGTTCGCAACCCGCCTAAAGTTTAATGACTGATCAAGTTATTGATCCAACCCAAGCCGTCCGATGACTTCATTCAGAACCTCAGGGGACATGTCGATCGTGTTGCCAGAATCGGGAAAGCGACCTTGGGTTACGTCGTCGACATATTCCTTGAAGGCTGCGACTCGCTCTTCTTGAAGCCGGTCAAGCTCCGCTTTGAAATTTCGATAAGCTTTCGCGTGGCGTGGAATTCGTTCATCGTAGTCGCCAAGGATGTCGCAGGAAAAGAGAAACTGCGTGTCACATCCGCTGCCTGCGCCAAGCGACATTAAGAGCATCGACGTTTGCTTGGCAAGAAAGCTCGCCAGCGGGTGAGGCACGACTTCCAACTCTGCCGCATAGGCACCTGCGTCTTCAAGACGTTTCATTTGTTCATATAGTTTGACGGCTTCATCCGCTGTCTTTCCAATGGCCCGATAGCCCGTCCAAGTCACATGTCGCGGAACCAAGCCAAGGTGACCGACAACCGGAATTCGCTCGTCTGCCATCGCTTTGATGATCGTCGGACTGGCCGAGCAATAAACGGAACTTGCGCCGGCTTCCAACGCCTGAAAAGCGATTTTGATTGCCTCCGACGCTGACGACATTCCATGCGGAGTCGCACATGAGATAAAACTGTTGGGCGCGGCTGCGACAATCCTGGGCAATCGAAGCTGTGCTTCCACCGAATCGTAGCTGCAGCTGAGCAAATCGAGACCTGCGGCCTCGGCAGCAGCCGCTTCTTCAGGCGACTTAACGTGGATGTGCGTCAGGCATCGCTTGCCTTTTAACTGTTGCAGATCGTAGACGTTGTACTTTTTTCTTGGTCGTAACATGCACTCATGTTAACAGCAATCGGGATTGAAGCGACTACCTCGCTGCCGACAATTCATCCGCTAACACTGGTGACTCGTTAAAGATTCTCGTGGCTTCTTCCATAAAGCCCGGCTCATCAAGAATTTCCAAAACGGATTCGCTTTTCATCAATTCGATAATGTCATTCAGACTAGGCGGTTTGTTTGAGCTGAGAATTTTTTGCATGGCGGGATCCAGGCTCAACTTGTTCACCGCCTCAGCAAACGCTGGACTGGCTTGAATATTCTCTAGCGTACCGTCTTCGTTCAACAAGTCGTTAATGCGACTTGGATCGCTGAGTAGCTGGACCGTCCTTTTAACTTTTGGCAGCGGATTGTATTCCGGATACTTCGTAAACGGATTGTGTTCCTCTAAAATCGGACCGACGAGACTTGTTTTAGTTCTCTCGGAAACGTCAGCAAGGGTGTCGAAGGTGATATCCGACAAGTTTGCAAACGCCGCATCGGCTTTTTTAGGTTGAGCTGGTTTGAGCATCGGCTCGACAACTTGAATTCCGCCCAACAACAATACAGCCGCGAGGGTTGCCTCGGCACCGCCGATCATCATGCCAAGAAATTTATTCGATCGATCCAGCGTTGACTCTTTTTCCAGGAACATCCAAGTCAACAATGAAACAGTGATCGTCAGTAATAAGCCGATTCCAAAGAAGATCGCAACGAACGCCGCAATTCGATTCCACAGTCCGGAAAACTCAAACCACTCGTTGAGTTTGGGCTCCACATACGGAAGCAACTGCGGCGAAAAGTAGATTGCGGCGACGATCAGTGCGATTGATGAGACTGCTTTGAGAGCTCCTGTTCGGAATCCGATCAAGCAACCGACGCCGACCGCGATCAATACTCCCGCCAAAACATAGTCGCCAAAATAGACGGATGCAGCAGCGGGGAGGCCGAACACTCCGAAACAGAAAAACAGAATCGGAAACGAGTTTTTGGCAATCTCTTCTTTGTCAGTTTTCATCGCGTGCACACATGTTGGGTAAAGGTACGTTGCGAAAATTTAGCTTGAAGCCGATGAGTTCGCCCGAGAACACTTTGTGTTCGCCGATCTGGGTCAGGAAGTTGATTTGGTTGTATCGATTGTTGGGAATGGTTGGAGGCTGGAAATTGGCGTTCTGGCTGCGATGTAAATCAGCAAACAACTTACTTCAAAATCCCGTACATCAATCCGGCCATACAAGCCGTCATACAGCAAGCCAACATCCCACCGAACATCGCTCTCAAACCAAGCTGGGCCAAGTCGCCGCGCCGCTCGGGAGCTAACGGGCCGATTCCGCCGATCTGAATTCCGATCGCGCCAAAGTTAGAGAACCCGCACAACGCATAAGTCAAAATAACTTTGGTTCGCTCTGAGATTTGCACAACCGATTCCTGCCCTCCAACGACTTCAGTCACATTGCCATTGAGAACGCTACCCAAATCAAGGTAAGCAACAAATTCGTTGACCACCATTTTCTTGCCAAGCAATTGTCCGGAGATCGAACAGTCGGCAGACTCGATTCCCATCAGCCACGCCAATGGATAAAACAGCAAAGAAAAAATCTGGTTGAGCGACCAATCGAAATCAACGAAATTTCCTTCGGACAAAAACAGGTTTACGATCATCTGGACCAACTCACCGGTCCAGTGAACCAACGCATCGATCATCGCGATCAAAGCTAAAAATGCGATGAGCATTGCGGCGATGTTGATCGCCAATTTCATTCCGTCACTGGCTCCAATGGCAGCGGCTTCGATGATGTTGCTGGCTGGTTTCTCAAGGTCGGCTGTGGCTTTGGTGACGTCAACGGGTTTCTCAGTTTCGGGTTGAAGAATTTTCGCGACGATCAAGGCAGCGGGCGCGGAAATAATTGAAGCCGTTAGCAAGTGCCCGGCGCTGATTCCTTCGGCGACAAAAATTGCCATCAGGCTTCCGCTGATTGTGGCGAATCCGCCGACCATCAACGCATTTAGCTCGCTTCGGGTCATCAACCCAACGAAGGGCTTGATCACCAGCGGAGCTTCGGTGTGACCGACCAGCACGTTGGCGGCGGCCGCGAGACTTTCCGCCGCAGTCGTGCCAAGCGTCTTCTGCATCAACCACGCCATGCCGCGGATTAACCATTGCATGACTCCAATGTGATAAAGAATCGACATCAGTGCGGCAAAGAAAATCACCGTGGGCAAAACACCAAACGCAAATGTTCCAAGCAACGATTCGCGGATGTTGGCAAAGTTGGGATTGTTGATGTTGAAGACGAATCCAGAGCCTTCGCTAACGTAGGACAAAATGGATTGAAAGAATCCATCGACCGCCCAAAACAAAATCCCTTTTTCAAACTTTCCTCCGAAAGTCCAGTTCTGTGATTGAAAAAAGACGGCGGCCAGAACCAATTGCAGCAACAAACCCATCGTCACCAAACGCCAATTGACTTTGCGTTTATGTGAACTGAGAAGCCACGCGAGAAACAGCATTACGAAAATGCCAAGTAGGCTGATCAGATTTAGATGGCTCATCGATTGTTTCCTGCTGTTGCATTACCAAATGAGGATTCAACGATCGAAGAATCCGAGTGACAACGTTCGCCTACTTGAATCGCTTGCCATCTTTGTCGTCGACAATAGTATCGGACGACGAACTGTCGGCATCTGAATCAACGACGGTTTTCTCGGCAACCGGCGTCGGTGTTTGAACCTGAGGAATTCCTTGCTCATCGGACTTCAACGGAGGAAGTTCATAAGTTCGTTTTTCATCGACAATAAAAACTTCATCCATTTCTGTATCGTCTACGTCTTTTCTCAACAACAGGTAGATCGCCGCCGCCATGCACCAAAACAGCCCGTAGATAAATGATGCCGCGATGGTTCGGACAAACCCGTTCCAGAATCCAATCCATTTTTGTCCAAACTGAAGCGACGACGTCGGCTCAACAATAGCACCGTTGGCCATCGGCTGCGCAACTCCCTGAATGACCTCCATTCTCGATACTTCGCTGGAACTGGCAAGGTTGGAGCCCCAGGAAGTCGCCCAATAGCTGAGGTTCAAAATCCCGTGACTCAGTTGCATCACCACAAACCAACACAATCCGCCGAAGATCATCGCGACGACCATATAGCCCAAGTAATGCAATGGCCGCTGAAACGTATAAGCGTAAGCGCGTGTCATTGCGTCAAATGAGTTCTGTCCTTCGGCGCCCACGCTGGCAACAATTAACGGCCAGCCAAACATCAAACCGGCAAGCAAAATTGCCATGACGGCACTCAACGCCAAGACCACGACCCACAAGATACCGGCCACCGCGACACCAAAATCAAACGTCATCAAGAGCCCAAACAAAAACGCCGGTATGCAAAGCCCAGCGACGGCCAACAGTGGAACGCCGATCGCGCCAGCGCTGGTCAAAGAATGGTCGATGGCGTACTCAAACGCATCGTCGAGACCTGCTTGTTCGCTGCGCGTAAGCTTAAGCAAACAGACTCGCGTAATGGCAACACCTACAAAACTCCAAACGAAAACAGACCAGACGCAACCAAGTAAAAAATACCAGAAGACACGAGAGCCCCAACGCGAGTTGGTCGCCGTTGTCCCGTCCATCTTTCGCCCAGTCGATCCGCCATTGCTGAACAAGTACGAAAACGGTCGACTGATTTGGTTGAACACGGCGCGCGGCCCGCTCAACTGCATCCCCATGACTTCGATCGTATTCTGCTTTTCGTTCGCCATCATAAAGACGCCGCGGTAAGGACTGGTGTTGGACTCGACGATGTCCATCAGTTCAATATCGGCCCGAAGTTCATCGTTGAGGAACACCCGATCGCTTAACCACCAACCGGCCGGTGTTAACACGACTCCCAGGAGAGCCAACGACAAAACGGTAATACTGGCCGCAATCGGCAACGTTCGAAAGATGATGGTCCAAGGGCAAAGGTCGGCCCAGGAAATCTTATTCACGACGACAGGTTGTTCGCTCATGTTTTGTGGCTTTATCTCAAGGTCGAGGACAATTAGCTGGCTTGCAATTCTGATCGAGTCGATTTTGCGTTCCAGGTCGGCTGCTCATTATAAAACCGCGGTCATCGCTGCAAACCAAGGGAAGATAGAAAATCCGAGAGTTAACAGGATTAATTAAATCTGCACTCCAACGACGGTGGCCGGTTGAAAAGGCGATTACTGTTGAATTCGACTGGCAGACGACCGGATCGATAGGGGAACGACTGACATTTGCCGTCAAAGGCAACATACGAATTACTCGCTCTGATCCCACTCGCCATCTTCCGACCCATCGGTTGGCATCGTGTAAGCTTCATTGAGCCAATTGCCGAGATCAATTTGTTGGCAACGGATACTGCAGAACGGCATACACGGAGTCGTTTCCCGGTCGAACTTGTTGCCACAGAACGCGCAAGGATGAAGCTGAACTTCTTTCGATGAATTGGAAGTACCGGTTCCCGATTCTGCAGATGCGTTCGATTTGTCCATTGAGTCACCACCTGACTGCGAATTTGAATCGCTAGAATTTTCGTAGCTCATACCCACTCCTCCTGCGTCACTCAATCAATGGCCTCTAGCACATTAACTTTTACTTGGTCGAAAACCAATAGTCAACAAAATGAAAAAACCGCTTGGCTCGAACAGCCAGCGGTTTATTGTCTATTAAGTTGTTCGCGAAGCAAGTGCTTGGCCGCGATCACTCACAGGAAGCCTACTTCTTCTCCAGCTTCAAAGCTTCGATCAAAACTTTGGCACCCGGAGTCATGCTGCGGAGCTTGTCAGCAAGAACTTGCTTTTCCGAAGCCGATGCTTTTTTGGCGCGTGCCTTGATCTTGGTGACCGCAATTTTTCGTTTACGTCTTCGGCGCAATTCACGCTGCCGTTCGCTGGAGCCCATATCGTTTCTACTCAAATATTAAAGTTAATTGTCTGTTTCTAAATTTTGTTGGATTTCCCAAGACCGAGATTTTAGTGGATAATGGGTAGCAAATCAATTGAACAAATGGACCAACATGCCGAAGCCATATCCATCAATTCCCGCTTGTCTCACCACTCAGTGTCTTGCTTCGCCGTTTACCATGCTGGTGACTGTCCTTCTCGGCCTCTCCTTTTTGCCCCATCCAGTTTGCCTGGGACAAGAAAACCCAGTCGGAAATCAGACGACACCACTAATCGACCTTGAGCCGAAACTTTCTGCATCCGGAACTCTCAAAAACGATGAGATCAATGAAAGCAGCGGATTGGCCTATGCAAAAATCGCCCGCCACCCAGGGGCTTTCTGGACGATCAACGATTCAGGCCACGAACCAAAACTGTACCTGATTCAGCCCAATGGCAAATCGATCGGTGAAGTTGAATTGGAAGAGTGTCGAAATCGAGACTGGGAAGCGATGTGCGGATTTCGCTGGAACGAAAAAAACATGCTGGCCATCGCGGACGTCGGTGACAACTCATTCAATCGCAAGTCGTATCAAATTCTCTGCATCGAGGAGCCCGCAGTAGCTCGCAACAAGAAGTCGAAAGCGATTCCCCGCATCATCGATTTTACTTTTGAAGGCAAGCCGTTGAACTGTGAAGCAACCGGATACGAAGAGCTTTCGAAGTCCTTTTGGTTCGTCGAGAAAGTTTATACCGACCTCAAAACCAAAACGGTTCCCGGCATCTATGCTCTGCCTGTCGAAAAAATTCTCTCCGCTGAACTTTCCAATGACGATGAAAAATCGCGACCGACAGCCAAACGCATTGCAGATTTTCCGGTTAGAAATGTAACCGGCATGGCTTTCTCGCCAGACAACCGGAGACTGGTCGTGCGCACGTACTTCATGGCGTACATGTTTGAGAGAAAAGGCGAGCAGACGTGGGAGGACGTCGTGAAAAATGAAAAGCCAGTGAATCTTCCACTGCCCATCCAGAGCCAAGGGGAAGCCATTTGTTTTACTGATGACGCGGACACGCTGTTGGTGACAAGCGAACAAGCCAGATCAACAATCTGGAAAATTGAGTTACGCTCCGAAACCGATAACGACACAAAATGAAGTAGACTTTAAGTCACTCTCAACCGACATTGCGACACATGCAACTTTCTCTCACACTCGAACAATAGAACAAAGCAAAAATTCAAGATGGAAAACCTTATCCCACATCTCGCGTGGCTGGACGACCAACAACAACCGATGGTTGATTTGGTACAAGAACTTTGTGACGTTAATTCGGGCACGTTGAATCTGGAAGGGCTTGAGAACGTCAAACAGAGACTGGTCAAAGAATTCAAACAGCTCGACGGTGAGATCAGTTTGGTCGATACACAGCCATGGAAAGTTGTCGAAGATTCCGGTAACGTTTCGACTCAACCGTTGGGCCAGATCATCCACATTACGAAATGGCCAGACGCGCCGAAGAAAGTGGTTCTTTGCATCCACTACGACACGGTGTACTCGGTTGATCATCCGTTTCAAACATGCCAGTTGACCGAAGGAGGGCAGCTCAACGGTCCAGGTGTGTCTGATGCAAAGGGTGGAATTGTCGTCCTACTCAATGCGCTGCGAACGCTTGAACGAAGTCCATTGGCTGGAAAAATTGGTTGGGAAGTGATCCTGAATCCAGACGAAGAAATTGGCTCTCCGGGCAGTGAGTTTCTCATTCGCCAGCGGGCGACGCAGTGCGATGTTGGCATGTTGTTTGAACCGACGCTGCCCGACGGCACGATGGTTTCCTGGCGTAAGGGAACCGGGAACTTCTCGTTTGTCGTGCGTGGCCAAGCTGCCCATACGGGGCGTGAGTTTGAAAAAGGCCGAAATGCAATTGTGGCTTTGTCGCGATTGCTCGACGAAATTGATCAACTTAACACCGATCCCGAAGTCACTTTCAATGCAGGTCGAATCAGTGGTGGCGGACCGTTGAACATGGTCCCCGATCTGGCCGTTGGCCGAATCAACATCCGTGTAAAGTCTTTGGAACAACAATCAGCTGTTGAGCTTGAGCTGGCCGACCTTGTCGAAAAGTACAACGAGATCGACGGAATCAGTGTTGAAATGGCTGGGAAATTTACTTCGCCGCCCAAACCCATCGACGAAGCGAGTGAGAAACTTCAACAGCAGATCGAACAGTGCGGAGCTGCCTTGGGTCAGAACATCACCTGGAAAGGAACGGGCGGCGCTTGCGACGGAAACAAGTTCGCCGATGCCGGACTCCCCAATGTTGATACGTTTGGCCCCTGTGGCGGGAACATTCACAGTTCGAACGAATATCTGGTTACCCAAAGCATGGTTCCGCGAACGAAGCTGGCCGCATTGACGTTATTGAACCTGTGCGAGTGATCAGCTGAACAACGTCGATGCGAAAAGGCCTACGATCATTCAAGTGCCTACTATCATTCAACTCGGAATTTTACGGGTTCACTTGAGTGCAGGTGTTCAATTGGCCGATCCAGCCTAGAATACGGCAAACCTTTCGCGAAACGGCTAATCTGAGATTGATCTGACTTTCTTCAAAGCTGAAAATCATCCGTGATTAACCCGATCGACCCGAAACCAAATTGCTTTCGAGAACCCAATGACCACAGCCACAAAAGACAAATTGCTCGCCTCTTCCCGACTCAAGAATGACCCACGGCTCGCAGAAGCCAAGAAACTGATTCTCGACGCGGTGGCAGAGCATCAATCGACGCTGAACGAAATCAAACCACCGCAAGCAGAGTTGGAAAAGAGTTATCAACAAGCCATTGACGAGTTTGGTCAGTATCGTGGTGGCAAACTTTACTTCCCGTATCTGGCCAGCGGATTGGGCAACGGACCGTTCGTAGAACTTGGCGACGGAAGTGTGAAACTGGACTTCATCACGGGCATCGGTGTGCATGGTTACGGCCATAGCCATCCGCTGTTGGTCGAGACTGCGATCGATACTGCCGTCTCCGATACGGTGATGCAAGGTAATCTGCAGCAGAACTCAGAGAGTTATGAGCTGGTCAAACTGTTGTCTGATACGGCTTGTGAAAGCGGCGCGAAACTCGTGCACTGCTACCTTTCAACCAGCGGCGCGATGGCCAATGAAAACTCACTGAAGATGGCGTTTCAGAAAAACCATCCGGCCAGCCGTGTCATCTCGTTCTCTCATTGCTTCGCCGGACGCACATTGGCTTTGGCCCAGGTCACCGACAAAGCAAAATATCGCGTCGGTCTACCTGATACGATCGCGGTGGATTACATCCCGTTTTTCGATGCCAAGGACCCCGCCGGCAGCACAAAATTGGCAGTCGATCAATTGACTGAGTTGCTGGAGCGACGCCCAGGACAGTACGCTGCACTCTGGATGGAACTGGTTCAAGGCGAAGGCGGTTACTATCCTGGTGACCGAGATTTCTTTAAGGCGTTGATCGAAGTTGCTCACAAACACAACGTCTGTGCAATTGCTGACGAAGTCCAATCTTTCTGTCGAACGACGCGTCCTTACGCGTTTCAACATTTCGAACTTGATCAAGACATCGACATTGTGACCATTGGAAAAATCTCGCAAGTCTGTGCCACCTTGTTTACCGACGAGTACAAATTCAAACCCGGCCTGATCAGCCAAACATTCACTGGAAGTACGATGGCAATCAACTCTGCCAAAGCGATTGTCGGTGGCTTGATTGAAAACGGAAACTTTGGCCCCAACGGCAAGAACCAACAACTGCATGACCATTTCGTGGCTGGACTTAAAAAGGTCGCCGAAAAATATCCCGGCGCGATTTCCGGACCTCATGGCATCGGCGGTATGGTTGCCTTCACCTTGCTGGACGGCTCACCCGAACCAACGACCGAGTTTGTCAATCGTTTGTTCCGCGCCGGGCTGATGTGCTTTATGGCCGGCGGGGCGCCAAGTCGAATTCGTTTTTTGATGCCTCTGGGTTGTGTCACGAACGACCATATCGATCTTGCCTGTTCCGTCCTGGACAAAGTGATGGGCGAGTTGAAAGCCGACCCCAAATTCACGAAACTGTTTGCCTAAATCGATTTATAAATTGGTTGCTTCGGCATTAATCGTTGTGGCTCAATCCGGAAAGTGAAAACATGTTGATTGTTCGAAGCGTTTGCGAAAACGATTTGGATTCACTTTTCAATTTGGTCCAAAAGTCGGAGTTTGGCCTGACGACGCTGAAAATTTCCAAATCGGAACTTGA
Organism: uncultured Pirellulaceae bacterium; assembly: GCA_964584615.1. Taxonomy (GTDB): domain Bacteria; phylum Planctomycetota; class Planctomycetia; order Pirellulales; family Pirellulaceae; genus Mariniblastus. The sequence goes on along the minus strand of CAZPBE010000030.1, from coordinate 53,244 downwards.
GTCACGAATCGAGCGAGCCCAGTTTGCGTTTCGACAAAAAGCGGCCAAGCCAAACGGATTGCCTTACGTTTTCGTAATGGAAGACTTGGACAATGGCGAGATTGTTGGGACCAGTTCAATCTACTCCAAAGTTGGCGGATTCGAACCGTTCTATTCTTACGAAATCAAAAAGTCGATTCATCGCTCGGAAGAGTTGGGCGTGGAAAAAGAAATCGACGTTTTGCATTTGCTGGAAGAACATGATGGGCCAACGGAAATCGGTAGCTTGTTTCTTTCACCGGAATACTGGGGAGGGGGGCATGGCCGGCTGCTGAGTTTGGCGAGGTTCCTGTTTCTGGCTGATTTCCCCGATCGATTTGAAAACGAAATCATTGCCGAGATGCGCGGCGTTGTTGATGAGAATGGCAGATCCCCTCTCTGGGCGGCACTAGGTTCTTACTTTTTTCAAATGGATTTCCCGAAAGCAGAAACGCTGACGAGCCAGTCAAAAAAACTGATTGCCGACTTGATGCCAACCCATCCGATTTATATTCCACTATTGCCCCAAGACGCTCGAGAAGCGATCGGAAAAGTTCATCAAAACACAGAGCCCGCGCTGGCGATGCTCGAAAAAGAAGGTTTCAAACGAAACGGGCTTGTCGACATCTTTGACGGAGGCCCGACGGTAGCTTGCTCGCTTTCGGAAATTCGCGCCGTTCGCAAAAGCCAATCTGGAAATGTGGGTGCCATTGTCGAAAATCTGGAAACGGCTCCAGAAAAACTGCTTTCCAATTCGAGCCTGGATTACCGAGCTTGTCTGGGCAAAGTCGTCTGGAACAACAATGGAGCGACCATTGAAAAACCGACGGCATCGATGCTCGAACTAAAACTTGGCGATCCAATTCGCGCCGTGAGACTAAAACCAAACCGACACGAATCGTCGCAACAACCAGCGATCTGATTTTCGAATTTGAAAACGTGGATTCACTGTCCAAAAACTCAAACATCTTTGAACACTTTTTTCTGAATACATTTCCATGAAAACTGAACTACGTATCGGCGCCCAATGGCAACCTGGAAACGGCCCACAACTGGAATCAATTTGCCCGGTCGATAACCGTGTCATCTGGAGCGGCAATCAAGCTGACTCCGAACAGATAAACAACGCGTTTGCCGCGGCGCGGAATGCGTTTGGCCTTTGGTGGGATCAGTCAGTTGAAAACAGGTTGGCGATTATCGAAAAGTTTGCCGAACTCGTTAAAGCGTCCAGCGACGAGTTGGCTGAAATCATTGCGATGGAAACGGGCAAGGTTCTATGGGAAGCCAAAACAGAAGCTGGTGCCGTGGCAGGAAAAGTGGGCGTATCGATCGAAGCTTTCCGATCTCGCCGCGACACGACTTCGTTCGAGTTTAACGGCTTGCAAGCGGTCACCCGATTCAAACCGCATGGAGTCGTCGCGGTGTTCGGCCCGTTCAATTTCCCGGCTCACTTGCCTAACGGCCACATCGTCCCAGCACTTATCGCTGGCAACACGATCGTGTTCAAACCGAGCGAACAAGCTCCAGCGGTTGGCGCATGGATGGTTGAAAAATGGGAGCAAGCTGGACTTCCAGCGGGCGTGATCAACCTCGTCCAAGGCGGGCGTGAAGTCGGTCAATCGATCTCGGCCAACAAGGAGCTGGACGGATTGTTTTTCACCGGGTCCAGCAACGCCGGTCGAGCACTTAACGAAGCCCTTGCCAGTCAACCGAACAAAATTTTGGCCCTCGAAATGGGCGGCAACAATCCGCTTGTCGTTCACCGCGCGAAGAATCTCAAAGCGGCAGCTTACGAAACAGTCCTCTCCGCCTTCATCACCGCTGGCCAACGTTGTACCTGTGCACGTCGTTTGATTTTGGTCGAAAACGAAACGACCGAGGATTTCCTTACCGAGTTGACGGGAACGATGGCTCGGACTTCCTTTGGGTTCTATAACGACGACCCGCAACCGTTCCTGGGAACCGTGATCTCGCAAGCCATGGGACGACATGTGCTTGAATCACAGGACGCTTTGATTGGCCGCGGCGGAGTTCCAATTGTCAAAATGGAATCCCATCGAGAATGCGACGCGTTGATTTCTCCCGGCTTGATCGACGTGACCAACATTGCCGACAGAAAAGATGAAGAGTTGTTCGGTCCGATGCTGAGTGTCATTCGCGTTTCGAGTTTCGACGAAGCGATCGCCGAAGCCAATCGAACAGAATATGGATTGTCAGCCGGCTTGTTGAGCGAAGATGAAGATTGCTATCGCCAGTTCATTCATCAAATCCGCGCCGGGATCGTCAATTGGAATCGCCAGACGACAGGTGCATCGGGCAAGCTGCCGTTTGGAGGTTGTGGCATGAGCGGCAACAATCGACCGGCAGCTTTTTACGCTGCTGATTATTGTTCGTTCCCCGTCGCGTCGCTGGAATCAAAAACGTTGGCGCTGCCGGAGAAATTGATGACAGGAATTGTTTCTTAACCTGCTGAACACGACTATCAGCGTCGTCAGAGCGAACTCAAAGAAGCGGCGGATTAGCACTATACGATTAACTCAACCGTCCCCAGTGAACCGCCCGGGGCCACATTTCCTGCCGCATCGAACAACGTGCCTTCGACAAGAAAGACCTCATAGATTCCATTGTCAGCCGACGTGAAATCACCGCCGCCGGGACGACGGATTCTGAACGAGAAAAATAGCTCAGCGGGAGCGATAGCGGAAAACGACGCGGTCCTTGAGATTTGTTCAACTCCGTCCGGTCCAACGACCCTCAATTCGATGTTATTTGAAAGGTCGCCAAAGCTGCTGAACTGTAAGTTGTCGGCAATGGTGACAGGGATGAATGCTTCGCCTCGAAATTCGCCGATGACGCCCGATTCGAGAGTCGCGGTTGGTGCTTCGTTATCGACAGAAGTATCGACCGTTTCCAATCGAAGGTCCGTTAGTCGAATCGGAATATCGTTCGGAGCTTCTTCGTTACCGGCCCAAACCCAAAGGTATGCTGAGGTCGCATTGTCTGGCGAGAAAAACCTTCTTGCTTGAACTCGATCGGAGGGATCGGTCGCATTGTTGTTTAGCTGAAACGACACCTGCCGAATCAAATCACCGGACTCATTGAAAAAGTCGACACCGGCTCCAGCGTTGGAGGCTCCGTTATTGGCAAAACCGCCAGCGACAACGTTTCGCCATGCGTCAACGGTCAGCTCGGACAATACGCCTGGATCGAAATCGATTTGCCGCGAGATTGCGATTTCTCGATCAGCTCCACTGATGACAAGCTCGTTGTATTGTGTGTCCAACGAGATTTGGTCGCTGGAAAAATCTCGACTCACGTTCCAAGTATTGCCATTGAACTCTACAAACTGAGATTCCGGATTCGATTCATCAACCTGAATGTATCCGAAGGAGTGCAAAATGTTGCCACGCCCAAATCCGTCATTGATTCCATCTTCCGGTCGCCATGTTCCAGTCGAAAACGCGTTTGATCCAAACAGATCATTTTCGACACCATCGAAAGAATAGGAGTTGATGATCAGATTGCGATCGATACCCTGATCGGGCTGGTAAAGGTCATTCGTAAACTCGATACGAATGTCTGAAACACTAATCGAGTCTGCGACATCAAAATTGAAAGTTGATCCGGTCTGCGAAACAACTTGGTCCACGACAACTTCTTCGTCGACGGTGATGCGAATGTTTTCCTCGCCCGTTTCGCCAGCGGCTTCGATGGAAACAGAAGACAGCATCATTCGTGGCTCAAGATGCTCTACGCAAAGCTGACTCGGATATTCAGATTTGGACGCCGACTTGATTGACTTATTGATACTCATGTAAGCCTCGAACAATGATGTGGACTGAAGAAGTAGGACTTGGCTTTTATGGTAGTTGAGTGGACGGCCTCATGTCAATTTAACGCCGGTTTCGCTAACCGTGGACGCGCATCGAGGTCTGACAGGGTCGAATTTACGTAGAGACGGTTGAAACTCGCGCTCTATCTCAATGAGCTATCGATCTTTCAGTGCGGTGATCTCGTTTTCCAACAACGTAGCAAAACAGCCAGCCCCAACCTGCAATCCACTGAACGGTGCTGACCCACAAGTAGAGTCGGTGCATGAAGTAGAATTGGTCGTAGTCACCGGCGATTTCGTGCGTGTCGAGATCGACGAACGCATCAATTTGAGGGTGCAGCCAAATCTCGGCCGCCAACATGATCAGAATGATCAAAACCAATCCGAACTGAATTTGCTTTTGCGGCGAACGACTATTGCGCCATGTTAACAGCGTTTCGACAAACATCGCGGCAACTGCAATTCCGCAAAAGTAATTCAGCGGGATGGTTGCCCGACGTGTGATCAAGCCTTGCTCGAACGAGGAACCAAGGACTTCGGTTCCGATGGGCACGACAAAGCTCACATAGAAACCGAATCCTCCAAACCACATTGCGAACGCAGCAAGCAGGAAAGTTTGAAAAATGAGGTTCCCGAGTTTCATGTTGTTTCGTACTTTCCATCAGCCTTGGGCGCGGTCGTGGGGACGTTTGGGCGGGACGCGGCAACATGTGGTTAACGACTCAATCCTCCGGCTCGGCGGAAGCCTCGCCCTCCCGTTATGATTCCCCACGTCTTCGCGAATAAATATAAACATCCTGCCCGATACGTTGAGCCCACTGAAGTTCCAACTCATTGGCAGTTGACATTAGTTCGCGATCGAGGCCAGCGACGGGAGAAATAGAATTCAGACCACCGACAATCTTCGGTGCCACGAACACATGAGCTTCATCAATTTCGTTCAAATCATGGAACGAGCCAAGCAACTCTCCACCACCCTCGACCATCAGATTAGTTACACCTCGATCTGCGAGATGTAGCAACAATTCAAGCAGCCGCCGGTGACGATCGAGACTGTCTCCGATCCAAACTTCGCAACCAGCATCAACCATCCGCTTGGCTTGCCGCGCGTCGTGTTGTGGACCAACAGCAATCAACGTAGGAAACTCTTTGGCCGTTTTGACCAACGAGGAAACAATTGCAGTCCGCGCAGGTGAATCGACAACGACGCGTAGGGGCACTCGCGCCGGTGCGCGATACTTCTCAGAGCGATCGAGGCTGGCCGGTCGTGCGGTCAACATTGGATCGTCAGCCGCTACTGTTTGAGAACCGACCATGATGGCGTCAACACGGCTGCGAAGTTGATGGACAATCTCGCGTGAATCTTCATTGGAAATCCACTTGCTATCGCCAGAAATGGTTGCGATCTTTCCGTCAAGGGTCATCGCCCACTTGGCCATCACCCAGGGTTTTCTTTTTTGGACAACCTTGAGGTACGGTGCCAAGACATTACGAGCATCGCCTTCCAGCACACCCGTTTTGACTTCGACGCCGGCGGCTCCTATTTCTTTGATGCCACGACCCGCGACTTTTTCAAACGGATCGGAAACTGCAATCACAATCTTGGCGATCTCGGCGTCAATCAACGCTTTCGAGCAAGGCCCTGTCTTCCCTTGGTGGGCACACGGCTCAAGCGTCACGTAAGCGGTTGCTCCCGTTGTTGAATGTCCTTGGGACGCGGCATCGGCGATTGCATTGACTTCCGCGTGGGCTGATCCAAACTTCTCGTGCCAACCACGACCGATACACTCTCCATCTTTTACCAACACGCAACCCACCATCGGATTGGGTTCGACCCACCCTTGTCCACGCAGCGCGAGATCGAGGGCTTGCCGCATCCAAGCTTCGTCGGTGATTTGATCGGCATTGTTTTGGCTGGTCATCAAATTCTAAGTTCGCATGGGTCGGATTGCTTTGTAAAACTCCGCTCTATAAAAAGAACAAAGGCGGAAGAAATCTTCCGCCTTTTCTAGTTCTTTGCAACCGGATATTGCGAATCAACGCAAATAGCTGGCTAGATTATTCACCGTGCCTTAGCGACAGCGGTTTCCCAAACCAGCAAATAGTCTCGGTCGTGTCCGACATGGTGAGCAACTTGAACGCGATGCCAAGCGACATGATCGTTTCGGAGCACAAGATCGACGTGGTGGTGGACAAGATCGAACCAAAGCCGGTCTTGGAGGACAAACTGGCTGGCATGTTCGCACGGGGAGTGGTGCACGGCAAACTCGTCGTGGCGCCGGGCAAGGAGTTGCACAAACTGGTACAGGTGGTGGACATGCAGGAGCACAAACCGGAGCCGGTGCGCAGACTGGAGCTGGTGCCGGACACGCAGGAGCACACACTGGTGCTGACGCTACGATCGGTGCCGAGACGACGGGTGCCGAGACCACAACCGGTGCAGGTGCACACACGGGTGCTGGTGCACAAACAGGAGCTGGTGCACAAACAGGAGCTGGTGCACAAACGGGTGTTGGTGCACAAACTTGGACAGGTGGAGGACAAGCGGGTCGGCAACGACGTACTGGTGGAGCACACCGTACGACAGGCGGCCCACAAACTGGCCGACATTTCGGGGCACAACGATTGGCCTTCAACCTGGAAAACAAACCGCATCTGGGCTTGCAACAATTATCGAACAATCCAGCATCAGCAATGCTGTTACTGGAAAAAACAATCGTGACCGCCAAAACTGCAGTCATCAAAATTCGATTCATCTGGATCTCCTCGGAGTAATTCAATGTTCTATTTTAGAATCTTTAAAACTAGCGCGTGCTCCATGAATGCAAGAGTTACCCGGCTTCACGGCGAACGAGCACAAACGTTAACTTTTCGTATTCTCAGCTTTTCATGCTGTTCCGCAACCGCCCGTGGTCGTTGCAAAACATGGACCACAACGGAAGACTTAGCGAAAAAACAATAAATCAAATCTCGGACCGACCGACTTCGATAAGTTGCATACAATGTCGGTGCTGGCTGACCCCTAACCGCTGTGGCAACATTTTTGACCGCGCTTCGGCATTTTTGCCCGGGCTTCGGATTTATCTTCGTAAAGGTCTATTCAAACAAAGAGTTACGGGTAGTCTTTAGAGATCAAAAAACGTGCTAGTGGTAGCATCAGGTCCATGACACCTGCCTGACGGAAATTTGACGGCCTTTGCGGAATTGTTATTCGTCTTTGTTATCACTAGTTAATACCCATAAGTACAACTATTTAGAGCGACCATGTCTACTAAGCAAGGATCTCGCGTCGAAGCGATCCAAAGCGGCAAATTTTCAGAAGGAATTTACCGCAATACGGTGCCCGCGAAACTTTACGAAGAAGCCATCCTTTTTGATAGCAGCACCATCACCAGCACTGGCGGCATTGCCTCTTTCTCCGGGACCAAAACAGGACGTAGCCCAACGGACAAACGTCTGGTTAAACAAGCCAGCATCGAGAACGATGTATGGTGGGGCGATGTCAACATCGCGATGAAAGAAGATTCGTATGAAAAGTTGCGCAAACAAGCGACCGATTATCTCGACAATTGTGATCACTTTTACATCCTCGACGCGTTTGCGGGCTGGGACCCGTCGTGCCGCCTAAAGATCAGGATCGTTTGCTCGCGCGCCTACCATGCGTTGTTCATGCACAACATGCTGATTCGCCCGACGAAAGAAGAATTGGAGTCCTTCGGCGAGCCTGACTACACGATTTTTAATGCCGGTTCCGCGAAAGCCGATCCAAGCATCGACGGTGTCGAAACGGATACCTGTGTCGCACTTAATTTCGACCGCGGCGAAATGGTCATTCTTGGTACAGAGTATGCCGGCGAGATGAAAAAAGGCGTGTTCACGATCATGAACTATTTGATGCCCAAGCGTGATGTGTTGTCGATGCACTGCTCGTGCAATGTTGGAAAGAGCGGTGACGTGTCTCTATTTTTCGGGTTGTCGGGAACTGGAAAAACAACTTTGTCTGCCGACCCCGATCGTCGTCTCGTCGGCGATGACGAGCACATCTGGCACAAAGACAACGTATCGAACATTGAAGGCGGCTGCTACGCGAAGTGCATTGATCTGTCGGCTGAGAAAGAACCGCAAATTTTTAACGCCATTCGATACGGCGCCGTTTTGGAAAACACAGTGCAGGATCCACAAACGCATGTTGTCGATTTTTCCGACACCAGCATCACGCAAAACACGCGTTGCTCTTATCCAATCGAGTACATCGACAATGCAATGATCCCTTGCATCACCGGCTCTCCTCGCAACATTATCTTTTTGACTTGCGACGCGTTTGGTGTGCTTCCTCCAGTGAGCAAGCTGACGAAGGAGCAAGCCATGTATCATTTCATCAGTGGCTACACGGCGAAAGTCGCCGGAACCGAAGTTGGCGTTTCCGAACCCGAAGCAACTTTTTCGGCTTGTTTCGGCGCCGCATTCCTCGTTTGGCATCCGATCAAGTATGCCGATCTGCTGGCCCACCAGATGACGATTCATGGCTCAACTGCGTGGCTGGTAAACACAGGTTGGACAGGTGGCCCCTATGGGATCGGTTCGCGAATTAGCTTGAAACACACGCGAGCGATTATTGATGCGATTCACAATGGCTCGTTAGTCAACGCTGATTACGTTGAGGATCCGTACTTCGGTTTGCGAATTCCTAAGGCTTGCACAGGCGTACCAGGGAAAATGCTTCAGCCTCGCGGGACTTGGTCCAAGCCCAGCGAGTACGATGCCAAATCCAAAGTCTTGGCGACCTCATTCCGGAACAACTTCGCCGCGTATCAGGATCAGGCGTCGCCGGAGTTGTTAGCTGCGGGTCCAACCGTTTAGCTTCCCCCAAGAAGGAAGAGGCGGTTGCTGTAAGAAAGGTCACGATAACCGGGAGAAAGCTCTCTAACTTCCGTTTTTTTCGATTGACTTTTAGACAATTCCTATCACTTTGGAAGGCTGATTTCTTCGCGAATCGTCGCGTTCAAAATAGCATGCCGCATTACTGCGGCTTTAACAAAGTGGAGATACAATGTTTCAGAGTCGGAATTTCTTGGTCGCGTTTGCAGTTTTTGCAATCGCGTTGACAGTCAGTGAAACTGCAAGTGCACAACTATTCAATGGCCGTTTGCGAGGCTTGTTTGGTAATCGCAACGCAGCATGCTGCCCAGCCCCTACCGCTAACACGTGCGTTCAAGCCGTTGCTCCAGCGGTAAACACTCCTGTTCAAGCCACCAACATCATCGAATCCACACCAGCATTTGCGACGACTCCAACAATGGAAACGATTCCAGCATTCGAAACTGTTCCAGCATTCGAAACTGTTCCAGCAATGGAAACTGTTCCTTTCAGTGACAGCAGCGTTTACGAAGGTGCAGTTGAAAACACTGTGATGGATAACAGTTACATCGACAACGGATCGTATTTCGATGGCATGGCTGTGGAAAACTCAGTCATCGAATCGTCTGGCGTTGTTGAAGGTGCGATCGTCGAAGGCGCTATCATCGAAAACTCAGTGATGGAACCAGCCGAGCCAACCATCGCCGTTCAGTCATCACCTTCGGATATCGTTGAAGCTCCCGTCGAGCAAACCTTGACGGTCAACAAAGAAGATGCAATCGAAGCTGCCAAAGAAGCAGTTGAATCAGAAGGCGTCGTATTGCCTCCATCGGCTGACGATGGAAAATAGTTGCTGCAACCATGATTAATTTTCATGGCCCTTAGCAATTGCAAACAACAAACGGTCGAACCAAAATGGTTCGACCGTTTTTTTATGATCGTTCTAGAAACATCGACGGCTGTTACGCAGCCTGAATGGATCGCGTATTCTGAGCGAAATCAATCCAGTCGGTAATCTCAGCCAGATCCGGTTGCTTTCCGTTACGAATGATTTTCAAACCCGCACTGGTCTCGGAAAACGGCCCAATGATGTCAAACAACTTAGTTGGCTGCATCGTCGCCAGCTCTTCGGGATCAACAATATCACAAGCGACCAACAACTGTGCGTCGTGTCCTCGCAGATTTGGAACACGACAAACCAATCGGGCTTGATGTTGCCACTGACGAACCACGTTGGCCGACATTCGTTTGTAGTTTAATTTTTGCGACAGCGACTCAGCCGTTTGCTTGAGAAAATCGGCGATGGTGAACACACCAATCTTTTCAAATCGCTGGGCCGTTTTGGTTCCGATCGATGGAGCAGCTTCGATGTGATCGGTCAGCTCAAGGTAGAACTTCAAGTTCCCGGTTGGAGACTGATGGCCCACCCGGCGCGAAGCCCTCGGCTTGGCCTTTTTGGTACTGCGACGTTTCGAACTCGACGCGCCAGAAGCACGTGAAGCAAGCGCTGTCACGCTGGCTGGCGCCAACGGCTGTGGCACCACTCGAGGAACGTTTTTGTCTTCAGTTCGACGCGCAAAATCCATTCTCGCAGGACGTGGAGCGAAACCGCGTTGATCACGCTGATCGCGCTGATGGTTCTCGTTCGTGTTCGAATCTCGTGTTCGATCATAACGCGATCTTGTTCGACCGTTGGATCGGGATTGATAATTCTCCCGATCTGGTTCTTGCCGGGATTCAGATTCTGGATACGGATAAGTTCGAAATTGCGGCTGACGATCGGATCGATGATTTTCCGAGCGCCGAGTTCTAGACCGACGTTCGCCTGATCCAGCTCCTCCGCTGCGATTCCGAAAAGCCTGAGCACTGCGTTGCCATTGCTCAACCAAACCTATGCTTAGCGTTCGTTGAGAATTTGCGAAGGGCCGACCTTCGGGAGAACGAAGAAATCGCTCAAGACGTTCAAAAAGTTTTTTCGAATTCGAAGTTGCGAGATGCGTTGACTCAGTGATTCCAGATGCCACCAACAATTGAGCTTCGAGAGATTGCAGGTTGGCAACCACACATAGCAAGCCCATCGCTTCCTGGATCTTGCTAATCGTATCAGCCGTCAAACTTACACTGTCAAAATCTGACGAGGCAGTTGTCGGTTCCAAATCGAGAAAATCGCCAACGGTTTCTATTTGCCGTTGATTCAATACTCTAAGTTGCGCGCTGTCGAAAAAATTGACTGATTCAATCAACGTCATTTCTGTTGTGGAAACGGCCTGGCCTAGGCGATCGCCAACCTCATTGACCGAGACGCTGGCAACGCGTGGATTGGTACGACCGACTTGAGCCGCTTGCGATTGGTAGACAGAGTCAGTCTCAAGCGTCGATGTTTCCTGTCGATCGAAGCTGGATTTGTATTTCGAAAGCGGATACTTGCGCGACGAAACGGATTGCGGATAAGCAGCCGCACGTTCCAATCCCCAATCTCTCTTCGGCGCCGTCGCGGCTTGAATCGGCTGAACAACGGGTTCGGCATAAGTCCGCAGCACAGGGGCGACAGGAATTTGGGAACTTACAGTTAGTGTCGCCGATGCAAAGTCATCTGGTCGAAGCACTTTCGGCGAGTTAACGACGATGGGCGCTGTCGGCGAAGCGACGGCAACGTTTTCCGGTAACGCACTGCGCCATGGTTTGACTCGCGGAACCGATGCGGGCCTGGCCGGCTCAGGAGCGGGATAACTCAACGGAGCGAATGGCCTCGGTGCCAACTCAAACGAAGGCAAACCCGGCATCCGATCAGCCAAAAACTTGTGTTGCGTCAAGACGATGACTTGATGCACGTTGTCGCGGCAAAAATCGGCCAGCAGATCAAGCGTCGGATTGACTCGTGACTTTTCCAAACTGGCAAACAAATCATCAAGCCAAAGCGGCAGATCAACTTGCTGTTCATGCAGTGACTGCTTTGCCGCCAACACGATCGACAACAGTGTCAGCGTTTGCAAATCAGGTTCGACAGCAGAAAAATTCAAAACCTTTCCGAAACGATCGCGAACTTGAATCCCATTTGAACCCGCTAATCCTGCGCCCGTCAAATCGGTTGAAGGTTCCAACCAAACCTTGGTCAATTCACCGCCAGTGAGCCGGTTAAGATACTCGGCCGATTCGACCAAAATTCGATTCGGTGGCGTGACAACAAAGTTCTGATTCTGCTCAATGAGCAAAGACAGCGAACGGATCTCCGTTTCCCGATTCTGAACGTCGATATTCAACTGGTCCAACCGAACACGATATTGAGTTTCGAGAGCGGAACCGATCAAGCTCCGTTGACGCGTCAATTCAGCTAGTTGCAAACGAAGCGGTTCAGTTTCAACATGGCCGGACGAGTAAGTCCCGCGAAGCGAAGTGATTCGAGACTCCAACACAGCCAGCGACTGGCGTTGAACGGTCGTGTCGGCAGGAACGGCTTGATAAGTAGGTTCGACCGCTCGCGTGACCGGTACGTTCTTGGTTGGCACATTTCCCACGAACCGACATCGGGCTGCGTAGTTGCCTTCTTGAATTGCCAGCTTGGAAAACTCTTTGTCCGCTCGCACGACGGCATCGGCACCCTGAGGATCGACTGCTCCGATTTCCTGGATGGTCGCTGAACGTCGTCGCAACAAATCCTCAATGTTGTCACCCATTTCGTTGTAGTAGTGACGAAGCTGTTTCAGTTCCGAAGCTGCATACTTGTGACGGATCTGCGTATAAGGCTCCGACAACTCGTGGCACAAACGGTTGAGGTCGTCACGAGTTGCCTTGCACGCATCGCTGACGAAGTGAGCCGCTTGTTCTGCGTCCTCAGGTCCGTGTGTCTGCAGCCACGGCTGCGCTTGATGTTCCGCACGATCAACGCGTTTTTCCAATTCGAGCAAAATCTGTCGCGCGTTGTGATAAGGATGATCAACCGAATCGATCGTCAATTGTTTCCATGCGAGCATTTCATCCTTGAGCCGCACACGTTGCGCCTGGATCTCGGATTGGATTTTTCGCCACCGATGAATCTGTCGTTCAATCTCGTCAAGTCGAGAATAAAGCTGCGTTACGTCTGCGGGTTGTTCTACAACTGCTGGCGCGGCGACGGGTGTGTGAGTTTGGATATAAGTCACACCCATGTTTTGAATTTGGTCTCGCAACAAGGCAGCTTCCCGCTCTGCGTTGGCAATTTCCAACTCGATTTGATGTTTGCTTCGTTGTTGATTTTCAAACTCGCCAATCCGCTGATGCAACGCTGAGATTTGCCGATCAAGCTCAACGGCTTTCGATTGTGTTTGGATCTTCTCGGCGTCAATCTCTGTTTGTAATCCTTGGCGCTCGGCCTGCAAGGAACTGACTTCCTGACGCAGCGTTTCCAATCGCTTGCGTCTTGTTTCCTGCTCATGTTGATGCTTGAGATAAAGCGACTCGTCGCCCGCTGCCTGTGACCCGGTCGGTACGCCAAGCCGCTGCCGCAACGTGTTAGCCAATCGCGAAACGCTTTGCGAAGGATCTCGGAATCCAACACTAAACACTGAGTCAAAGTAGTCTGGATCGCACTTGTTGAACTCGCTAAGCGTCGTCGAAGTGGTGTTTGCTTGAAGTTGATTGACGCCGTCGGTAAACGTCAATGTGCAATCGCCGATCTTTGTATTGGTCGTCAATTCTGTATTGACCGAATGCGATCCGAATAAAGCATCGCGCACACGTTGGCGCAGCGTCGTCTTTCCGGTACCCGCCTCTCCATAAACGAAATTCAATCCGCCACTAAACTGACCGAGTTTAATTTTCGAAAAGTTCGTTGAAGAAAAATTGTTGGGTGGGTTTGCACCCGCGTAACGCGTTGCATCCGCGTAGCCTTCAATGGCTAATTCTTTCAGCTTCATTGCTTACTCCGTTGGGTCTGCTCGACACTCGCGAGGTGTCGAACCGTGATTCCCGACCGGCTTCCTGACGGCCGTAAGTTCACCAATCAAATGAACTCATTGTTTCCGGTGCGAACTGAGAGAACGACCGGACCGTAAAATCTAATCCAACGTAAAAAATACACCTAGATCAGTTTGGAAGGGGAGTTTCCAGTCCCCAAGTAGAGCTAGCATTGCTTGTTGTCGTGCAGATTTCGAAGGACTAACGCGTTTGATACCACTTCCGTCAATAGTAGCGACGTACTCTGTCGAAGTTGAAACGATGCATCCAAGCGTTTTCTGGCCGATCTAGCTCAAAATGCCTTTGACGACTCGCGCTTCTTCGACGCCGGTTAACTTCATGTCCAGCCCCTGAAACTTGACCGAGAATTTTGAGTGATCGATTCCCAACAAATGAAGCATCGTGGCGTGTAAGTCACGAACGTGGACAACATTTTCGACCGCGTTGTAACCCAGCTCATCCGTCTCGCCGTACGAAATGCCCCGCTTGATTCCACCACCGGTCATCCACATCGTAAACCCCTTAATGTGGTGATCACGCCCGACACCACCTTTGCCTTGGAACATTGGTGTCCGGCCGAACTCTCCACCCCAAATGATCAAAGTGTCATCAAGCATGCCACGCTGTTTAAGGTCCTGTACGAGCGCCCAAGTCGGTTTGTCCGTCAGTCCGCAACAGATCTTCATGTACTTATCGAGATCGCCATGATGATCCCAGCCCCGATGATAAAGCTGAATGAATCGGACTCCGCGCTCAGCAAGCCGTCTGGCCATCAAACAATTGGACGCGTAACTTCCGTCACCTGGCGTGGCTCCGTACATGTCGAGAATGTGTTGCGGCTCGTCACTGAAATCCGTCAGCTCAGGGACAGCCGTTTGCATTCGAAACGCCATCTCATACGCGGCAATTCGAGTCGCGATCTCAGGATTCTTGACTTGCGCGTTTCGCATTTCATTCAGTTTGCAAATCGCTTTGATCAAGTCTTTTTGCTGAGTGTTGCTAAAGCCCTTCGGGTTGGAAACAAAATGCACCGGGTCACCCGTCGACGCAAAATCGACGCCTTGAAATTGGCTGGGCAAGAATCCCGCCGACCACTGACGTGAAGCGATCGGTTGCGGGTTGCGTCCGCCCACACTTGTCATCACCACGAATCCAGGCAGCTCATTGGTTTCGCTTCCCAATCCATAAGTCACCCATGAGCCCATCGACGGGCGACCGCTAATGTTGGAACCCGTATTCATAAACGTGTGGGCTGGATCGTGGTTGATCTGCTCCGTCACCATCGATTTCACAACGCACAAGTCGTCGATCATCTTGGCTTGCCAGGGGATGTAATCGTTGACCATCGTTCCGGATTTGCCGTAACGTTTGAATTTCGCAAGATGCCCCTGAACTTTGAGCTCTTGTCCTTGCAACTGCGCGATCGGCTGATTCTTGGTAAACGATTCGGGCATCGGTTGACCGCTAAGCCGATCAAGCTCCGCCTTGTAGTCAAACGTTTCCAGGTGCGAAGGCCCGCCGGCCATGCACAAAAAGATGACGCGTTTCACTTTGGCAGGAAAGTGCGGCAATGAATCAACTGAAACCTGCTGCGGCTGTTTTCCGGCAAGCAGATCACTTCCCATCATCGCACTAACTGCAGCAGCTCCCATCCCCACGCCCATTCGCGAAAGGAACGTTCGCCGGTGAATCGCATTGTCGTGAGTTGCCAGGATGTCTTTGACTTTTTGATTCATGCTAGTTCCTCGTGATCGTTTCATCGAGGTTGAGAATGACTCGGGCGACACTCGTCCAAGCTGCGTCTTCAGCTGAAAACGTTTCTGAATCGTGCGGTGCGGCACCAATCCCGGCAAGCTGCTTTGTTTGGTCTGGGTTCACTTTGAACGTTGCCAACGAGTCATCATAAATCTGCTTCAAGATCTTCACTTCTTCGGCACCAGGCTTTCGAGATACCGCTAAGGAAAACGCATGATTCAGTTGTTTTTCGAAGTCATCTTTTTCGAATCGTCGCACTCGTTTGGAAAAATGACGGGCGGCCTCAACAAACGTTACGTCGTTAAGCAGCGCCAGCGCGGCTTGGGGCGTGTTGGAACGGGACCGCTGAGCAGTACACTCTTCTCGAGTCGGTGCGTCGAGTGCTTTTAAAGTCGGGTGAAGAAATTGACGCTGCCAATGCACGTAGACGCCGCGTCTCCATTGACGCTTGTCTTGGTGTGATTTGTATTCGCGTTGCGGAAAGTTCAAATGTCGATAGTAGCCCG
Source organism: uncultured Pirellulaceae bacterium (assembly GCA_964584615.1). GTDB lineage: Bacteria > Planctomycetota > Planctomycetia > Pirellulales > Pirellulaceae > Mariniblastus. Next base: position 37,344 of record CAZPBE010000030.1, on the reverse strand, counting down.
CTGGCTGATAGGGCTTGATGCTTTTCCCACCCACTTCGTCAACGTTGAGCAGACCTGCGATCGCCAATGCGTTGTCACGCACGACTTCGCCGGGCAAACGGTAGCGAGATTGATGTGAAAAGAATTCGTTGTAAGGATCCTGTTTGCGAATCTCTTCGGTTTCGAATGATAATTGTTTGTAAGCTTGCGTCAGCGCGATCTCGCGAAACATCTCCTTGATATTCCAATCGGAATCAAGCAACTCGATGGCGAGGTTGTCTAGTAATTGCGGATTGGCCGGAGGCTGACCTTGTCCGCCGAAATCGTCAAGCGATCTTGAAACGCCGACGCCCATCATCAAGTACCAGATTCGATTTGCCATCACGCGAGCCGTGAGTTTTCCAGAATCCGAGTTTTTGTCTGTAAGCCAGTTTGCCAGATCAAGTCGGGTCGCGCGCGATTTCCCATCGCTGACAACGCCCAAAAATTCAGGAACGGCAGGCTGAACGATCGGGCCTGTCTCGTCCAGCCAATTACCGCGGGGAAAGACTCGCGTCTCTCTGGGTTGGTCAAGTGTTTCAGTAACCATCGTCCACGCCCCGCGCGATTCGGCTTCGGCCTGCGCTTTGGCAGCGAATTTCAAGCTGGCGTCAAGTCTCTCGATTTCTTTGGAGAGTTCAGCGATTGTTGCTGCAGGCGGTTTTTTCTTCTCCGCTTTTTCAAGCGTAGCAAGTTTCTCGTCAACAGCTTTTTTTGCTGACTCAATTTTCTTGTACGCGGCGCTGGTCTTCAGATACGATTGTTCATCGCTTTCATTTTTAAAGATCAATTCTTCTGGCGACCGCCGAGTCGGCACGTCATTGGTGCCGTTCTTAAAATGTTTCTCATCGTTGATGTCTGCAAAGAACGCGGCCATCGAATAAAAATCTTTGGCTGTGTAGGGATCGTATTTGTGGTCGTGACACTGAGCACAACCAACGGTGGCTCCCATCCAGACCATCGAGACATTGCGCACGCGATCAGCGGAATAGATCGCGCGATATTCCTTAGGCTGAAGCCCGCCTTCGTGAGTCGTTTGCAGGAGCCGATTGTAACCGGAGGCAATTCTTTGGGATTGAGTCGCGTCGGAGATCAAGTCACCCGCCAATTGCTCGCGCGTAAATTGATCGAACGGCATGTTTTGATTGAACGCGTCGATGACCCAGTCGCGGTAAGGCGAAATGTTATGATCTTGGTCGCCGTGGTAACCGACTGTATCGGCGAAGCGAACCAGATCGAGCCAGTAGATGGCAAGCTTCTCACCAAAGTGGGGGGAGGCAAGGAGTTTGTCCACAAGTTTGGGATAGGCTTCCGGCGATTGGTCATTGACGAACTCTGCAACTTCTTCAGGCGTTGGAGGAAGCCCGATCAAATCAAAATAGATTCGGCGAACAAGGGTAACTTTGTCAGCGGGCGGCGAAGCCGAGAGGCCTTTTGACTCTAGTCGAGAAAGTACAAACCGATCGATCCAATGCCTGGACCAATCCTGATTGGAAACGCTCGGAACTTCCTTTTTCGAGGGAGGAGTGTAAGCCCAAAAATCTTCCCAAGTCGCTCCTTCTTCAATCCAACGTTTCAGCAATTCAATTTCTGAATCCTTGAGAGGCTTGCCGATATGCTCAGGCGGCATCCTTTCATCTTCGTCGTCACTGGAGATGCGATTCACCAACTCACTGGCGTTCGGATCACCGGCAACGATCGCTTGGTAGCCCCCAAGATCTGCAAACGAGCTTTCTTTTGAGTCAAACCGAAGTTCTGTCTCGCGCGCGTGTTGGTCCGGTCCGTGACAATGAAAACACTTGTCAGAAAGTATTGGGCGGATGTCGCGGTTAAAAGATATCTTTGCGGGAGCTTGAGCCAGACAGCATGTGGCGACCACATTGATCGCTAAAAAAGTTGCGAGGGTTGGAAGCCGAACCATGCAATTCGTGTCTTGTGGAAATGTTTTGTTTCGCCTTTGATTCCATTCTAATCTTTGTGCCAGTTATCCACCAGCAAATACGGCATTAATCAAACCGCCACGATTTCCAACAAAGCATCGCGCGCAAAAAAAGACGGCAAGGCCCCTTTTGGCTCCAAGCCAACCCTTGCCGTCAAGCTTGCTCGTTGCTCCCCAGCACAAGCAGGCTAAGTAAACGGTAGGTCACGGGACAACGTTGTCAAAAGCTCACTGACCAAAGAGTTGGTAATGGCGGTTCGGCCGAGAATGAACGCAAAAACGCGTCAATTCCCAATGTTCAACGCGTTGTGTGGCTGCGTTAGCCAATCGACCAATCGAGGCCGATATCGAAATTACGGGCCGAATGCGTCAGGGCTCCGACGCTAATTCGGTCAATTCCGGTTTGCGCGATTTTTTTGATTGTCTTCAAATTGACACCGCCCGAAGCCTCCAACAGGATCTCCGAAGCGACTTCGTCGCGGCGCTTGATTGCCTCAGAAAGCTGATCGGTACTCATGTTGTCCAGCAGCACGATATCCGGTTTGCATTGGAGGGCGATTTCAAACTGCTCCAACGTATCGACTTCGAGCTGGAGAATCGTCGCGGCTCCGTTGGGCAAACTGGACTTGTGATCGTCAATCCACTTTCTGGCTCCTTTCAGTGCATCAGGGATCGTGTCTTCGGTATCGGAGACCAGAGATCGATAAAAAGCCAGATGGTTGTCTTTGATCATGATCGCGTCGTAAAGCCCCATCCGATGGTTCGCGCCGCCACCACAACCGACCGCGTACTTTTCCAACCGACGCCAACCGGGAGTCGTCTTGCGCGTGTCGAGAACTTTCGCTTTCGTTCCAGCCACTTCGTCAACGAACTTTCGCGACAACGAACTAATCCCCGACAGCCGACACATGAAGTTCAAGCAAGTTCGTTCGACGGTCAAAATGTCGTGCGCCGGTCCGACGAGCATCGCAATCGTCTGCTGCGGTTCGACTTGATCGCCATCGTTCAATACTTCCTCGACTTTGAGTCGTGGAGAAAAGTTTTCGACAACCAAGCGGGCAATTTCAACGCCGCAAACGACACCCGATTCACGGCTGACAAATTTTGCAGAAGCGCTGGCTTGTTTTGGGACGATCGCGTCGGTTGTGCAATCACGACCGACGTCGATATCGGAGGAACCAATATCTTCAGTCAACGCCAACTCGATCAACTTCAAGCAATCCTGTTTCGTTTCATCGTCGAATTTGTTAGTCATTTTATTTTTGTGGTTGGGTGGTCATCGGCAACATATAACTCGGTGACAATTTAGCGACTGGTCTCGCGATTATTGATCGTAGTACATGCAGTACTCGTACGGGTGCGGTCTTCCCCGAAGTGCTTCAACATCGTTTACACGTTTGTAGCTGATCCAACGATCGATTACATCTTTGGTAAACACGTCGCCGCGCAACAGGAATTCGTGATTGCTTTCCAGTGCGTCAAGCGACTCTGCCAGCGAACCAGGTGTCTTGGCGACTCCCGCCAATTCTTCCGGTGGCAAATCGTAAATGTCTTTGTCCAGCGGATCGCCAGGGCTGATCTTGTTTTCGATTCCGTCCAAAGCCGCCATCAGGATTGCAGAAAAAGCCAAATACGGATTGGCGGTTGGATCAGGACAACGAAACTCAAATCGCTTGGAATGCGATGCGTTGGAGTAGACCGGAATGCGGCATGCTGCCGAACGATTCCGTTGGGAGAAAGCCAGGTTCACAGGCGCTTCGAATCCGGGAACCAGACGTTTGTAGCTGTTGGTCGTTGGATTGGTGATGGCTAACAAAGCCGGCGCGTGTTTCAGCACGCCACCAATCGCATACATTGCCAATTGGCTGAGACCTGCATAGCCGTCGCCCGCAAACAATGGTTTGTCCGTTTGCCACAATGAAAGATGCGTATGCATTCCTGAGCCAGATTCATTAAACAATGGCTTGGGCATGAACGTAACCGTTTTTTGATTTTTGAACGCTACGTTTTTTACGATGTACTTGTACATCATCAGCTTGTCCGCCATCGGCACGAGCTCGTCGTATTTCAAATCGATTTCTGACTGACCGCCGGAGGCGACTTCATGATGTTGGCATTCAACTTTCAAACCGGCATCAATCAAGGCCTGCATCATTTCGTTGCGGATGTCCATCAGCTGATCAACGGGAGGGCAGGGCAAGTAACCGCGTTGATAACGAATCTTGGAACCCAAGTTCGGATCTTCCTGTCGGCCGCGATTCCACTGACCTTCGCGACTATCAACGTAGTAGTAACCGCTGTTGGAAGTCTGATCAAAACGGACGTCATCAAAAATGAAGAACTCGGCTTCGGGGCCAAACAGAGCTTTGTCGGCAACGCCGGTCCCTTTCAAATATGCGGCTGCCTTGCGGGCAATGAATCTTGGATCTCGACTGTAGTCTTCATGCGTAATCGGATCGACGACGTTGCAGATGATGTTGAGTGTCGGCAGTTTTGTAAACGGATCGAGAAAGCATGTTTCCGATTGCGGCATCAGTAACATGTCGCTTTCGTCGACGCGCTGCCAGCCTTGAACGCTGGAACCATCGAAACCCAAACCGTCTTCGAATAGCGATTCGTTCAGCGCATCAACAGGAATGGTGGTGTGCGACCACTGACCGAGAAAATCGGTGAACCGTAGATCGACGGCGCGGACATTGTTTTGACGACAGTGCGCGACAACTTCTTTGGGAGTCAACGAAATACCTTTTTGTGAATGTCAGTGAAATATTCGTTCGTAAAATGGAGGCTTTAATGTAAGCCGTTTGCGCAAAAGAAACAGCAACGCGAAACAAACGTTTGCAAATTGCGAAATTCTTGGGCTTGAATCCTACAAAATCGACAAATTCTCCGCTTGGCTGGCCTCGACGAAAAATCGAAAAAACCAAACTCTGCTTATCGAAAACGGCACAGGATCATGTCGATCCAAACGAAGACATGATCGCAAACATTGATTGCGCCTTGGGTTACACAAAACGCCCTTAGCCAAATTCAAAGGAGTAAGTCGCGCGAATTGGAAACATCATATTTCGTGGCGTCGACTGGAGTTTTTTGGCTTCCCAAGTTTTGGCTACTGTGAAGATTTATCCCCGTTGATATCATCATTGTTGCAGCGATTTGCTTCGCAATTGCAGTTCTGCAGATCGCCCATCATTGACCGCGCCACCAATCAGCCCGTCGAAACCGTCTCATCATCAGGCATGTTTCGTCGAGATCGACTCGAACACAACCTTTTGCATTTTGGAGCACTATCTCAAGATGAGTAAATCGAAATTGGAATACATTTGGCTTGATGGTTACAAGCCAACACAAAGCCTGCGAAGTAAAACCAAAATTGTCACTGACTTCAGCGGCGACCTGGCCGATTGTCCAGAGTGGTGCTTCGATGGAAGCTCTACCGAACAAGCCGAAGGTGGTTCATCTGACTGCTTGCTCAAGCCTGTGAAAATCATCCCGGACCCAGAGCGACTCAGCGCCTATCTGGTGATGTGCGAAGTTCTGAATCCAGACGGCACACCACACGAATCAAACGGCCGGGCCACGATTGATGACGACGATTGTGATTTCTGGTTTGGATTCGAGCAAGAATATTTCTTGTGGGATTCAGAGACCAATCGCCCACCAGGATTTCCTGTTGGCGGATACCCCGGCCCCCAAGGTCCTTACTACTGTTCCGTAGGCGCGACGAACGCTTACGGGCGCGACATGATCGAAGACCATCTTGACCAATGCCTTGAAGCAGGACTTAACGTCGAAGGCATCAACGCGGAAGTCGCTGCAGGTCAGTGGGAGTTCCAGATCTTCTCCAAAGGCGCCAAAGAAGCTGGCGACCAGGTTTGGCTGGCTCGCTACCTGCTTGAGCGAACTGGCGAGAAGTACGGCTTGAGCATTGAATGGCATCCAAAGCCGCTCGGCGATACCGACTGGAATGGATCGGGTATGCACGCGAACTTCTCAAACAACACGCTTCGCACATGTGGTGACAAATCGGTTTACGATACGATTTGCCAAGCCTTTGCTCCTCGCGTCGATGAACACATTGCCGTCTACGGCGCCGACAACGATCAGCGTTTGACCGGCAAGCACGAGACTCAGCGTATCGATCAGTTTAGCTACGGCGTTTCTGATCGTGGTGCTTCGATTCGTATTCCTGTCGGCACCGTGACCAATGGTTGGAAGGGCTGGTTGGAAGATCGGCGTCCTGCCTCCAATGCGGATCCGTACAAAGTCGCATCGGAAATTATCAAAACGGTTAAGACTGCCGAAGTGGGCGTCTAAGCGACCCGCGTTTTGATTTTGAAACAGTAAGCTCCGTCATCATTGGACGGGGCTTTTTTTACGATGTCACTCAACAAAAACTCACAACGTCGAATTTACACTACTTCCGATCCAACTCTTCCAACTTCAACCGAACCGACAGGATGTAAGGTTTTTCGCCTTCGTCCCAATGACCGTACGTTGTCGTCACGAATGTACCGTCGGGCAGATATTCAACGCCGGGGTATGCGCAGTCCCACGCATTCTTGTTGTCCTTAAGACGCACAAGGTATTGCCCCTCGTTTGACTCGACCAGATCTTGATACGTCCCAACCCATCCAACCCAGTCGCCTTCGAACGCGTCAGCACTGTTGCCCGCATCACGTTCACTTGGGTTGCGACGTCGAAACGAAATGAACAGTCGCCCGTCGCTACTGTATTGACCTGTGTGCCGGTCACCATTGAGCGAAGCCGGCAAGTCTCGCGGCTCGGTCCACGTCAGTCCTTCGTCGTCAGAAAAAATAATCTGCGAGTTGTGTCGACGGCTATTCTCACGGAGCAGAATCGCCAACTGGTTTCCATCCGGCGAACGAATCACTCCAGGTTCACAAATGTGTTTTTCAGAAGAAGCCTTGATCGAATCGGGCTTACTCCACGTCAACCCACCGTCCATCGAGTTCGTTTTGTAAAGATTGAATTCAACCGGATCTCTTTGCTTCGAATCTTGCGCAATGAATCGACCATCATCGTGGAACATCGCCATATAGTGCCCGCTTCCTGTCTTCAATTCAAAGACACAACCCATGACGACGATCCCACCCCAATCGCCAACTTGCTCAAGCTCACTCCAAGTTTCACCGTCGTCCTCAGAAGTCGCCATGCGCGTGGGATAGAGACCAGAAAACATAATGATTCGCTTTTTGCCATCGGGACCGACAACACGATGAAGCGTTGGAACTTCTTTGGACGTCGTCCACGATTCTGGTGTCGGCAGCCGTTCGGACCAGGTCAGCCCAGCATCGGAACTTCGTTTGTAGACGATGCCACCTTTGCCGTGACCTTTCGGGTAAACGCACAGCATTGTTTTGTTGTCTTCGAGAAGACACGTGGTGGGGTGCCCAAGATAGATTCCACTTTCTATATCAACAATGACTTGGCGCTCGGCTTCACCATCAAGGTCGATTCGTTTCAACGGAGAAGTTTGAACGGCCAAAGCGGAAGAGCCAACCAACGCGGACTGGTATACCAAAAAAGAAATCAAAAAGATCAAAAGTCGAATCGTCATAAAATGCGGCTTTCGTTGAATGACAGATTGAATGATAGAGTTAACTCAAATTGTAGCGTCTTGCGATTGGGAAAGCTTGGATGAGGATGCTTGACGCCAGACTAGTGAAACAAAAAATTGGGTATGATCTAGATCTAGTATTCCATCTCAACTTGATTTTCGGGTGCCATGCTTCACGCCGGCGTGAGCATGCTCAAATGTAGAAGAGATTTTCCAGTGTTCAATTCATGGCCATGCTTCGCGTGGCCATGGCACCCGACCCAAAATTTGAACTGCGGAGAAATACAAACTGCGGAGGAATACAAGTACTGGCGAAAACGGACGGCCACCCGTTAGAGAATTTGCACCAACCATACAAACACGACCATGAAACTTCACCCATCCGTCGACGTTGCCAACGAATCTGACTGGCAGACTTTCCTTCACGAGTTCAACGTGCGCACCGATTCGGTCTACTTGAACCATGGATCCTTCGGGATCGCGCTGAACTGCGTTCGCTACAAACGCAACTACTTCACCCAACGGCTTGACGAACAACCGATGGATTTTTTCATCCGTCAGCTTGAACCGTTGATCGCAGACGCCAAGCAAACTCTGGCTGAATTTGTCGGGACCGAGAGTGGCAATCTGATTTTTGTCGACAACGCGACGTATGGCATGAACGTTGTTGCCAATAGCATTCAGCTTGAACCGGGTGATGAAATCCTGATCACCGATCATACGTACGGGGCCGTGGGACGGATCTGGGAAAGAGCTTGTCAGCGCCATGGCGCGACGCTGGTGATCGTCAAACTTCCTGAAAAATTTGAATCCCAACAGCAAATCGTCGACTGCATTGTCAGTGGTGTGACAACCCAAACCAAATTGGCAGTGGTTAGTCATATCACTTCGGCGACTGCGCTGATCATGCCATTGCCTGAAATCTGCGACTCACTCTCCCAGCGCGGAGTGATGATTTGTGTTGACGGTCCGCACGCACCGCTTCAGGTTGAATTTTCGATCAACGGACTAAATTGCGATTTCTATTGCGCGAGTTGTCACAAATGGCTTTGCGCTCCACTTGGAAGCGGATTCCTATATGTGAATCCAAAACATCACGAGACGATTGTTCCGCCTATCCAAAGCTGGGGACGACTGAAGCCCGCGGTTGTTGAAAAATGGCACGAAGAGTTTGTTTGGAAAGGCACCAAAGATCCGGCCGTGTTCCTCGCGATCCCAACGGCAATCAATTATTTTCGCGATCTTGGATTCGAAACTGCGCGACGACGAATGCACTATCTTGCGGAGCAAACAGAGTTAAAACTGTTGGAGATGTGGGGCACCGAGCCGATCGCCAAGCGGTCAGAAGGTTGGTATGGCTCGATGGCTCAAGTCCCTTTGCCGGCTGGAGACTGGTCTAAACTACAGCAACAGTTGTGGGAAGAGTCTTCGATTGAGGTTCCTGTTTGGAATTTCAACGAACGCTGGTTCATCCGCGTTTCATGCCATCTCTACAATTCAATGACGCAAATCGAAACGCTATGCAATTCCCTTAGTCGATTGACAATATAAATCGTTGCATTGCGACCCTTTGTCGCATAAATTCGGTAGCCATAGAATTCAAACCAAGTGATAATGGTGCTATGTGGCCTGAACCTTTACAAACCAATGAGTTGTTGGCGCTTGCCAAAGACGGTGATGCTTCGGCAGTTAACCAATTGATGGATCGACATCGAAATTCTTTGCGCCACCTCGTGCGAATGCGATTAGATGCCAAGATTCTAAAACGCGTTGACGTCAGTGATGTTGTGCAGGATGTCCTTGTCGAAGCCAACCGGCGTCTGCAACGTTATCTGGGCGATCCCATCATGCCCTTTCATTTGTGGCTTCGTCAAATCGCGAAAGACCGGATCATCGACGCCCACCGGCGACATCGAGTTTCCGCGAAACGTTCGGTTGATCGCGAGCAAGCCATGGTCGCGCCTCGTGGCTATGACCAGTCGTCGATTCATCTGGCTTCGATTCTAGGAGATAACCGCTTGACACCTGCAGCAGCTTCGCTGCAAAAAGAAATGGCTCGCAAAGTTGAATCCGCAATTTCGTTGCTTGAAGAGAAAGACTGCGAGATCGTGGTGATGCGTCACTATGAAAATCTAACCAACCAGGAAATTGGAAAAGTACTCGGTCTATCAGAGCCAGCGGCAAGCATGCGATATCTGCGGGCGATTAGAAAGCTGAAAGTCATTCTGCAAAATCAACTAGGTGATGATAACTTGTCGCAGAGTTGAATTCTGAGAGCCATTCCATGAACCACGAAGCCGCATCCGAGTTGTCGCCCGAACAGGAACAGGAACTGGCTAATCTGCTTACCCGTCTCGCCGACCGGGTCGGTGGAGGCGAGGAAATCAACCTGGAAGCGACTTGCAAAAAGCACCCTCTGTTTGCAAAAGACTTGAGAGAACTTTGGGGCACCCTGATGGTCACTCAGGCGATCGCGGTTGAACAAAGTGATCTCGGCGCGACGACTGATGAGTTTCGCATGCCTGGCCTGGAGTTGCCTTTTGATCTGGGCGACTACTTGCTCGAAACCGAAATTGGCCGAGGTGGCATGGGCGTCGTCTATCAAGCTTTGCGAAAATCCGATCAGGAAGCTGTCGCCATCAAGATGATTCTCAAAGGCGATTTCGCTTCAGATGCCGAGCGTCAACGGTTTCGAGCGGAAGCAGATGCAGCGGGTCAACTTAGCCATCCGAACATTGTGCCGATCTATGAAATTGGCGAGTTCGAAGGTCGAGCTTTCTTTTGCATGAAGTTGATCGAAGGTCAAACGCTTGCCGCTCGACTGTTGCACGGTCCGATTCCGTCGCGTCGGGCTGGCAATTTTTTGGCACAGATCAGCGGCGCAATCGAATACGCTCACAGCCAAGGTGTTTTGCATCGAGACCTGAAGCCTTCCAATATTCTCATCGATGACGAAGGAACGGCCTACGTGGCGGATTTTGGGCTGGCCAAACAACACAACAGCAAAGCCAGTTTGACCGGTTCGGGGGCAATCATTGGCACGCCTTCTTATATGTCACCTGAGCAAGCCGCAGGTGCACGAGGACAAATTGGGGTTGCCAGCGACGTTTATAGCTTGGGGGCAATCCTGTATCACATGCTCACCGGTCGGCCACCGTTTTGGGGAACGTCGCCTGTTGATACCGTATTGATGGTGCTGGAACAGGATCCGATTGCGCCGCGAACACTCAACCGTCGCGTCGATCGTCGTTTGGAGATGATTTCGATGCGTTGTCTGCAAAAGCCGCAGGACCTGCGTTATCAAACAGCGGGTTTACTCTGCGATGATGTTCAGGCGTTTTTGGACGACCGAGTCGTCAGCGCGAGGGAGGGCCGGTTCGCCCAGATTATCTCCAATGTTTTTCGCGAAACCCACCATGCCGAGATCCTGGAGAACTGGGGGCTGATTTGGATTTGGCACAGTCTGGTCTTATTAGTGGCCAGCCTGGCAACGGAAATGCTGTATTGGTCGGGAGTCGAGGATCGAACCCCCTATTGGCTGATGTGGACCCTTGGCATCGGAATTTGGGCGATTGTCTTCTGGTTTGTTCGTCGGCGGATGGGGCCAGTCACCTTCGTTGAGCGGCAAATCGCCCATGTTTGGGCTGCCGCGATGGGAATCGTGGCGTTTCTGTTTCCATTGGAGGCCGCATTGGATTTGCCCGTACTTACGCTGGCCCCAATGCTGGGCTTGGTTGCCGCGATGGTATTCCTGATCAAGGCCGGGATTCTATCGGGGTCCTTTTATATCCAGTCGGTCGCCATGTTCATTACAGCGATCATGATGGTTGTCATACCTGAGAGCGCAATGTGCATCTTCGGATGCGTTTCAGCCTGCTGTTTCTTCTTTTCAGGTCTGAAGTATTACCGGCGGAAGAAAAGCCAACTGAACCCATCCGTTTTTTAAACAAAGCTGGCGCCTAAACAAAGCTACCGCTGGTTGGACAAAGCTACCGCAGGTTGCATCAACGCCGCAGCAGGATTTCGTTCTTCCACACTTCTTTTCACGTCTCGCGGATCCATCCATCGAAGTCCGCTGACCGCACAATCGTTACAACCGGTTGCACCTGTATTCGGCTGCTCTTGCCGGTTAGGAATACTCGTTTCCGTTGGCTAACGCGATTACCCGAGTTTAACGGCAGTTTTTTACTGAGCGGTAAAAGCAGCAGAACTATTTTCATTTTATTTAACCAACAAAGTTTGACTAACGCTGTTTATGTCATAAGTTTCTAGTGAGTCGAGGATGACACGAGTTGTTCTTGCTCACTCCGCTTCTGGTCTTCATGACTGGAAGCAAATTGATTCCTGCATCGCTTTCATCTGAAGGCAACGCGTTTTTAACGTGGGACAACTGACTTGCAGGAGAAGTGCTCATCCACTTGGTCAGTCAAGCCCTTATTTTAATCGAGCCTCGGCTCATGCCCAATTTGGGTAACTTTCATTCCGTCGGAGGAAATATTATGAAGAATATCGTTTCTAAAGTTCAGCGTTTCATCAAGTCAGAAGATGGTCCAACAGCTGTTGAGTACGCAATCATGCTTGCTTTGATTGTTATCGTTTGCCTAACAGCTATCCAAGCTGTTGGTACATCAGCTAACTCAACGTTCCAGGACATTGCAGCTGACCTTGAGTCGTCACGAACTGGTCAGGTTAACTAGGTTTATGCCTAGCTCCTGTGCGAGTTAATAAATTGCCTCTCCGATCTTCCGGTCGGAGGGGCTTTTTTATGCTCACTTGAAGAGACAGAGGGACTTCAGTCAGTCAGTGAAATCCGAGGCATCAGCGAGGAAATGGGTCGCAAACAAACACCCACTCGCCTCCCTGATGCGTCTGATTTCGATCGACGAAAAGCGAATACGGAAAACTTTAATTAATTTTTTTCACGAGTAAAAAATGGACGGTTTCATCGGACCCCAATGCTATGAGCATGCGTTTGAAATCGTTTGCTGTTTTTTTACAGTCGTGGCCGTTTTTGCAAGCTACCTTTTGACGATGCGAGGATAAATCGATTCATTCGACTTTGAATTGCAAGTCAAAACAGAGACCAGAGACCGTGCTTCGACCAAAGCACAGTGCTTCCCAAAAAAAGCACACCAATACGCCGCTCATTCCAATTAACTATTTCGAGAACCCCTGAATTAAACCGACGTTCCTTCGTCGCAACGCACACGAGGTGCAGGAGATTTCAATGAGCGATATTTTTTCAACTATGTGTGACAACTGGGTTTACTGGGTTGTCGCTATTTTCGCAGTCGTTGCCGCCTATATTGACGGTAAAGAATTGCGTGTCCCGAACAAATTAACATTTCCGATGATCGTTGCAGGCTGGATTTACAGCTGCGTCGCATACGGTATGGCTGGCGAAGGCTGGTACTACGGCCTGATGTGGAGTCTTGCTGGAACATTCGTCGGCATGATGACATTGCTGCCTTTCTATTCCATCGGTGGAATGGGAGCCGGCGACGTGAAGATGATGATGGCGATCGGAGCCTGGGTTCATGTATCAATTACATTTTACTCATTCTGTGTCGGAGCCATCGTTGGTGCGATCCTCGCTGTAGCCATGATTTTGATGGCCGGTCAGTGGAAGAAGCACTACGACCAGTTCTTCTACATCTTTAATGAGATCACGACAGTGCGAAATCCGGAAGTGCTTTCCGAAATCGCGGCTGACCGAAAAAGCTCAATGCGATTGCTTCCTTATGGTATCCCAATGGCCATCGGAACCGTGATGTACATGGGCTGGATGCGAATGCTTGTGTGATCGATCCAACTTAGATAAAACCCACAGCCATTTGACGGCCTTTGGAATTCCAAAGGCCGTTTTTCCTGTTAAGCCGTGAGGTTTTTTTGGGCTTATTGCAAAGCCAACGGAAGCAACAGGAACAAGAGACCAAGTGAGTTTGGCGTTTGTCAGCATGGTTCCGATTCTATTGAGGATCCGCTCCACCTAGAAACGACTAACTATTTTGCTTGGAAACTGCCGAAACAGTTCGATAGCTGAATTATGCAAGCTGAAAGTGCATGCATTAAATCGGGGCCTTTCATCTCCAGGATGGAGAAATGTGTAGCCAGGACGGTCGCTTCGATTAAACAATCCGTCAATTACTCCGCCGAATGACGCGTCACTAGCAACATTCCGGCTCGAAGGCTACCGCTGAGGAAACACCGATGAAGTCAAAATCTTTTATGTTAATGGTTCTTTCCATGGGCTTTGGGCTAATTGCCGCCATCGGCATCAGCCAAGTCATGGGAAGCAAAGCAAACACCGCTCCCCCAGTCAAAATGGGACCAGTTCTTGTCGCCAGCTCGCACTTGAACATCAAGGCTCAACTCTCGGAAGAGAATTGCAGTATTGAAAACTGGCCAGTCAATTTGATTCCAGAAGGAGCTGCCACGGATCTCGAAGAGGTCAAAGGCAAAGTGATCACTGCACGAGCTCGTAAGGGCCAAGTGCTTCACTCGATGGATATCAAGCATCGCAACGAAATCGTTGAACTTGCGATCCCACCGGGGCACAAAGTCATCAATATTAAGGTTCCGCCAGAAGACGCGATGAGCGGCTTGCTATCACCAGGTGCAAAGGTTGATATCATTGGCGTTTTCCCTGTTCGTGATCGAAACGGCAACGGAACCAACCGCTCGGAAACACGTACTTTCTTGAAGGCGATCCGAGTTTTCAACGTCAACGGAAACACGACCGACGCTCAGCATCGAGAAGGGAGCAAGAATTCTGGAAGTGCTATCGTGGGTGTGATCGTGACCGAGCGACAAGCTGAAAAGATCGTATTGGTCAAGAAAGAAGGCGATATTCGCCTGGCACTTCGTGGCGAAGCCGACGAAACCGAACCAACCGATGTTGACGATCCATTCTTCAAGGATTTGGAGAAAGACGACCAACTTGATGATGAGCCAGTAGCTAAATCTGGGCTTCCGGAGACAGCTAACACGATGGTTATTTACCATGGTGGTACCGAGGAAAGAAAGTCCTACTTCGATAAAGATGATAATTTGATCCATAGCACTACTACTAGCAGTGAAAGTGGTGGCGACATGTACGGCCCCTACAAGGGACCGCCTTCAAGTGAATCTGGGCGACCTACAGGTGAACCACGCGACTACGAAGACTCTGAGGAATCGGGAGAGATTAACCCCGGTCGCGAAGAAGATCAATATCAAGGTGAATAGGTACGAATTTAAGGGTGAGTGAGTGTGGTACCGTTTAAAACGACGGTACTCACTCTGCTTGCATTTAGCATTGTGTTATTTGCAACGCCTCGCGAGCAATCATCAGGAAGATGTTGCTTTTGAGGTAGCTGACCCAAACGTACACGGCCGACTTTTCATAGACGGCACTAAGCGAGGATTCACGGATGAAAACGCGCCACAAGAATCTCTTTACTGGTCTAGCCATACTGCTGGCTGCCACCGTCGTCATTTTTCCTGCGACCGCGACGGCACAGTTGTCGGGGGGATTTAGTGGTCAACGATTTGAAATCAATGAGTCCGTTGACCAGATGTCTCTCATTGCCGGCTCAGCGAGACGGCTAAAGTTTGAGTACAAAGTTCCTCAGATCATGGTTGAGAATCCTGAAGTCATTCAGGCTTCGGCGATCTCACCAAATGAAATCTTGGTGACGGGACTCAAGCCGGGCGTGTCGACGATCACGGTTAGCGATCCGGACGAAAACTTGCAAACAATTGCTGTGGAAGTCATTGTTGATACGCGTAAGCTTGAAATGGCTTTCGCAAATTACTTCCCTGATTCGCAAGTCAAAGTTCACCCGCTTCAAACAGGAGTTATCCTTGCCGGTCACGTTGCTCGTGCTGATCAAGTCTCCAACATCATGGCTGTTGCCCGCGACTACTTCCCAACCAATGTTGTGAACCAGTTAAGCGTAAACGGCAATCAAAATATTGCGATCAAGGTTAAGGTTTACGAAGTCTCTCGTACAAAGCTACGCACACTTGGCGTCGACTGGGGTTACCTTGGCGACAACTTCAGTGCAGTCACCAGTATCTCAAACTTGATTCAAACGGTAGCTCCAGCTGCGGGCCGCCAACAAATCGCCGGCTCCAACCTTGGAACTTTGAACTATGGCGTAGTTGGCGATGGACGATCCTTCAACGCATTCATTGAAGCACTCGAAAGAAACGACGTTGCGAAACTTTTGGATCAACCAGTTTTGGTTGCTCAAAACGGTCGCCCAGCTGAATTCCTTTCTGGTGGTGAGATTCCAATTCAAGTTGCTGTTGGACTGGGTCAGACCTCGGTTGAATTCCGTGCCTTCGGTACAAAGCTAGATATGGTTCCAATCGTTCACGGAAATGGTGAATTGACATTGGAAGTTCGTGCGGAAGTTTCAGAAGTTGCTCCTGAACTTGGAACAGCTGACGGCATCCCGGGCTTCACCGTTCGCCGCGTTAACACTGGCGTCAAGATGAAAGCTGGTCACACGCTGGCACTCGCAGGTGACTTCCGCGAAGACTCAGAGTCTTCTAACACTGGCGTCCCGAGACTTCGTGACGCTCCACTGCTCGGCGGACTTTTCCGACGCGTCGAAGACACCAAGAACGAAACTGAACTTGTCTTCCTGATCACACCACGATTCATCAGCGATGTTGAGCCAGGACAGGTTCCACGTCTTGGACCAGGCCAACTTACTTCACGACCTTCCAACCATGAGTTTTACGTTAACGGTCACCTGGAAGTCCCACGTTGCAATGATGATTGTCCAATCAACGACGAATTCAACAATCTACCAAGCTCTCAAATGGCTGTTCCAATGGGACAACCAATGGGACAACCAATGGGCCAGATGCAACAGGCTCCGATGTCCAACGGATATCCTCCAATCCCTACCCAACCTGCGGCTTATCAAGGTGGCTTCAACACATCCTCTGTGTACCCTGCCAACAGCCAGTCCACTCGACGGCCGGCACCCGCTCGGCAAGCCAACTCAGGATTTATGTGGCCGGGCGATTCGAGCAATCGTTAATCAAATGTTTGTTTTCAGCGGAACAGAGAGACCGCTGAGAGATTGGATTAGTTCTCAAGAAATCAAACATCATTTAAAACGGAAACCTGATGAGTGGAACACTTCGAATTTCGATATGTGATCCGAATGAGACTTCAAGAGAGAACCTCAAGAAGTATCTGATTGGGATGGACAACATCTGGCTGGAGGCCGACTGCTCCCGCTACGAGTTTTTCCTTGAAATTGTAGAACAGACGACGCCCGACGTAGCCATCGTAGATATTGACGATGATGCAGAGGTGGCCATGGATTTGGTCGAGAGTATCACGCAGAATCACCCTAATTGCGGGGTGATTGTGATGAGCTCGAAAACCGATGGGCAGTTAATTCTGCGAGCCATGCGGTCGGGAGCCAGAGAGTTTCTCAACTCACCGATTCAAATCGAAGAGCTCGTCGGCGCACTCGACCGAGTCGCTGCTTCAGGTGGCGGTGGTCAGCGAAGCAAAAGCGGATCAATCATTTCGGTTGCCGGTGCGTCCGGTGGTGTGGGAACAACTTCGATCGCAGTCAACCTCGCCGTTGCACTGGCTCAGAACCCTGATCGCAATGTTGCTTTGTTGGATTTGGATCTGGCTCTGGGCGACGCCGACGTCTTCCTGGACATGATTCCCGACTACACGTTGCTTGATGTTTCCCAAAACATTTCTCGACTGGATTTGGCGCTGCTAAGAAAGTCGTTGACCAAACATGAAACGGGCGTGTACTTGTTACCTCGCCCAGTTCAAATCGAAGACAACGCTTCGATTACCGTTGAAGACTTCAAACGTGTTTTGGGCCTGCTCAAAGCATCGTTCAGCCACCTGGTCATTGATTTGTCAAAGTCTTACAACGGGCTCGATGTGGCGGCGATTGAAGCCTCAGACGAAATCTTGCTGCTTACACAGCTTGACTTGCCGTGCCTGCGAAACGTTGTGCGATTGCTGACTTCGCTTGAGTCCTACGAAGGCGTAACAGACAAAGTCAAAGTTGTCGTCAATCGTTGGGGATTGGACAAAACGCAAATCAGCGCGGACAAAGCGGAAGAAACGATCGATCGTGAAATCTTCTGCCGCATTCCCAACAACTATGTGATCATTTCAGAATGTCGCAACAACGGTGTGCCGCTAATCCAACAGGCCCCCAAAGCCGCGATCACACACGAAATCGTCACACTTGCAGAACGCCTTTCAGGAGACCCGCTACCCGAAGGCGCGGAAGACGAAAAAGGCGACAAGAAGAGCTGGCTCAAATTCCTCGGCAAGTAAAATTGTTGCGGAAGAGCCAAGCAAGTTGTCTCCGGCGATCAAAATTTAAAACATATAGCCTCGTTTATAGCGAGGCTATTTTTTTTTGCCATGGTTGATCGCAGCCGATCAATCGGGCGCACAAAAAACTGAGTAAACTGATTTGCATCTGATAGAATAAGAGTTTCTCATCCTTCAAAATCAAATGCCATGACCAATCGCTGTTTGACAATCGTCTTGTTCACCAGCACTTTCTTCGGCACGCTAATGCCGTGTTGCTCATTGTCCTTCGCTCAAACTGCGACTCCCTCTCAAGAGACTCCAAGCTCCGAAGGCAGTGATGCCCGGATTGAGTTGTTAGAAAATGAATTGGCGGAGCTTCAAAAGAAACTGCTCGAACAGAATCAACGACTCATTGAGATTGAAACGGACCAGAAAGAAATGCGTCGCGAAATCGCGCGACTGTCAGCCGACAAAGTCGACAAGTACAACCGTGGTCCAATTCAAAAACTGTTTGACGGAAAAACACTTGATGGTTGGGAAGTGACTCCTTACGGCGGCGAAGGAGAGTGCACCGTGGTAGATAACGAAATCCATATGGGTGAAGGAGACCCAATCAGCGGAATCAACGTCGTTGACGGTACCGAGTTGCCAAAAAACAATTATGAAATCTCGTACTCCGCAATGAAAATCGACGGCAACGACTTTTTCGGAAGCCTCACGTTCCCAGTGAACGATTCGCATTGCACTTTAGTGGTCGGAGGGTGGGGCGGCCCGGTCGTTGGACTATCCAGCATCGACGATCAAGATGCTTCAGAAAACGAAACACGTACGTTGAAGAAGTTTGAAAAGAAGCAGTGGTATCACATTCGCGTTCGAGTGCTTCCCGACCGAATCAGTGCATGGTTCGATGGAGAGATGCTGATTGACCAACCGATTGACGGCCGAACCATCAATGTCCGCAACGAAGTCATTTCATCTCAGCCACTGGGAATCTCTTCGTACCGTACCAAGAGCGCGGTCAAGAACATTGAACTGCAAACGATCGAACCGAAGACAACGAACCAGACGACGGGAAAGTGATGCTTGCTTTAGCCCAGCGGGCGGCACACGAACTGCCGGTGGCGTGAGCCACCGGAACAGTTTTGAACACGGTGTTACGATTCGCGAGGTACACCCGAAGTTCGGAAACGCCAATATTGGCCAATTTGGAGAAATTTTTCCTCACAATTGATTTGATGCCAGTTTGAATTACCGTAGCCACTCCTTGAGCAACATTCTTGAACTGCAATTCTCAGGCGGAACAGTGAAACAACTTCTAAGAACTCTTCATTCGATTCGCAATAAAAAATCGATTACTGAATCCAATTCGAATGAGTTCCTGGTTGAGCCACTCGAAGATCGATTGATGCTCACAACGATTTCGATCTTCGCGGCAGGCACAACGGGTGACGAACTCATCAATGTCCAGATCGACGGGCGAGGAACATTGGCTACGATCGGATCGCTTCCAACCGATGCTGTCCAGGAGTTTCAATACTTCATTGACGAACCAGTATCCGCCAACGACATCCGCATCGAATTCGTTAACGATTTGTTCGATCCAAGTACGGGGCTTGACCGAAACGTCATCGTGGACCGAATTGAAGTCGATGGCAACATCTTTCAAACAGAAGACGCGGCGGTCTTTTCGAACGGGACGTGGACTCCTGTGGACGAGATTCAGCCAGGCTTCGGTCGTGGTGAAGTGCTGCACTCCAACGGGTACCTGCAATATTCCAATGCCGGATTCGGAGGTATCGCGAATACGACCTACATAGAAGCGGAGTTGGAAATCGCCGGCCTCACGTCACAAATCGAAATCAATGTTCTTGTCGATGACCAGTTGGGCGTAATCTGGTCGATGTCTGGTCCTGCCAATCGTTCCCAGGTGTTTGGCTATCGTGCTCAGGGAGACATCAGCCCCGACCGATTCAAACTGGCCTTCACCAATGATGCGTATGTCATCAACCCCGATGGCTCGGTGGCCGTGGACAACAACGCGCAGTTCAATTCCATCTCGATCGACGGCGTCAATTACGACACGTTCAGCCAAAACGTTTATTCGACTGGGACCTGGCGACCAAGCGACAGCATCACGCCCGGCTTTGGACGTGGCAATGTGCTTCATGCCAATGGCTTCTTGCAGTTCTTCGATACGACGCAACGGACGGAGATCGTCATCGACGCGCGCGGGTTTGGCGATGTGGTCGACTTTGAACTTCAAATCGATGAAGTCGCTGTCGCCTCGTATTCATTCGCTGCGAAAACTGGAAATACGCAAGATGTGATCGTCTATCAGGCCCCAGGCAATATTGACCCGGAACAGGTGCACGTCGTGTTCACCAATGACGCGATTTTTGTTGATCCGATCAGCGGAGCGACGATTGATCGCAATCTGCAGATCAACTCGGTTTCCATCGGCGGTGTCGTATTCGATCCGGACAACGCTAACGTCTTTTCAACTGGAACCTGGCGTCCTGAGGATGGTTTGACTCCCGGTTTCGGCAGAGGCGATTTCCTACATGCCGACGGGTACTTCGAGTTTTCTTCGAACACTTCTGTGCCGAGACAAGTCATCTACCAAAATGATTTTGACCAATATTCGACAGGTCTCTACACCAGAGGGCTATTAAATAGCGACTGGAACAATCCAGAATTCAACGATGGTATTGATGAAGGACGTGCCACTATCGTTAATGGACGTGAAGCATTTGGTGGAACTGGAAACTCGCTGGCTGTTGCTTACCCGGAAGACGAAGCGGGCACAAAAGAGACCGGTGCACAGTGGCTAATGGAATTGGACGGTGAGTATGAAGAAGCCTACGTGAGCTATCGCGTTCTATTCGCAGACGGTTTCGATTTCTCGCGCGGTGGAAAACTACCTGGACTTGCCGGCGGTTCGGCTCCGACCGGTAACGCTCCAGCCAAAGGAGATAACGGTTGGACTGGTCGGCTGATGTGGTTGAGTGATTTCACCGGCGAACGGGGCAATCCAGAACAATTGTCCAGTCAGGCGATCTCATACGCGAAGTATACCGATTCTGGATTCAACCAGGATGGCAGAGACGAAGACGAGATCCATTGGATTGATCCTGATGGCGCGCGAACGGAGTTCAATTCAGGTGTGTGGTATGAGATCACCCAACGCGTCAAAATGAATACTCCCGGAGTCAGTGATGGAGTGATTCAGGTTTGGCTGGATGACGTGTTGGTGCATAACCAGACAGATGTACTGTTCCGAACAGTTGACGATCTGAAGATTGACCAGCTCTACTTCAGTACGTTCTTTGGTGGCGGCAACGGCTGGGAAACGACAAAGGACGAAACGGTTTACTTTGACGATTTTGAAGTATCCGTCCCGTTGGAAATCTGAGTTGATCACATTGACCGATCTTCCATTTCAAAGCACGCTCAAGCCCGAATTCGCGGCATCGCAATCTTATTCGGCGCTAGCAGGGGGAGCCAGTAACGGAATAATCTTGCGTTTGAAGAAACGAATAGAATCGCCGGAAGCTTTTCCATCGTCATAATATCCTGCGGTAAACACCACGACAGCGTTTTGTTCCGGGAGAACGAAAATATCTTGGCCTCCCTTCCCGTAAGCCACAATAGCCCGAACTTGCCGTTCCTTCTTGTCACCAACCCAAAAATTTTCAAGCGACCATTGATTGACGTACTTTCGGGAGCCGTTTTGGTGATCAATGGTCGTTTCAATCCAACTTTTGGGGACTAGTTGCGCACCGTTCCACTTGCCCTTTTGCAAAATCAACCGGCCAATTTTCACCATGTCTCTTGATGTCATCCTGAGACCGTAGTGCGCCGCCGGTTCTTTGTCGGTGTCGCGCATCCATTCCCATTCCTTTATATCCATCGGTTTGAAAAGTTTCTCGGCAGCATACTGCTCGATATCTCTTCCAGCCGCTCGCTTGATTGCCCCTGCCAACAATACCGTTGCGCCGCTGTTGTAGCTGAACTCCTTCCCCGGCTGTCGCTTCATTGGCTGAGACCAAACATAGTCTACCGAATCGGGAGCTCCTTCCATTTTTGCTTCGTTGTTAACATGATCTTCGGTCTCGTGTTGTTGCCAATCCAGTCCGTCGGTCATGTTGAGCAAATGTTCCAAAGTAATGGACCGGTGACCTTCGGATAGCGCACCAGAGAGGTCAAGTTTTTTGTCGGGAAAAAGTGTGTGTGCCTCTACGGCCAAATCTGCTGGAATTAGTTTCTCTTCGATTGCAGTTCCAACCAACAGCCCAACAACGCTTTTTGAACAAGACCTTAGATCGTGCAATGACGTAGCGTTGAAGTCACGTTTTCCACGCCACCCATCTTTTCCAGACCAATAGCGTTCTACGACTAGTTCGCCATCCTTATAAACTAAAATCGAGTGTTGCTTGGCGAACTCTCCGTTCTCTGTAGATTCGATTGCGCGATGCAACGCATCCCCCAGTTCTTGGGAAGATGCTTCGTGCGCTAATAAAGATGGTACGAATAGGCAAACGGCGAGAATTATCTGAAATCGTAATTTCGACATTGGCATTCCAAAACACTCATTGCTATTTCATTGGCGGATAACGACGTCGATCGCCGAGCCGGAACGAGCGATCATCGGTTTTTTATAAGCACAAGTCCGGCGTCGCGTGCATCACAATATTGTCCGGGGTTACTTGTCCACTGAATATTGACAAGGCTTCAGTCTTGATGCCAAGTCAATCAAGTGACTACTGGTGGCTACATCTTACAAGCCATCAGGAGAGAGATCTCGGGGCACAAAAAAACTCCGGTAACCAATCGATTACCGGAGCGTGCCGAAGCAAAATGTGACCCCTACGGGGTTCGAACCCGTGTTGCCGGCGTGAAAGGCCGGAGTCCTAGGCCGCTAGACGAAGGGGCCGTCTCGATAGGGAAGATCGGCAATTAGATTGCCTCGCTTCAATAAATCCCACGATTTGGGACGCAAACCAAGAGGCAATAAAGTAAACATTTGACTAGGGTTACGTCAAGTCCTGCCTAATCAAAAAAGCGTTAACTTCGCAATCAGTTGCAGGAACGCGAATAAAACAGCGAAAACCCGAAATTGCGACGACAGCGGACTAACCCATCGGCAAGCATTGCGTGTGATTGGACGCCAGTGGATATCGATCTGCACAATGGGATTGCAGATCTAAGTAATGGAGATTGCCTACAATTCAACGCTGAAAAGGTTGGCGTTTGAGCCGGCAGCGTCAATCGAAAGAGAAGAATCGGAAGAGTAGAAACGAAAAAAGCCAAACAAATTGTTTGGCTTATATATCGCAATTGCTGAATCCCGAAGCGGAACTCAAACTATATTTTAACAAGAACTTATTCAGCTGCAGCAGGATCTGAGCTGGGACGATCTTGAACTTCATCGTTCGACTTGGCCTGTTTTTCAGACCGTTTAATTGCATCATAGACTTCGCGACGATGCACAGGTACTTCCTTGGGAGCTTCGACTCCAAGTCGTACTTTGTCACCGCGAATTTCAACCACGACAATCGAAATGTCGTCATTGATCACAATGCTCTCATTTTTTTTTCGAGACAAAACAAGCATCTCAATTCCTTTCTCGGATAAGCCCGCTTCGCAACAGACCCAACACAAACTCTTCCTTTTCAAATTACTACTCGCCAAAACCGGCAAACCCGCAATCTGAATAAACCATTACCTAGATTCACTCTACGCGGGGCAATTCAAGAGTCAACAAAGTCCTTAGTTGTTCAGACCTTTTTTGCATTAATATGCCGCATTTTTAGGCAAAACCTTCCAAAGCCAGCTGATATCAGCCGTTGTTTTGGATTCAGACTGGCTGAATTCCCCACGATTATCGGTGTTCGAATTCGGGAAATTGGCTTCACCCACAAATTTGTTGGCAGAAACGTTCTGCTTTTCGTGGACCACAAGACACTTACTTCCTAAATCAGTAATTGGTTTCACACTCAATGCTGGTTCGGTCAAAACAAAGCACAACGTCACATTGAGCACCGAATCATGTGAAGTTTGCGGGGAAGACTGAACGCACCTTCATCAATTCCAGCTTCCGTCTATAATTCAAAATGCAAGACCATCATTCACCTTGACCAGCAACTCGATTTCAAAAACTGAGGCAGGAGTCAATGACCGAAGACAAAACTGCGCCAGACCATGGCGCCGAAGACAAAGGTACGTCTGAACCGCCGGCAGAAGCAAATACTCGGACTTGGTTTGATCTGGCGCAAGCCAATCAGATGCTGCCGCTGCTTCGATCGATCGTTAAAGATGCGATGAATCTTTCTCAAGAAGTCAGCCAAACGCGCGCACGACTGGAAGCCGTTGGACTCAGCCACCAGCTCACCGACGTCGACGACATTTATAGTGGCGAGCTTCGCTCTATCGAAGCCTCCACCTGCGAGCTGTCGGAGCGACTTTCTGCGTGTCTTACCGAATTGACGGACCTTGGCGTCAATCACAATTGTGATTCCATTGCCGATGGCTACGTCGATTTCCCTTCTTCGTTGGACGGCAAAAAAATCCACTGGTGTTGGAATTTACAAGATCCGAGCGTCGCGCACTGGCATTGGGTGTCCGAACCGTGCAGCATGCGCCGGCCATTGGAGCCTGAGCTGGTTCGGGCTGCCACGACACCCGTGATCGATGATGAACCCCAATCCTCAATCCTCGCGTAACGACCTCGGGTTGAAATCACGTAACGGCCAATTCCAGCCACCCGAAACCTTGACGCGGCGGATTCGTATTGATCGCCTGGTTTGCGTAGCCAGTGCTGGAAAAATGTTGACCATGCATTCACTCGCATAAAATCTGCGACTTCGTGAACCTGCCCATTGGTTGCATGGTCTGAGACCAATACAATGGGGTCGCACGATCGTTGTCGGCGATTCCGTTTCGACCTATCGCTATTTCTATCGTCATTTGACTATTGCCATGAATTTCTCCCCGGAACTATGCGTGTCTGAAGATTCGCAACCTGAACCTGACGCGACCGACGCAGAAACAACTACGTCTGGCGCTGCGGCTTCTCGCGTCAATCCTGAACGTAGCCTTGAACTTGCATTGGCTGCAGCGAAAACGGCTGCCGAGAACGGCGGGACCGACGTTGTTGTCATGGACATGTCAGCGCACACAGCCATCTTTGATTATTTTGTAATCGCGACTGGAACCAGCCGCCGACAACTTCACGCGATGAGCGAAGAGATCGATCACAAGCTTGAAGATGACCTCAAGGACAAGCGAGTGAATATCGACGGCTATGCAGACAGCCGCTGGATCGTGCTCGACTATGCGACCGTTGTGATTCACTTGTTTGATGAAGACACCCGCATCAACTATGCGCTCGAAGTCCTCTGGGCTGATGCGAAGCGAGTCGATTTGACAGAAGTGTTGAAAGACATTCGACACTAGTTTTCGCCAAGCTTACGTGTACTGCACCAGGCTTACTTGTATTCCAGAATTGCAGTTACCGGAAAGTGATCTGAAGGGTAGCGCCCCTCTTCGTTGGTTCGATCGATTGTTGCGGAGTTGACTTGCAAACTACTCGACGCGCCGATCCAATCGATTCGTCCGCCGCTGGACTTGCCGGAGAATCCGTTGAACGTTCCTTCGTCTTCGGTTGGAGAAGGAGTGAATGCTCGAAGGCTGTCGATGACGTTGTGATTGTTGTCAGTCTCGTCCTCACTGGATCCAAACAAAGCTTGATACGGCGGTGAGTTTTCGCTGGCGTTGAAGTCACCTGTAACGACGATGTTGGAGCAACTTTCGTCAGCACCCTGTTGCTCGATGAAGTTGCGAATCACTTTGGCAGATTCAAGTCGAGCTTGTTTGCCTCGATGGTCAAAATGGGTGTTGATAACTAACAGACTTTCTTCTGCAGTTCGATCCCATAGTCGCAACCATGTCGCCATTCGAGGTAACGAAGAATCCCAGCTTTTCGAGCCGGGACGGTTGGGAGTTTCGCTAAGCCAGAAATGGCCTGCGGCAATCTTCTCGAATCGTTCTTCGCGATAGAAGACTCCACATTGCTCACCTTCGCTCCCATCGAGCTGGCGCGATCGGCCGAAATATTGGTAACCTTCAAGCTTCTCCGCGAGATAGCCGGCTTGGAAATCCCAAGTCTCTTGAGTGCCCAATATGTCTGGCGAAAAGTTCTTAATGGTTGTAGCAACCAATTCACGACGTTTGTCCCAATGATTGTCGCCGTCTTTGGCAACTCCCAGCCGAATGTTGAAACTCATGACTCGAAGAAGTGATGGACTTGAAGCGTCTTGTCCCAGCATTTGAGGAACAAAGAAAACCGTCATGAAGCAGGCAAGCATCAACGTCAATTTGGTTGCGAGTTTCATGATCAGATTTACAAGTGGGTTGGTTCGCATAAGGGTACAACGATAAAACATTGCAGGATGGTAATCAAATTTTGAAAGCCGATCGTGGATTGCGAATTCGATTGATGGGTCGCTTGGTCATCGCGGTTTTCTGAGACGACAACTGATGATTGCGATCGGGCGACGGTGCAATTCAATGGTCCAAATAATTTGACGGGCTTCCATTTCGTCTCGATTGGCAGCTCCGGAAATTTGCCGGGCCTACCTGACGCCTCACCCCGTACTGCTCATCACACCCAGTTTGCCGAATCCCCCTTCAATTGGGGCGTTACATTTGACCCAGTCTTCCGATATTTACGATCAAGCGATTTGTTACGACAGATCCTTTAGCAAACGCGCTTTTTAGGCTATTTTTATTGCCAGGTTTGCCCCCCGAACTATAGTGGAAACCTCGTAATTCGGACGAACGTTCGCCGGATGAACAAACTTCCAATTATTTGAACACGCCATCACGTGTTGCTGGAGAATCAATCCAATGATTTCAATTCGCTCATTCATCGTGGCTGTTGCCATGACCGCCTTTTTGTTTTCTGGCGCCACCACCGCCCAGGAACTTGCTGGTCCAAACAACTCAGCCGTCTTCGTAAAAGTTTCCAAGAACCGCGAGCTCTCTGGAGACATCGTTGCACTTACCGACATGAAAATCCAAACTAGCTTTGGCGAAGTTTCAATTCCGTTGGAAAAGATCGACGGGATCAAGATGCACGCCGATGCTGATGATTCAGCTGTTATTGCTTTCAAGAACGGCGACCTTGTCACGGGCAAGATCTTGCTAGAAAAACTGCAGTTGAAGACCGAATGGGGCACGGCTCACATTCTCACAGAGAAAATCGAAACGGTTATGACTTCGAGCACTGCCAAGTTTTTCTCTGACACAACCGGTGGTCGTCAATCATGGCGATTCTCCAAGTCACCGACGGCAGGTACAGCAAACGGACGTTAAGAATTTGAGCGGGAAACACCCGTTTCTCGGATATTCAATGATGAATCGGACTCAATTGCCAACCACAGCGAGTGGTTGGCTTTTTGAGTATTGCTGCAAATCTTGAGTTGAAATCACGATTAACAAGAAAACCAAAATGGTAAACCGTCTCCAGCACGAAAATCGCTTGCCGTCTGCGATGTTGACTGCTTTCGCGATCCTTCGTTCGCAATATTTGCTGATCGCCATCATCGCTTGCTGTAGCGCATGGTTGCCGGTTGAAAACGGTTTCGCGAAAACACAGGACTCCGTCGAAGAAGACCAATGGTTTTCCGCCAACGTGGTGATCGACGATCAGAAATTGGATTCACTACGACGTACCGGAGCGTTAAACATTTCGCTTCCACCTCAGTATGTAAATCGTGTCGACGCGATCGTGTTGAAGCGACCGTTTTACTTTAAAGAAGAAAACGCAACTGAATTCCTGGACATCACGCGAGACTTTCGCTCAGTCAGCATGGACATCACCGAAACACTGCTTGATCAACTTGACTATCAAGCTGTCGAACTCAGAATTTACGAATCTGAATTTGACACAATCATCTTGCGCTACGCAGGTGGAAAAGTGACTCGCGACGCGAAAACCTCTTTGGCCGGAGACGCTGAAAACGACAGCCCGGTGGTCAAAGTCTTGCTCAAAAATGGCAAAGGGATCAGCGGTAGGATTCGAGGCATGAAGAAAATTCACATCGACTCGGTGATGGGTGAATTGGACATCGACATCAAAGATGTGTCCCTTATCACGTTTAACAAAGAAGATCAAAAGTTTTCGTTTGCAATGCGAAACGGTGACAACATTTCTGGCGAAAGTGAATTCAAGGAGATTGAACTGTTGAGTCGTTGGGGCACCGAAGTCCTTGACCTGATCGACATTCGATCCATTAAACCCGAACAGCCGCTGCAGACGCGGTCACGTCGCTTCACGAATCAGTTTCCGACAAATGGAATACCGGGCGCGCCCATGACTACGAGACCCGCACTCAATTACGGAAATTAAAAATACAAAGAAAGAATTCAGATTTCTGGCGAGAGCAAATAATGATTGCGATTATCCAGACAAAAAGAACATGATTGCTACGGCAACACAACCGAACAACTTGCAACCACAATTTCATTAGAGGGTATTTCAAAACCTGTAGTGGACTTCGCCAGAAGTCCCAGCTCGCTTTCAAAACAAAGGGAATTCTGGCGAATCCCACTACGATGATCGCACGATTTTAGGTTTTGAAATGTCCTCTAGCATCCCCAAATCTTAAAACGCTAACCTTTCCGATGGAGCATTAGAAAATGAACCCTTACAAGAGAGTACTATTTGCTGTCATGATTGCAGCATTAACCGTCATGACTTCAACCGCAACGTTTGGTCAGTCCGATCGATTTTCGTTGACGCTGAATAATTCATACATCGACAGCCTGCGATCGGCGGGCAGTCTTGTCTCAGCAATTGACCCAGATAGTCGAAACAAGATCGGCATCATCGAGCTTCGCTATGACGAAACTAAAGACAACGAACCTGTTGAACTTGATCTCGCAATCGGCAACGAAAACGATGCGGCAGTGATTGTGATTGACGAAGACCTGTTGTCGAAAATCAAAGGCCAGCCCGTACGTGTCTCAATTTCGAATTCGTTATTCTCAAGCGTCTTGCTGAAGTACGACTCACCGGCCATGAGCCCGGCGATCAATCCAACCATGCAAATGGATGATGACTTGATTTTCATTCGCCTCAGCGACACAAAATCGATTGCTGGAAAAATGGATGGGTTCGACAACTTCAAAATGACTTGTGCGTTTGGCGAAATCACCATCCCAATGGAACAGGTCGCTGGTATTAAATTCCATACCACGGCAGACGACAAAGCAGTGGTTGTGCTTTCCAATGGAGACACGGTCACAGGCACGCCGACGATCCCTGCGATTCAACTTCAGACCGACTGGGGACAGGCCGACGTTGAACCAAAAGCGATTCAATCGTTGACCAAATCTTCAGGGGCCAAATTCCAGCAGAGCAACACAGACTTTGGCACTCGCTGGAAATTGAACACCGGAGTCTCCTATGCGCCCGCTGCGTTGTCGAACGAGCCGTAATTTCCAAGACCGTAAACACTCGGCATTGCGCGAATGGCTTTGTCGAAATTCAATGACGAATGATGGATTTGTCGCTCGCACGCTCCATCGCATTAGGCAAATTCGCTAGACCGGAATTGATTCGACCAACGAGAACCAGGTTTTCGTTCTTGAAAAAGTATTCGGCTGTCTGGATGACTTCAAAATCATCTGGCAGCCGATTTTTTAATGCTTCCAACCGATCCCCGGTTGTGATGAACACGACTTGGTCAAATGCTTCGAGAAATTGTTCAGGCTCCAGCATAGCTTTCGTTTTCCACGCTTTCGTTCTCTGAAAGAATTCATCATCCCGCGACTTTGATTGCTTCGCCGTTGAATCTTCTTCGGACAATTCGAACACGGGCTTGTTCCCGTAGAAAACCCAACTCGACTCCAGCGTGCCATAGCTGGCGACCTGATAATTTTCTGGCAATTCACGAATCACACTGAGAATCTGCTCATTCTGTTGATACGTCCCGACCGCGCTGGGGCCCAACCCAAACAAGCCAACACAAAAAAGCACAGCACCTGTTAAATACACCAGGACAATTCGGCGCGTGTTAAGCAAACTCGATTTCATCGAATGACTGGATAGTTGCACGGCGCCAAAAATCCCGACCAACAGAGGAATCAGCCCCAGCGCGGCCAACCAACCGTGTTGTGGAAAATAGTAATGTGATGCGATCAAGAACCCAACCGAGATCGCCAGCCCTGTTGCGGCAAGACAATACGACGCGATTCTCCAAATCAAAATCGGGACGGGAGATCGTTTCAACCCCATCAGAGCATGAGCCGTTAGCATCGCTAACGCCGGGTAGCATGGCGTGACGTAGCTGGGAAGTTTGGTTTGGACCAGCGAGAACGCGATAACTTGGATAGCAATCCAGCTCAACAATAAAACTTCACCCGGCCTGATCCCTTGAATTGAACCGCTAAATCTTCGACTGCGGTAGATCAACCCAATCGCAACAGGTCCCCAGAAAACGGACCAAGGGAAAAAGCCAACCAAAATCGCCATCGGGTAAAACCAGATCCCTCCACGATGATTTTCCATCACCGTTGTCGCGCGACCGAAATTCTCATTCAGAAGAAACTGGCTCAAAAAATCACCATCTGTCCGCGTACCAACCCAGACAAACCACGGAGCTGCTACCAACAAAGCAATGGCGGTTCCCGTGACCGGACGCATCGCCCACAAAGTCTTCAAGAAATGCACCGGAGCGAATGGACGCAGACAAACGAGTGCTTGATTGAACAGACTCGAAATTGATAGTCGACTGGCACTTTTAACCTTGGCGTTTTCAATTGCGTCAGTGGCGGAAGCAGGGTTGGATTCAGCAAGCCGCTGCAGAAGCATGAACATTCCGATCATCGCCATCGGCAACACGAAACCAACTGGCCCCTTCGCCAACATAGCCAGCCCCAACATCAAGTACAAACCCAGAAAGCTTGAAGACCAATAATCTGGAAACCAACTGAGTTGTGGATGCTGTTCGGCCAGCGATTTACCCAGTGACCGTACTTTCAAATCCGACTCAATTCCACGAACGTAAAAGTAGATCGCCGCCGTAACGCAAAAGATCAATACCGAATCAGGCGTTGCCGCGCGTGCCGCCACACAGAACATCACACTGGATGCAAGAATCAACGCCGCCAGAAACCCTGTTGCCACGTCGAACAACCGGCGGCCGATCCCAAAGGTGACCAAAGCCGTCCCAACCCCAAGCGCTGCAGACCAAAACCGGGCCGAAAATTCACTGACGCCGAACAGACTGTAAGCCGACATGATCAGCCAATAAATGAGAACCGGCTTTTGTGGTCGCAGTTCGTCGTTGAAGATCGGTACAACCCAATCTCCTCTGGCCATCATCTCGGCGGCACAACCAGCGTTGCGCGGCTCATCACGATCCCAAAGCGGCGCGTCGCCCAGTCCACAAAAAAAGATCGCCGATGAAACAACGACGATCAGCAATGCGTGGCCAAGTACCGGGAATCGATCAAGCGATTTTGAGCCAAGCAAGTTTTTACACTGTGCAACTTCATCCGACGGACGCGAGTCATCATGGGCACTTTCGAGTTGACTCGAATCGCGCCGATTCACACCACGTTGCGGCCTGTCCATCGAAAGCAACTCCATTTGCTCGTGGTCTGTCAAAGCACCTTTGGTTTCAGATTGTTACACAGAGTTTATTGGATTCTGTGCGAACCGATCCAATTAAGAAGTGCTTGCGACTTCTTCTGATTTCGCGTCTTGGGGGTTCTTCATTCTCTTGGAGATGTCCGTCTCGATCGCCCCAAAGACGTCCTCGTGACGCCGAACCGACACATGCAACGCATGAAGTAGCCGCTTGGCGGTGTAGAAGTTCAATATAATTCGTTGATTGATTTCAATTGGCTTGTCATTCGCTTTCATTGGCTGAGAATTTAATCCAAAATCAACGATCAACTCTTCCGGTGATCCAGTGACGCGACAAACATTCGCGTAGCTGCTGACAACATTTGTCTCATCGCATTCCATCGGACGCGGAGCTTTTTTTTCTTCTTGGGCCATTGTTCAACCTGTGTTTTTTATTGAGCGTGGATAGATTGGAAACCGTGAGCAACTGAATAACAGCTGTCTGAGACTGGCTCCAATCTCTAATCAAGAATTATAGAGAATTGCCAAATTGATCCCCAAGACCAATTGTGCTCTCAAACATGTGCTCTTCAATATTTGCTTTAATTAACCTTAGGGCATCGCCAACGGAAAATCGATAGCACTCTTCATGTCTCGCTTGGCTCATGATCTAATTGCCCAGCATCGCCAACTCGAACTTGTTTTTTCTCAATCATCTAATTTGTCAAAATGCGTCCTTTGCCCAGTTCGTTCAACCGCCTGGTTGAGAACGACGTTGGCGACATCCTGCTAATTCATGAAAAAGACTTACATCATCAATACGGGCGGCACCATCTCAATGGCTAAAACGGCTGATGGGTATCGAACGCAACCCGGCTACATGGCTGAGCAATTGAGCCACATGGAAGAGCTCGAACAGCAACACATGCCTCGGTTCGAACTCAACGAGTACGATCCGCTAATCGACTCGTCGGACATGACACCGGCGTATTGGCTGAAAATCGCCAACGACATTCAACAACATTACGAATCGTTCGATGGATTTGTTGTTTTGCACGGAACCGACACGATGGCTTACACGGCCTCGGCACTTGCGTTCATGCTGCAGAACCTCGGCAAACCTGTTGTTCTGACTGGAGCCCAATTGCCGTTGGGCCAAGCCCGAAACGATGCGCGAGAAAATTTGAAGACAGCCATGATGATCGCCGCTGACTACGCCATCCCGGAAGTCTGTTTGTTGTTTGACGAACAACTTCTTCGCGGATGCCGGAGCACAAAAGTCAGCACAACTCAATTTGATGCTTTTCAAAGCCCGAACTTTCCGCCGCTGGCAGAAATCGGCACGGATATCAAAATTCATAGCGACCGCCTCCGACCGGTTCCCAGTTCAAAACTTTCGGTCAGTCCAATCGATAGTCACGAAGTCGCCACGTTTAGGTTGTTCCCCGGAATTTCAACGGACGTGTTGAAGAACGTTTTGCAACGCCCGCTTAAGGCGCTCATCCTCGAAACTTACGGACAGGGAAATGGACCAACGGGCACCTCAAGTTTTTTGAAGACCATACAAGCGGCCGTCGATGACGGGATCATCATTGTTAATTGCACTCAATGTCTTCACGGTGGGGTGACGCAAACACGGTACGCAGCTGGAAATGCTTTCTCTAAAGCGGGAGTGATCTCAGGTCATGACATGACCACCGAGGCAGCGTGGGCAAAACTGTTGCACCTGTTCAGTCAGAACAAATCGACGGATGAAATTCGAAACGAGCTCGAACAAAATCTGGTTGGAGAATTGACGGTTCAGGATTGAGAGCTTCACGTCGATCGGGCTGATTTTCAAGAAGGCGACGTGGGCAAGACTTCGATTGTGATTGCGAAAATGAAGAACTCTTTTATGCCACCGCGTGCTAAAATATCTTGATAACAGTTGCCGAGAATTTCGCACAGTTCAAGGCTCGCATTTTTTCAAATAACCTGACCTAACGATACATCCATGCAACTTTTTCGCATTCAATCCCTTTCGAGACAATTGTTCGCCGGCCTCCTCGCGTGCTTGTTGCTTGGCTTAGTCAATTCGCCCGTTCTGTTATTCGCTCAAGAAGCAGTCGAACAAAAACCGGTCGAATCGGAATCCGCTACTGCACAGGAATTGCTTGGAATCTCGACCGACAAACCGACTGACGGACAATTCGTCGATCTTGGTGATGGTCGATTCATGGTTCCTTACACGGCGACGTTGCCGGGTACGAGTATTGAGTTTTCGATGGTCCCAATTCCCGGTGGCGAATTTCAAATGGGAAGCACCGACGAAGAGCGCCTCGACGAAAGCCCGACGTTCAAAGTCATCGTCGAACCGTTTTGGATGTCCAAGTACGAAGTGACTTGGGCCGAGTACCAACGGTACATGCAAATGGACAAAGCTTTCAAAGCGATGCAAGAAGATGGCGTTCGCGTCGTCTCTGCTGAAACGGAAATTGATGCAGTAACCGCTCCGTCAGCGCTTTACGAACCCGAGTTTACTTATGAAGCCGGTCAAGAGCCGGACCAACCGGCAGCCACGATCACTCAGTTTGCGGCCAAACAATACACCAAGTGGCTTAGTCTTTCATCGGGCCAGTTTTATCGTTTGCCGTTCGAATCCGAATGGGAGTACGCATGTCGCGCCGGCACGACGACCAAATATTATTTCGGCGATGAAGACGACGACATGATGGATCACGCTTGGTACGAAGACAATGCTGACATGGAACGCCATCCAGTCGGCGAGCTCGAGCCCAATCCGTGGGGCCTTTACGACATGTACGGCAACGTGAATGAGTGGACGCTGGATCAGTACGACGAAAACGGTTACACCCAAATCAAAGACAAGGATCTGTCCAATCCATTAACAGTCGAAGAAAGTTTTCACCAACCGACAATTCTTTACCCGCGCGTGTTGCGCGGCGGAAGCTGGGAACTTCCGCTGGAAGATTGCAGCAGCACATCTCGATTTCCCTCGCACACGAAAGATTGGCGTTCGACCGACCCAAACTATCCGAAGAGTCCCTGGTGGTTTACCGATTCGCCGGGGACCGGAGCTGGCTTTCGAATCATGCGTCCTCTCAATGACATTGACCGCGCAGCAAAATCAACTTTCTGGGACGCGGACCTGGAACGGATCACCAAAGAAGCTCGTAACCGCATCGAAGACAACGGTCGCGGTGCGGTCGCCCCAGTAGATACAAAACTGCATACCGACATCGAAAAAATTGGCATGAGCCTGGACGATGAGTGATCGCCCTTGGAAATGATCGCTCTTGGAAAAGCTACTTTTTTCGCATCCAAGGGATCCAACCCAAGTTCGAAAGCGCGAGCAACAATCCGCCCGTTGCCGTCGCTTCGTCGATGTTGCCAATGATCGGCAAGTTATCTGGGATGAACTCCAAAAAGCCCGCTGTTGGATTGATAATGTAAATCAGACAGACGCCCGCCAACAAAAGATTCAGCGGCATGTTTCCCATCGCCGAACCCGACTCAGGCTGGTCGTCAACGATCTCAGCCTGAATGGGTTGATTGGGTCGAGCCAATTTTTCGTTACAGCTTTTGCATTGGACAGCGTTGATCACATTTTCAACGCCACAGCTTGAACAGAAAAGGCTCATACAAACTCTTCTTCTTTCCGTTCCGAAATCGCCACGTACTTGCGCGAATCTGGACCAATGTATTCGGCACCCGGTCGAATCAGCCGGTTGTTACTGCGTTGCTCAATCACATGAGCTGCCCATCCGGTGACGCGTGACAACACGAAAATCGGGGTGAACATTGCCGTGGGAATGCCCATAAAGTGATAAGCCGACGCGCTGTAAAAATCGAGATTGGGAAACAATTTCTTTTCGCGCCACATGACTTCTTCGATTCGTTCTGAAACAGGATACAACACCTTGTCGTCGGTTTCGTCAGCCAGCTTCTTTGCCCAACCCTTAATCACATCACTACGCGGATCGGAAACCGTGTAAACACGATGGCCAAAACCCATCACCAATGACTTATTGGCCAGCATCTCCATCAATCCCTTTTCGGCTTCGTCAGCCGTTTGGAATTTCTCAATCAACTCCATCGCAGCTTCGTTGGCTCCACCATGCAGCGGACCACGCAGCGTTCCAATCGCACCGGTGATGGCAGAGTAAATGTCGGACAGAGTCGCCGTACATACGCGTGCCGTGAAAGTCGACGCGTTGAATTCATGTTCGGCATACAAAATCAACGAGACATCCATCGCTCGTTGCATTAACTCTGAAGGAGCTTTGTCGTGCATCTTTTCCAAAAAGAATCCAGCCAATGAATCTTGCGAAGATTGAAAGTCGACCTCAGTTCCATCTTTCGAATAGCGGTACCAATAGACCAACATCGATGGCAATGCAGCCAACAATCGCTCGGATTTGGATAGCTGTTCATCAAAAGACGTCTCTGGCTCGATCACGCCCAGCATCGAACAACCGGTACGCAGCACGTCCATCGGATGCGCATTGGCAGGAATGTCACGTAGTGCAGACATGACTTGCGGTGGCAAATCTCGTTTGCTTCGCAGCCGCGAGGTGAAGCTGTCGAGCTCTTTCATTAACGGCAAATGGCCATGCAACAGCAAGAACGCGACTTCTTCAAACGTTGCGTTTTCAGCAAGATCGTGGATTGAGTAACCGCGATAGTTAAGCCCAGAGCCTTCTTTGCCTACGGTTGCAATGGCAGTTTCTCCGGCGACAACTCCGGCCAAGCCACCTGTTTTTTTCTTTTTAGCTTCGGTCATTGGTTTGCTTTCTTGATCAGTTGATCCATCTGTTGTTCGTACGCGTGATAATTCAGCACTTCGTATAACTGTTCTCTTGTTTGCATTGTATCGACTACCGACTGCTGTGTCCCGTCTTTTCGGATCGCCATGAATACATCCATCGCCGCTTGGCTCATTGCCCGGAAAGCAGAGAGTGGATATAGCACCAACTCGACTCCGACGTCCCGCAATTGGTCCACCGTCATGAGTGGACTCTTTCCGAACTCGGTCATATTGGCCAAAACGGGCACGCTAATGGAATCCGTAAATTTCTTGTACTGAACCGGATCGGTGATGGCTTCAGCGAAAATCACGTCGGCTCCGGCTTCGACATATTTTTGGCACCGCTCAATCGCTGCTTCGAGCCCTTCACTGGCCAACGCATCGGTTCGTGCCATGATCACAAATGTTTCGTCCGTCCGCGCATCAACACACGCCCGAACGCGATCCACCATCTCGGCCGCATCGACCAGTGCTTTCCCAGGTCGATGGCCGCAGCGCTTGGCAGCTTGCTGGTCTTCAATGTGCAGCGCCGCAGCGCCGGCGTTGATGAATGACTTGACCGTCCGCGAGATCGATAAAGCATGTCCCCAACCCGTATCGGCATCGACCAACAATGGCGTATCAACAGTCGAAGTGATGCGCTGAATGTCTTCGACAACATCCGTCATCGAAGTCATCCCAAGATCCGGCATGCCAAAGGAAGCATTCGCCACGCCAGCACCAGACAGATAGATTGCTCGAAAGTCAGCTTTCTGTGCCAACAGTGCTGCGTAAGCATTAATGGTTCCCGCAATCTGAAGCGGCGATTCGGATTGCATCGCGGCTCGAAAACGAGCGCCGGACGTTGGTTGGTTTGACATGATCACACTTGGGGCGATTTGAAAGAAAGTCTTAACATCCATTGTCGCCATTTATTGGACGCTGCCAAGTTGCCCACGCCCTGGCCGTCAAAACAACCGCTGATCACATTGATTGCCAACAAGGCCCACATCTGAGCCAGTTTTGAATTCTCAAATCTCAAATCTCAAATCTCAAATCTCAAATCTCAAATCTCAAATCT
>CAZPBE010000029.1:0-68908 GCA_964584615.1 uncultured Pirellulaceae bacterium | reverse complement strand
CGAGCTGGGACTTCTGGCGAAGTCCACTACAGGTTTTGAAATACCCTCTAATCACATTGTGCTGGAGGCATGTAGTCTTTGTAATACCAATCCCAAAATGCTTTGTTATCAACTTGAGTAAAATGGTGCGTAGTCGTTGGGTCTTCTTTCCTTGGTTTGTCCTTGTGCCAATCCTCTGAAATGTTTACGTCCAGATAGTCGTAACGAGTTCCACACGAAAGTTGGCGACCATCAGTTGACGTGTACTTGAACGCGTAACCGAATGTTTCGTAATCAGGAGCTTCACCAGGCATGGCAAGCGGAACGCGAACTTTGTAGATGTCAGGACTACTGCCAATTGTTGGGAAAGAAGGGTTGTTGCCCTCGTCTGTAAATAGCCCGCAGATAAGCGTAAAGTCTGGCAGTGGATCTATTTCAGCTTGAGCTACGGAGAAAAAATGCACGCTAAAAACTAATGCAAGAAAGAGTTTCATCACATTCCTCTATGGCTGGCCTGGTAAAACTACTTTTTTCAATTTAGCCTTTTTTTTTTACTAATTGCAAACGAGGAATGCCATTTTTGAATCGGCAAAATTCAGCCTGGCTGCGAAAAAAGCGAAGGCCAAGGCTATGCTGGCTGAACATTGAACGAAATAGGGCTTCATTTCACCCAGCGGAATTTGCCACCTGTAGAACGAGCGATGTACTGCATCATCACGTTGGCTCCTCCCCCTGGGCCAAGCGAGATGGTATGGATGGGAGTCTTTTTCATTTTCCCGTCTGGCCATTCACGCTCGACATTGAGTTCCAAAATCGTCTGGGGTGTGTTGTCGTTGATCATCCCATCGGAAAGCAGGAAAATTGCATCGGGCTCCAACTTCAGCGCAACCGCCATCGCGTGAGCTGGCATCGTCCCCCCGTCAGGACGTTGTAACGAAAGCCATTGAAAGAAAGCTCTCTTGAATTCCTCGGTAACGGGAGTCAGCTCGATTTCTTCCGGCGCCATGTTGAGCATCGGATGAGTGAAGTTGTCATACACCATGACAAAAACTTCTTCCTCTTCCGTTAACACATTGATCGACTGAATGATTTCTTCGACCATGCGGTCCCATCGTCGATTTTCAAGCATGCTTCGCGAGCCATCGACCACAAAAACAAATCGGCGTCCATAAGCCTCTGCGCCAAAAAACCTGGTTCCGGTGCCCTGCTCCATTTTGGCTTGATCGCCGGTATCGCCTCCCCCGCCAAGATTGGCCGGCGCGTCACCCTCGGCATACGATTCGAACAGGGCTTCACCGATCCCGTTGAACTCTTCGAGAGATGCGACAACACCTTCCTCCCGAACAACGTCGGAAACATTACTGGTAGCCGCCGCCGCCATCATTTGAAATTCCGGCTGAACTTCCACCGATGCGGCTAAGTCCTCGATCTCCATCTCATCAAGGAAAACACTGTTTTCGATTTGATGGCCCAAATTCAATTCCAGCGGTTGTTCGGTTTCAACAGCTGACGGGATGACCAATGCCAAAAACAGCAACACGCAAAGATGAAACGCCGTGCTGACCATCCAACTTGGCAGGATCGCAAATAGTTTTCGCTTCGATCTAGGTTGAGTATTAGATTCGGATTGATCATCCAACGAATCGCTCGACTGTTCGCGGATCCGAAAACTGTCCGTGCTCACCGGAGGTGGAGCATGAGGAAGGACATGCAACGAACTGGCACTCAATGTGTCGATTGCGCCGACGGGTTGCGTTGTTGTGTCAAATTCAAACAGCGGATCGAGGAAGGAATCAGATTCAGCGCCCATCGCCATGGATGGCGATTGATGATCGAATTCAATTTCCTCAGTGGAAGTGGAGGAGAGCGAGCCCGATTGCTGCTTCGAAGTCGATCGCAATTCTGGTGCGATCGTTTCGAGGCTTCGTGGCCTGTTCATGAAACCTCCGGTCAGTAGTTGTGTGTCCTTCTATTCTAATCGTCAATTTGGACTTGGTCGAAACAAGTTGGTGTTCTGGCAGACGATTATCAAGGCTTTGTGACCGTCAATCAAACCGCTTTTACAGATAATTCCGGCTTAGATAGACAGCGTAAGGCGGCTTTGACATTTCGCAAACGGGTCTTGGGGAAAACCGACTTGCCAGACTTCCTCGGTTGTACCTGGACACGCTAGCGAGAATTGGCTCAGCCGAACGTCTACGACATCGTGTTTTGTCGAGTACAAATTTTGGAATGGTTGGTCGCTGCCGAGGATTCCAGCCTTTGTTTTCGAATTGTCCGATTCGTCTGTTCCCATTTTTCAGCCCGTTCTATACTGCCGCGAAGCTGGAAGCCATTGCAACGGCATGAGTTCCGAAAGCAGCAATCCCAAGGATGGGTAGGATGAAAACCATAGATTTTCGAACCAAATTTTTTACGCGAACTGTCCGCCTACTTGGTCCAGGTTTGATGGTGCTGATGCTGGCCTTATGCTGCGATTCGGTCGAGGCTGCTGTTCAGTCGGATCAAGGTCGAGCTGTCCCCGCTCCATGGCGTCCCTCTTTCAATCCTGTCGATCGTCAATCGTTGGAACAGGCCCAGCAATCGTCGACGCAAATCCCGCCGGGCCAGTCCTCTAATCAGGGTTTGGGTTCACGTGCTGCCGCAAATACGAATCCAAGCCTGAATTCAAATTCGAGTTTGAATCGAAACAACAATTCGTCTAATTCCGTCCAGTCCCAAACACCGGTCGCGCGAGTCGCCAACAACCTAATGGCCACCACGCCGGGCATGACAAAAGTCAGTAGTACGTTCGACACGTTACCCAACGAGTCCGGACAGATTTGGCGAGAATACGACATCACACCGTACACTTCTCGCGTCACCGGAGACGCACCTCAGCAAGCGATCACTGATTGGATTCTAAAAGAGACCGGAACTCAGATGTGGTTTAGCCAGCCGTTTGGCATTTTGAATTCTGACCGCCAAAAAATCATTGTCTATCACACTCCAGAAATTCATCGCGTCGTGAAAACGATCATCGACCGATTCACTCGGACCCGCGCTCAAGTTCAGGCATTCGAAATCAATCTTGTCTCCATCGGGAACCCGAACTGGCGGACCAACGCCTACACAATGTTACAGCCAATTGAAGTTCGTTCTCCAGGCATCGAAGCCTGGCTGATCTCAAAAGAGAATGCTGCGATCCTGATGGGACAACTTGCCAATCGTTCTGACCACATTCAACACTCTGGTGGTCGCGTTACCAGCCCCGATGGACAAACAATTTCGATTGAGAAAACAAACCCGGTTCCATTCGTCCGTTCGATTAAATGGACGCCTCAGGATGCGCTAGGGTATCAGCCCATTAACACAACGATCAATGAAGGCTATGCACTTTCCATTAGTAGTTTGACTTCTCTCGACAACCGATCGATCGAAGCCATGATCAAGTGCGATGTCGATCAAGTTGAAAAACTGACTCCCGTCAAAGTCAATGTGCCACAGCCGGGCGGACGGGTCAGTCAGTTGGACCTCAACATTCCGCAGCTTGTTAGTTGGCGTTTACACGAGAGGTTTCGTTGGCCAAGTGATCAAGTCTTGTTGCTCAGTTGCGGCATTGTCGCTTCGCCGCAGCCAGAAACCTCCAATACTTCTGGTGGAATCGGCGGTATCGGTGCGTTTTCTCGAATTCCAATCCTGGGGTCTAACAACAAGCCCAAGCGGGCAGACGCACTCATGTTTGTCGACTATCGTGGACCGGAATCAGAACCTACAGTGGCACAGACGGCAGGAAGTTCAGCACTCATCCCGGTCAAAAGGCGACAATAAGCAGTGCCAATCCTGCTCCCAATGAAATATTCGACTCGACGTGTGCGAGTCGCAACGTAAAATGGATACCCGCATCACGGTGCACGATTTTGAGCTTCGTGAGTTCACCTTGTTATAAACAGTTTCCTTCAATCGCTTCGAATCGTCGCAACTAATGCCGCAAACAGACCGTCGTGTAGTTATCACTGGAATGGGACTGATTAGTCCACTGGGAAATTCGTCCGCCGAATTATGGAATGGTCTAAGTGGCGGTCGAAGCGGCATCGATCTGTTGACGTTGGTTCCGACGGAACATTTCCCTTCCGATATCGGTGGCGAATGTCACGTTTTTACTGGCAACGTTGCGGAGTTTGGCGAACTCGACAAAAAGCTGACGCGTAGCGTCAAGAAATCGCTCAAGTTGATGTGCCGTGAAATCCAGATGGGCGTCGCCGCTGCACAGCTTGGATTGGAGGACGCGGGAATTGCGCCGGCCAGTTATGATCCGACCCGCATCGGGACGATGTTTGGTAGCGACTACATTATTACTTCCCCCGCCGAATTTCGCGTCGGTGTGCAAAATTGCCTGAACGATTCAGGGAGTTTTGATTTCGGCAAATGGGCTGAATCAGGATTGCCTAAAGTCGAGCCGACTTGGTTGTTGAAATACTTGCCCAACATGCCTGCCAGTCACGTTGCGATTCTGAACGATTTGCAGGGTCCAAGCAATTCGTTGACTGTCCGCGAAGCGTCTTCCAATATTGCGGTTGCCGAAGCGATGACCATTATTCAACGCGGTAGCGCCGATGCGATGGTGGTTGGAGCAACAGGTTCGAGAATTCATCCATTGCGCACCATCCACGTGGCACTTCAAGAGCAGCTTGCCGATCGAAATGCCAGCCCGTCCAACGGTGATCCTCAAAAAGCTTCCCGACCATTCGACTTACATCGTACGGGAATGGTTCTCGGCGAAGGTGCGGCTGTGTTGATTTTGGAGGAGCTTGAGACCGCCCAAAAACGAGGAGCCAACATTTTGGCTGAAGTCATCGGATACGGATCTTCATCCGTGATCGACACCGACGGCGTTGCAGACTACAAGACCGCGATTGGCAACGTGATCCTATCGGCTTTGGAAACCTCGGGAAAATCTGCTTCCGAGATCGGCCACGTTCATGCACATGGATTGAGCGCAGTGAAAGTCGATCGAGAGGAAGCGACTGCGATCAAGGAAACGCTGAACTCAACGCCCGTTACCGCTGCCAAAAGCTACATGGGCAATCTCGGCGCTGGCAGCGGAATGGTTGAGATTATTGCCAGCGTCATGGCAATGGAGAACGACAGCCTCTTTCCGATATTGAACTTTGAAACGCCAGACCCCGACTGCCCCATCAACGCCGTGAAAGAACCTGCATCGCCCGGCGACTGTTTCATCAACCTCAATGTAACACCACAAGGCCAAGCCAGTTCGATGCTCATCGCAAAGCCCAGTTAGACTTTGGGCTTCAGCTTTAATTAGCCAACTCGGTGTTGGCCCAATGGTACTAACTTCAGATTTTTGTCGCCTGCTCGCCGGTAAGTATCCAAAGCTCCCATCGGCGTGGGATGTTTAGCTAACCCAGTTCATGCGCTTGCCATGCAGCACAAGCTCGACGGTCGAGTTCATTTTCAAGATGGACTTCATGTTGGCCCGGTGCTTCTCCGCAGTTCGTCGGCTGATGCCCAATCGTTGGCCGATCTCTTTACTCGTCAAACCGTCGCTGATCAACCTCAGCACTTCGATCTGTCTTTCCGTCAACAAAGGCCCGTCGGCTGAATCGGTTTCGTCGATGAACTCTTTCAATTCTGGAACGATCATCGACTGTCCATTGACGACTGCCTCAATCGATTCGAGAAAGCAAGAAAAGTCGCTCGTGGGCGCAACCATCCGCGTGACCTGACATGGCATTACATCACGCATTGCAGACAAGGCAGCATTGTCGACGACCAGAATGGCGCGTGAGAGAACATGCTTCAATTCTGGTTGGGCCAACATCTCTTCATTGCATTGCAACATTTGGATACCGACGCAATCGGTAATCAAAATCTTGGAGTCCAGCTCGCTCAGAACCGACACGTCATTGAGTCGTCGAGGATTGAGCATCGACACGACGTAACCCTCGCGCCTCAACATGACTTCCAAGCCATCGGCCAGCAAAGGAAACGTGTGTGCGATCACGATCTGGCGGCGAAGTGATCTTTGTTCATCCTCACGCAACTCAATCGACGAGTTCGTATGTATCATCTGGCTCTCCCATGGTGTTATTCAATAAGTAAATACCCATGTGAGATCGTGAGATGCCAAAAAAACCACCCGAATTTACGGAGGATTTATACCCCCAATTAAAGTAGTAGGCTGGCAGTAATGGCGAGTTTCCCGCCGACGGTCACCGAGAATCGTCGTTTAGTGGCTCGATCGGTTACTTCGCTTTTTTCAAAGTCAGCAGATACTCAACTAGATCAACCAAATCCTGCTCTCCAAATTCACGATGCAAGTCAGCAGGCATCAGAGAAAGTGCTAACTTTTTCTGTTCGTCGATGTCATCGCTCAAGATGTTATGCACAACTCCATTGGTGTCTTTAATGGTCGTTTGGGCGTCGGTCTTGTTGAGCAGCAGTCCAGAAATAACATCACCACTCTCTTTAAGCACAAGCCAGTTCTCATAGTTGTGACTGATCCCGGCTGAAGGAAACAGAATCGACTCGAACATCGCTTCACGAGAAAGCTTGGCGCCGATTTCGCTTAAGTCTGGACCGATTTCGTCGCCAACTTTATTGACAATGTGGCACTTCGCACAGGTACCTGTTCCGGCGAAAACAACGGCGCCATTTTTTGCATCACCCTTTCGTTGTGACAGGTCTGCGATGGTTGGTAACGGTTTGGATTCTTTGGATGGTGGCAGAGGAAAATAGTCGGTGGCCTTGTCACGGATGTAGCCCCACGGAACCGAATGCAATGTAGCGGCAACTGCCGGCTCGAGGTCCACATCAATTTTTTTGTTCTCCACTCGCCACAACAAATCGCCGGCACCTGCGTTCGTCTTGCCAAGCGCCCGAACGGCAAGCAATCGTCGTTCGATCGGATTGGTTTTGTCTTCCATGTATCCCGCCAGTACCCAACAGCTCTTTCGATGCCCGCACCGCACCAGCACATCGACAAACTTCAAGAATCGTTCATCATCTGATTTCTTCAGTTCCTCCTGGACTTGGCCAAGTTTGTCACGTCTCATTAATGCCTTCATGGCGTCGGCGCCAATTTGCTCAGCCGCCCGGGAGTCCGCCAGTTGAATGAGTTTCAAGTCGTGAGTCTCGTTGCCGAGTTTGACGGCGAGTGCCACAAAGTCACCGTCATCGCAAGTCGACATGATCTCTTTGACTTTGGATTTTTGCTCGGCGTTGAGTGAGCCGAATCGGATTCGATTCGTCGATTCTCGAAACAGTACACGGGCCTTCTCGTTCATCTCGGGTTGCGAGAAAGCAAGATCGCGAAGCGTTGATTCGACATTTTCCATTTTGAGAAGCTTCAGAAAGTCGAAAGCTCGATAGTATCGCACCACTTCGCTTGCGCTGACTTGGTTGTCAGAAATGATCTCAGCCAAAAGTTCAGGTGACTGGTTGCCCCGCGAACGCCAGACGATATCCCGGTAAGCCTCGGGGGAGATTTCGTCGCTGGTGCGAATCGACTTCAAAGATTGCAAACACGCGTCCCATTGATCAGCTGCCGCGATGCCCAAAGCTTCGAGATACCACCGGTCGCCCGAGTCGTATCCGATTGCCAGTTCGGTCCACTTTTTAACCAGTTCGTCAGGTTGAATTTCGCGCTGCATCTCCCG
The DNA here is from genome assembly GCA_964584615.1 of uncultured Pirellulaceae bacterium. Taxonomy (GTDB): domain Bacteria; phylum Planctomycetota; class Planctomycetia; order Pirellulales; family Pirellulaceae; genus Mariniblastus. The sequence continues at coordinate 61,271 of CAZPBE010000029.1, read as the reverse complement.
TAACGAAACCAGAAGCTCTCGTCGAACTTGCGGATCGGGATCGGTGAAAGAAAACTTTTTGAGTTGTGTGTTCCAATCGAGTTTTGATCGAAGGTGACGACACAGGCGAATGGTTGCGATACGAATGTCGGCGTTTGCATCTTTCAATCCTGCTTCCACGATCGCATCCAACTGCTCTGCAGAGTCCATCGTGTCACCCAGCAACCACATCGCTCGAGCTCGGAAACGCGGGTTCGGATCGTCAGCCCAAACTCCGTTCAAGGCACCGATTACACTTTCAGATTTTGACTCTTTGATCTTCTGATAAGCCATATAACGGCGAGCCTGGTTGGGACTCTTCAACCAGTCCATCGCTGTTTCGTCGCTCAACTCGTCGTCGAACGAGTACTTTGCGTCAGCGTTTTTCCCAGTCACACGAAACAAGCGACCACGTTCGATGTCGCGCATTCGATGTCCGCCAACTCCAGGATCGTACCAATCGGCTATGATCAGCGAACCGTCGGGAGCAACGCAAACATCCGAAGGCCGGAACCACTGGTTCTTGCTGGCTCCATCAACCATATTGACGATTTTTGCGCTGTACCCTGCCCCGTCCTTAGCAACCGGATAGCTGCGGACAATGTTCGGGCCGGCGTCGCAATGGATGACTTGATTCTTGAAAACATCTGGCAGCGCGTCCCCTTCGTAGATACAAATTCCTGTTGGAGAACCAGCTCCCGTTTGCAACAAGTTCGGCATCACGCCCGGGTCGTTGAGATGCCAATGTTTCAGCGGAATGTCTGAGTGCATTCCCGTTCGCTCAGCACGCCAGCCGTGACCAGTAAACTCATCACGATAGCCGTAGTTGCCATACGGCATCACGTAGTTGATTCGTGTTGCCCGGTTCCCATCGTCATCGTTATCTGATTGCCACAGCGTTCCAAACGAGTCAACACAAACTTCCCAGTTGTTTCGGAAGTTCCACGCCAGCGTTTCGAACTCGCTGCCGTCAAGGTTGCATCGAAACACCATGCCTTGTTGGTACGGTGAGACCGAATCTTTGACTTCGTTTCCGGCACGGTCAACGATGATTTTTCCTTGCGCATCACAAATTTGCTTTCCTTCGTTGCCGAAGTTGAAATACAGTTTTCCGTCAGGACCAAACACAAACGCATGGATACCATGATCGTGCTGAACGCCACCGATTCCAGTGAACAGTACTTCTTTGCGGTCCGATTTAAGATCTCCATCATCATCGATCAAGTAGAAAACCGAATCGTTAGCCGAGACAATCACTCGGTTGCCGAGCACACAAATTCCATGTGCCGAATCAATGTCGCGTCCCTGATAAAAGACATGGGTCTCGTTCGCTTGGCCGTCGCCATTGGAGTCTTCGATGACAATAATCCGGTCACCTTCGGTGCGTTCAGGAATATCTCCATTGGCAATTTTTTGCCGATAGTTCATCACTTCGCAAACCCAGACACGTCCAAGATGATCAATGTCGATGTTGGATGGGTTAGCCAGAAATGGCTCTGCTGCAAAAAGCGTTACGTTCAGTTCCGGATGGACGTCGAACTGAGTCGTCGCCAATTTCGGGTCGTGCTGTTGATCCGTCGGTGTTGACGCATCGTTCGCTTGGCCAAGACAGATCGCATTGACGTTGAATAAAACCGATACTGCTACAACATAGGCGGCAGCAGTTGGAGCGAGAAATCGGAGACGAAGATCAGGTTTCATATTGGCTTCCCGGAAGTTAACAAACGAACCTATAGGATACCAATTTTGAAGAGTGCAGACGAAAAAAGGCGAAAGCACTTGGCCTTCGCCTCATTTTTCGGTCAACAACTAAACCTGCCTTACGAGCGTCGTCTGCAACTCGCCGCAGCTAAACAATTCAGATCTACTCGAAACTGCCTTCGATCACCCGAGACTTTCGCTTTTTCGGCTTTGGCGCTCCTTCGTCATTGGTCTTTATGTACAGCGGCAACAATCGATGGCGAACTTCGAGCGAAAGTAGGTTCATGGTTGTCACATACAAACGCCCGCCGAATTTCCCCCAACGATCAGGAACCGGTCTGTAAGGGTCCCAGCTGCCGGCCATGTCACCTGACTTTTCTTGACTTCGAATCAAAATCGAACGCAACCGTTTGTTCCACTTGTCCCAAGCCTTTCCGTCAACATGTTTCAAAACCTGAGTCGCGTAGTACCAGTAGTAAGTATCACGAACGATATTGTCTTTCATGCTCGGCAATTGCGTTTCGACAAGATACTCGGCACCAGCGACCAATCGCGGATCGTCTTTCTCCCAACCGGTGTAAATTCGCATCAGCAATCCGACGGAAGTCATCGACGTCGATGCCTTTCGCCCGCTGACTCGAGAGACGCCTTGTGAATTGACGGCGTAAGGATTGTACCGATAGAGCGAAGGGTTTTCCGGATCAGCAGCTATCTTAAGCCAGCCAACAATGGCTTCGAACGCTTCCGGATCAACATCAAGTTCCGAAAGCCGACCACTCTGCAGCGCCATCACCATCCAGCCTGTGACCGAAGTATCTGACGACTGTTGTTGAACTTCCGAGTAGTAACGCCAACCTCCTTTGGATGGATGTTGCGTTTTGACGATGTAATCAAGCGCTCTTTGCGCCGGTTCGCGAAGCTCAGGGTCTTGCGTCATGCCGTAAGCTTCCGTCAACGCCAAAGCGGCAATCCCGTGACTGTAAAGTCGACACGCTTCGTTGGATCGGTCGTCCGAATCGAGATACAGCATCCCGTCTTCGGCTTGATTCGCGATCAACCACTGGACCGCATGATTGATTTGCCGCGCGTATTTAAACTCACGATGGTTGTAGCCCGCTCCCTGAAACGACAACACCGCCAATCCCGTCGCCGCCATATCACTGTCGAGTTGGCTGGTCCGCAGCGGATGTTCTCGATCAAATTCCGTCAACGTCCAGCTACCATCGGGCTGTTGATACCGCGCAAGAAACTCGAGGCCCAAATGAATTGCCGCTTCGGTTGTCGGTTCCGATTGGCTTTTTACCATCTCAGGTGACCGTTGTCGGAAAGCTTCTTTCGCCAGCACCGCGGCGGGGTTGGTTGAAGGTTTGCCGCCGAATTCGTCATTGCGATAACGGTTTTCAACCGACGGCTGTAGCTGTTGACTTTCCTCCGAAGCCGGTCGCATCGACATGCCAACGGTCAAGTCAGGTTCGTCCGACAAACCTGCCGGTCCATCGACGGCGACAATATCGAGCATGAAGCCATCGTCGGACTTCGTCTTGTTGGAACGACTGATCTCAACGTTGGCTGATTCAACGTCTTCGGACATGCCGTTGGATTTGCCCGCGTCGTCAACAACCATTTCACTGGCGACGTCGCTGGAAAGCTCGGCGGCGGTTTTGTTGGTGCCGGGCATCGCCTCGCTGGTCGTGACTCGTTCGACCTCGGTTTCCGTGTCGGACTGCGCATCCTCAACATTGGCCCGCGATTCGCTTCGTCGCTGTGAAGTGCCTTCGATCATCGGCAACGAAGTCGCGGCTTTGGCGATCATATTGGTCGCCGTTTTACCGATTGCCGAGCCAGGAATGTTGGCTACTGCTTTACGCGTCAGCGTGCCCAGCATTGATTCTGTACCGTCGGATGTCTCGGATCGCAACGGGTTCTCGGCGTCGTTTGATTTCGCGCCTTCGATCGCTTCGTTGTTCGCCAGTCCATCAAGCGGATCAGCATTGCGAGAAATTCTCGGCGACTGAGCCCGTTGAGCAGCCGCCAGTCGACGTCTACGTTCCTCTTCATCTTCTTCGTCATCAGAATCGGAGTCGAAAGTATATTCGTTTGTATTGCGCTCCCTTCGTTGAGCCGACTGCGCGAATTGTTCTGCTAACTGATCCGCGCCCTGGTTTTCTGACGGTCCGGCATTGGCCGATTGGTTTCGTTCGACCGTCGTTTGTGACTGGCCACCCGATCGCGTGCTCAGGCGAGCTAATTCCGAAGGTTCCGCCATGTCTGCGGCTTCTTCGCTGGAGTCGGGAGAGTATGGAGCGGCAACGGGCCCGACGTTATTGGAAGCAAGTTTTGGCGCGACATCAGAATCAGCGGTTGAGCGTCGAGTTCGTTCCGGGTTCAGCGCCGCAACTTCAGGTGCACCGCCACCAGAAAGTCTTCGCTCGGATTCTTCGCTAACGATTTTTGTCGCGCCGACATCGACCGAAGCTTCGCCTTTCTCAGCCGCCATCTCGCTGCGATGTTCGGTTGAAGCGGAATCAATTCGTGCGGCCGACGATTCAAGTGAAGTATCAGCCGGGTCATTGGAACCGGAAATTTTCGCCGCCGCTGCCGTTTCCGCTTTGAATGCGCTGGTCGGTTTGATCGACTCAGCGACCGATCGACGGACGGTAGATTTTTGTGAAGTCGTCAGCATCCGTTTTTCAAACGCAGGGCTTTGTGTTTCCCGACGACTGGACGAATCCGAGGGTTGAATCGCTGGACTTGGGATTCCACCCGTTGAGCGTTGCAGATTGTTTAAGTTTCCGGTGCCTGCCACGCCGGATTTGCTGCGTGAAACAGAAAGCGTTCTCGATTGAATTTCACGTGCGGTAGATTCTGACCGAGGGTCGGGAGACGGCATCTCGACTGATTTGGTTGAACGGACGATTCGAGATTCGGTCGTAGCGCGACGCGGCGTTTTCGAAATCGAAGTCGGTTTGGAAATGCTGGGCGGCGTCGGTCGGTTTTGTCGTTTTGTCGACGAACTTTGCGCGACGTCGGCTGGGCTTCGACGAGGAACGTCGGGGGTGACGCGCGAAGTTGCGGTCTTTGCATTTCGGTTCGGACGACGTGTAATTTTTCCTGACGACTCCGACGGCTTGGCTTCGGCCCGTTGTTTCGCATCGGCGGTTACTTTGGTTGCAGGCGCGGCTGCTGGTTGCTCGACCATTTTTGTTCTGCGGTTGCGAGTCGGCGCGATGGAGCTGGATGCGCGAGCGCGGTCCGTTGATTTGGCCAGCTCGGTCGGTTCCGTTTTCGCATCGGCGCGCTCGCTGCGTTTGGCGGCCGGTTGGACTTTCGCAGTTTTGGTTTTCGCCGGAGCGGGAGCGGGTGCTGGTCTGGAAACGGAGATCGATTTCTCGGCTTTGTCAGTAGGCCGCTTGGGACGCTTGAGCGAGTCAGCTTTCTCGGAGGCAGTGACTTCGGTTGTTCGGCGTTGTTTCGATTCTTTCGGATTGGCTTTCGTAATCGCAGTCGGTTCGGTTTCGGTCTTCGTCGAACTCACCGGTTTTTGCTGAGAGTCGCTTCGCCGAAGTTGCGAAAGTGATTTGTCCAAACGTGGAATCGAATGTTGCGTTTGTTCTCGTTTCACGATTTGAGGCGTTAGTTCCGGTTCTGTCTGTTTGACGCGTTCGACGGGAATCGGTTGCGGCGTTGTGTCGACTTGTGTTTTCTTTCTGACGACTTCAACGTCTGGTTCCGGAACCGCTTTCTCGTTGACTTGCTGCCAGATGAAATTCGTTTTCTGGTTCGAAATTTCAATGGACCGAGTTTTCCGTTGAGCGACTTCCGGGCGGGGAGCTTCAAACGGATTTTCAAAAATATTGACCAGCGAAGCAAAAAGTAAAATCGCCAGATGCGCGGCAAGCGAAAGAATGATCGCGAATTGCAATGAGCGCCGAAGCCGTGAATCGTCCATATGAAACAACGCCACAAAGGCAAGCGCCGTCGCTGCCGGCAGCAGCAGCAAGCTGCCCCACATCCAAGGACCTTTCAGGATCGTAATCACCGCACCGATCGAGATCGCGCACAACACTCCCAACGCAACCATGATCGGCCAGAATTGCTGGTCGAACGTGTCACGACTTCCGGGCAATATTTTTTTTACCGTGCGTCGAGTCGAAGACATGAGACTTTAGGGTTGTCCTTGGTTGGGGATGTCCATGTTTAGAGATTTCCTTGTTGTTGGCTTGATCAATATTCGAAATCAGTTTTTTAAAATCGGATTTAGAATTCGGATTTAGAATTCAGATGGTCGAAGATGAAATCGCATGGTGACTACGGATCGTCAATAGTGGCGGTAAACTCATTGATGCCAACTTTTTTGCACAGACCGATGGCAACAGCGACTTGTTCCCAATTGGTTTCTTTGTCGCCACGGATGACGACCGTTTGCGTTAGCGGGTTGTTGACTTGGGCGCGACGTAGAATTTGTTCGACTTGTTCCAGTTGTCGGAACGCACCGTCGATAAAGTACCGACCTTGTTTGTCGATGTTGATAACCAGCTCGTCTGGCTGAAGCGTTGCCGGAAGGGCTTCGGTGACGCTGGGCAGATTGAGATCCAGCTCGCGTTCTTCTTCAGAGAATCGTGATGAGACGAGAAAGAAGATCAAGAGCAGGAACACGACATCAATCAGCGGCGTGATGCTGAGTGAGCCAACGGCTGCTGAACGTTTGATCTTGACGGACATGTTTTCTTATGAGTTTAGAATGAAGTTGAAGAATATCTAAAATTTGAGATTTGAGATTTGAGATTTGAGATTTGAGATTTGAGATTTGAGATTTGAGATTCAAAAACGGCTAACTGAAATTGGATGGCGTCGATTCAATTTCGTCGGCGCGGATGTTGCCAGGTGATTTTTCTCCCGCGACAGTACCGTTGGTGCCATCGTCAAGTTCGCCCGTGGTAAATCGCAATTGGCCTTCGTATCTTTCGAACTGAGGCAACAAGTTGAAAACCATCTCTTCAATTTCGTTAAGCAACTGGACGATTCGGTTCTCGTAATAGTGAGACAGGATGGCCGCCGGGATCGCGATCAACAATCCAGCCATCGTCGTCACCAACGCTGTATAAATTCCTTGCGCGAGAGCTTCGGCGCGATTTTGTCCAACGACCAATTGCGTCGTGTCGTAAAAAGCCTGTGTGATCCCCCAAACGGTTCCCAGCAAACCGATCAACGGCGCGATCGCAGCGGCCAAGCTTAACCAGGAAGTCATCTGTGCAAGTCGAGTGGCTTCGCGTTGAGCCGATTCGGTAACGGCCGATTCCATTTCCGCTTGCGAGCGGCCGACTTTCACCAACATCGATCGCAAGATATAAGACGCCGACGACGGATGCCGCTGACAGGCTTGATAAGCTCGTCGCGGATCCAGTCCGCCCTGTGATTGGGTCAGCATCGACAATTGCGAAACGAGTTCAGCAGGAAAGATTTTTTCTCGACGGAGCGCAAGAAATCTTTCGATCCCGATTGTTGCCACCACAACCGACAACAGAAACAGTGGCAACATAAACCAGCCGCCGCGCGTCAGCAGTGTCAGGAAGTTGATTCCCGTTCGCGCTGTAGTCGATTCGGCGGCACCCTCTTGAGTCGCCCAAGCCGATTCGGGCATGCCGAAAGAGAGCATCAACAACAAGCCAAATGCAAATACAACGGTGACGAACCACGCGCGTCGTTGTGGGTTCGACTGGACGTTTAGTTTTGAATCAAGGAAGTTTTTCATGAACGGTCCGAGTTAAACGAATCAAACGAATGTTAAACAAGTAAAACGAATGTTAAACAAATCACGCGAATGAATTGGCGTGGAGTGGATGGAAACGGGCTCTATGATTGATGTCCAGATATTTAACACGCGGTAGGCCGCGCACGGCCTCGCAAAACGAATCGCCGCGTCAAATAAATTGACTGTTTGAGTTGATGTCGTGGGCTTGGCCAAGTTCGGCAATTTCCCTGACACCATTATTGTTTGAGCTGCTTGAGTTTATCCAATTGTTTTTTGGCTTCTTCAACTAATCGATCATCCGGAAAATTCTTAAGCAGGAACTCCAGATGCTTGATGCCCTCGTCCAGCAAACGGCTTCTTTCGCCTTCAGGAGCGTTATTTACCTGCGAAACATTGCATTGTGCTGCTTCATAGGCCGCATAAGCTTGCCATGGACGAACGGCTTTGGTGGCGTTTGGAAACCCGTGACCATAAAAAACCTGATTGTAAGATTCGATCGCTTCGTCAAACTTTTTCTTTGACTCTTCCGCGTTTCCAGCTTTCGCGGCGTCAGAAGCTTGCTTGAAAATGATGTCGCCGCGAAGACATTTAGCTTGTGCACCCGTCTTGCCATATTGCCCGGCGGCCTTGTTGTAAGCTTGGATCGCGTCGTCGTAATTGCGTTTGCCTCCGTTGGCAATTCCAACTTCCAGCCACGCGTCCTGTTTGAGCGTTTCGTCAGCAGACTCCATGGTCGTCAACGGCGTTGCCATCGAGAGCGCTGTATCGAAAGACTTTGTTGCGTTGGCCGCTTGAGCCGCGTTAAGCAACATGACTTTCTTGATACTGTCACTTACGGTCACCGACGTTTCGATGACCGGCTTGGCGACGGTGTAAGCTTTCAAGGCTTCGTCGTAGTTCTTTTTACCAAAGTGTGACTGACCGACCATGAACAAACCGTCGGCATACAGTTCACCTTCTTTATAAGCGTCGGTTTGCGTTTGAAAGCTCGCGAGAGCTTCGTCGAATTGTTTCAAGTGATAGTGCGCCCAGCCGATTTTGTAAGCAGCTTTCTCGCGAACCTCATCGCTGGCATTGGCAACATTGGATTTGGAAAAGAAGTCAATCGCTGCCTGATACTCTTTCTTGTCATAGGAATCGGTGCCGAGAAAAAAGTTTGCTTCGGGTGCAAACTCGCTGCTGGGAAATTTCTCAACGAGAGTACCAAACAACTCCAATTCTTTTGCGGTCTCTTTTTTCGCGTGATACGCCCAAGCCAATTCGTAGTAGAACTTTTCGGCCAACGGGGAGTCGGGAGCTTTTTCAATCAGCTCATCAAACGTCTTAATCGCTTCGTCCCAGTTTTCGCTTTGCACGTAAGCCAATCCCAGTTCGTATTGAATGTTGGTGCTTTGTTCTTCGGAAGTTGCGGCATCCATCGAAGCTTTCAAGTCCGCAATCGATTCACCAACATTGCCGTCGTTTCGCTGCGCCACGCCACGTCCCGATTTCGCGTTGGCCACCAATTCATTGTCCGGGTATTTTTCAATTAGTTCGGTAAAACGTTGGTTGGCAAGTTGATTGTCGGCGCCTTTGAGAGCCGACCAGCCAGCTCCGGCCAACGCTGCGGGTACGAGTTCGCTTTCCGGAAAATTGTTGATGATCGCGTCGTAGTTTTCGATCGCAATCTTCGTCGCACTTGTTTTGTAAGCCGCCTCGGCAACGTAGTAATGGGCTTCGGCAGTCGATGCAGACTCGGGAAATTTCTCCGCCATCGATTTCACCGTCGCCAGCGCTTTGTCGAGGTCTCCTGATTCCAACTCGGCTCGCGAAAGATTGCCTAACGTCTCAGCGGCGCGGGGCCATTTTGCGTCAGCGGAGATCGCCTTGTTCAGATTGGTGATCGCGTCTGCGAATTGTTTAAGCCGTAGTTGGCTTGATCCGATCAAGTGAAAAGCTTCGGCTTGAAGCTTTGGCGCTTTGACGGATGCCATGTTGGACTCCAGCCATTCGATCGTCGGCTGGTCGTTGCCTTGCAAGTACGAGGCATTGCCTGCGTTGACAATCCAGAGTGGAATACTGTTGTTGTCAGAAAACTCTCGCGCAAGTTTTCGATACGCGGCTTCGGCGTCGGGGTAAGATCGGGACAGCAACAACGATTCAGCTTTTACACCGAGCGCATCGGGGAGGTAATCATCGTCGGAATATTTTTCAATGAAGAGGTCAGCCAGCTTGATTGACTCGTCGTACTCGTATGAAGATTTCAATGCGAACGCGGCCGCGTAGAGAGCTTGCGGCGCGAGCGGGTGGTCCGGATGGCTTTCAAAAATTTCACGATAAAGTTTTGCAGAACGGTCGCGAAGTTTTTCCTCGCCCCAACTTGCATCGGCGCGATCCATCAACAGCTCAACTTCCAGCGGATGGTTTTTTGATTTCTCGATCCATTTTTCGACCAACTCGAACGCGGCTTTGGATTCATTGTTTTTGATCAGATGAGACGCGAGCAAGTGCACGCCATCGATGGAGAAAGAAGAATCGCTTTCGATACTTTTCTGTAATAGCCGAACTCCTTCCACGGGTTTTTCATCAACGAGATAATTTCGCCCCGCGAACACGGTGGCTCGATCTCGCATATCCGAATCCATTTCGGCGACTTGTTCGTACAGGGATGCCGCGCGAAAATTTTCACCCAGCATCTCGGCGCAAATCGCTTGCTTGAAAATCGCTCGGTCGCGCAATTCATAGTCTTCGACCGCGTTGACTTCGTCGAGAATTTCGTCCGCCGTTTCGTAGCTCAGTTCGGCTGCGTCCGGTTCATCCCGTTTTCTCTGAACGGCGGCGAGATTCATCAACGTTTCAGCGTAAGCAAAGTTGGCGTCGTTGAGTCGCGCTGTCGCGGCTTCTTTGTCAGTCCCCGTTGCTGTTTTGGATTGCTCTCGGAAGTCCTTATAAAGTTCGATTGCTTCGTCGTACCGCCCCAGCCGTTCATAAACGTCAGCGAGGAAGTACATTCCGTTGAACTTAAAATACTGCTTGTCAAACGTCCTCATTTTTTCGTAAGACTTGGCTGCGTCTTCGTATCGCTCGAGTTCGCGATAAGCCTGGCCTTGGAAATAGGCGGCTTGGTCGGCATCGGCGTAGCCCTCATGACTTACCAACACTCGCTCGAAAGCTTGCGTTGCGGTTGTCAATTCGATGGAAGATTCTTCTTTCGATTTGTCGTCGTCCAGTTTGGCAAGGGCTTGCCCATGACGGAGCAGGCAGAATCCGAGTGAGAGTTGTGCTTCGGCAAGTCGCGGCGATTGGTCGGTGGTGAGTTGAGGGATGGCTTTGTTGAATGCGTCGATCGCACCTTCGAACTGTTGAAGCTCCAACAGGCAGACGCCAAGATTTAGCTGAGCTATTTTTTTGGCTTGGATTGAGTCCGGGTGTTCGGCGAGAAGCTTCTGCCACGAGGTGACCGCTGCTTTGAAGTCGCCATTGTTCTGGGCATTGGTTGCAACTTCCGCAACTTGATACGCGGCTGCGTCATCTTGAACGGCTGCAATCGCGTCGGTCGGTCCGGCGAACCCGGCGAACAGAACCGCTGCAAAGGTAAGGAAGGCAACGATTGTTGCCGTCGGCCGACACCATGGGTCAGTTCGCCGAACGTTGGCTTGCAAAGAGTAAGTTTGAAAATGATGTTCAAAGCCAAACATTAGTTTCCCAGACATAAATTTTCTCAATCGATTTCAAAGTCGGACAGCCGCATCTTTTGGGCGGGACAAGTAAATCATGTCCTAAATGCAAACAACAGTATCGCATGAAGGGTTCCGGTTTGTCTTGTTTTGATTTCCAGTAGACTTAAAAAACTCCAACACAATCGGCTTTTTTTGTCTTCGATTAAGTTGTTTTGATTCGAATTGGCTAACCGGTTTTCCAAAACTCACTTCGTCGCCGCGTTCACAACGAACGTGTTGCCACGATCAGACATCCAGTTGGTTGCCGGAATGGGAGCAAACAGGGTTTTGCAACGGAGCTCTTCCGCAGCTTTCCCAATGTGAGACCGTGAAGTCCGAATGGAAATTCGTGCATCGCTTAACGAAAAGACAACGAAGTTATTCGTCGAAAGCTTCCAGTTATTGGCCGCTTTGACCAAATGTCCCTGCGAATACGGAACCAATCGGGAAAAGGTTTGAAACCAGCGACTGAACGTTCAAAAGCCGTTCATAAGTCGCGAAACACGGCGATTTTGGTGGTTCCGGCGGGCGTATTCGATCGACCCGGCAATTCCCTTGTATTCGAAGGTCGAACGCTCAATCTGCTGCCGTTACGGAGCAAGATTATCGATTCTCCGGGTAAAAGCGAAGAATATCCAGCAAAATGGGATTTGGCTGGTGGCTAACTCGGTTTCAAATGGTCGATTGAAACCATAGGCCAAACCGCTATTCGACGGTCTGCCAACTATAATAACGTGTACATTTCAGGCCATGATTGTAGAATGAAATGAACTATTCTCCGTGAAATTAGCTTGTTCGCGATACAGCGTCTCCTTCCTGCGCTGATCCAAAACGATTTCCATCGTGCCGAATGAGTAGCTGCCAACCCCAGGAGCAATTCCATGTCACTCGATAATTCTAAATCGCAATGCTCTGAACTTCATTGCAAGTCATCTTTCCCAAGTCAGCAAATGCCCAATCGATTCAACTCTCGATCACGAATTGTTTCCAAAGCTTCTCAGCTCAATCGTTCCGGATTGTCGTTAGTCGAACTGATGATCGCGTTAACCATGACGCTCATTGTGCTTGGCGCGATGATGTCTGCATTTCAATTCGCCAGTGCAGAAATGCAAAAAGGGCGGGCGATGATGGAGCTTTCCAACCGATTGCGCATTGCAGAACAGTTGATGCGTCATGATTTGGAAAACGCCACGATTGATCCAGTGATCTATACAGAAAACGTGATTCCCAATGGAGCGTTCGAAATCGTCGAAGGACCCAACCGTGGTTTTCGCGGCTTTTACGGAATTGATCTCGACAACGACGGAATCGCCGATCGTGTAGACGCGAGTTCCACTGGCGGTCCGGACAATAACGGGAATGGCATTGACGACACATTTGAGCCGGCAAACTATCTCGATGATATTGATGATTGCCTTGTCCTAACGGTGCGATCTCCAGATCAACCGTATCGCGGTCGGATCACAAGAACAACGGCAACGGCCGCTGGTGCAACAACGGGTCCACCAGATAACTTTGAGATTACTCGGCCATTTGATGTTCCTGAACTTTACGAATCACAATTGGCAGAAATCGTCTGGTGGACTGATTACGCCGACCGAGCGCCGGGGAATTTGAGCGTTGATTTTGATGAAAGCGTGATCGTATTTCGACGCGTACTATTGGTTATGGGAAATGCCATCCCTCCACACCGGTTGCCTAAGTTTTTTCATTCAGGATTTGGATCGGCCTCAGCGGATCAAGCCTATTTGGCTGCCGTTGAGTATTTGGCAACGAATGACATTTCGGCTCGCATTTTGCCTAGTGACGCGGCAACGCCAGGCACGCCCTATTTCCAAATCGTTGCCAACACGTTGCAAGATCTATCGCGACGAGAGAATCGGTTTTGTCGATCGAATTTTACAACTCGGCTTCCCGATGGAACTTTGCCTTTTGCGGGCTCACCCTTTCCAAGTCCATTGAACCGGGGTCAATTGGCCGCGGCGCGAGCCTCTGAGCATGTCGTGGTCGATACAACGGATCCCAACTATCCGTTCGACGATTTGGACGGATTGGTAGAAGGTGGAGATCGATACGCCTTACGCCCAACCAGCAGTGATGTCGTACTTACCGATGTGGTTGGCTTTGATATTAAAGTCTTGGCTCCTAACGCGGTTGTCCAGCAAGTTGCCAGCTTGGGTGCAGGTGGTGCGTTGACAGAAGTAACTTTAGTGGAGCCACATGATTTTGGCTTTTCAACAGGAATTCCCGACCCTACTTTCGGCACAGTCGGAGTTGCTGCTGATACGCCAACCTTACAAAATACGGTTAACAGTGCATTTGTTGATCTCGGGCACCGAGGAACTTTGCCATCAGAAGGAGTACCAGTCGGCTCAACGGCCAATACCAAGTCGTGGTTTTCGAACCGCGATATCGTCAACACGGGCTACGCGCTCTATCAAAGCACCCCAGCACCGGCCGGCATTTTTGCCAATCGCATTTTTGATCCGTTAACTGGACCAGTACTAGCTCCATCGAATCCGTTTGATCGTGCATCGATTGACTACCAATATCGGTTTGACGCATTGCCCGATGCCGCAGGTTCGCCATTTAATCCGTTCAATGAATTGCTTGAGACGGTTTGGGACGCTTGGACGCCAAGCTATGAGAATGACGGAGTTGATCAGGATCGTGATGGCTTTACGGATGAGTTTACTGATGGACTCGATACTGACTTCGATGATTCAGTCGTTGTCCGAGGCGGATCTACGAACCAATGGAATGACGGAGCCAATGGACTTATTGATGATGTGACTGAGCGAGAAACAACTCCTCCGTACGCATACCCGTTGCGTGGAGTAAAAGTGACATTCCGCATCGTGGAAAAAGGAACAAAGCAGGTTCGACAGACTTCCGTTGTTCAAAGCTTTGTCCCTCAGTAGTCAAGGTTGGTTTCATTAAACCAAAGCAGATTCAACTTGAGCAGCCTGATTCTGATGAGCGGACAGCACATACCATCCGTTTGCACGGGCCCTGGGAATTAGTTGCGCCCAATGATTGCGGCGCGACAAATTCGACTTCGACTGCATCGACCTCTCATCGCGTCAAACTGCCTGGTGCAATCGGCGACGAATTTCTAAGCTCTTTGGGTAACGCCGGAGGCAGCATCGTCTTCAAGCGAAGTTTCGGAACGCCCACTGGATTGTCCGCAGATCAGATTGTCGAATTGGTGATTGAGTCTGTTTCTCACCCACCGAACTTCAAGCTGAATGGTCAGGTTCTCGATTCACAACGAAAGTACTTGGGTTCCAGCTACGGGTCGCGGATCGACATTACGAACTGCCTCGTGTCTGGACCTAATCGAAATCGTCTCGAGATCGAAATCGTGATTGAAGTTGAGCAGCCTAATCAACAGCGACCTCATGTTGAGTTCGGTGGCGAGATTCGATTGGAAATCATCGGCAGCTAGACTTCTCATCCCTGCAGTCAGTTGTTGCTAGCACCACCGCCACACATTCTTAGGCAGACACGCACTTCTACCCCGTGCTTGCGAGACCGCTACCAAAACCTGCTAGCGATGCCCAAACCTCGGTAGCTTCTTTTCTCTTCAAATTCGCAGGTCCGATCAACTTTGCGACCGGAAATTTCGAACTAGTAGATAGAGGCCCTTAGTGTTTTCGCAGAGAACTTCTGCGCGTAAACACCCATACGTTGGGAGCGAGAGAGACGACGGTCTTTCAGTTCCTGGCGAAGCAGAACGACTACAAGACGAGTTAAGTAATGGAATCAACCAACCGCGTCAGCCATTTTATTTCATGCCTGATCAAGTATCACAAAGTTTGGATAGCAACTCTTTTGCTAGGGATTTTGGCGGCGGGTATCTACGCGTTCATTATCAAAAAAGACGTCTATACGGCGCGTCAGTCATTGATCATTCGAGATGATCTATTGGGTTCGCCGTTCAAGCCTGGCCGATTTGAGTCGCTTGAGTCCATGAAAAGTGCCCAGGAAACGGTCTTGGAGGTTGCCAGGAAACCTGAGGTCATTCGCAACACACTCAAAATTCTGGGTCCCGAGGCATCGTTGATTTTTGGCAAGAGTGGTGGAGACAGCTGGCCATCGGAAAAAGCCATCGAAGAAATTCAAGGAGCGATTTCATTTAGCGCTCCCAACGGAGCAGAGTTTGGCAAAACAGAAGTCATTGTGCTGAACGCGAAATCATCGAGTCGCGAGCGCTCGGTAAAGTTCATCGAAATTCTTCTCGACGAAATCGACACCAAGCTCTCGGAGGTTCGCAAATCAAAACTTGACAGTATGGTTGCCGAGATTTCGCAAGCCACGACTGCGGCAAACGAAATGATGGTTGAAGCAGCGGACCGCCTCCGCGACATGGAAGCTCAACTAGGTAGCGATATCAGCACGATGCGCAACATGAACGAGCCGTTTGGTGGAACCAGCGCCTTCGATTTGGACTTGAACGTTATTCGCGCTGACAAACGTGCGGTCGAAGCGAAGCTGGCTTCTGCGCTCAAACAACGTGAGCTGATGAATCAAGCGCGGCAAAACCCGACACTGGATTTGTCGACATCAAGTGAGCTGCTGACGCTTCAACCGGGATTGCAGACCATGATGCAAGGATTGTCTACCGCACAGATGGCGGAAGCAGAAGCGCTGGGAAAATATTGGCCCGCACACCCTGCCGTCCGGGCTGCTCGGGAAACGGTTCAAGCTGCTCGACGGAAGGTCTTCGGATCCATCGGTCCATCCATTAATGGATTGGAAAGCCAGATTCGAGTCTTGCAGGATCGGGTCAATGAATTGGATGGGTTGCTGAGCCGAAAAGAAGGCGTGTTGAAAAATTTGACTTCGCAACGCGTTTCTTACGCCACACTCGAACAGGAAGTCGAAAAGAAGCGAGAAATTTTTAGCCAGTCGCAAGGTCGGCGCGCCGAGATGGAATCCTTGGCCAAAACTGCGGCAAGCGCAGATTTACTCACGCGAGTGGGTCAGCCGCAAGTCTCAACACGTCCTGACGGGTTGGGCAAACGAGCGCTTGGATTGGCTGGTGCGATCGGTGGTTTGATGATGGGTATTGGTTTGGTTTTATTGATGGCTCCGCCGTTCCGCGAGCCCACTGGCGATACCGCCGCAATGGCTGCACCGATTCCTCGGGAGACAGCAGCGTATGCAGCAAGCCAACCGGTTGTTCAAACCGAACCTACCAAGCAGCCCACGACTCAGCCACCCAAGCAGTCAACGAAAACAGATGAAGCGGCTGTCGCTGCTGATTCCGAGCAAAACAAAGCGCAGTCCAATGTCCAGGCTCCGGCTCCACTGAACGAAACCATTGCATCCAGACTGGCTCAATACGAACAGAAACAGAAGGCCTCGGTTGCTCCTAGCACGACACCAGAAATTGTGGTTGCTTCTACGACAACTCGATCAACAGACGCACCGGCTCCAGAGTCGATTATGGCGAATCTCGATTCGAAACCGCCCGAAGCTTCCGGGTTGACGATTGAGCGAACCAAAACAACGATCAAGCCCAAGTCGGCTCCTGTTCCCGAGCCCAAGCCAACTCCCGCTCCTAAGCCAACTCCTAGTCCCGAAGTTACCTTTGCACCGGCCGAATCGAAGACGCCAACGACAGTGCCATCAAACGCACCATTGAAAGCTGATTCCGCCCCTGCCAAAATACCGGTCACAGCACAACAGCCTGCCGAGAAACAGAATACGGAATCAGACTCTGACCAAGCAACGATCGCAAAACTTGCTGCGACGTTGGGAACTTCAGCCGCTGTAGCCAGCCAAATCAACTCCTTGTCAAATGACTTGTCAGAAGTTGGAGCGCCAAAGAAGTTTGAGCCTCGCGATTCAATGCCAACGATTCAAATGGAAGCCCAAAGCGCAATCGATAACGCGGGCGCACTACCACTCCGACGTCGCGGAACGTCCGATTCTCATTTAAGTCAGGCAGCGCCTCCTGCCAATCCCACAACGGGGCAGACAAACTCGCAAGCAGAGATTGACCAGGCGTTCAGCAGAATTCAATCGGAAACCCAGTCGCTGGATTCGAATCCTTTCATGAATCCAACTGGCAAGCGTGAGAATCCATTTGCCAAAGATCGAGGCCAGGCTGTTGAGTCTGCTCCTGCACCGCGACCTACAACGCCGACAACGACTCCTCGAGCGGTTCAGTCAAATAAAGACGTTCAACCGGCCGCCCCAGTTGATGAGCAGAAGTTTGAACAACTTGATCCGTCAGTTCAAATGCCGCCAATCCAGGCAACCGGAACCAAAGCGTTGCCAATTCCAGCTCAAATCCGGGAACTATCGGATTCCATTTTGTCCTTCGCGCAGGAGCCTGAGGAACCAAACGAATCGAAATAATTTGCTCGCGTCCAGTCTCGACTGTTCACGCTATGACTTTGATTCCACCGCAGGCTGTTGAAACGGGTTTTCCCATGTTTCAAACTTGTCCAGGTATTCTTGATAGACAGGGAATTCGGTTGCGCGATCTTGTAACCAATCTTGAGTTCCCTTTACCAACTCGCGCTCTTGTTCAATCGTAATTTCGCCGATCATCACCGACGCACGCAAGAATACGAAGTAGGTATCCAAAACATCGCAGCGGCAATAGTCGTTGATCTGATCGATCTCGCCGTCATAGTACAATTGTTGCACCATGTGGCCGGCGATTCCCATTTTTCCCGGATTGCCAATCAAAGTCGCAGCAAGGTTCAGCCCACCGTTAAGTCGCGTGGCGCCAAAGTTGGTTAACACATCCTGCAGATCGAGATGAAACTGCGGATTGTATCTGGCGCGCGGCTGCTCCCAGCTTTTGCCATAAAGATTAAACCAGTCGGGAATCGAGATTCCAAATCGGTAGGCTGACAATTCCATCAGCGGCAAATCAAAAGTCCTTCCGTTGAAGCTGATGATCTTTGGTTTGTTGTGAACTCGCCAACCATCCCAGAACTTTTTGGTAATTTCGTGCGGACGATACTCCGGTTGGTCCAGCGTCACGATGTCATCAAGCTTGCGGTCCGGTCCAATCTTGGCTGCAGCCACCGAAATCGGAATGTGATAAGTGTATGGAATAAACTCAGTGCCAAACTGCTCCATCAACTCGCCGGTGTATTTCTTGATCGCGTCACTGGCAGAAAGATTTTCGTCCGGGTAGCGAACTTTTGCGATCAAGTCCCCATCAGCGACGCTTTCCACGTCAAAGACAAGGTAGCTAACTTTGCGAGCGGTCATAGAATAGTCTGAATGGCTGAACGAAGTAGTGGACTTTCAAGCAAACGGCTTTAAAACAAAGGCGAGCCAAAAAGCGGTCGACGGGATAACTAAGCAATACAATTTATCGCATCGCGGTTCGGTTGAATACGTCCGGCCACAATCATTCCTTGTTCCTCAAAGTGATTCTCCAACAAAAACGCAAATGATTAACAAACAAAGACTTCTCGATCGGTTTCTTCAATATGTCCAAGTCGATACGACAGCAGTCGACGACACGGAAAATTATCCCAGCAGTCCTGGCCAGTTGGAATTGGGCAAGCTAATTGTTGAGCAAATGAAGTCGATGGGGATTGCCGACGCCGCGCAAGACGAATGGGGAATCGTGATGGGAACCGTTCCGGCAACGATCACAGACCGAACCGCGCCGACGATCGCGTTTAATTCTCATCTCGATACATCGCCCGAAACGACGGGAAAGGGCGTGAAGCCAAATGTGATTGAGGAATTTGACGGAAACGATATCACGCTTAGCGGTAATACAACGAAAATCATTTCTGTCGCTCACTGCCCTGCCCTGGCCGATGCCAAAGGAAGCACGATTGTGACGACCGACGGGACAACGTTGTTGGGAGGAGACGACAAAGCTGGTGTCGCCATCATTATGGAACTCGCTTGTGTGTTGCTTGAGCATCCGGAGGTTCCACGAGGACCGGTTCGCGTAGTGTTTACCTGTGATGAAGAGATCGGCCGTGGTGTTGACAAAGTCGATGTCGGTAAGATAGACGCAACGGTTTGTTATAACTTTGATAGTGGCAGTGAAAACCTGGTCGATATCGAAACGTTTTCTGCCGATATGGCGACAGTCACGTTTACGGGAGTGAATATTCACCCGGCGATTGCCAAAGACCGGATGGTCAACGCCATTCGAGCAGCCGGGCTGTTTTTGACCAAGCTGCCATCGGAGTTGTCGCCTGAACGAACCGAAGGGCGAGACGGGTTTTTACATCCGTACATATTCGAAGGCGGAGTCGATAAGGCTTCACTGAAAATTTTGCTGAGAGATTTTGCTACGCCCAAACTGGAAGAGTACGCCCAACTCATTCGCGGTGCCGCTTCAGAAGTCGAAACCGAAATTCCCGGTTGCGAAGTTGAAATTGAAGTCAAGAATCAGTATCGGAATATGAACGAAGGTTTGATCAATGAGCCACGCGCCGTTGCGTTTGCCGTCGAAGCCCACGAAAGACTCGGTCGTCCGGTTGAGAAAACGATCGTTCGTGGCGGCACCGATGGTTCGCGATTGACCGAGTTAGGCCTGCCAACGCCGAATCTCTCGTCGGGCCAGCACAATATTCATTCGCCGTTGGAATGGGCTAACGTAGATCAGATGGTTGCTGCGTGTGAAGTCGGTTTGGAGATCGTCAAACGCTGGGGCGAAGAATAAAAGTTCAATTGAGGTTGGCGATCGAAATTTAGATCACTCCAAATCTTTCGTCGTCACCGTGTACTCAAAATAGACTTTTCCATCTGCCGTTTTGTATCGATTCGAAATACTGACTCCCAGCTGGACGATTCTGACAAGGTTTTTGTCAGCACGAAAAACGTCAACCAGATCTTGCTTCAACATCTGAGTGTTGATCGGTTCTTTGGGCTCGGCTCCTGGGGCCCGTGTCCATTCCAAAATGAGGGTGTGAGGGTTTACCGGATCCTTAAACGCTTGATAATCTTGATAAAGCCCTGCCGACTCGTCAATTAATTTGGCGCGATCGGCTTCTGCACCTTTCACCATGTCGTTGATGACGGAGTCGCGCGAGTCGGTGTTGAGACAACCAGAAATCGCCAGGATGCAAACGCCCACCAATGCAAATACGCATCGGCCTACAAAAACGTGGCTTGGATTATTGAACATAAAGTGTTCCTATTCTGTCGATGTAAATCACGGCGCAATCAGCCCAGGATTGCCGGAAACGAAAGTATGACAGAACTAGGCGAACGATAACAAGTTCAATAGATTGGTTTGAATCCATCTCCGTCGACAAGCGGATATGATAGTCTTATCTGCGTGTTTTCCGAGAAATCATGAGTGACGTGAATATGACCGTGACGAACCCAAAAAGGATGACCAATCAGGTCTGAGAAAGTAATCGATGGAATTACAAGGCTTTCCCGCAGTCGCGGAGATTCCCATCCAATGGGGTGATCAAGATTTATTCAAACACGTCAACAACACCGTATACTTTCGGTGGCTTGAAACGTCCCGTGTTGAGTACTGGTTCAAAAGCGGACTTCATGATTTGATGGAACCGCAGGGGCTTGGCCCAATTCTCGCGTCCGTGAAGTGTGACTACAAAAAGCAGGTTCGCTATCCAGATACGATTCAAGTTGGCGCAAGAGTGCTGAAGATGGGAACCTCCAGCGTAACGCTTGAGCATCATGTCTACAGCAATCAAGAGCAGACTGTCGCGGCGATCGGCCAGTCGGTCGTTGTCCTTTTCAATTACGAGAAACAGTTTCCAATTCCAATCGATGGAGAAATACGCGAAACATTTGCTGCTTTTGAAGGCAAACCACTTTAAGATTAGACGTTAACCCTTTCGCCCGCTCCCGCTTTGCCACCATGTGATGCAGACATGATTCCAAGACAACATCGCGACGATCGTGAAGGAAGCGCCGGGCTGGCTGCGTGGAAAGAGCTTGATCAAGGCACTTCGACGATCTGCGCGTTTGCTGAACTTTGTCGGCAAGCAATCATCTTTCCACCGACGGAGCCAATTCAGGCCGATCAAATTTCGGTGAAAGCCCAAGCCATTCTTGCCAGTACTCCCAATCGCGGCGTGGTTGATATTCGTGGCAAGAAAGACGAGTTTGATTCCGTGGAAAGATTTCTGGCCGTCTGCGTTGAAGTCGAGGCGGATCGCCGTTTGCTTTTTCGCCGCCGAGACGATCCGCAGCAGACCGTCGAGTTTCTTGACGCGTTCGGCGAACTTTGTCGCGCGGGACTCATGATTCATCACCTTGGCCGAGATTTTTCATTCTCGGCTACCGGTTTTGCACTTGCAAAGTCGCTCAACGCGGAACAACTCAGTCAGTGGATCGAGTTTGGTGTTGAGGTCGAACACTAATGTACTTCTTTGTTTCCTCTTCACGAAAAACGACCGTCCGTCTTGTTGCCGTTTTGTGCGTCGCGGTTTTTGTGTTTCTCGACGCCCGGTCCTCTCTTGCCCAACAGTCGCAACCTTCGAACATCGTGTTGCGGAACTTGGAACTGCTGCCCGATGTTTCGATTGAAAGTTTCGACGAACGAGAGATCGTGTTGAGCAACGGAACGCGACTCGGATGGGACGAAATTCTCCAGGCCAATGTAGCTCCTCAACAGCAGCAGCAATTCGAAACGAACATCGAAAAGATAGGGCTGCCCATCTACCGGCTCAAGCGACGAGTCCAGAACCTTGATTGGTCTGCGGCAAAAAAAATTGCTGAGCCAATGTATCAAGCGATGTTGTCGCAGCCTGAAAAGGCGGTCGATCGCGAAATTCAGTTTTTGGTTTATCTCGCGATGATGAAAGGCAGCTTGGCGAGTGTCAGCGGAAGCGAAACAAGCCACCGCAGCAATCCATCGGCAGCGATTTGGCCATTCCTCAAAGCCGCATTGTTACAGCCAGCGTTGCCTAAGCCATTCAAAGAAGAGTTTGCTGATTCGCTATTGCCAAATGCCGAAGTCGAAAACCTGCTATCTGAAAAGATACTTCCAGTCTGGTTCGATCGGTCGCAGGCAGAATCAGCGTTCGAGTTTCTCTCGACAGCTTATGTCCCAAACGCTGCCCAAAGTCAGCAAGGACCGATCGTTTATCTGGCTTCCTTGGCGATCAAAGTTGGAAAATTTCAGTACGCGCAGCAGTTGATTGATCTGCTTGATCGCCGTGATCGGCAAACGAATGCCTGGCGAGTTGTTTTGGCGGCTGAATTGGCTGTAGCAAACGGGAATTTCGAAAACGCCGTAGCAATCATGGAGAACCAATTGACGAACGAAGATTTGAAAGACCCGTCCATCCGCGTTGCCAATCTTTACTTGTCAGCTTCGCCCCATTTTCGAAAACTTGATGCGATACCTTCAGATCAACCTGCCAATCCCGTCAGTCCGCTGGCTCGCGCGAAAGATCTAAAAGCCACGCTATCGCTACTGCGGATTGCATCAACCTACGCTGACACGTTTCCTGAACTGGCAGCGGCTTCACTGTTCGAAGCCGCAAAGATTGTCGGAGATTATTCAGAGCGCGATCAGAAAGAGCTGCAAAATGAATTGATTTCTCGATTCCCAAACTCTTATCACGGACGACTTCATTCAATGTCAATTCAGCAGTGAATTTGTTAAGATATCACGTCTAACTTTAAATGATGTAACGATGCCTACTGAATTCGGACTTGAATATGTTGCGGAACCAACGAATGCAAACCGGTTTGATCGCTGCGCTGACGGTTTCTATTTTGGCGATTGCTTGTTTCCGTTCGATTGATTCGCGTTCTGCTGAATTGCCTGCGGCAAATCTCAACCAGTCAGACGCACTCCTTGTCGCCCAAATTGGACCTGCTCCGTTTGGTGTGTTACTTGCAGACGAGTTTCTTGTTGGGTTGATTCAAACGGACATCATCGATCCGGTGGATGATGAATCGAATGAACCACCAACGATTCTGCGAATGGTTTTTGGTGGAAACATCCTTGGGCTATTCATCGTTGTTTTGATTTTGTTACTGTCGGTTGTCAGCCTGTACTTCATCATCGAAAACCTCTTGCTAATTAATCGTCGTCGACTGATGCCCGACGCCGTGTTGGCTGAACTGGAAGCGATGATTGTTCATGGAGAAATCAACCGGGCGATCGATCTTTGCCATCAAAAAGAAAACTACTCCATGTCGACCGAAGTCGTCTTGGCGGGACTTCAGCGTTACAAAAGCAGCGAGTACGGCTACGCAGAGTATCGTTCGGCGGTCGAAGAAGCGGGCGAAGACCAGACGGGCAAACTCTATCGTCGCACAGAAATCCTGAACGTGGTTGGAGCGATTGCGCCAATGTTGGGGCTGACTGGTACCGTACTTGGAATGATCGAGGCCTTCACGACGATTGCTTCGTTGGAAGGAATGGCGCGTCCGCAGGAGTTGGCAGGCGGTATTGGCCAAGCGCTGATTACAACGTTGCTTGGATTGCTTGTCGCGATTCCCACCATGGTTGCCTTCAGCTATTTTCGAAACAAGATCGATTCGTTGGTCTCCGAGGCTGGGAAAAGAATCGAGCAAGTCATGATGCCTCTGGGTCGCAAGAAATAGGACAGCCGATGAGGTTAAGCAAAAATCGACCGTCCAGTTCGCTGGTGTTCAATATGACGCCGATGATCGACATCGTGTTTCTGTTGATTATTTTTTTCATGACGGTCTCGCAAATTACTCGCACCGTCGACCATCCCGTCGAACTTCCTCGCGTGACCGAAGGTGATTCGAAAGCGCAAACAGCGACCGTGACGATTAACTTGAGCGCCGAAGGAAAGATTATCGTCGCTGGTAATTCGCTATCGCTGGACGAAACTATGAAAGCTTTGCAGGGTCAGTTGGTGAAGATGGACAACGACGCAACCCGAATCAAGATTCAAATCCGTTGCGATCGAAATTGCGAATCGCGTCACGTAAATCAACTGGTCAATCGATTATCATCATTAGGATTCACGCAAGTGCGCTGCGCCGTCGCAGAGCGGTAAAAAGTGAATCAAAGCCGCATCCGTCATTTCCCGCAGGTCAATTCTTAAGTCAAACAACGTCAAAGATCATGAGACTTAGCAATCATCGATATCGCCGCTTGAATCGAATGGAACTTTCGATGACCAGCATGATCGATGTTGTGTTTTTGCTGCTGATCTTCTTCCTGGTAACAACAACTTTTGTGCGGCCCGAGCGACAGGTCCTTTCGGCGATCCAGTCGAATGAACGAAAATCGGCCAAGAAGGAGTCACACCTCGAGCCCGCTGTCGTCGACGTGCTAAAACTTGGCGGCGACGTCGTCTTTCAAATTGGTGCGGTTACGTCGAACGATTTGGAACAGGTCAAAACCATTTTGGCCGGGTTTGAAAATAAATCCGAAGGCGCCTACGTTCGTGTCGCCGATGATGTTCCATTCGAAGCAGCCGCCCAAGCGATCGCCGCCTGTCGATCCAGCGGATTCACGTCCGTGGCCTATCTGCCGAAAGAATGACATGCATCATCAAAGCCAAGCGAATGACGAGAATCGGTTGTTGGGAATTTTGCAGGCGTCGTCGAATTCTCGCGCGTTAATGAAGCGCTTGGTCGGTTTGATTGTGTTGACGGTTTGTGGTTCGATTTACGTGACCCATTGCACGGCCCAGCCGCAGTCGCAACAGCGAAGCGCTACATTCGAGTCGTTCGAAGCAGAACGGCTGGAAGAATATCTGATCGAGCATCAACTGGATTTATTGTTGATCGAGCATTTGGAGTCGCGGCTGGAGAAAACGCTAAACCGTGACCGGCGAAAACAACTGGCTGGCCGATTGGGTCAGCTGTACAGCCAGCAATTGATTTTGATCCACCCCGATGGCAAAGCCGAAACATCACGTTGGCAAGGGAAAGCCGATCGGTTGGTCGAATTGTTTCCTGATTTGAACTCCGATGCGCTTCGTGTGGCGGCGCTTCATGCCAGGTATCTCGAACTGGAAAAACAGTTTCAGGAGATTTGGAAACAGGGTGCTGATCCGGATGCATTGAATACATTGATTCAGCCGTGGGGAGTTCTGTCGTCCGATTTAGAAAGCACGATCGGTGTGCTTAGTGAGAAATCGGAGAGTCGATTCGCAGTTCAACAAGCCGACAACGAAAGCAGCTCGACGATCGCCAACGAGGTCGCCACGCTTGAGTCGCAGATTTTGCATTGCCACTATTTGAATGGTTGGACGAAGTACTTTCGCGCGGCCGTATCAGAAGTGGATCGCCGGACGTGGATTCAACAAGCAGAGTCTGAGTTTCGACAGTTCTTGGAGGTCGACGAAAAACAGCCATTGAATCGGCTCAATTCCCGCTGGTTTGATTTCGCTTCGCCGTGGACGGTCCGAGCCGTTGTCGGATTGGCAAGCACGGTGGCGCTGCGCGATGCAGACCAGTCTTCGGAGCATCTTTTTTCTTTGATCGAGAATCAATCAGTGGATCGTAAAAGTCAGGACGATGTTCCGTTCTGGCAGTTGAACAATTTTTGTTTCTTCAGAAAGTTCGATCAGGCGGTCGCGATTGCCGATAAAACCGCTCAGCGCAACGATCTTTCCGAGCGATCCTTAACACGGTTTTGGTTGGCAGCATTTGAATCGGCTCAGGTTGCAGAGAAGGACAATCCTCTGCTCGGGAGAGTTTTGATGAAGCGATCGTTGGCAGGTTTGACGCGACAAACGCAAGGCAGCATCCTCGTTGAACTGGCTCGCGAAAATGAATCTGCTTTCGAGTTGTCGGCTTTGGAATTTAATGATTTTTGGATCAAAGGATATCTGGAATTCTATAAATCGCAAAACGAAGGCGATGCCAGCTCGATTGATTCGGCCAAGAGTTTGTTGGAACGGGCGATTCAAATCGAGCCAGATCTGGCGTTCAAAGATGATTGGGCTCGATGTGCCTATCTGTTAGCGTGGATTCATTTGCGACGCGAGGATTTGCCTTCTGCGTCCCGTCAGTTTCAACAAGTTGCGGACTTGCTTGAAAGTCGAGATCGAAAACTGGCTGCCGAATCACAATGGTTGGCGATCGAATGTTTGGTGCGGCTGGGTCGATCGGATGAACGCCGAACGAATGAAGCGTTTGCGGCCATCGACAAAATGTTAAGACGGTTTCCAGAATCGAAACTGGTCAAACGTGCCGAGTTTGAAAAAGTACGACTTGGTATCCAAACAGTGCCTGCCAAACAAGCCATCGTTCGGTTGGAACAATTCAAGCGCGGAAATCCTAACTACGCGCTGGCAAAAAGTGAGATTGTTGGATTGCGGTATCGACGTTGGCTGGAAGCTCAGCAAGAAAATGACGTTGGAGCCAATGTGTTGTTTCGTGAGTTTGAGTCTTCTAAAGAAAGTTTGATCGATGACGCTCTGGTTTCGACAGAGCTTAAACTGAAAGCCCAATTGCTTTCGATTGATGGCCTGATTCGCAGTCAGCCCGGAAAGCAAGCGAAACTTGCTGCCGCCATGAGCACAGCGAAACGGTTTGCAGATCTGGTTTCATCGCAGTCAAAAATTCATGTTGAGTTCAACTATTATCAGTTTTTGTACGCGCAACAATTGGGTGAGATCGAGCAAGCAAACGATCGAGCAAATTGGTTAGTCAGGTTTGGTGAGGGGACAAAGTTCGAGACGTCGGCCCTGATCTTTTTGGCTCAGCGAATGGATAAAAAGCCAACCCAACAATTGCAAAACGATCCCGAGGCGCGACAGGCAGCAATCAACATCTATCAACGATTGACGGAGAAGTTAGGACAGAATGTTAAGGCGCTTCGTTCATCAGGCAACGCGCGTGTGGCGCTTGCGAGATTGGCGGATTTGAAACGGTTGGACGGCGCATTGGCTGAGTCCGATAGATATTACGGCTCTCTGTTGGAGTGTTTTCCGGACAATGCCAGCTATCTGCGACAATCGGCAAGACTTAAACAGGAGATGGGAAATTGGAACGAGGCGAACTCGATGTGGAGTCGGCTTTCCAAAGGTGTCAAAGCGGGCTCTGATTTGTGGTTTGAGTCAAAATCCGAGTTGATTGCCGGACTGGCGAAGTCCGATCCCGACGCAGCACGAGGTTTGTTTCAACAAACGATGCAATTGAGCGGCGAGATTCCGGGTGGCTGGCGAAGTCGATTCGATGAACTTCGCGTACAATTGAAGATTGAATAATCTTTTAGCGCAATGCTTCTGTCCGTTTGAATTTCCCAATCATCTATGTCTGAGTCCGAACAACCAGAACAAAAATCAGGACACGATTCGCGGCTTGACGCGTTTCTTCGTGAGTCCCGCGCCGTGATTGCAACTGAGAAAGGGATGACGACTGCAGCCCAAACGAAAATCAAGTCGATTGCCGATCGTTTGAATCTGCCTGCTGAACTTTATGAAACAGGTTTGCTGGAGCTACAGGATTCTGGCACACCGCTCGGCGATTTGACGCGTTACGAAAAAGCGTTTCTGGCTTTTCTTGAGAAAGAGTTCAACAAAATACTAGGTGGCGTCTTATCCATCAGGATGGAAGAGAACGCGATCGAAAGAGCTCAGCGGAAATTCAACATCCCGAAACACCGCGCTGACCAGTTGATCGATTTCCAGACGACTCAATCTGGTGTTGGACGACTTGCTCGGGCCGATGCGCTACGTTATGGCGAGCAAGCGATTGCCGACAAAGTTGGTGAATCACTCGTTGTTTCATTCGAAACCGAGACGGCGTGCAAAAAACTTGGTCGACGATGGGGTCTTAGCGATGAGCAGGTCGACGAGGTCTTGTTGAAAACGCTCGGCCGCAATCGTGCCAAGGCAAAAGCTTTGAGGCGAAAGCGAATCACGAAATGGGTCGGTTGGGTTTGCGCGACGGTCGTTATTGGCGGAGCGGCGGTTTTTGCGTATCAATGGATTGCGAACAAGATCAACAACGAGCCAGTCGCGAATCATCCGAACGACGATCCGACGCCCATCGATCAATCAACGTTGATGGAAGATGACTCGCTGGACAACAAGTGGATCTTAAACGGACTTCTACAAATCGCACCGACGCTGATCCCAAAATTTGCCAGTGATCAACCTTCCGTGCGCCAAGACGCTTACAAAGAGATGACTCGCATCGTTTTCGGCGATTCGAAATTGACGAGCGCGAATCAAAAACAGGCGGTCGAATTGCTTGGCGAAGTTTACTTTACTGAGCCCGATGATGTTGCGGCTGGACAGATCCTCGAATCGATCGATGCATCTCTCGCGGATCGTCGCAGCCAGACGGTTCGCAGCTTAAAAGCGACTTACCCGGCCAACCGTTTGGCGGCGCTTGTTTATGGCTATCGAGACAAGGGCGAGACGTTCGTAAATCACGAACAGCGAAAACGGCATCTGTCAAAGATGCTCTTCAATCGGACAGGATACGATTTGGAATCGCTGTCGTTCGCGGAGTACATTCAGTCTTCCGAGCAAGCTCTCGCGATTGAACAATGGAACGGGTTGATCCAAAACAGTTGGACGTCGCCAGCTCGGTCTGCTGTCCTGGTTGAATCGTTGAACGATCTGACAGCCGACAAGCTTGAGCCATCGACTCGGGAGCAATTTCGAACACGTTCACTGCATACGATTTTGGAGGCAGATCGAAATTCATGGCGAGATCTGAAACAGCCAATCGCGTCAGCGGTTAAAGCGTCCGACGAAGTTGGTGTGATCGATTGGATTGCTGTTTTTGAGACGGGCAATGTTGCGTTTCGAGAATTTCTCGGGCCGAAGTTGGCAACGAAAGTCGGCCTCGATCCGACCGCCCGTTTTTCAGACTTGGAAAAAGAGCTGAAAGCCGTGCGTGGTAGCTACCGGAATCGAATGCTTGGTTCGGTGTTGGCGCGAAACAAGCAGATCGACGAACTGATGGAGAAGTTTCTGCAACGAGAGGCAGCCGCCGGTTCCGTCACGCCGGATTTTATTGCCCAAGCGATTAGCCTTGGAAATCTCTCTATGGAGTCTTGCCAAATCATTAACTCGGGCCAGGCTCGTGACGAAATGGCGTACGAATCGTTGGACGAAAGTTTGGTTGACTATTCAAAGCGTTTGCGAGACGTCGTATTTCTCGATGACCAAAAACGAGAGAACCAGAGCGTTGCCGCAACGGCTTCGCTTGGTGAATCCGAAACAAAGTCTCGTGTGATTTCACGCCTCAAGGATTTGTCGCGAGACAATCGGGCGCTGAGGATTTCTGGATTGGATCAACTTGGTCGCGCCGCGAAAAAATTTCCGGACATTTCCTACGAGGAGGCATTCGTACTGGCAACCTATTTGTATTCAGAGCTCGATACCGAAGAGTTGCTCGAAGCCCAGCAGGATGTTTCGTCGTTCAACCACTGGACGAATTTATTGCTCGCTGCGTCGGACGTTATTGCACAATCGAATGTGGACATTGATCAAGCGCTAACCATTTCGAATTTGCTGACTAATGTGCGATTCGAGATTGGTCGGTCTGACAACTGGCGAGAAAATTTGAGTTGGCAACTGTTTTCGCATGCGAGAGAGTCTCTGGCTGAATCCAAAATTGATCCCAATAGTGTCAGCGGCGATTGGTCTAGACTAAGGAAACTCGTGGTTCGACGATATCGGGAGCGACTTTCATTGGCTGGAAAGGAGCTTCTTCAATCGAATGCATCGCCGGTTGAGTTGCTTTCCAAATTACTACAGTCGGGAAACGAATTTAGTGACGGGCTTTCCAGCAACCAGCAGTATGATCGTGCTATGGAACTGGTTCGACGGTTGTCCGACAACGAAATCGAACAGATCGTGTTGCTCAACCGGTTGCTGATCGAAAAAGAAGCAAACCGTTTGCGATCGATGTCAGCCGAATCGGCGAGTGAAGTGGATTCCATTTTTTCCCGATTTGAATTGCAAATGAAACGGGATTCAGATTTAGGAACCAGATTACTGTTCACTGAGTCATGCCTTGCTCGATTGTCGTCGCTCGAACGTCGAGTCGCGACCGAACAGTTGATGGAGAGGTTTTAATATGATGAATGTCTCAAGACGCATTTTGTTGGTAGGGCTGCTTTGGATCGTCGGAATTGTAGTCTCTCCGAATATTCGAAACGCGAAAGCCGATACTTTTTGGATCAAAGGCCAGACGGAACCCGTTTACGGTCAACTTGTCGAGCAGTCGGACGACAAGGTGATCGTTAACCGAACAATTGATGGTGAGCAATTCGAGAAAGTCACTTTCTTGCGTGAAGAGGTCGTGGCCATGATTATCAGTCACGACGCCCAACGGCTGGAGTCGCTTGATCCAGGCAAGCTGGAATTTTATCGAGATCTGGCGGAAGAGCTTTCTTCGCAAGCCAAAGATCCAGTCGCGCGAAAGTTGGCGATTCGATTGTTCTTGATCGCCGCCGCCAACTCCGATGGTAACAATGATGGTCTGCGAGCCAGTTCGCTGGCCGGGCTTGTACGATTGGCAAAAACCGAAGCCGAAGTTTCACGCTGGCAAACGTTGCAATTTCTTGCTGACAACGTGAACGAAATTCCATTGCAGAGCAGTAGCCGTGTCGTTCGACCCAGTGAGGATGCAAAGTCGAAGATGTTGCAGATCGTTCAGTCTCTCCGCAAAGGTGACGGATTGCCACCGGGGATTGATGATTCCGAGCTTGAGCCGTGGAGTGCGATTTGTCGAATGTCTGAGCTGGAAGAAATTTCGCGAGCCAATCGACCATCGACCGAGCAGTTGAGGAAGCTGTTGCAAATTGAATTTCAAATTCGAAACCCAAACCCAGACCAATCGTCGGCTCAGGAAAACAGTTGGGGCTCGCTTGCGATCATGCCCAGTCAGCCGTTTGCGTTCATCCCCAATTTTGAAAACGCAACGGAATTTGATCCGCATAAAACCGTGTTCCAAAATGGCCAGTGGACGAAGCCGTTGGAAAACTAATTGTCAGTCCTAAATGCCAGTTTGTTTCGCAGCCGATATCGGAATTTGGACGGGAGGGCGAGGCGCTTCGCCCTCTCGAATCAAGGGATGCCGAATCCACCAACCAAGAACTACCTGAAACTCGGTGTCCAGTTCTGAACCTCATACGTTGCCGACTTGTCGTGACTCTTAATGAGCTGAACGTTAGAATAGAGCTTTGCATTCTTATCCTGCCAACCAACTATGACATCCCACGACTCAGAAGCGCGTCAGATTTGGATTTCCAAAGTCGCCATCATGCCAGATCGATGCTGCACCTGCGGGATGTACACCGACAATCGCGTGACGGTCAAACAATTGGACTATGTCCAAAAAACCAATGCACCCGATAGCTGCTTGAGCGTGATTCTGTTTTTGATCCTGCACGTTGCGCTTGGCCCCATCGGCTGGCTTTTGTCGATTTTGTTTGGGATGGGGGAGTTGGGCGAGAAAAAAATTGTCAAGAAAAAATTCAAGCTGAAAATCGCTCAATGCCGTCTGTGCAACGGCGTGGCTCCACCAGAAATCGTGGAATTGCGGTCAACCGACGTCCCTGAATTTTCATTCTGGGTCCATCCTGAATTTAGCCGACGTTTCGTGGCCGAAAATGCCGAAAATGAAAATGACGTTTTGTAATCCTGTTGTCGGCGCTCCGCTTCCGCTTTTCTGCTTCGTTGTGATAATGTTTCGTTCAGCTTGATTGCTTCCCACGTTTGGGATGGCAACTAACCAATCATTTCGGTTTTGATTTTATGACTTCTGTATCCCAGCCTCCTGCCAGTTCTCAGACCGACGAATCAAATGTTTACTTTCGTTGCTTTGCCGGCTGCGAAGGAAAGCTCTCTGTTTACGACGTGATTTATACATGTCCGACTTGCGGCAGTTTGCTCGAAGTGCATCACGAGCGTGAACCGCTTCGCGACCGCAATGCCTACAAGTGGCAACAGTTGTTTGATTCCCGTTCAAGCACAACGGTATGGCCGTATGGTAGCGGCGTCTGGTCGATGAAAGAGTGGGTCATGCCCAGCCTCAGTGACGACAACGTTGTCAGCATGAACGAAGGCAACACGAATTTGTTCTGGGCCGATCGGCTTGGCAAACAGCTGGGCGTTCCGGATTTATGGATCAAACTGTGTGGCAACAGCCACACAGGTAGCTTTAAAGATTTGGGCATGACCGTATTGGTCAGCGTCGTCAAGCAAATGATGTCGATGGCTGATAGTCCAGTCAAAGCAGTTGCTTGTGCGAGCACGGGTGACACCAGCGCTGCGCTTGCCGCGTACGCTGCGTACGCCGGAATTCCAGCGGTGATCTTTTTGCCGGCAGGGAAAGTCAGCACGGCTCAACTGATCCAACCTGTTTCCAACGGAGCCCACGTGCTCGCGCTGGATACCGACTTTGATGGCTGTATGAACATCGTCAAAGAAGTCACTAAGGATCAAAGCTTGTATCTTGCCAACTCAATGAACAGTCTTCGTATTGAAGGCCAAAAAACGGTCGGGATTGAAATCGTTCGACAATTTGATTGGGAAGTTCCGGATTGGATCATCATTCCTGTTGGAAATCTTGGGAACATCAGTGCGCTTCACAAAGGTTTCACACTGATGATGGACCTTGGCTTGATCAACAAAATGCCACGACTGGTTGCGGCACAGGCGGCGAAAGCGGATCCGTTTTATCAATCGTTTAAGAATGGGTTCAAAGACAAGGTTTCGGTTACCGCAGGAGAGACGTTGGCCAATGCCATTCGCATTGGTGATCCGGTGAGTTATCACAAAGCGGTGAAAGCCGTCCAAGAGACCGATGGAATTGTTGAACAGGCAACCGAAGCGGAACTTGCAGAAGCATCGGCCGAAGCTGATTTGACCGGTATGTATTGTTGCCCGCATACAGGCGTTGCTTTGGCGGTGTTGAAGAAACTGGTCAAGTCTGGACAGATTAAGTCTGACGACCGAACCGTTGTTATCAGCACAGCGCATGGTCTTAAATTTACTGACTTCAAAGTCAACTATCACGAGTCAAAACTGGCGAGCGTTTCCAGTCAACATGCGAATCCGCCTGCTTACATCGCTGCCGACGTCGATGCAGTGCGTGCTGAGATTGCGAAGCGGTTTTGAATCGGCGACTTGGTTACGGCTTTTTTCTCCGCTCTCCGGGGTGCCACTGGCTCCGCCAGTGTTTTCAAATGGCTCTAAATCTTAGAGTCTCATGAAAACAGTCTGGGTATGATTGCATCACAAAGCATTCGCCGTAAGGATTGATTTAACACTGGCAGAGCCAGTGCCACCCTGCCGGTGGATATTCACTACGAAAACTCTTCACGGTGCTACCCCCAACACCCTCTCCCAAAGATTCGGATTGAGTTGTTTGAATTTTCGATCGTTTCCCAAAAAAGGCCGGTAGATTCCGTCCTTGACGTACCTTGTGCAGCTAGGTATCATACACCTAAGACTTCTAGGTAATCGATCGAAGGAGAACTCAATGGCAACAAAAGAACTCATGGCGGCTTCATCGCGGCCGTTGGTGTTGTCGATCCTCAGCCAGGGCGAGAGCTATGGATATGAGATCATCCAACATGTCAAAGAAATTTCTGGTGGCCAGCTCACTTGGACCGAAGGAATGCTATACCCAGTCCTCCATCGACTGGAGCGAGAAGGCTTGATCAAAAGCCGTTGGGTCGTCGCCGACACTGGGCGAAAGCGCAAATATTATCGAGTCGTTGCGGCGGGCAAGAAGCAGCTCAAGGCAGAACGCCAGCAATGGGAAGTTGTTGATTCCATGTTACGCGATTTATGGGGAGGATTGTCAAAATGTTCGATCTAGATAACCAAGTCCAGTCGTGGCGCCGCCGGTTGTTGGACAACGAGGCGATGTCCGTCGAAGAAGCCAACGAACTCGAAAACCATTTGCGGGAAACTATCGACGAACTCTGCAAGTCGCTTTCGCAAGAAGAAGCATTTTGGCTGGCGGTGAGGCGAACCGGTTCGCCGGAAACGGTCGCGTTGGAGTTTTCGAAGATCAACGGAGCGAGAACTTGGACGCGCAGGTTTCAATGGATGCTCGCTGGCTATTTGCTCATTGGCGCACTACTAAGTGTCGTGGGATCCATTGGCAGCATCGCGACGCTGTCCGCGGTTTACGTGGGACTGCCGGCATGGGCCGTTTTTTCCAGCTCTGGCATCGGCGTCACTCTGGTGATTCTCACGCTTGTGCTATTGGCCTGGAGCGTCACCAACGGAAGATCGCTCGGCATGCAAAAACTGATCA
The DNA here is from genome assembly GCA_964584615.1 of uncultured Pirellulaceae bacterium. Lineage (GTDB taxonomy): Bacteria > Planctomycetota > Planctomycetia > Pirellulales > Pirellulaceae > Mariniblastus. The sequence goes on along the minus strand of CAZPBE010000029.1, from coordinate 26,942 downwards.
CGAGCTTTTCATCGTGGGCCAAGCCGGGGCGACGGTGGAGACTCGCGCTCGCAGCAATTCTGTTGATTCTTATTAAGTTCGGAATTCAGGTTGGCCCCTATTTCACCGCGAGCCAACACTTGTCGACTGCACAGTTTGGCGCTGCCGCGGCGGTGACCACCCTGACGAGCATCGCCGGCTGGCTTTTGATCGTTGGAACGATTGTTGCCATCTTGTGTTGGCTAGTCAGTCGCGACGGGCAACTCACTTCGAACCGATGGAGCTCTAGCAAAATGATCACGGTTTCGACGGCGATCGCAGTCGCACTCCTGATTTCTTTTGGACTGATGAGCTTCGGATTGGAAGCGATCTACGGGCCGCAAATCGCAGCCGCATTGGCGGGATAGTGGGAAACCGTCTTTCGTCCTATCAGGCTATGGCGAACTTCAATCCGACTAGAACTTTGCTTTTCGCTTTCGCCAATCGTCAAAATCAATCCCGCCAAACAACGCATCCATTCCCGGATCGAGATCGACTCCTAATCCATCGGCCATCCGGTTAATGTAATTGAAGTAGCCAATGACTTGCACCGCGATCGTAATTTGCGCATCGGTGAAACCCTGAGCCTTCAATTCGTCAATGTCCTTTCGCCCCATCTCGCCGGGTGCGTGCGTTAATCGGACCGCGTAGTCACAAAGCGCTCGATCGGCATCGCTAAGCAATTCTTCGGAAGCGGCTCGATAGTCCCAAACCAATTGCGTTGCCAATTCCTGATTGTTGGATTCCTGACCGAAATCTCTGGCATGGGAAAGCGTTCAGTAGAAGCAATCGTTAGCATTGCTAACCACCGTTGCCAACATTTCTTTCCGAACGCTTTCGAGTGCGTTGGGCGACTTCATCAATGCAATGTAAAAACCCATCGATGCGGAGCAACTTTTCGCATCCTGGCTCATGATCTGGATGATGTTGGCCAGGTATCCTGCCCGTTTGTTGGCTTGATCGTAGATTTTCCCCATCGGGCTAGTTGCCATATCGGGACCCGAAGGGCGAATAAGTTTAATGAATGCCATGGTGTTCAAGAAAAAAGGTTGGTCGAAACTCAGGACTCGTTCGAGGCGGAATGTTCCATGATCCGGCGCTGAGTTGGCCAGGAGGCTTAACTACTTTCGTTCCAGCAACAACAACCGAAACTCGATTGCCGAATCGCCTGGAATGACGTTCGCTTTCAATGTTAAATTGCCGAAACCTTGGTCAAGTCTAATCGAACCAACGGTGACAGGTTTGAAGTCTTTAACGAAAGACTCTACCCGAGGCACACGATCGTGTTCAGCACCTTGGTCAACTACTTCGTGCGCATCAACAATTTGAAACGGCAACTTATGTTCATTCAGGCCAAGCTCAAATTCGCAACCGATGTCTGTTTCTTTGCAGGCATAGTAAAGGGTGACTTTGAACTCACCTTCTTGGATAACTTCTACAGGCCATTGGATCATGTCATCGGTAGAAGTCCAATTTGAAAAGTACGAACAGTTTGGATACTTGTTGGATCGCTTGATGTTTCCAGTGGTCACCGCGTCGCGCGCGGGTAGTTGCGTGACCGAAAAATCAGGATGCCCAACAGGAAAGGGTCTTTCCGGAGGAGCGTCTCGGTCAATTGGGTTGACGTCTTCCAGCCACTTCTTGCCGGCCATCGAAAGCTCCGCAGCAACCTCTGCATGCGAGTCGTTGACGGGTGTTGTTTGTTTCGGATCGTTGACCATGTCGAACAATTTGCCTTTGTGGTCCAAGCGAAATCGTTGGTTGCGCACACTGAGCTTTTTGTTCCAATATGAAAATAGAATACGATCGGGCCAAGCTTCTTGTTTGGCTTTGTTTGAATCAGGAATCAATAGCGGCTGAAGCGACATTCCGTCTAGTGGCTTGGTCGGATTCGAATCGATCCCTGCCATCTCCATTAACGTCGGCATGATGTCAACCGCAGAAGAAATGGGAGCGACTTTTGTTTTTGCGGCGATCCGTTTTGGCCAACGCACAAACAACGGCGATCGAACTCCGCCTTCGTCGGTGCTGCCTTTGCGTCCCTTCATCCCGCCATTGAACCGGTCTCCATTGGGGCCGTTGTCACAAAAGTAAACAACGATCGTGTTATCGCTTAGCGCCATGGCGTCAAGCTTTTTCAACACCCGCCCGACATTCCAATCGATATTTTCGCACATCGCCAATGCGGCTCGCGTGTGAGCGAGGTCTTCTTTCTCAGGTTGAGTCGCACGATCAATTAGCTTGGCGTTGGCAAATGGTTTGTAGAATTGTTCAGGAACTTGCATCGGCGAATGCGGAGTGTTGTAAGGCAAGTAGACAAAGAACGGTTTGTCTTCGCTGACACTTTTGTCCATGAACTGCATCGCGCGCTCAGTACAATCGTCAACCAGAAAGCCATCGCCCTTCACGAGCCGACCGTTTTGTTCCACGATCGGATCGAAATAGTTGCCCCAGTGCCCGCTGCAGAAACCGTAAAACAAATCGAACCCGCGACCACATGGGTGATACGGATATTGCATTCCGTTATGCCACTTTCCAAACGCTGCCGTTGCGTAACCTGCTGATCGAAACGCGTCAGCAATCGTTTTCACGTCGGTGTTCAATCGTTCGCCACCGGCTGAAGTGCTGTACACTCCGCCACGCGGATAATATCGCCCTGTTAAAAATTCGGCTCGAGTTGGTGAGCAAACAGGGCAGACATAGAACCTGTCGAAACTGGCTCCGCCCGCCGCCAGCCCATCGATGTTTGGCGTGCTAAGATTTTGATTGCCGTTGATGCTGAAGTCGCCCCAACCTTGATCGTCGGAGAGGAACACGACGACGTTGGGCCGTTCGGTGTCGGCTGTTTCGATCGATGCGGGCGATTCGGCACCGAGCAAGACCGGGCTCGATGTCAGACAAGCCAGCCAGCTGAATGCCGTTATCAATACGAACTCGAACCAAAGATCGCGACGAAGCAACTTACTCATCAGCCTTCTCTGCATTTTCGAGAAAGCCATTGAGCTTCAACCAGTCAGCCAAATGATGATGCCATTTCGAGACCGGAAACTCCGATTCATTGATCCCGTATCCATGCCCACCTTTTTGATAAACATGAAGTTCGGCGGGGACGTCGTGTTCTTTAAGTTTTGACATTAACAGCGCTGATTGCGCGCCGCGCATGCCGTCGTCCCAGGTCACGGCCATAAAGACCGGAGGCGTTTCTTTGGTGACCGTTACCAAGGGGCCAAGTTCGGCAACATCGTCTTTATAACCATCGCCCAGGTAGGCGGCGTAGATCGGGCAGATGAAATCCGGTCGCGCACTCTCTTTGTCCACGTCGTCGATTGGATCGTAACATTGGGTATTGAATTGAACGCCGGACATCACGGTCAAATGTCCGCCCGCCGAAAATCCCAATGTTCCAATTCGAGCCGGATCGATTTTGTAATTTTCTGCATCATGCCGCACGAGTCGAATCGCGCGTTGTACGTCTTGCATCGGTTCCCAGTGAATGTTGTCAGGAATTCGACGCGGGACCCGATACTTGAGCACAAACGCCGTCACGCCAATCGAGTTGAACCACTCAGCGAGCTTAACCCCTTCGTGCTGCCACGCCAACAACATGTAGCCGCCACCGGGACAAATCACGACAGCCGCGCCGTTGGCGGTTTTTTCAGGCGCCGGGAAAATGGTCAACGTTGGGTTTTCGACATAGAGGATGTGCCCATGTTCATGCACCTTCGTTTCTTCAATCCGCTTTTTCGCTTCCTCGGCGTCAAACTCAACAGATTCAGCCGGAACTCCGTCGGGCCAAATTTCGATTTCCTGTTTGACTTGGCCGCAGGCGCTGTGCGGGTTGCCCAGAATGAGTATCGCAATGAACAAGCCCATTGAGAACATCGAATATAAAGTCGGTCTTGAGCGTGGCTTTGAGAAAGTCGCAATGAAATTTGGGAAGTCGATGCTGATTGTTTTCATGTTTGACCGGGGTGGATTGAATTGTCTTGAATGTCGCGTGAATCGCCACCATTCTAAGCGACACCGCTGGCCGCTGCGAACCTTGGCCCGCGTTTGCTGTCCGTCTTTTGAAGGACCGTATTTATGCGGACTGTTTTCGAGATCCCCTTCAGCCATATCTCCGACTTTGCGAAATCTCCGACTTTGTTATGATTAGACACTACTAAGCAACTCGCCCTCATAGCTCAGCTGGATAGAGCAATTGACTTCTAATCAATAGGTCGCAGGTTCGAATCCTGCTGAGGGTGCTTTTGTTCGGCGCTTGCGAAAAGTGTAGTCGAATCTATTGACAGGTCGCTACGATCGAATCTTGAATACATCGTTCACCGACAGCTGCCAGTTTTGGCAAACACTTCCACTCGAAAATGTCTCTCCCGAATGAAGAACTTGGATTTCCGACTTGCTACGGTAAATACGAAATGTTTCGTTTTTCGGATCGGCAACCAGAACAATCATGGATCCAGCGCCAAGCCACTGTTCTGCCTTTGCTTCAACGTCAGATGAAGAGTCATTCGGCGAAATCACTTCAACTACCAATTCTGGTGCAAGCGGGAGATACGCGACCGACTGATCTACCTCGCTCATTCTTTCGTAACTAACGAATGCAGCATCTGGCGCGCGTACCGTGTCTGGATCAGACTCGATCAAGAATCCTGTTTCCGCAGCGAAAGTCTCACCCAAGTCGTTTGTTTCAACATGAGTTCCCAAGCGAATTAGAATTCGGCTAGCGATACGCCCATGTTCGCTGCTCGCTGGTGACATCACGATCAAGTCTCCTTTTACCAATTCGAGTCGACTTTCTTCGTGACGCGCCGAAAGCAGCTGCTCCGCCGTCGTAATATCATATTTTGAATGCTGAATCATATTGATACCTCGTCTGGTATTCTACACACTTGATGACCAAAGACAAAGAATCGGTGCAGTTGCTTGAACGAACCAGAGTGATTGCGCCTCTGGAGATTCGCTTGATTTCAACACACACCGTTGTAAAAAAAGTAGCGTTGGGAGTCGGCTCGGGGTGCTACGGCTGTCAACTATCCTGGTTTCACAACTTTTCTTGTCGCGTTGAACTGGGCCTTTATTTAGCGTTAGCCTCGTTTGCCTTCTGAACGAATAGAATCCGGATTCCTTCGAATCATGTCGCGAATTGCGAAGGCTACCTTCGAGGCTTTGCGGCTGCGATCAAAACTTCGATTTCTTTGATGTGTCCGTGCGGCACACGGCTTCGTTGATATTTTTTCGAAACGATATCGTGAAGGGTCTCCAGATCATCAAGCTCAATGACTGGAAAGTCGGTCCATTCAGATTCTGACTTAAGTCGCGACCGAAGCTGCCATTTGCCGGCATGTCGAGTGGCGGTCACCAATCGCGTCTCGCCATCTTCGGTTTTTTCTCGCCATTCGTGTTTCTTCATGTTTGCAGCTTACAAACCAGCGGCCCAAAAAGCCACGGTTAAAAATCAAATAAGGAATCAAAGTAGTTCAGCCAACTGTTCTGCAGTTGATTGGACCCATCAGGAATGTTCGTTCTATGATCGATCATTTAGCAACAGAGAAATCGAACGCTAAAATAGTCAATAAGTCGAACTAGGACCGCTCGCCAGCAAAGACTAACGCCAGAAGTTGAGTTAAAATGTACCGGGACAACTGAAGCCAGATGAGAATAACGATGTGAGAATAACGATGTCTTACCGAAATCTGTATTCCGCCATCGCGCTTTTTGCGTTGATGATCTCCGCGGCCAATGCTCAAGACAAATTGTCTTTCAATCGCGATATTCGGCCGATTCTTTCTGACAAGTGTTTTCACTGTCATGGGCCAGACGAGAACGCACGGGAGTCTGGCATTCGACTCGATACCAGAGAGGGCGCTCTCGATGCAAATTCGATCGTGCCCGGAGATGTCGAAGCGAGTGAAGTCTATCGGCGCATTACTTCGGACGACGACGATGAGTTGATGCCGCCACCAGAATCAAACAAGCATCTCGACGATGCCGAGAAGAAATTGATCGAGCGTTGGATCAAGGAAGGCGCCCCATACGAAGCCCACTGGGCTTACTTGCCGGTTGAGTCCGCGTCCGCTGAAAATTCAATTGATAGTCTCGTTGCGAAGCGACTTTCTAGTGAAGGGCTGAAGCGTTCCAAGCCCGCCGATTCGATCACGTTGCTGCGCCGAATGCACTTCGATATCACCGGGATTCCGCCAACGATGCAAGACGCAGCTCGCTTCCGCGAAACGGATCTGGAAAGTTATGTCGACGGGCTTCTCGCGTCTCCTCATTTCGGAGAACGGATGGCAATCGAGTGGCTTGATGCGGTTCGATACGCGGACAGTGTCGGGTATCACGGTGATCAGTTGATCGAAGTCTCGGCTTATCGCGACTGGGTCATCAACGCCTTCAATGCGAACATGCCGTTTGATCAGTTTACGACCGAACAGATCGCAGGAGATCTATTGCCAGACGCTTCGCTGCAGCAAAAAGTGGCGGCGGTCTTTAACAGGCTCGGCCAGACCAGTTCCGAGGGCGGGATTCAGGATGCCGAGTATCTCGCGAAATATCAAGCGGAACGTGTTCGAACGACCACGACGACTTGGATGGGTGCGACTCTGGCATGTGCAGAGTGCCACGATCACAAGTTTGATCCGTATACGACCAAAGACTTTTATCAGTTCGCGGCTTTCTTTTCCGACATCCTTGAGAAGGGAGCGTGGAACGATGATGGAAGTTTCCAGGAAGACATCAAACCGTACGCGGCGCAGGGTTACAAGATTGGAGATCGCGGTCCGATGCTTCTGGTTCCAAGCGCAGAAGATGAAGCCCGGCTGAAAGAATTGCGACAGGAGTTGGCAAAGCAAAAATCGCTGTTTCAAAAGTCGACACCGGAATTGGTTGCGGCAGCGACGACGTGGGCGAAGGAGCATGTCGCCGAGGTGGAGAAAGCTGATACGTTCGACTACGTCATTGTTAGTGAGCGCGGTAAGAAACGAAACATTGATACCAATGGATGGAATTTTGTCGGGTCTGACAAAGGCAAAGTTTTTGATGGAAGTGTTGCCCGTCTCCAGGAATCGAAAGATCTTATTCAACATATTGGCAAGGCAAACGGGGATCCTGTGGAGATCGCTGATGGAGATGTGTTTTACACTTATGTCTTCATTGATCCAGAAAACCCACCGAGCCAAGTCATGCTGCAGTTTCATCATGAAAAAAACAGCTGGTCTCACCGTGCCTGGTGGGGGAAGGATGACATTCCTTGGGGCAAGGAAACGAGAGGGCCTGCATATTTTAAAGCGGGCGAATTGCCTGAGGTCGGCAAATGGGTACGTCTTTCGGTGACAGCGAAAGATTTGGGGCTTAAGGCCGGTGAAAAATTGACTCAGTTTGCCTTCACCCAGTTCGGAGGAAAAGTTTTTTGGGATCAGTTTGGGCTCTCGACGAAAAATGAAAAGTATCGCTGGGCCGATTACTCGAAGGAATTCAACGACGCGATCAAGAAGCCCGATTCGGAACGCAACGAGAAAGACAGATCAGCCATTCTCGCTGACTATCGAACCATTGCTCCTGAACTGGAGCCCTTGCGCAAAACTATCAAACAACTGGGCGATCAGATTGCGGGGATCACGGCACGTAGTCGTACGGTTCCGGCGACCGTTTCGGCAAAGCGCCGAGAGATCCGAATTTTGCCGCGCGGCAACTGGATGGACAAATCGGGAGAAGTGGTTCAACCGGGAACGCCTCACTTTTTGCCAGAGCATCGCGAGGGCGAACTAACGCGGCTTGATCTAGCGAAGTGGCTTGTGTCACCCGAGAACCCTTTGACTTCGCGAACGTTTGTGAACCGATTGTGGGCGCGCTTCTTTGGGAGTGGTCTTTCAGGAGCGGTGGAAGACCTTGGATCGCAGGGACAATGGCCGACTCATCCTGAGTTGCTCGATCATCTTGCGGCAGAGTTCGTAGACAGTGGCTGGGACATGAAGCAGCTGGTCAAGACAATCGTCTTATCAGAAACCTATCAGCAAAGTTCCAACGGAACACCTGAATTGCAGGAACGCGATCCGTACAACCGATTGCTTGCGCGGCAATCCGGGATTCGTCTTGCTGCGGAGTTGGTCAGGGACAATGCACTTGCAGTCAGCGGTTTGTTGAACCCTGAAGTGGGCGGACGAAGTGCTCGGCCCTATCAGCCGACAGGATATTATCAGCACCTCAATTTTCCAAAGCGAACCTACGCGGCGGCGACCGATGCGAATCAATATAGACGCGGGGTTTATACTCACTGGCAGCGGACTTTCCTCCACCCGGCGATGCGCGCCTTTGATGCGCCTTCCCGTGAAGAGTGTGCCGTGAAGCGAGACGTTTCCAGTACGCCGCTTCAGGCGTTGGTCCTTCTCAACGATCCTACTTTTGTTGAAGCCGCAAAATCGCTTGCGGAAAGTGAGACAACGATCGCAGGAATGTTCGAGCGCGTCCTGACACGAGTCCCTGATGCTGCGGAGTTGGAAGCTTTAACCAAGCTCTTTGATGTTGAGTTGGAGCGTTTTGAAAAAGAGCCAGACTCCGCGGAAGCGCTTCTTGCTGTTGGCATGAAAGTGATACCCAAGAGCGAAGCTAAAATCAAGTTGGCGGCGAGAACTTCGGTGGCCCGTAGTATTTTGAATCTTCAGGAGGTAATCACACGCTATTGAAGACAGACCGTCGGCCGTCCGGAGTCTTGAACCATCCTCGGTGGCCGACGACCAGGCGACGCAAACGGTTGTGCCTTTAATTCGAAATAGAAACGCATCATGAATATTGAAATCATCAACCAACTGAAACGACGAACGTTCCTGAAAAATTCCTTTGCCGGAATCGGAGCGCTTTCCATGGTGGGCTTGCTCGGAGGTCCGCAGAAAATTTTTGCGCAATCCCCCGATGTTGGCGGGACTCTCGGCGATACGCGTCATCGTCCGGTCAAAGTAAAACGTGTGATTCATCTCTGTATGGCGGGCGGCCAGTCTCACCTCGAAAGCTTCGATCATAAACCGAAGCTCGCGGAGCTTGACGGTCAACCGATGCCAGCTTCCTTTACCGAGGGACAGCAATTGGCTCAGCTCCAGAAGGATGCCGGCAAACTCAAGTGCATGGGCCCGCGATACGGCTTCAAAAAATGGGGCAAGTCAGGTCAAGAAATCAGTGAAGTGTTCCCTCATATCGGATCGGTTGCCGATGAGATTGCGATTATTCGCTCGATGAAAACGGAGCAGATCAATCATGATCCGGCGCATACGTTCATGAACACGGGTTCGGTTATTCCGGGGCGTCCAAGCATGGGCGCTTGGGTCAATTACGGGATTGGCTCTGAAGCTGAAGACCTTCCTGGCTTCGTTGTTTTGACGAGCGAAGGCGGAGGTCAGGGGCAGCCAATTTCCTCCCGGCAATGGAACAATGGATTTTTGCCGAGCCGACATCAAGGGGTGCAATTTCAATCCAAAGGCGATGCGGTTCATTACGTGAACAATCCAGCCGGAGTCAACCACGACGCTCAGCGAGGCGTGGTCGATACGGTGAATCAATTGAATCGACTTCTCCGTGAGCGTCGACTTGATCCAGAGATTGAAAGTCGAATCGCTCAGTATGAAATGGCATTCAAGATGCAGACGTCAGTGCCCGGGCTCATGGATGTAACTGCTGAATCGGCGAAAACTCTGGAGATGTATGGTTGTACTCCGGGAGACGGAAGCTTTGCGGCGAATTGCCTCCTTGCCCGCCGCCTCGCTGAGCGCGGTGTCCGGTTTATTCAGCTTTATCATCGCGGTTGGGATCATCACGGAAGTATCGAAGAGAGTTTCAAGAAGACTGCTGAACTTGTTGATCAGGGAACAGCTGCCTTGATAATTGATTTGAAACAACGAGGGATGCTTGAGGATACCCTGATTATTTTTGGCGGCGAATTTGGTCGGACTCCGATGGCACAGGGAAGCGGCCGAGATCACCACATCAATGCTTTCTCGATGTTCCTTTGTGGTGGAGGAATTAAAGGCGGTGTCACCCACGGTGCGACCGATGAACTTGGCTACGCAGCGGTTGAAGATCCAGTCCATGTCCACGATTTACACGCGACGATGTTGCATTTGTTAGGTGTTGATCACAAAAAACTGACTTTCAAATTCCAAGGACGCGACTTCCGATTGACTGATGTTTTCGGTCATCTTATTGAGCCGATTCTGTCGTGATGACGAACCAGCGATGAAATGCAAATTTGAAACTTGTTGCCAACGATTTCCATTCCCCAGCACTAAGGCAATGCACTGTTTTCGTACTAACGCCTTAGCGTTTCCGAATTGCGAATGCAACGCACTTACTGCTTCAGTTCTCTGGCCGCCCTTGAGAGAAACAACTCGAGTTGGCCAGAGACAGCAAAGAGTTGGCTATCAGGGCGAATCCCCAACTCTTCGGCGCGTTCAGCGTCAACGTATCTCGTTATTGGAATTTTATGTTCGACGACTTCTTCGCCCGAAATTTTCAGCTTCAGGTGGACGTATTGCGTTACGGCTTGGAGTTTATGCTTATTCCTGTTGATCGTGATATTGGCTTGATGAGGCTTGCCGACTTCGCCAAGCGCTGACGTTAACTGGATGTCGGATCTCTCGACCACCGAGATCTTGTTTTCGTAGAGCCAGTCACGGGTCTGCTTGAGCAGCTTTTCGTTTTGTTCATCCGACAAAGGGAATTCAATATCTAATGAAACCTGTTTGTCGTGGAGCGGCCTTTGCTCATCGTCGGGGAGATTGACTGTACGAATCATGTCGTCGGTTTCGTCGAATGTCAGAAATTTTTGATTGGCTCCACCGAAGATATCGAATTCGGATTTGCGAATCACTTGATTGCTATTTAGATCCAAGGCAACTTTCCGCCCGACCAATAATGTGTCAGCGTCAATCCACCGAATTTGATGGTCACCAAAGGCCAGTTCTTGGGGACGATTTTCTTCGATCGCCAATTCCTGGTTGACGAGGTTGTAAACGCCCAGCGTCTTTCGCGTTGTGAAAGCCAGACTTTTTCCATCTGGTGAAAACGTCACTTCTTTAACGGAATCAGAGACGTCGAATTGCCCGTCAACTTCGCCGGTCGCATGTTGAATCAAAAAGACCTGGTTTGCTTTCGATACTGCCAGATACTTTTGATCCGGACTGACAGCGAAACCTGGTTTGTCGTTCTGTTCCAATTCAAAAGAGAATTCAGCGATTTCTTTGTCCAAATTCCACATGACCAAATGTTTGCCCGCGGTCACCAGACGCTCTGCAGAGAGAAAGTGAGCCGCCGTTGGTAAGAATCCGAAATCACTATCTGCCATAGACCAGCTCGCTGAAAGTTTGCCATCGCTTTCGCCAGGCAGCTCCCAGAAATTCAAGCGTGGATTTATGAATGAACCTCGTGCCGACACTGCTCGTGAACCATCTTTGGTGAGGGCCAGTAGCACTTCGTCGTCTCTGGTTTGAATGTGATTTTCAACAATCGCTTGATTGTCGTTCAAATCGATTCGAATCAAGTGCATTTTCTTTTTGAATGGATCATGTATCGCGTAAGCCGCGAACTGGCCATTTTCCGAAAAGAAGATTTGACGTTTTTCGAAAGGATCCTCAATGGGAGGTACTGCCCACTGTTTCAATTCAAACTCGGTGCGATTTGAATTGGCAACCAGTACTGGCGCGACTCGCCATTCGGTTGCTTCCAGCGATCGTCGGTTACCAGTCGGATCGTACTTTCCGGATTTTTGTTTGTCCGCGTCGGTGGCATTGTCAGTCAATTGTTCATCTTCTGTCTCCACTACCGGAACAGGTTGGTTGACATTGCCTGCGGCATCCAATTCTTCGATGGACATAAACACCTGAGCCAACTCGCGGGCACGATCCTTGTCCAACGCTTGACCATAAACCACAAAATGGTGAGACTTGCCGAACCAATTGGTTCCTTCGATAAATGTCGTTCCCCCACTTTCGTTGTCAAATGACAACCCAAATTTGTTCAAGTCTTTCGGTGGTTGAGATGCCTTGAGATGGAAGTCTGACAGTTTCCCGGCTCGCTTTTGGATCGAATCTCGAAACCCTAGAATGAAAGACACCGTCGCTTTGTATTTCTGGTTTTGGGGAGTCGCATCGTGCATGATGGTGACGGTCACAGATTCTCGTCCGCCTTTCCCTTTTGCTTCCAACATCGAGATCTTTGTTCCGTCCGGCGTTGTCGAAGTTCGTTTTACCTTCCAGTTGAACCCGACATCAGGCACCGCAATTGAAACGAAATCGTCGTATTTGAATCGCCGGTCTTTTGGCTGGGATTTACCATCTGTTAAATCTTGTTCAGCACGTTTCTCTTCCTGCCACTCCTGAATAAATTCGCGATCCGCCGTCGATAACTTGTCAAATTCAAGCTTGATCGTTTTCCCGTTGCTTCGCCTTAGCTCAATTTCACCTCCATCAACGGTGATCAGCTCAGCTTCTATTTTGAATTTCCCGTTCTTGCTTGTCCAAGTCCGAGGTCCGTCGTTGTCGTCTTGGCCGAATGTGGGAGCTCCCGTCAGAAGCAACGTCGTCGCGATAAGAAACGAAACTGCAAAGGGCTGCAGGTGGAGCCGCGATGGCAGAGTGGGAAAAGCTATCCGGGACATTGATGACTTTCGAAAATGATAAGCAACGGGCGCGATTGAAAGTTGGCTACTGAGATTCAGCCATGATTTTAGCCGAGTACCCTGATTGAAACAAACAACTTCAATGAATTAAACTCAGTTGAAGTTGTGACGTCGAGGGAGAACACGTCTAAGCCGAGATCAGTACGCGTCGACATTGTGATAGAAAGGGGAGTTCGTGGGGAACGAGCCTGATACTTCTTTCTCATTAAGACAGTCGTTCGATATTCAATCAAACCATTCGTCGTCGGAATCGAACGCAGGAATCGGGACGTTGATGATTTTCAAATCGCCGACGGCGCGATGTCGGCAACCGGGCTTTATCAGAATCGCCGTTCCCGGAACGATTTTTTTCAAGACTCCGTCCAGCTCAATATGCCCGCTGCCTTCGAGGACGAAATAGATCTCGGTCATTCGTTTGTGATAATGAGCCCGCGCGTCTTCCGTGATTTCTACTACGTGCAAGGATGCGACTTGATCTTTATCATCAACAAAAGCTCGTGTCGCTTGGCCGCAAGCACAGTCGACTGGTGCCAGTTGATCCATGTGAACAATTGAAAAATTATCTTCGGCCATGCTGAGTTCGCCAATTCGGTTACCGATTCGTTCGTCGATGTTTCGAAACAAAGGTTGATAATTACTAAGACAACAACTCTTTGATCACGTGGGCTTGTTCGACACCCGTCAGTCGCTGGTCGAGACCTTGATGCTTGTACGTGAATCGATCATGCTCGAACCCCAACAAATGCATAACCGTTGCATGGAAGTCGCGAATGTGAATTGGATCTTTCACAATGTTGTAAGAAAACTCATCGGTCTCGCCATAGATTTGACCACCACGCGATCCTCCGCCGGCCATCCACATCGAAAAGCATCTTGGGTGATGGTCGCGTCCGTAGTTCCCTTTCGACAACCCACCTTGAGAATATATCGTGCGACCAAACTCGCCGCCCCAAATTACTAGCGTATCGTCCAGCATTCCTCGCGCCTTGAGGTCTTCCAACAATGCATAACACGGTTGGTCGACGTCTTTGCATTGCGAAGGCATTCTCGCGTTGACGTTGGAGTGATGATCCCAATTGTTGTGATAAATCTGAACGAACCGAACGCCACGCTCGGCCAGCCGTCTGGCCATCAAAACGGTGTTCGCAAACGTGCCCGGTTTTTTTGCATCCTCGCCATACAGCTCAAACGTTGCGTCTGATTCTTTGCTCAAGTCCGTCAGCTCAGGAACACTGGCTTGCATTCGAAACGCCATCTCATACTGTTGAATTCGTGTGTTGGTTTCTGGATCGCCAATTGCTTGAAAGTTCAGTTCATTCAATTGATTCAGCCCTTCGATCGACCGTTTGCGAATTTGACTGGAAACTCCTGGCGGATTGTTGATGTACAGAATCGGATCACCGCTACTTCGAAACGACACCCCCGCGTGCTTTCCGGGCAAATATCCAGAACTCCACAGCCGTGATGAAATCGCTTGTTCCTGTTCTCGGTTCGACGGCGTGGCAACCAAAACAACGAACGCCGGCAAGTCTTCGTTTTCCGATCCCAATCCATACGACGCCCAAGATCCGAGGCATGGCCGACCGGTGATTTCGTTTCCAGTTTGCATTGCCGCGATGGCTGGCTCGTGGTTGATCGCTTCGGTGTGCAGTGAACGCATCCAACAGATTTCGTCGGCTTTCTTGCCGAGATAAGGAAGCAGCGTTTCATTCATCCACATTCCGCATTGACCACGCTGTTTGAATTTGTACTTCGAAGGCGCGATCGGAAACCGATCCTGGCCACTGGTCATCGTGGTCAGCCGTTGGCCTTTGCGAATCGTCTCCGGAAGATCTTTGTCGTACCACTCATCCATTTTTGGTTTATAGTCGAACAAGTCCATCTGCGAAGGGCCGCCAACCATGTGCAAATAGATGACCCGTTTTGCTTTCGCCGGAAAGTGAGGTGCCCGAACGTCAGGAGCTGGGGTCAGAACGGAGTTGCCAGCCAGCGCTTTTCCAGCCAGCGAACTTCCCATCAACGAAGCCAGCGCCGCACCGCCGAGCAAATGTTTGCCGCTGGCGAGAAAGTGGCGACGGGTTTGAAGTTGATTGAATTTTTCGAATGAATTCATTTTTTGAGAACAGAATGTGGATTGTGGAAAGAAGTGGCAGAGCTAATTTGAAATCTAAAATTTGAATTGAACTTTGGAACTTTCTTATTTGTTTAAGACTTCATCCAAGTTCAACATCTGATTGCAGACCATCGTCCAAGCCGCCAGTTCGGCAGCGTTGAGTTTCTCGTTAACAGGAGATTGCCCGAACGAAATCAACTTTTTGGCTTCGTCTTGTTGGTCTTGATAATGATTCAAGAACTCTTCAAAACTTTCATCGAGGATGTTCAATTCGGTTTGTTGCAACGTTCGGCAGATCGTTTTAGCCGCGATGTGTTCGAGAGTTCTTTCCCGGTTTCCGTCTCCAGCTTCCATGGCTTTCTCTGCCAACACGCGGGCGGCTTCCACAAATTGCTGATCGTTCAATGTCACCAGAGCTTGCAACGGGGTGTTTGTTCGCTCACGTCGTACCGTGCAGACTTCGCGGCTCGGCGCGTTGAAAGATTCCAAATTTGGTGGCGGGCTCATCCGTTTCCAAAACGAATAAATCGAACGACGATAAATGTCCGGGCCCTCATCCTGTTTGTATTCGCGCGTGTCGCCACCGGGCAAGCCGACGATCTCCCACAGGTTTTCTGGTTGATACGGCCGGGCACCAGGACCGTAAAGTTTTTCATTGAGCAACCCGCTCGCCGAAAGTGCATAGTCTCTGATCATCTCGGCATCCATGCGAAACCTCGGACCGCGGGACAGCAGCGCATTGTCGCGATCTTTCTCCAATTTCAAATCGGTGACCGTTGCTGCTTGCCGGTAGGTCGAACTCATCAACATCATTTTGAAAAGTCGTTTGACGTCCCAGTTCGATTCGCGGAAGTCGACCGCCAGCCAATCGAGCAATTCCTGATTCGCTGGAGGCGCTCCCATCACGCCAAAATCTTCAGACGTCGCGACCAAGCCTTGTCCGAACAACTCCTGCCAAAAACGGTTCACGGTTACTCGGGCCGTTAACGGATTGGCGGGATCAACGACCCATTGCGCTAACCCAAACCGGTTGGCCGGCGCATCTTTCGGCATCGGATGTAACGCCGACGGCGGCGCTGCAGTGACTTCGTCGCCAACGTTGTCGTATGCGCCGCGCATCAAAATATTCGCCATCGCCGGGTCCTCTTTCTCAACTTGCACATGAGTCACCGGGCTACGTGTTTTGATTAGCTCTTGCTCGGCAACCAATTTTTGCAAATGCTCATTTAGCGCGACATAGGGCTTGTCTTGATTGATCAAATAGTGGTTCAGCAAACTTTCGGTCAGGCTTTTCGTGCGATCTTCTTTCGGTGTTGAGATCGCCAATCGCAAAGGAGCTTGCTGCGCGATGTTTTCAATTTCCGTCGGATCAAGTGTTCGCTCATAGAGAACAAAATCCTGCACAAATCCTTCAAACGGATATTGCCCGGTGCTTCTGCGACCGATTCGCAGCGGTGTTTCAGTCTTGGAGTCAGCGCCTTCTTTGAGTGTTTCCGTTGCCACATGCAAATCAACACTTTTTCCATCAACATAAATTTTGAGACCAGCCGCTTTGCCACTTCCATCCCAAGTCACCATCAAATGTTGCCACGTTCCTGGCTTGACCTGTTTCCCTTTGGTAATGACTTTCAGCCCGTTCTCGGTCCACTTGTCGATAACGTGAGTCGCGAACTCCCCATCGTTTTGCCAAATATCCCAGCCACGATAGTCAGCTTCGTTGTCCATGCGCCCGACAATGGCTCCGCTGCGTTTACTGGTCGTCTTGACCCAACAGCCAATGCTTCTCGATTGTTCGGTGGAAAAGTTTCCGAATTCACCAAGCGTGATCGTGCTGTCTTTGGTAAGCCTCGGCGCGGGTCCGACAATTCCATCGGGCTCCCATTTCAAATCAGCAGTTGCTGTGAAACTGGAGTCTGATTCTGAATCATCATCAGCAGTGGTTGCCCGTTTGACTTCGTTGCCGGATCCTTCATTCATTGGCAAATGCAGCAACAACCCTTTCGTCGGCAAGCTTCCAATCGATTCGGAATCGACTTCGGCGAGCCATGTTTCGAATTCGGTTTGGGCAGCTGTTTTGCGATCCGACAGTTTTTCCTTTGCCGCTGCTACTTCGTCGGGCAACGCAAGCCATCGTTCTTTGTCGTCACTTGACGGAACCACAATGACCGGTCCCTTACCATCTTTCACGTTTCCATCGAGCGCGCCTTGCGTCGTGTTGCGAAAGAAAGCTGCCAACGAGTAGTAGTCTTTCATCGAGATCGGATCGAACTTGTGATCGTGGCACTGACAACAATTAGTCGTTAGTCCAAGATAAACCCATCCAAACGTCTGCACTCGGTCGGCGGCATAGAGGGCCAGATTTTCTTCTTTGATGGTACCGCCTTCGTTGGTTGTCATATTGCAACGCTGAAAACCGGTGGCAATCAACTGATCCTGCGTTGGCTGTTCCAACAAATCTCCGGCAAGTTGCTCGACGGTAAATTGGTCGAAGGGTTGATTGTTGTTGAACGATCGAATCACCCAATCTCGATACGGCCAAATTTCTCGATAGTTGTCAAAGTGCATTCCATGTGTGTCCGCATATCGCGCCGCGTCCAACCAATACCTTGCTCGATGTTCACCCCAGCTGGATCGCGCCATCAGTTTGTCGATCCATTTTGAAACAGCTTCATCGCCTTGTTCATCGAAATCGGTTTGAAACTCGTCGACGTCCTTGGGTGAAGGGGGCAAGCCATTGATGTCCAGACTCAAACGTCGAAACAGCGTTCGTGGGTCGGCTTCGTTCGCCGGACTCAGTCCCTGTTGTTGAAGTTTGAATTGCACAAATCGGTCGATGTCATTGCGAGCCCAATTTGGTTTCTCCTGATCTTGGGGCGGTTCAGTTTTTTCGGGTGCGATGAGTGACCAGTGTTTTTGATAGTCCGCACCGCTGGCGACCCAATCTTTGATCAACTCCTTTTGCTGATCGGTCAACACTTTGTGAGAATCGCGCGGCGGCATGATCGTGTCGTCGTCTTCCGAGAATATCCTTTCGATCAGCGAGCTGTTATCGACGTCGTTAGGAGTAACCGCACCTGATTCGATTGCCGATTCCCGATCATCGAGACGAAGATCGGCTTCGCGAGCTTCCGCATCAATTCCATGACAAGCAAAACAGTTTTCGGCCAACAGCGGTTTGATGTCGCGATTGTACTGAACCGAAGTTTTAGCTCGCGCGTCTTGAGCTCGCGCGTCTTGAGCTCGCGCGTCGAAGTTGCTCGCGACCAAGACAGTGAGAATAAGCAATGTTTGAAAAGCAACGTGTTTGGAAGCGACTTTCATTTTGTCCTGTCGATGATTGAATTGTCTGTCGTGTTGAAGTTGACCCTTAATATTCTAACCCAATCGAGACGACAAGATATGACTTCATTAAAGAAGATGGTCATCGCCACCACCCGATTTAACGGATCACAAAACCTGCTTCAACCTTTGAGTGCTAATGTTGGCTCCACACAAAACAATGACAACATTCAAACCGTTAAGGCTTTTTCGATCGGCAATTTCTTTGGCATACTTTTGAAAACCAGCGAGAGCAACCGCGGCCGATCCTTCGATCAACATCCCTCCCTGATCAATAAACTCGATTAAGGCAGATTTGATCTCAGCTTCAGAAACCGACACCGTTTCATCGATCAATTGTTTGCACAAATCAAATGTAACGGAATCCGCTTCAACGCCGCCGGCCGTTCCATCGGAGATCGTTTCCTGTGATGGGACGTCAAGCACCGTGCCGGCGGCCAACGACTGAAACATGACGTTCGAGTTTTCTGGTGAGCAGCCGATGATTTTGCAATTTGGAAATTTGCTTTTGACGTAACTTGCGATACCGGAGATCAAGCCGCCACCACCGACAGACGCGACTATGAGATCAATTGTTTCCAACTGTTGGCAAAGTTCAAAACCGATCGTGCCCTGCCCTGCGATGACTTGCGAGTCGTTGTACGGTGATACATAAGTGCACGACTCCGTTTCCGCGAACTGGCGCGCTGCGGTTTCGGATTCGACACAATCGGAGCCGGCTTTCACGACGGCCGCATTCAATCTGCTGATGGCATCGAGCTTTGTTGAGTCAGCGTTGTTGGGCGCAAAAATCGTACATCGCACGCCAAACTTATTGGCCGCGAACGCGACGGCTTTGCCGTGGTTACCTGTAGACGCTGCGACGACCCCCCGTTGTTGAGCCTCTGAAGAAAGCGACAAATATTTGTTCATCGCTCCTCGCAGTTTGAACGAACCGGTCAATTGAAGATTTTCACACTTCAAAAAAACATTGGCATCAGCAAAACAACAAGATCGCTGTAAGTCTGTTTGGCGAATATGATTTTTGATCCGCTGTTGAGCCTGTTCAATTTCGGCAACCCAATCAAGCTCGTTCATTTTGTAACTCCGTTGCCGCATCGAATGTTCAAGCCTCCTGGCCTAATCAACGTGCTGACTATGCAAAAAATACTACCATCGCTCGCAAATCTGGTGGCTGACACCGAAATCCATGACTTCATCGAGTCCGGCAGTGATATTCGCTTTTCCCAGAATATTGTGTGACAATGTTGCTGGCATCAGGATTGAAAAAGTGCAAAACCAATATTCCTCTTTCGTCTTAACTTCTCGCTTCCTACCATGATTTTACACGACATGAATAATTGTTGGAGTTTAAAGAATTGCCATGAGAATACGCAATCGTAAAGGCGGCCCAAGCAAACAATCGAGCGGCAAAAGTTCGCGGTCGGAAATTCTGAATTACCAATCGCTTGAGCCACGTCAGGTTTTGACAACGTTCGCGGGAGCCAGTGCTTTCGTGCAACATCTTCCGCTAAATGAATCGGCTGTGGTCGTGCGAAATTTGGATGCGGCTCCTGACATCACACAACAACCTGAACACGGTGAGTTGCAATTCAACGCTGACGACGGAACGCTGGTTTATGAACCAGACAGTGGCTTCACTGGCCAAGATGCGTTTCAACTTGCGAGTTCGGCGAACGAATTCACATTGCGGGTTTGGGAAACAGCTTACGCGGTCGCCGATTGGGTTCTACTTCAACCGGGAGACTCGACTTCCATCAATGTGCTGGACAATGACTACGCATTCCTCGAATCGGCAGGTAGTGGATTTGCGATTCACGGATTTTCCAGTGTCTATCAATGGCAGCGTGATGCGACTGGATTCACCATTGTCGATTTCAAAAACGAAACATCTGCAACGGTTTCAATTTCCGCAGACGGCAAGTCAATTGAGTATGAAGCTGCCGACGGGTTTGTTGGAACGGACGTGATGACTTACGTGCTCGAAGACGAAAACGGGTTTCGCTCAACAGCAACCATGACGATCGAAGTATCCGCAGAAACCGAAAATCCTGATCGCTACTTTAGCGAATCGCAGTGGCTGCATCAGCACATTGATTCTTGGCTGGAAACGCATTCCCGTTCACTCTTGCGACAATCGGCATTCGACATCGTGGTGGGTGGTTTGAATTTCGATTTGGGAACAGTCAGATCGTTGGATGATGGCGACATCGATCAGCCCGAAGTCAACATTGCGAGCGTCGCCGTCGGCGGCGAAGTGCAATTTGACCAAGTCGCGAATGTTCAGGAAGGCGACATTGTCAAATCCCAAGGCGACTTGCTTTACTATGTTACGCAGGTCTCTGACGGCGGTCACTATGAATCGTATCTTTCGATCGTTGACTTCACGAATCCGGATGCACCACAGATTTTAAGCACGACCGGTTTTGACCAACGTGTTCGCGATATTTTTCTAGACGATGGTCGCGTGGCGGTCATTTTGGATCAAACTTATGCCTTCGATCCTTCAATTCGAGATTTGATTCTTCAAGGGCAATCGTTTGCCAATGAATCTAATTTCGATCTTGTCGTTTTGGACGTTTCCGACAGCGCGTCGCCGAGCGAAGTTTATCGCGCCACGATTGATGGTAGTTATACCGACGCTCGTTTGATCGAGGACGAATTGTATATCGTCAGTGGAACTCCGGATTCCGAAGGTCCTTCGCCATGGGTTGTATTTGGAAATGACTCGGATGTCGTCCCCGTTTCCCCGGGTGACTTTATCGACGCGATTCTTGCCATGGACGATGGCGGGTTTAAGCTGCCTTCGATCACCGTCGAATCCGCCGGCAGTTCAGAAACGATCACCGTGGATATCGCAACGGTTGTGCGGCGTGACGATAATTTTTCAGCCACGCTGGTATCGACTTTCGGGTTGCAAAGCGAAACAGGCACGCCATTGGACATTGATCTTGTGGAATCAGGCGTTGTCGGAACCGTTTATGTTTCGACCAACGCGATTTACTTGTTCGATGGCCGATCCGCGATGAAGTTCGCTTTTCAGAACGACGCGAGCCTAGAGAACGACGCGGGCGTTGAATTCGTTGCCGACGGTCGACTCGAAGGCAATATTCATGGACAGCTTGCTGTCGACGAATACGAAGGCTTTTTGCGTTTGGTGGTCACTGATTGGACGAATGAAATTTCGGTTCATGTGCTTCAACAAGTTGACGACTCGCTCGAAATCGTTTCCAGCCTGAACAACATTGCTCCCGGCGAGAGTCTTTTTGCAACGCACTTTTCCGGCGATCAAGCCTTCATCGTGACCTTCTTGCAAGTCGATCCGTTATTCGTAATCGATCTTAGCGATCCCGTGGCACCGACGATTGCTGGCGAACTAACGTTGCCAGGGTTCTCTAACCATCTTCAGTTGATTGGCGATGGTCTTTTGTTGTCAGTCGGCCGTGATGCGGATCCGAACACGGGAATATTTGACTCGCTGCAAGTTTCGTTGTTTGATATTTCAAATTCATCGACACCAACATTGCTCGATCAATATGTGTTTGACGGCGGCCGATCAACGTCAACTCCGCTTGTCGATTGGATTCGCGGCGCGCCCAATCACGATGCGTTAACGTTTGATCCTCTGACCGGAACGTTGGCTTTGCCGATCTATTCGGTTGCCTGGGAACCAGACGGCATCTTTGAAGGAAACGCATCAGCTATTTCGTTGCTCCAAATAGATCGAACCAACGGCATTGTCGAATCTGGATCGATTGAATTTGACAGTCGCGCGTTGAGGACCACGATCGTCGGCGATCACTTGGTCTACTTGTCTCAAGACGGATTGCAGACAGCGACGCGCAACTCGCCGACCGTTATTTTGTCTGAGATTGCGTTGCCCATAAGCGGCGCTGACGAACAGGAGTTGGATGTCGAAGAAGTGCCTGTCGATGAACCTCTGGAAATAATCCTCGTGGAAGAAGAGGAAGTTGCCGAAGCTGAAGAAGCGACGCAAGAAATTGTTCTGACCTTTGATGATTGGGTCTCGCTTTTTGTTGGGCCGCGTCGGTTCGAGCAGTTCGCACTTGTCGATATCCAACCTGTTACGGACATTGAATTGGAAGACGTGTTTGAAGAGGTTGAGTCCGTTCAGGATTTCAGCATTCTCGACACAAGCGAGTTCGAAGCTGAAAAAGAAAAACAGGCTTGCAGCCGACCCGGTGTTGCTCCAACCGATTTACAACGCGAACTTCAACCATCGACGGTCCGCGAAAACGCGTTCGGTGAAAAAGTTGAATCAACCGAAGCGGATTCCAGTTTCTCGCGTTTCAAAAAAGTCGAATCATCAACACTTGATTTTACGTTTGCTGGCTTCGACAACGAGTTGACCAGTGATTTGGTAACGTGATGCTCGCTCTAAAGTTTGGTTAGGATTCGCGAAAACGGATACCTTGGTCTATCCTGTTATATCGATTCGCTAAAATGCTGTTCCGCGATATCGTTGATAGCCAACCCATGATGAGTAAAGATGAGCAATTCGGGATTCGACAGTCGTTATCCATCAATCGATGATCTAAGGTCCAAAGCCAGGAAACGTATTCCTCGGTTTGCGTTTGAGTACCTCGACGGTGGTTGCAACGAAGAC
Organism: uncultured Pirellulaceae bacterium; assembly: GCA_964584615.1. Classification (GTDB taxonomy): domain Bacteria; phylum Planctomycetota; class Planctomycetia; order Pirellulales; family Pirellulaceae; genus Mariniblastus. The sequence continues at coordinate 4,181 of CAZPBE010000029.1, read as the reverse complement.
GTCAACCTGTTGCGGAATACTTCCGACATTCGCGAAGTGGAGTTGATTCCCGAATACCTGACAGAACACAAAACTTCTGACATGCGAACGGAATTGTTTGGGCATGTCTACGACGCTCCGTTTGGAGTTGCTCCAGTTGGTTTGCAAGGATTGATGTGGCCAAAGTCGCCCGAGATATTGGCGAAGGCTGCGTTTGAACAAAACATTCCATTTTGCTTGAGCACGGTTTCGACAAGTAGCATAGAAACGATATCGGAGATCACCGAAGGCCGAGCGTGGTTCCAACTTTACCACCCGACCAAAGACGAAGTCCGTGACGACTTGATCAAGCGTGCTGAATCGGCCGGTTGTCCAGTTCTGGTCATTCTGTGCGATGTTCCGACGTTTGGGTTTCGACCGCGAGACATCCGAAACGGTTTGGCGATGCCACCCAAAATGACATTGGCCAATATTCTTCAAATCATGGGCAAGCCGAATTGGGCGCTGAAAACGCTTGCCGCAGGCCAGCCAAATTTCGAAACGTTGCGGCCCTACATGCCAAAGAATTTGAACTTGGCTCAGCTGGGTCAGTTTATGGACGAGACTTTCTCGGGACGACTCAACGAAGAAAAGATCAAACCGATTCGAGACATGTGGCCAGGCAAGCTTGTTCTTAAAGGTGTTGCCAGTCTCATCGATGCGCAACGCGCGATAGAATTGGGGCTTGATGGAATCATCGTCTCCAATCACGGCGGCCGGCAATTGGACGCCGGGCAATCTTCAATCGGCGCTTTAAAAATGCTTGTCGATGAGTGCCGTGGAAAAATCAAAGTCATGATGGACAGTGGAATTCGATCGGGTCCCGACATCGCGCGCACGATGGCCAGTGGAGCCGAGTTTACTTTTATGGGCCGCGCGTTCATGTACGGAGTTGCGGCGCTGGGCGATAAAGGAGGCGACCACACAATCTCACTGCTTAAAAGGCAGCTTCAGCAAGTGATGGAACAGATTTGTTGCCACGATGTCCATGGATTTCCAAACCATATTCATCGCCCGTCAAAATAGCGTTGGTGCAAATCACTCAGTCCAGCGGCTCTTCAAACGCAGCGATTTAACCAGTTGTTGATTCGTTTCAAGAACGATGGTCTTCTGTGGTGATTCTCGGTTGCACAAGGAATGACTTCTTCGCAAGGAATCACCGTTTCGGATTGGCCACAATCATTGATCTCGCCATCCATTACTTCATGGATCACTTGTGGCATGGCTTCTGTCATAGCAGGTTGTTCCGTCACAACCGCGTCGCTACAGCAGTCTTCGCTGACCACTTCGGTGATCCGTTGTTCACAGGCTTCAACTGGAGTCGGGCAACCACAATCGACCAGACCCGTTGCACTGTACCCACCAGTAACTGCTCGCCCACTATCAAGTGAAAGCGGATTGGCATTGGAGTTGATTGGAACACCAGAATAAATCGGTCCCGGTCCACCAACGTAACTGCTCACCAGTCGACTGATGGGAGAATTGAAATTGGGCGCCAACGATGGGAGGCTCGCTGGGTTGCCAGACGCTCCGGGCAAACGTTCGGCAAACGTGTTCGTTCCAAACGATTCGCCCCAACCAAGCTGAATGTTGGATATTATGTCGTCTCCAACATTCGTCGAAGGGTCGCCATTCTCCACACCATCAGTGAATCCGTTTGGCTGGGTCTGAGTGATTGAATAGTTTCCAGCATTAAGGCCGCTAAACGCGAATCGGCCATTAGCATCAGTGAAGATCGTGGCCACAACAGGATTTCCAAGTACATCCGTGCCGGTCAACGTAATTTCTACGCCCCCTATACCTCCTTCGCCTGTCTGTTGGATTCCGTCTCCATTGTTATCCTGGAATACCGTTCCCGTGATCTCACCCAGCGGGACTTCCGGCGGGAGGAACGGAACCGGATCGTCACTCGTTCCATTGTCACCCGGCGCGCCAGGGTTGGAACTTCCGGGGTCGGCTCCACTATCGCTTAAATCGGATGCAACAATTGGATTTCCGCTTGAGTCGGGAATTGAATTGCCGTTGTTGTCGACTGCATCGCCTTTACCTGTGACTTGATTTTCCAGCGGTGCAGTGACTTCTCTAGGGTCGACTTCAACATCAAATTGAACGGTGAACGAATCTCCAACGGCAAGTAAGTTCGTGGAGGAAGTATCCATCATTTCCGGATTTGCATTTCCATTCCAAGATGACGAGTCGAGCAAGATACTACTCTGGGCATGGCTTGGGCTTGCGGTTAGCGTCAAATTGCGTGCGTCGACAAAAGCTGAGCCAAACTGGGTCGCCAAGTCTTCCACCAGGCTCAAGTTGCCAAGGCCGACGGTGCCGGTGTTCTCAATGACGAGTTGATACGTCACAACGAAGTTTCCAAACGCTGTCAATTCGGGTTCTCCAACAATTGCCTTGGCAATCGCCAAATCAGCAATGACTATCTGCGTAGGGTCGTCGGAGATATCAGAGAAAGCGATTCCATCGGGATCATCACCAGCCGCTTCAGCTTGATTGTCGAGAGGCTTCGACGTGCCCGTTGCATCAGGGTCCACGGTCACGATGACGGTGACAACCAGAACATCGCCAACCGCCAATGCTCCGTCGTTGTTCAAAAGATTCGTATCCCCTACACCGTTGAATCCAGCGTTTCGTGTCGGCGGAGTCGAAGATGTTACACCAGAAGCATTGAGCGTTGTGGAAACGACGCCGACAAAGGCTGGCCCCAATTCAGTCGCGAGATCGTCGAACAAGTCGATCCCTGTCATCTCAACGGTGCCGGTATTTTCGATTGAGATTTCAAACTTCACATCAAAGTTGTCACCATTGGCTATCGCCGATGTGGTTGACTTTTCTACTGTCAGTTCGGGGCGTTGTGCCTCAACGGATTCGGTAAGGTCGTCACCTGCAGCGGTTGGGTCATCTTGATCGCCTGTTGCCGCCGTCGTGATATTGGTGATCGTGTTGCCGCCTTGGCCGACATCGACGGTTCCCGTCAGTGTGAGGATTACCATGTCACCATTGTTGAGGGTTCCGATTGCCCAAAGTCCCGTAGTCAGGTCGTAAGCACCTTGGCTTGCGGTAAAGCCAGTCAACGTAATTCCAGCTGGCATTTGATCGGTGAGCGAAACATTAGTCGCTTGGGCTGCGCCTTCGTTCATGACTGCGATTTCAAACGTTACCGAGTCTTCTTCATTCGGAGTCGCATCACCTGAAATAAGTGACTTGGCTGTTACGAGGTCGGCGTCATTTTCGACAACGATTGATTCTGTCAGATCATCACCAGCAGTAGTTGGGTCATCTTGATCTCCCGTGGCCGCCGAAGTTGTGTTCGTGATCGTGTTTCCACCTTGGCCAACGTCGACAGTTCCAGTCAAAGTCAACGTGGCGGTTGCTGCATCGTTAAGCGTTCCAATATTCCACAACCCAGTCGCGGAGTTGTAGGAACCTTGCGAGACGGAAAACGATGTAAAGGTGATTCCGGCTGGCATCTGATCAATCAGTGAAACGTTGGTTGCCTGAGCAGCACCGTTGTTGGTGACTTCAATTTCAAACGAAACTGTGTCACTTTCTGCCGGAGTTGCATCGCCTGAAACGAGTGTCTTGACCGTAACGAGATCTGCATCGTTTTCGATCGTGACTGATTCGTTCAAATCATCGCCAGCGGTTGTCGGATCGTTCTGGTCAGGAGTCGAAGCTGCAGTCGTTGCATTGGTGATTGTGTTTCCGCCTTGGCCAACGTCAACGGTTCCAGTCAAAGTCAACATGGCAGTCGCACTGTTGGCAAGCGTGCCGATTACCCATTGTCCACTGCCTGCGTTGTACGCACCTTGGCTGGTCGTTGAAGACGCGAATGTGATGCCGGCAGGCATTTGGTCAAACAGCTCGACGTTGGTTGCTTGAGCTGTACCGTTGTTGGTGACTTCGATTTGGAAAGTGACGACGTCGCCTTCATTGGGCGTTGAGTCGCCAGACATCAAAGTTTTCTCAGTGAGAAGGTCTGCGTCGTTGAAAACCGCAACTGATTCGATCAAGTCGTCGCCAGCCGCCGTCGGATCAATTTGATCAGGAGTCGAAGCCGCAGTCGTGATATTGACGATTGTGTTTCCGCCTTGGCCGACGTCGACAATTCCAATCAAAGTCAACGTTGCCGTCGCGCTATCATTGAGCGTTCC